>NZ_JALBWV010000005.1 GCF_022678645.1 Saccharopolyspora soli | reverse complement strand
GTTTAACCCCCCCCCCCCCCCCCCCCCCCGGGGGGGGGGCCCCCCCCCGGGGGGGGGGGGGCGCCCCCCCCCCCCCCCGACCCCGTTTGCAGCGGAGCGACCGGTGACGGGGTGCGCGACCCAGGGGCTGGGTGTGCGGTCACTTCCGGGTGGCGGTGATCAGGTGGCGTGCTCCTTGGCGGAGGAGGTCCGCGGCGACCCATGCGCCGAGGCTGGCCGGGTCGTCAGTGGGTCCCCAACTGTGGGAGCGGACCCATTGCGAGCCGTCGCGGTTGAAGACCATGCCGAAGAGGCTGAGCTGGTCGTCCGCCGTGGTGTGGGCGTGTCCGGCGATGGGGCTGTTGCAGTGGCCTCGGAGCATGTGCAGCATCGTTCGCTCGGCGGTGATGTGCTGGGCGGTGTCGGGGTCGTTGAGTTCGTCCAGCAGGGCCATGACCGGTTCGTCGGCGGTGCGAGCCTGGACCCCGATCACGGCCGCGCCCACGGCCGGGACCATCGCCGGGTTGTAGTCGTCGATCCACGCGGTGGGCAGGGTTTCGGTGATCCGGTGATCCAGGCCGACGCGTTGCAGTCCGGTGCGGGCCAGCAGGATTGCGTCGTATTCCCCGTCGTCGAGTTTCTTGATCCGGCTGTGCACGCTGCCCCGGATCCGTTCGATGATCAGGTCCGGGCGGAAGACGGACAGCTGGGCGCGTCGCCGGACAGCAGAGGTGCCGACTTTGGCACCGTCGGGCAGGTCGGCCAGCGGGCGGCCGTCGTGGGTGATCACGACGTCGTGGACGTCGCCGCGCGGTAGGTATGCGCCGAACGCGGTTCCCTTGGGCAGGGGCACGTCGCCGGGGACGTCCTTCATGGAGTGCACCGCGATATCGACTTTGCCGGAGATCAGCGCTCGGTCGATTTCCTTGGTGAAATTGCCTTTTCCGCCCAGCAGCGACAGGTCACCGGTCCACAGGTCGGCGGAGGTTTCGATCCCGACCGGTTCGATGGCCAGGTCGGGGACGTGGTGCTTGATGACGTCGGCGACCCGTTGGGTTTGCGCTTTTGCCAGCGGCGTCGTGCGGGTGCCGATGCGCAGCGGCGCGTCGGTGAACCGTTCCCGGATGTCGTCGATCATCATTCCAATTGCTGTGCTCATCGTGGTGGTGCGCTCCGATCGAAAAAGGCTGTGCGCATCTTCCCGCGCACTGGAAACACGTATTCACCGGGTAGTTGTTGGCAGTCCGGCCCGCAACGGTGGCTCTTGGCGTAATCGCGGACGGAGACCTCGACGCACTCCGCGCAGCCAGTGCGCGGCACCGGTCGGACGGCCAGGTTCGTGACCGGCTGTCCGCAGAAGGTGTTGTGGAGTCGAGGTGGGAAAGGAGGTGGAACCAACTCCCACCTCGTATCGACGGCCTGCCGTTGATCGATGGCTGCGCTGGTCAGGAGTCCAGCGGTCACGAGCAGGGAGACGCGAGGAGGAGTGATGGCACGTCAGTCGGAGGCGGTCATGGATCGGCGTCGTGCCCTCGGTGCAATGCTTGCGAAACAGCGGGAGTCTGCCGGTGTTCAGCAGAGCGAACTGGGCAGGAGGACTCACTACTCGCGAATTTCGATATCGCACATCGAAGCCGGTCGGCAGTTTCCGTCGCGCGACTTCTGGAAGACGGCGGACGAGACCTGCAAATGCGATGGGGCACTGCTTGCGGAGTACGATGCCGTTGTCGCGGAAGAGAATTCGAGCAAGATCGCGGACCTGATCGCCCGGCAGTCTTCGTCCCCCAGCTGCGGACGTCCCGTCGAACCACTGGCGAGCGCTGGAAGTCGTCAAGGCAGTGGAGTCGCGCCAACTCCGGGAGGCGCGTGATCTGCGCGAAGCCTACGAAGCGCTGCCGCGCCGTTAACTCGCGCCGTACTGCGCGCGACTATGCCCTGCGCAGGGCCTCCTCTGCGAAATGGCAGGCGGCGAGGCGGTTTTCAGTTCCGATTTCGCGCAGTGGTGGGGTTTCGTGGTTGCAGGTGTCCTGGGCCATCCAGCAGCGTGGGTTGAAACGGCAGCCGGTTGGCGGGTTCACCGGGGACGGCGGTTCGCCCGCCAGGATTCGGCGGTCCGCTAGCTGTCCCCGGTTCGATCTCTCCGATGGGGGCGCCGCCGACAGCAGGGCTTGCGTGTAGGGGTGGGCCGGGGCGTCGTAAATCGTTGCGGTGTCGCCGATTTCGGCGATGCGTCCGAGGTACATGACCGCTACCCGGTCGGCGATGTGGCGGACCACGGACAGGTCGTGCGCGATGAAGACGATGGTGACGCCCAGCCGCTTCTGCAGGTCGCTGAGCAGGTTGATGACCTGGGCCTGCACCGAGACGTCCAGCGCGGACACCGGTTCGTCGCAGACCAGGACGTCCGGGTGCAGTGCGAGGGCCCGCGCGATCCCGATGCGCTGCCGTTGACCGCCGGAGAACTGGTGCGGGTACCGGCTCATCATCTCCGTGGAAAGTCCCACCAACCCGAGTAATTCGGCAACCCGTTCCTGGCGTTCCGCGCGGGTTCCCGAGCCGGTGGCGGCGAGTGGCTCGGCGATGAGGTCCAGCACGGTCATCCGCGGGTCCAGCGAGGCGTACGGGTCCTGGAAGATCATCTGCACGCCCTCGCGCAGCCGCCGCCGATCGCGGCTCCGACCTGCCGTCACGTCCTCACCGCGGTAGATCAGTCGGCCGCGGTCCGGGCGTTCGAGGCCGACGAGCATGCGCGCCAGGGTCGACTTGCCGCAGCCGGATTCGCCGACGACGCCCAGCACTTCACCGCGTCGCAACCGCAGGCTGACGCCGTCGACGGCGGAAACCCGGCTCCGACGCGGGAACGAACCGACGGAGTAGGTGCGCGCGAGGTCTTCCGCCCGCAGGACGACGTCCTGGTCCTCCGCGACGGCTACGGGCGTTTTCCGGTCAACCGGCAGACTCACTGAGCATCACCTCCGACTGGTGGCACGCGGTGGCCCGCGCGGCACCGATGGGCACCAGGTCCGGCCGGATGGCCCGGCACTGGTCGACGACCCGGTGGCAGCGCGGGTGGAACGGGCAACCGGTTGGCACCCTGGTCGGGTTCGGCGGTGCACCGGGGATGGTGAGCAGGTCCTCGCCCCGGCGCTCGATCCGCGGGACCGAGTGCAGCAGCGCCTCGGTGTAGGGATGCGCCGGGTGGGTCAGCACCGCGTCCGCGTCGCCCTGCTCGACGATGCGGCCCGCGTACATCACCGCCAGCTCGTCCGCGACCTCGGTGACCACGGCCAGGTCGTGCGTGATCAGCAGCACGCCCATGTCCAGCCGCTCCCGCAACCGCCCCAGCAGGTCGAGGATCTGGGCCTGCACGGTGACGTCGAGCGCGGTCGTGGGTTCGTCGGCGATGAGCAGTTCCGGTTCGAGTGCGATCGCCATCGCGATCAGGATGCGTTGCCGCATGCCGCCGGAGAACTGGTGCGGGTAGTCGCCGACCCGGCGTCGCGGGGCGGGTATCCCGACCAATCCGAGCAGGTCCACCGCGCGGGCCGCGGCAGCCTTCCTGGATGCTCCACTGTGGACCCGGAACAACTCGCCGAGCTGGTCACCGATGGTCAGCACCGGGTTGAGCGCGGACAACGCGTCCTGCAACACCAGGCTCATTCGCTGTCCGCGCAGGTCGCGCAGCCGCCGTTCGCCGAGCTCGCGGAGATCGGTGCCGCCCAGCGAGATCTCGTCGGCATCGACCCGCGCGCCGGGGCCGCTGAGCCCCATGACGGCGCGTGCCGTCACCGACTTGCCCGAGCCCGACTCGCCCAGCAACGCGACGAGCTTGCCGCGGGCGACGTCGAGGTCCACCCCGCGCACTGCGGGTACTACGCCGCGCCCCGCGGTGAAGGAGACCGAGAGACCCCGGACCCGGAGCGCGGGTCGGGCCGGGGTGTCGTCACGACGGGTCGGCTGCGCTTGCACGGTGCCATCTCACATGACTCGTGTTGCCGATAAGTTTCATCTATTCGCCAAATCTGCCGTGATTGAACATAGTCGTTGACATCGGCGCCGAATAATGATGACACTCTGCGGGATCAAACCGGACTGAGTCAACCGCCGAGTCCCCCCGAAGCGTCGGCTCGCGGCACCGAGAACCGGTCCTCGCGAACACGAATGGAGAGCCACGTGCTCGAACCCGCCGCCCGATACACCGGCTACACGGCCTACGAGTACCTCGAAGCAGGCAAGGACTACCGCGAGTTCGCCTACGCCACGCAGATCGGCCGCGTCCCCGAGTACGCCGGTCTCGAACTCACCACCGAGCAGGCCGAGCGCACCCGCCGCCTGCTGCGGGAGGAAACGGTCATCTCGCTGCACGAGCACGTCCAGGTCTTCCCGGAAGACATGGGCGAACTGCGCGAGCACATCAAGCAGGGCCGCGAACCCACCGGGTACCAGGGGCTGTCCCGCTCCGGCCTGACCGCGGTGTTCGACAACGGGATGGACGGCACCTGCTGCATCAGCTCCGACGCGGGCTGGAAGTACCAGGACGTGCTGTTCGACCTCGGGGTGCGGATGGCCGACCTCGCGCACCAGGACTTCGTGATCAAGGCCGAGAGCGTCGCCGACATCGAGCACGCCCAGCAGACCGGTCGGATCGCGCACATCTTCGCGCTGGAGGCCGCGACGCCGATCGAGAACGAGATCGACCGGCTGGACGTGCTGTACGGCTTCGGCGTGCGGCAGATGGGCATCGCCTACTCCGAGGCGAACCTGCTCGGCAGCGGGCTGAAGGAACGCGGCGACGGCGGCCTGACCTACCTCGGCGATCGCGCCGTCGAGCGGATGAACAAGCTCGGCATCGCCATCGACATCTCGCACTCCGGCGACCGGACCGGCCTGGACGTGATCCGGCGGTCCAAGACACCGGTGTTCATCACCCACGCGGGCGCCCGTTCGGTGTGGCCGACCAACCGGATGAAGGACGACGAGACGATCAAGTCCTGCGCCGAACGCGGTGGCGTGATCGGCATCGAAGCGGCCCCGCACACCACGCTGTCCAAGCAGCACCCGCTGCACTCCATCGACTCGGTGATGGACCACTTCACCTACTGCGTGGAACTGGTCGGCATCGAGCACGTCAGCTTCGGGCCGGACACCCTCTTCGGCGACCACGTCGGTCTGCACGACGCGTTCGCGGCCAACCTCTCGCTCGGCCAGGCGCACGGGTCGGTGGAGTACCAGAAGGTGCCGTACGTGGACGGTTTGGAGAACCCGGCCGAGGGCTTCTACAACATCATCGGCTGGCTGGTGAAGCACGGCTACAGCGACGACGAGATCCGCCTGGTCGTCGGGGGCAACACGATGCGGGTCCTCAAGGAGGTCTGGGTCTGATGCCCCGGTTACCGATAGCGGCTCTCGCCGCGGCGGCGCTGGCGGGCGCACTGCTCGCGGGCTGCGCGCCCAGCAGGCCGGAGTCCGGTGGCCAGCCCGCCACCGACGCGACGATGACGATCGCCACCACCACCGACGTGGTCAACTACAACCCGCTGATCGGCAACAGCCGCAGCGACAACTGGATCACCAACCTGATGTACCCGCACCTGCTGAGCATCGGCGCGGACGGCAAGAAGGAGCCGCAGCTCGCGCAGCGCTGGGGGTACACCGATCCGACCACCGGCTACTACGAGATCCGACCGGACATGAAGTGGTCCGACGGCACCCCGCTGACCGCCAAGGACGTCGCGTACACGCTCAACGCGGTCAAGCGGGACGCGCCGTCCGGCACGCTGTACGGCCAGTTGACGAACCTCGCCGCGGCGACTGCGGTGTCCGACACCCGCGTCGAGGTCAAGCTCAGCCAGCCGGACTCCTCGCTCATCCCGGAAGTCGGCTTCTGGGGCAACATCGTCCCGCAGCACGTGTTCGAACCCGCCGGTTCGGTGGCGAAGTTCGCCAACGACGGCAGCGGCGGCGGCTGGGTGAGCGCGGGGCCGTACAAGCTCACCAACGTCCAACATGGACAGAGCTACACGCTGGACCGGGTCGACAACTACCCGTTGGTGCCCGGCGGCAAGCCGAAGTCGGCCAAGATCGTCTACCGGGTCTACCCCGACATCAACACCGAGATCCTGGCCCTGAAGAACGGCGACGTGGACGTGATCGCCAACGCGCTGCCACCGGCCCAGGTCAAGGAGCTGCAGAACACCTCCGGGATCAAGGTGGAACAGGTGCCCGGTCTCGGGTACGCGCAAATGGCCTACAACATGGACCGGCCCGACCTCGCCAAGAAGGACGTCCGGCTCGCGCTCGCGCACGCGGTCGACTACGACGCGATCCGCCGGGTGGTGTTGCAGGGCCAGGCCGTCTCCACCGGCTCCAACCAATTGATTCCGGTGCTCTCGGAGTTCCACGACAAGTCGATCACGGAGTACGAGCACAACCCGGAGCTGTCCCGCCAGCTGCTGACCGGAGCCGGGTACCAGGCCGACGCCGCGGGCAACTTCCCGCTGCGCTTCCGGCTCATCTACTCGTTGCAGGATCCGGTCACCGCGCAGTGGGCGACGCTGGTCAAGGACGGCGCGGCCAAGGCGGGGATCACGATCGACCTGCAGGGCCTGGAGCGCAACACCTACCTGTCCATGCGGGACAAGGGGGACTACGACATCTACGCCGGGAACTTCGCGATCATGGACGATCCGGCGACGAACATGGCGCTGGCCTACCTGCCGGACGGGTCGATCAACTACGGCCACGTGGACGATCCGCGGCTGACCGACTTGATCAACAAGCTGCGGGTGACCTTCGACCAGCAGGCGCAGATCCCCATCGCGCGGCAGGCCGCGAAGCTGGTCCGCGACGAGGTGTACGACAACATCATGTACACCCAGAACCTCTTCGTGGCGCATCGCGCCAACTGGCAGGGCTTCAGCGTCGAGCCCAGCGAGCTGCTGTCCATCGTCAACCCGGTGTCGGTCGCCTCGGCGACCAAGGTCGGCTAGTCGGGAGGCGCCCGGATGTCGCTGTCGTTGTTCGTGCTCAAGAGGTTGGGCCGGGGTGTTCTCACCATCTGGTTCGCGGTGACCGTGACGTTCCTGATGCTTCGGTTGCTGCCCGGTGACCCGGCACTGGCACTGGCGAGCCCGAACATGACACCCGAGATCCGGGCGACCATCCTCGCCCAGTACGGGCTGGACCAGCCGCTGCCGGTGCAGTACGTGGACTACCTGGGCCAGCTGGTGCAGGGCAACCTCGGGACGTCGTTCACCCAGGGCGTTCCGGTACTCGGCGTATTGCTGGACCGGCTGCCTTGGACGTTGTTGCTGGCCGGATCGTCGTTGCTGGTCACAGTGCTGCTCGGGATTCCGCTCGGGGTGCTGGCGGCGGCCCGGTCCGGCGGGTTGTGGGATCGGGCCGTGCAGGTCGTCTCGGTCACCGGGCAGTCGCTGTTCATCCCGAGCCTGGGCATCCTGCTGCTCTACGTGCTCGGCCTGCGGCTCGGTTGGTTCCCCATCGGGGGCGCTTTCACCGACGGCACCTACGAGATGGAGTGGTACCTGAGCGTGCTCCAGCACCTCGTGCTGCCCTGCCTGTCGCTGGTGGCCGCGCAACTGGGCGCTTACGTCCTGACGATGCGCTCCACGCTGATCGAATCGCTCGGCGCGGACTACGTCGTCCTCGCCCGCGCGAACGGTCTGCCCTACCGGCGGGTGCTGTGGAAGCACGCGCTGCGCAACGCCCTGCTGCCGACCACCACGCTGGTGGGCCTGCAACTGGGCTTCCTGGTCGGTGGCGCGGTGCTCATCGAGACGGTCTACGCCTATCCCGGAATCGGGCGCGGCATCTACGAAGCGGTCACGCAACTGGACTTCCCCGTGCTGCAGGGCGCTTTCCTGCTGCTCGCGGCGACGGTCGTGGCCGCCAACATGATCACCGACATCGTCTACGGCGTGCTTGATCCCAGGGTGAAGACGTCGTGAGGGGTGCAGAGATGACAACCTCCGAACCCGTGTCCGCGGACGCACCGCAACAGCAGGCGGCGGCTGGCGATATGCCCCGCGCCGCGCTGGCCACCTGGCGCGGTTTCCGCCGGGAGCCGCTGGGCCTGGTCGCCCTCGCCGTGCTCGTCCTGCTGGTGGTCGTGGCGCTCGCGGCGCCGCTGCTGGCCACCTATCCGGCCGGATACGGCGATGTCGTCCTCTCGCCGCCTTCCGCCCAGCACTGGTTCGGCACCGACAGCCTCGGACTGGACGTGTACGCCGAGGTGGTCTGGGGAGCCCGGCAGAGCCTGCTGGTGGCCGCGGCGGCTTCGCTGATCGCCATCCTGGTCGGCACGCTGCTGGCGGTCGTGGGCGCCTACTTCCCCCGGCTCGACGGGGCGATCGGGATGCTCGTCGACCTGATCCTGTCCCTGCCGATCCTGCCGCTGATGATCCTGGTCGCGGCGCTGGTCGGGCCGAGCACGATGACCATCATCGTGGTGATCGCGGCGTTCTCCTGGCCCGAGGTCACCAGGGTGGTGCGGTCGCAGGCCCTCGCCGTCGTGCGGCTGCCCTACGTGGACGCCGCGCGCCTGATGACGAACTCGCCGGTGTGGATCATCACGCGGCACATCGTTCCGGCGGTGACCCCGCTGATCCTGGTGTCGGTGGTGCTCACCGCGTCACGAGCCGTGCTGTCCGCCGCCGGGTTGGCTTTCCTGGGACTCGGTGACCCGAACACGTGGTCGTGGGGGCGTATCCTCTACGAGACGCAGCAGGCTGGTGCGATGTCCACCGCGTGGTGGCTGCCGCTGTTCCCGTCCCTGGCGATCTTCCTGCTGGTGCTCGCCTCGACCCTGCTTTCGACGGCGTACAACGACGCCCGAAACCCGCAGACCAGGCGTTGACCGGATGAGACTGTCTTCCGAACTCGTTTTGAGTTGCGGTGCGGGTAGCGGAACGTCAGACACCGTCTCGCTGTGGGATCCCCGACATCATGAATGCCAATTCACCACGTCGGGGCGGCTTCGCCGCTTCAAGAACAAGAGCAAAGACAGGCACTCGGACGAATCGGGAGCATGAATGTCCACACAGGACGGTTCGAAGGACGGGGTGTCGCCGGAGTTCGCCGCCGCCGACACGACCGCGCAGTTCGTCGAGATCAACGGCAACCGGCTGGCGGTCGAAGTGCTCGGCCCCGAGGACGCACCCGTGCTGATCGCGCACCACGGGGCGCCGGGTCTGGGGTCCCGAGCGGAGCCGCGGGCCAGCTTCGGCCGGCTCGCCGACACCTACCGGGTGGTGGTGTTCGACGCCCGCGGTTCCGGCGAGAGCGAAGGCAACGGGCCGTACAGCCACGAGCAGTGGGCCGCCGACATCGACGCGCTGCGCGAATGGATCGGGGCCGAGCAGATCATCATGGCCGGTGGCTCCTACGGCGGCTTCATGGCGATGGAGTACGCCACGCGCTATCCGCACCGGGTGCGTGCCCTGGTGTTGCGGGACACCTCTCCGGACAACTCGCACGAGGAGCAGGCGCGGGCCAACGCGCTCGCCTCCGCACGGGTGCAGGTCGACCAGGAGAAGCTGGACCGGATCTTCGAGGGGCAGGTCCGGGACGACGACGACCTCCGCGACTGCTGGCGCGAAATCCTCCCGCTGTACGACTTCCACTACGACCCGGCCACGGTCGAACAGCGGGTCCAGGCAACGCCGTACCGTTACGAGGCCCACAACTACGCGTTCTCGGTGAACATTCCGCAATACGATCTCAAACCGGTGCTCCCGTCCGTCACCTGTCCGACGTTGATCACCGTTGGCAGGACGGACTGGATCACCCCGGTGGCGTGCAGCGAGGCAATCGCCGGACTGGTACCCGGCGCCCGGCTGGTGGTCTTCGAGAAGTCGGGGCATTCACCGCAGATCGAGGAGGCGGAAACGTGGACGAGGACGGTGCGGGAATTCCTGGCCGAGGTCTGCCCGGTCCCGCCCGCCGCGAATCCCGCAAGTTGACCGGGCTCGACACGGTCGACGACCTCAGCAGGCGAATCGTCGTGGCGCTCCAGCAGGACGGGCGGGCGAGCTGGACGGCGATCGCCGCCGCCTGCGGCACCTCGGTGCCGACGGTGGCCCGGCGGGTCCAGCAGCTGGTCGCCGACGGGGTGGTCCGGGTCGCGGTGATGCCCAGGCTCGGCAGCACCGGTCCGGTGGAGACGTTCTTCGTCCGGATCGGTTGCCGACCCGGCACCCAGCTGGAGGTCGCCGCGCAGCTGGTGGCGCGCGACGACGTCCGGTGGGCGGCGCTGATCACCGGGCCGTACGACATCGCGGTCGAGCTGGTGGTCGACGCCGGGCCGACCCGGTACCCGAAGACCATGCTGGAGCTCCAGACGATTCCGGGGGTCGAGCGCTGGTACAGCGATCTGCTGTTGCACGTCTACAAGGTGTCGCACGACTGGAGCCGCCAGCTGCTCGGCGACGAGACCGGCGGCGGGTCCCAGGTCGCCGAGCCGACGTTGTGCGAGCCGTCGCACCTGGACCAGATCGACTGGGCGATCCTGGCCGTGCTGCGGGAGAACGGGCGGGCCAGCTTCAAATCCGTCGCGGACGTCCTGGAGCTCAACGAGAGCACCGTGCGGCGGCGGTTCGAACGGATGACCGGCGACGGCTGCGCCACGGTGGTCACCATCGTCCCGGCTGCGGCCCTCGGGCTGGAGGCCGAGACGGTGCTGACGGTGAGCGTCGAACCGGCCAAGCTCAACGAGGTCGCCGACGCCATGCGGCGGCACCGGTCCGTCCGCTACCTCGCCGCGACGCTGGACGGCAACTCGTTGCTCTGCGAGGTCATCGCCACCTCGACCAAGGGGCTGTTCGAATTCACCACCTCCACCCTGGCCAACCTGCCGGGTGTGGTCGGGTGGAGCGCGTCGGTGGAACTGCTGTCGCTGAAGCGGGGCTTCGTGGAGACGCCGTGGTGGCGCGACCAACTGGCCGAGCACCTGGCCGACGATGTCGCCTTCGAGGGGTTCGGCGTCGGATCGGCTGGCGCCGAGGTCGGGCCGCGCGGTCAGCGGGGCTGGTAGAGCGCGCTGCCCTTGACGTAGTCGTCCCACGGGATGGTCCAGTCGGCGATGTCGCCATCCGCCGGGGTCAGCGGCCGTTCCGAACCGATGATCTCCACCGGATCGCCCATCTGCACGAAGTCGAAGTACCACTTGCCGTTGGCCGGTGAGAGGTTGATACATCCGTGCGAAACGTTGGCCTCGCCCTGCACGCCGACGGTTGCCGGGTTGACGTGCACGAACTCCCCGTTGTTCGAGATCCGCACGGCGTGCGGGAGAACTTCGTCGTAGTAACCGGGTTGGCCCTTCTGCGGCCCGCCCCAGGTGTCCGAGCGCATCCGCACCGAGGTGTGCTTCTCGAAGGCCACGTGGATGCCGTACTGGGTCGGGTAGACGCTGCGGCCGTAGGAGGCGGGGAACTGCTGGACCTGCTGGCCGTCCTGGAAGACGGTGAACATGTGGGTGTTCACGTCGCCGACCGCGCGCTGGTCCCGCCCGATGACGAAGTTGGTCTCGTGGTCGGCGGTTCCCATCACGCCGCCACCGGTGTCCACGCCGTACAACTTCGCGCGCACGCGGACCTTGGTGCCCGGTTTCCAGTACTCCTTGGGACGCCAGTTGACCTGGTCATCGGCCATCCAGTGGAACGAACCCTCGGTCGGTACCGACGGCTCGACCGACAGGCGGCGTTCGACGGCGGCCCGGTCGGTCACCGGCTTGCTGAAGTAGATCGACACCGGCATGGCGATGCCGACCGTGTCGCCGTCGGTGGGTCGGGTCCGGTCGACGGTGACCGTGTCCACGGGCGTGGCGGTGCTGAAGGTGGAATTCAGCGGGATGGACAACCGCTGGTCCTCGTCCTGCGCCTGGGCCTGCACGTGGTAGGTCGTGCCGAACCCCAGCGGCGCGGTGCTGCTCCACCGGCGGCCACCGGGCTCCACCGCACCGGGCACCGGCGCGCCGTTCGCGGTCACGGTGACCGAGGTGAGTGTGCCCTGGTGAGCGTTGACGACCAGCGGCTCGCTGGGAGCGACCTGTGCGGCCCGATCGGGTATTGAGGCAGTCACCGTCGCAACGGACGGCTGCGGTCCGAAGCAAGCCGTCAGTGCGAAGGCGAGCACGCCCACGACGGTGATGCGCCACGCTGTTGCAAACCGCATCCCAGCCCCCAGTCCAGTAGCTCGACGTCGGAAACCACTGTCCGGGGCCAAGTGCAAGTTCTCAACACGATCATGTAACCCGATCCCGCGACCTCCCAGCCGCACCCCCGCAAACCCACCCGACAAGCCCCCACAGGGGTGACGTCACGGGGTGAGGGGCACCTGTGACCCAGTTACTCGGTCACAGGTGCCCCTCACCCTTCACCCGAACGGGGTCGTGAGCGGGCAACTGGGCTCCAAGTCCACCCGACCCCAGTCCACCTCCTGCGCCTCTGAACGCGGCATTCGCGGGGGTGGCCTAATTGGTCGCTGGGAGCGGACGGCTGCTGCTAGCTTGCGGCCGTGGATCTCTTCTCACCCTCCTGGGCAGCGTTGCGGACGGCGGTTGCCGAGCTCTCGGACGAGGACTTCGCGCAGCCGTCCGGTTGTGCGGGTTGGCTCGTGCGGGACCTGGTGTGCCACCTGGTCATCGACGCTCAGGACGTCCTGATCACCCTCGTGACACCCGCCGACGCGGAGCCCACCCGGAACGCGCTGACCTACTGGGACGTCGCTGAAACGCCGCCGACGGGCGACGACCCGCTGGACGCGCTGATCGTCCGGCTGGCCGCCGCGTACGAGGAGCCGTGGCTGCTCAAGTTCCACCTCGACGACGTCGGCTCCGCCGCTGGCCGCGCCGCCGAACTCGCCGATCCGGGGCTGCGGGTCAGCACCCGTGATCAGGTCCTCACGGCGGCCGACTACCTCGCCGCGTACGTCCTGGAGTGGACGCTGCACCACCTCGACCTGATTGCACACCTCCCGGACGCGGCGGAAGTGCCCGCGCAGGGGCTCGCTCGGTCACGCGAGATGCTGGAGAAGATCGCCGGAGCCGCGTTCCCCGCGTCGTTCTCCGACGAGGACGCGCTGCTGGTCGGCACCGGACGGCGTGCCCCGACCGACGCGGAGAAGGCCGAGCTGGGCGAGCTGGCCGCGAGACTCCCGTTCGTCCTCGGATGATCGTGTAGCGGAACCTTCGGCGCGTGGCGATTTCGCGAGAATCAGCGAAAACCACAGCCTTCCCTCGCGGCTTCGGGCACAGAAGTCGCACCAACACGATTGCACCTACTCCTAGCAAATCTGTCCATATAGGACAACCTGCGCTGGCCACTGCCTCGCCCAGCACCGTTGGGCACGTGCGAAGCTGGACCGGTGCGCGTTCAGGAGGTTCGGGTCGGGTTGGTGGCGAGTTGGCGGACTACCGCGGCGAAGGTCATGATCAGGGGGTCCGAGGTTTCGGCTGGTGTGCACAGCGCGATTCGCAGGGGTGCGATGTCGGTGATGAGGCGCCAGGCAATGTCGGCGCGGCCGTAGTTCGCGCTCATCGACTCCGGACTGATGCAGATCGCCGCACCCGAGGCCACGTGTTCGAGCATCTCCTCGACGTTGTCGTTCTCCGGGCCCCAGATCGGTTCACTGCCGTCTGGTCGAGGATTCACCGCCCACCAATCCACCCATTCCCTCGGTGCCCGTCGGGTCCACATGATCGGCTCCGCGGCGAGGTCCCTGATCGAGACGGCGTCGTGTTCGGCCAGCGGGTGCCATGCGGGTAGGCCGACCATGCGTTGCTCCACGCTCACGATCTCAGTGCGCAGTCCGATCGTTCGAGCGGGCAGCCACACGAACGCGACGTCGACCCACCCTTCGTGCAGCGCCAGGACCTCGCCGCCCCAGTCGAAGCGTTTCGGCTCGACGCGGACACTCGGTTGGCGGCGCATGAACTCGGCATACGCCTGGGTAGCCAGTGGTCCGGCTCCCGAAGCTGAGAATCCGACCCGCAGGGCGCGGGATCTGCCCGCAGCTCGGGCGGTCTGCTGCGCGGCATGCCAATCGGAGATCAGTTGCCGCGCCGCGATCAGAAATGCCTTGCCCGCAGGCGTCAACAGGACTTCGCGGCCGGTCCGCTCGAACAGCGGGGTTCGCAGGTCCTCCTCCAGGCGGCGGATCCGTCGACTCAGCGAGGGCTGCGAGATGAAGAGCCGTTCCGCGGCGCGGGTGAAGTTCAGCTGCTCCGCGAGTTCGACGAAGTACCGCAGGGTGCGGGTATCCACGTCCACGCGGCGGCCTCCTGCCTGGTCGTGACCTATGCGTTCACTGTATGGCCAAAGGTCTTGGACTCGTGGTGGCAGCGCCGGTTTCCTGGATTTCGCGGGGTTTTCCCGATTCGACGTCGTCTCAGGAAGGAGCACCAATGGCTGGAGTCTCTCGTGCGGCGCTGCTGCGCGCGGCCGGGTTTTCGGCGGCCGGTCTCGCCGTCGGAGCCGTTGCGGGCCCAGCGGCTGCCGCCAGCGGACGTGAGCATCCCAACGTCACGCTGATCAGGGAGTATTACGCCGCCTACGCCGAGGGCGACCTCGACGCGCTGCGCGATCGGTTCTTCGCCGCCGACATCTCGTGGACCATCCCCGGCCACCACCCGCTGGCGGGCACGAAGCGCGGAGTGGACGAGGTCATCGCGTTCTTCACCCAACTCGGCCGTGCCGGGATGCGGGCGGAGACGTACTTCCTCGCCGCGGACGGCGAGTGGGTCGTGGACCTGCACCGCGGCTGGAGCACCGCGCCGGAGGGGCTGGACACCACCTGGGCACTGGCGTTCCGGATCCGGGACGGTCGCATCGTCGAGGCGGTCAACTACCCCGGCGACCAGCACGCGGCGGACGCGTTCTTCTGGAACAACTTCCCATTGGCCCCGATACCGGATCGGCTCGACGTGAACTCATGAGGATCCGCGCGTCATCCGGGTGGGCCGGGTATCCAGCCCTCCTCGCGCGCGAGTCGGCACGCGGTTTCGACGAGGGCGCGCGTTGCCGGTTGTGGTGGCCGCCGCCAGGCGATGTCCAGGTTTACCGGTAGGTCGTGGGGGATCGGGAGGCACGCGACGCCGCCCGGCAGGTGGTCCCGCAGCGACAGCGGGAGGAACATGAATCCTCGATCCTTCAGGTGGACGTTGAGGTTTCGCAGCCCCGGCAGGGGGTTCTCCCAGATCTCGAAGGTTTCGCCGGTGCTGTGCAGGGCGGCGAGCGTCGCATCGTAGTAGCGGGGTGCGAATGTGCGGGGGAAGAAGCGGACGGTCTCACCGCGCAGGTCGCTGAGCGAAACCGCGTCGCGCCCGGCGAGCGGGTGCGCGCTGCCCACCACGACGGCGAAGCGGTCGCGCCGCAGCGTGGTGCGCTGGCACGTCGGCGGTGTCGCAACGTAGCGGCCCAGGACGACGTCGAGTTCGTCGTTCTCCGCGGCCGCGGAGAGTTCGGAGTCCCACGCCTCGCGGGCGTCGACGCGGATGCCGGGATGCTGCTCGCGCATCGCGTCGAACAGCTTCGGCATCTCGGCGAACGCCGCCGTCACCGTGTAGCCGACCCGCACGGTGCCGGTCCGGGCACGTCCGGCGTGGCGGGTGCGCTCGACGGTCCGTTCGGCGGCGGCGAGGACCTCGCGGGCCGACTCGACGAACACCCGACCGGCCTCGGTCAGCCGAGTCGGACGGCGGTGGAAGAGTTCGACGCCCAACTCCCGTTCGAGATCGCGGATCTGACGGCTCAGCGGCGGTTGCGTCATGTGCAGGCGCTCGGCAGCGGCCTCGAAGCTGCCCGCCTCGGAAACCACGATCACGTACCGCATCAGCCGCAGATCGATCGCCATACCCCGAAGGTATCTCGTCGGTCCCAACAGGTGTGGTCGCCCGCGCCGGGCTGCTGGAAGCCTTGGTGTTGATCGGAATGACACGCACCGGGCGCGGCGAAAGCCCCGGCGTCAGACGTGACGCCCTGCCAACAGGCGTCGGGAATGAAGAGGAGTTGAGGCTGTGCCAGCGGAACGCCAAGCCGGATCGTCCACGGCGACTCGGCGGCAAGTGCTCGCAGCCGCAGCACTCGGTGCTGCGGGGACCGTTCTCCCGGCCAGCGCCGCATCAGCGGAGCCGGGTGGAGCAGCGGGAGACCTGATCACGAGGCCGATTCCGGGGACGGATGAGCGCCTGAACGCGGTCGGGCTGGGAACGTTCATGACCTTCGACACCGTTCCCGGCGCGCCAACCGCCCACCTCCGCGAAGTTCTCCGGCGCTACTGGGAAATCGGCGGGCGGATCGTCGACACCTCCCCGCTGTACGGTGCCTCGGAGTCCAACCTCGCCGCCTTCGCGTCCGAGATGAACATCAAGTCCGAGATGTTCGTGACCAACAAGATCTGGGCTACCGGCGAATACCTCTGGGACGACGACGTGGCGGCACGCAGCCTCCGAAACTCGGTGGCACGGCTGTCCGACGACGGCAAGATCGAGGTCATCCAGTGCCACAACCTGGTGAACGTCGACTGCCACGTGCCGTTGTTCCACGCGTGGAAAAAAGAGGGCCGCGTCCGCTACATCGGGGTGACGCACCACGACGTGAACTACTACGGGCCGCTGGCCAACTGGTTGGAACGAGGCGAGTTGGACTTCGTCCAGGTCCGGTACTCGATCGCCACGCGGCAGGCCGAGGAGCGCATCCTGCCCGCGGCCGCTGAGCGCGGTGTCGCGGTGCTCGTCTGCATGCCGTTGGAGAAGGCGCGGCTGCACCACCTCGTGGCGGGCCGGGAGGTTCCGGGGTTCGCGCGCGAATTCGGCATCCGGACCTGGGCGGAGTTCTTCCTGAAGTGGATCATCTCGCATCCGGCGGTGACCTGTGCGCTGCCCGCGACGACGAACCCGGACCACCTCCTGGAGAACGTCGCGGCCATGCGCGGCCCACTGCCGGATCCGGAGATGCGGAACCGGATGCTGCGCCACATGGAGTCGGTACCGGGATTCGACCAACTGGAGTCGATACCGTGGTACCCCGGCAAACGTTTCAACGGCCTGGTTTCCCGCGCCCAAGCCGAAATCCGCAGACGCAGCCCCTGGTGGCCTTCGTAGGTGGTCATGGCGCCGTTCAGGTCGGCAGGGCGGATTCGAGGGCGCGGATGACTTGGGTGACGTGGCGTCGGGTGGCTTGTTCGGCGGCGGCGGTATCGCAGGCGAGCAGGGCGTCCACGATTTCCTCGTGCTCGTCGAGGCTCGCCTCGGGCCGTCCCGGCACCTTGATCGTCACGTTCTGGCCGAGTTGCAGCTGAGCGCCGAGCAGGTCCGCGATCGCCAGCAGTCGGCGGTTCGACGAGCCCCGCCAGATCAGCGCGTGGAACTCGCGGTCCAGTTCGGCGTAGCGTTCGACGTCGCCGCCGTTCAGTGCCCGGCGCTGCCCGTGGATCAGGTCGCGGAGCCGTTCCATCAGTTCCGGCGGCCGATTCCGGGCGATGTCCCGAGCCGCGAGCGTGTCCATGGCCGCGCGCAGCTCGTAGATGTCGCGCATGTCGGCTGCCGTCAGCTCGGCGACGAAGTAGCCGGAATGCTGGCGTGCCACCAGGAAGCCCTCGCGTTCGAGGATCGCCAGCGCGGCCTTCACCGGCGTCGGTGAGATGCCGAGCTGTTCCGCGAAGGGGCGCACCGTCACCCGCTGGCCAGGTAGCAACTGCCGGTTCAGCACCGCCTCGCGGACCGCGAAGTACGCGGCACGGACCAAACCGGCCGATTCGGGAGGCCGGTCACTCACCTGCTCGCGTCACCTCCGGATGCATCGGGACGAGCTCGTGCCGTTGCCAACTGCTCAGTTGATCAGCGTAATGCGCCGTGCCGGGCTGTCCGGAGGCTCCGCCGGGAATCACCCATCCCGACGAGTCCAACTCAGCGAGGTCGAGGACCTGCCGGTACACCGACAGGTTGGTGATGTCGAAGGCCGCGCCGGGTTCCCAGCCGTACGCGCCGTTCTGGATGGTCTCGTTGTCGCCGCCGAGTCCCACGCGCGGCGGGTCGAACTCGTCGCCCACCACCGGATGCAGCGGATGGCGGGCCGCCGTTCGGTGCACCTCGCCCCACGGCCGAAGCCCGGACCGGTTCGCCTGCCGCCAGGCCGCGGCGAGCGCGTCGGCGAGCAGTTCGTCATCCAGTTCCTGAGCTGGTAGGACGCCGTCACGCGGCCAGGTCAGGTGGGCGAACCAGCGCCGCAGCACCACCGGCATGCCCGGCAGTCCGCATTCCATCAGCCACGCCCGCGTCTCTGCGCCGATCTCGCGATCCAGCACCCGGCGCGCGACCTCCCGACGGAAGCACGCGTGCACCAAACCCACGGTCTTGCCGGGCCCCAGGTCGCCTTCGCCCGATGCGAGCAGCGCGCGAGCGTGCTCGGCGTCGCCCGTGAACGGCCCCCGCGCGGCCAGCAGCTCCGACCACCGCCGCGCCGCGACCGAGCGGGTGTCGCCCTGCCAGGCCCGCATGTCCGCGGCGGTCGCCGGACCGGATGCCGCCGCCAGCTCGTGGATGCGCTCGACGCGGTAGCAATCGTTGAGCGCGTGCGAGACGAACGGCCGCTCGTCGGCCGTCACCGTGTTGTTCGCCGTCACGATGATGTCATCAGGCGGATCTTCGGTCCGCGGCATCTCGTCGAAGGCCACGCGTCCGCGCCAGTGGTGCTCGCGCTTCCAGCCGGGCACCGGAACCTGAGCCGCCGCAAGGCTTTCGCGGGCAGGCAGCTGACCGCGCAGCAGGTAGCCGATGTGTCCATCGACGTCCGCGGCGACCAGGTTGTTGAGCGGGTCCACCCAGCCGTCCTGCGCGTCGAGCAGGGTGTGCACGTCGCCTGCCAACAACATCCGCCGCAGCACGCCGAACTGCTCGCAAGCGCCGTCGGTGGCCGTCCACCGCAACGACACCGCAGCGCCACTGGCCGGATCGCCGTGCACCACCGGACCGTTCGGCGTCAGCCAGCAGCGCTCGATGTGGTCTTCGCCGTCGCGCACGGCGATGCGCTCGTCGCGTACCTCAGCGACTTCCCAACCGTCCGCCGTCCGGACCTGTCCGTCGCGGAACTGCTCGACGAACAGGTCCTGCGCGTCACCTGCCGCGTTCGTGATCGCCCAGCCGACCCGGCCGTTGTGCCCGAAGTGCGGAAAGCCGGGGATGCCCGGGAACGTCGCGCCGGACGCGCTGAACTCCGGGCAGCTCAGGTGCGCCTGCCAGTAGGTGTTCGGCGCGTCGAGCGCGCGGTGGGAATCGTTGGCCAGCAACGGTTTTCCCGTCTTCGTGCGGCTGGGGCCGAGCACCCAGGCGTTCGAGCCGCCTTCCGACTCGGCGAGGAAACCCAGGTGCTCGGCCGCCGCCTCGACGTCCGCCCTGGCCTGCTCCAGCAGTTCGGCGCGCGGGTCGCGGTCCGGGATCCGGTCCAGCGGCGGCACCGTCACCCGCATGCCCGGCAGCGGCCGCGGGTTCAGCTTCTCAGCCACCTCCGCCCCGGCCCGTGCGCGCAGCACCGCACGGGCGATCTTGTACTGCCAGGTGCCCATCAGCACGTGACGGATCTTGAACGCCAGCACGGAATCCCGTGGAGTCCACGCCTCCCAGCCGATCCCACCGCGGTCGTACTCGACCGGTGTGCCGCGCTCGGCCACGTACGCGTTGATCCCGGCCGCGTACTGCTCGAAAGTGCCCAGCGTCTGCGGATCCATGGCCGCGACGTCCACCGCAGCCGCGTCGGCCAGCCGCAGCCTGCGCGCGAGCCGGTCGGCCGGTAGCCCGGCCGCACCGACCACCTCGGCCCATCGCCCGCGTGCCCGCCGCCGGTCGTATTCCAACTGCCACAGCCGGTCCTCGGCGGCGGCCCAGCCGAGCTCGAACCAGGCCCGCTGCTCGGTTTCGGCGACAACGGTGGGGATGCCGTACTCGTCGCGGGTGATCATGCTGCACCGACCTGTGCTGTCTCGGCGTAGTGGCAGGCTGCCGCGCGGTTGCCGGAAAGCGGTCGCAGTGCGGGATCTTCCGTGCGACAGCGGTCGGTTGCCAGCGGGCAGCGCGGCGCGAACGCGCACCCGGTGCGCTGCGCCAACGCGCCGGTGGGCTCGCCGATCTGCCGGATGGTGTCCGGACGGGCCTGTTCCCGCACGCGCGGCCGGGGTACGGCGGCGAGCAGCAGTTGCGTGTAGGGATGGCGCGGGTCGGCGAAGAGTTCTTCGGTGTCGCCCTCTTCGACGATCCGGCCGAGGTACATGACGGCGACCCGGTGCGCCAGGTACCGCACCAGCGCCAGGTCGTGGCTGATGAACAGGTACGTGATGCCCCGCTCGTCCTGCAGCCGCCGCAACAGGTTGACCACCTGCGCCTGCACGGAAACGTCCAATGCGGACACCGGTTCGTCGCACACCAGGAACTCCGGGTCCAACGCGATGGCCCGTGCGATCGCGACCCGTTGGCGCTGGCCGCCGGAGAGCTCGTGCGGATAGCGCTCGGCGAGCGCGGGGGACAGCGTGACCGCGTCCAGCAGCTCGCGCACCCGCGCCCCGATGTCGCCGGAGAACCGGTGCACCCGCAGCGGTTCGGCGACGATCTGCCCGACCGTCATCCGGCCGTTGAGCGAGTCGTACGGATCTTGGAACACCGGTTGCATGCTGCGCCGGAGCTGGCGGAGCTCGCGCTTGGCGATCGAGTGCACCGCGTGCCCGGACACCTCGACGGTGCCCTCGTCGGGACGTTCCAGCGCGAGCAGCAGCCGTCCGGTCGTGGATTTCCCGCAGCCGGACTCGCCGACCAGCGCCAACGTCGTGCCACGCGGGATGCGCAGCCCGACCCCGTCCACCGCGGCGACCGTGCCGCCGCGCACCGGGTAGCGCTTCACCAGTCCTTCCGCGACAACGAGATCCGTCATCACGCGACCTCCATCCCTGTCTCGGGGTGCCAACACGCCGACACATGGCTGTCACCGGAGAGTTCGGGCGCCGTGCCGCACGCGTCGTCGGCGCGGGCGCAGCGCGGCCGGAACGGGCAGCCTTCGATGCGTTCACCGACGGCCGGTACCTGTCCGGGAATGGTCGGCAGCTCACCGATGGGCGGCTGGTCCGGGTCGGGCACCGAACGCAGCAGCGCCGCGGTGTAGGGGTGGCTGGGCGATTCGAGCACCTCGCGCGCCGTTCCGGTCTCGACGACCTTGCCCGCGTACATCACCGCGACTCGATCCGCGATCTCCGCGACCACTCCCATGTCGTGCGTGATGAACAGCAGCGCCGTATCGCGGGTGCGCTCCCGCAGCAGTGCGAGCACCTGGGCCTGCACCGTCACGTCGAGCGCGGTGGTCGGCTCGTCGGCGATCAGCAGATCCGGCTGACCGGCGAGCGCGATGGAGATCATCACGCGCTGGCGCATCCCGCCGGAGAGCTCGTGCGGCATCTGCCTCGCCCGCGCCGCCGCGTCGGTGATGCCCACCGACTCCATCAGCTCCACCGCCCGTCGCAGCCGCGCGGACCGGCGCATCGGGGTGTGGATCGCGAGGACCTCGGCGATCTGGGCGCCGACCTTCGCAGTGGGGTTGAGCGAGCTCATCGGGTCCTGGAAGATCATCGACACCCGGTCGCCCCGGATCTTGCGCAGTTCCCGATCATCGCGGCCGATCAGCTCGGTGCCCGCCAACTTCGCGGACCCGGACACCCGAGCGGCCGGGGGCGTCAGACCGAGCAGCGCGAGCGCCGTGAGGCTCTTGCCGCAGCCCGATTCGCCCACCACGGCAAGGGTTTCCCCGCGCCCGATGCTCAGGTCGACGCCGCGCACGGCCTCGCGTCCGGCGCCGAAGTCGACGCGGAGGTCCCGCACGTCCAGCAGTTCAGTCATGCTCCGGCCTGCCCAACCGCTCAAGTGAAACGTCGTAGCCTTCGCCGTGCTTGCGGTGGTGCTCCGCCAGCTCGCGGACAGTCGGCATGCACACCGCGTGGTCTTCGACGACCGGTGCCAGCAGTGCTTCCAACGCGGCGACGCGAGCGGGTCGCCCCGATATCCACGGATGCACGGTGAGCATGCACAGGGTGCCGTGCTGCTTGGCCGCCGCGATCTCCGCGGCCCAACCGCCCCGCAGCGTCGGTGTCGTCGCTGGTGGCCGCGGATCACCGCCGACGTAGCGGTAGTACGGCGCGTCGTCGGTGGCCCAGTCCACCGGAACCTCGACCAGACCGTCCACGAGGTACGGCCGGTCGTCGCCCATCAGCGAGCTGTCGTAGTCGACGCCGAGTTCGTGCAGCACGGGGAAGATCGCGGCGTTCATGTCCCAGCTGGGCGAGCGGTAGCCGGTGGGCCGCTCGCCGGAGATGGCGCTGAGCGCGTCGGCGGCGCGCACCAGGGTGCGGTGCAGCTCGTCGCGGGCCAAGGTTGTCGGCGGTTCGTGGCACCAGCCGTGCAGCGCGAGTTCGTGCCCCCGGCGGTGCACCTCGGCGACCTGGTCGGGGTACCGATCCGTGATCCAACCCGGCACGAAGACCGTGGCGCGCAGCCCAAGGTTGTCCATCATGGACAGCAGGTTCATGATCCCGCGCCGCAGGCCGTACCGGCGCTGCTCCAGCTCGCCGACCGCGTCGCCGGGGTTGTTCCTGGTGCGCCACAGGTACGGCGACTCGCCGTCGAAGTCGAGCGTGAAGCACACGGCGGCACGCGCCCCACCGGGCCACGGATAGGTCATGATCCACCTCCTGTTGGGGTGAAGTCGCCCGCAGTGCGACCGCCGTCGACGTCCAGCGTGGTGCCGGTGACGAAGGAGGCCGCGTTCGAACACAGCCAGAGGATCGCCGACGGCGCGTCGCCCGGCCCGGACGTGCGGCCCAGCGGGATCGCCGCGCGCATCTTCGCGATGTGCTCGTCGGGCAGCTCGCTGACTTCGCTGCCGGGCGCGAAGCCGGGGCCGACGCAGTTGACGCGGATCCCGGCTTCGCCGGTTTCCAGCGCGAGCGAGCGGGTGAGCATTTCCAGCGCCGCTTTGCTCGCCGAGTACACCCCGCCGGTCCGGGTGGGCCGTTTGGCGGCGCCGGAGGAGATGTTGACGATGCAGCCCGTGGTGCCGGTCCGGGTCATCGCGGCGATCACGTGCTGGGCGAGCTGGTAGGGCGCGATGACGTTGATGTCGAAGATGCGCTCGACCATTGCTCTGTCCGTTGTGGACACGGGAGTGCGCGGGTAGACACCGGCGTTGTTGATGAGGATGTCGGCGGTTGGCCAACGCGCGTCGATCGCGTCCGTCAACGCCGTGACACCGTCCGCGGTGCTCAGATCGGCGACGACACCGTGCGCGCCAAGCTTTCCGGCGAGACTGGCCAACGGCTCGGACCTGTTGTCCGAGAGCAGCAACTCCGCACCCTGGGCGTGGAACGCCTCGGCGGTCCACGTGCCGATCAGTCCGGCCGCGCCGGTGATGACCACGCGCTTGCCGGTGAACTCGTCGCGGTAGTCGGGGATCATGCCGCCTTCCTCCGCATCGTGGCCCGCTGGAAGAGCCGGGAGCGCGGTAGCTCCGCGCGCTTGGCCGGGTCGAGCCGGTCGCGCGCCGCGTCGCCCAGCAGATTCGCCGCCAGCACCAGCAGGAACAGCGCGATGCCGGGGAACGTCGCCAGCCACCAGGCGGAGGCGATGTACTGCTGGCCATCGGAGAGGATCGAGCCCCAGGACGCCGTGGGTGGCTGCACCCCCAACCCGAGGAACGACAGCGACGCTTCGTAGATCACCATCAGCCCGAGCTCGAGCGTGCCGACGACGATGGCCACCGGCAGCACCTCGGGGAGCACGTGTCGCAGCACGATCCACCAGCCCGGCGCGCCGGTCGCCGTCGCCGCCCGGACGAAGCCGCGGCTGCGGGTCTGCAGGGTCGCGGAGTGCGCGACGCGGGCGTAGCGCGGCCAGCGCACCAGCGCCAGGCACACCACGACGTTGAGCAGACTCGGTCCGAGCACCGCCACGACGAGGATCGCGAGCAGGAAGAACGGCACCGAAAGCACGATGTCCACGAGCCGCATGAGCACGGCACCGACCTTCGCGCCGCGCCACGCCGCGATCATGCCGAGCGCGACTCCGACGACCCCGCCGACGAGCACCGCGCCCACCGCGACGAGCAGCGAGACCCGAGCGCCGTAGATGACGCGGGACAGCACGTCGCGGCCGAGCGCATCCGTGCCGAGCAGGTGGTGCGCGCCGGGCGGCAGCAGCCGTTGTGCCAGCGTGACAGCATTCGGGTCGTGCGGCGCGAGCAGTGGCGCGAAAATCGCGGCCAGCACGTAGATCGCGAGCACTACGAGCGGGATGAGCACGCCTCGCCGGTTCATGCCGCACCCCCGGTCAGGCCGCTGGCCACTCGCCGGTCGATCACGCAGTAGAGCAGATCGGTGAGCAGGTTGATCACGATGTAGACCGCCGAGGCGAACAGCACGATCGCCTGCACCACGGGGAAGTCCCGAGCGGCCACGGACTGGATGGTCAGCTGCCCGATGCCGGGCCAGGCGAAGATCACCTCGGTGACCACCGCGCCGCCGAGCAGATTCGCCAGCTCCAGCGCGGCGACGGTGAGCACCGGAATCGCGCTGTTGCGGGCCAGATGTCGCACGACCAGGCGGGTCGTCCCGGCGCCTTTGGCCCGCGCGGTGCGGACGTAGTCCTGCGAGAGCTGTTCCAGCACCGCGCCACGGGTCACGCGGGCGATCGCGGCGGCCGACAGCGACGCGAGGGTGACGCTGGGCAGCAGCAGCGAGAGCGGGCCGTCATAACCGGTCGAAGGCAGCCAGCGCAGTCCCACCGAGAACACCAGCACCAGCAGCAAGCCGGTCCAGAACGCTGGCATCGCCTGCCCGATCAGCACGATGGGCATGAGCACCCGTTCCTGCCAGCGACCGCGGTTGAGCGCGGTGATCACGCCGATCGAAACCCCGAAGAGGAGGGACAACAGCAGGGCGGCGACCGCGAGGTTGGCGGTGTAGGGCAGCCGTTCGGCGATGAGCGTCGTCGCGGGCCGGTTCTGCACGAAGGAGTAGCCGAGGTCGCCGCGCACCGCGTTGCCGAGGAACGAAAGGTATTGCTGCCAAAGGGAAGCGTTCAGCCCCAACTGGTCGCGGACGCGCTCGATGTCCTCGGCCGTGGCGCCTTCGGGCACCAGCAGCCGGGCGGGGTCGCCGGACAGGCGCAGCGCGAAGAAGACGATGGTGGTCACGCCGAAGAGCGCGAGCACGGCCTGCCCGATCCGGCCCGCGACGTAGCGCGGCGTGGCCGGGATGCTGCTGGTGCGCCGACGGGTGGGCATCGCGATCGCCGTCATGTCAGCTCACCTTCATCTGGTCGAGGAACAGGCTTTCCGAGGCGTCCGGTGTCCACTGCAGACGCGAGTTCGCGCCGTAGATCGCGTAGGACTGGAACAGGCCGATGCCGGGCAGGTCCCGGTTGAGCAGTTCGAACGCGGCGCGGTACAACGCCATGCGGTGCTGCGGATCGGTGACCTCGCGGGCCTGCTCGACGAGCCCGTCGAATTCCGGATTGCTGTAGGAACTCCAGATCTCGCCGGTGTGGAACAGCGGGTAGATGACGCCGTCGGAGTCCAGGCACGAGCAGGACCACCTGCCGAACCGGACCGAACCCCAGTTGTGCGCGGGGTCCTGCACCTTCTTGAGGTAGGTCGCCTGGTCGCTGTTCTGGATCTCGACCTGGAGCCCGACCGCGGCCAAGTCGGCCTGGATGGCCTGCACGACCTGCGGATCGAACGACGGCGACGTGGCCATGACCAGCTTCGCGCCGACCGCCCCGGCCTCCCGCAGCAGGCGCTTCGCGTCTTCCGGATCGTGTTTGTTGTTCGGCAGCGACGTGTCGTAACCGAAGGCCAGCGGCGTCGCCATCGAGTTGATCGGCTGGGCGTAGCCGCGTTGCAGGTTGTGGATCAGCGCGTCGTAGTCGATCGCTTCGGCGATGGCCTTGCGCACGCGCGGATCGTTGGTCGGCCCGCCGCCGATGGCGTTGAAGGCGACGTAGGCGACGCGCTCGGTGGGCGTGGACAGGATGGCGAGCTTCGGGTCGCGGCGGATCTGGTCGGCCGCGTCCGGGGTGAGCGTGGTGGCCAGATCCGCCTTGCGGGACTGCAGGTCGGCCACCCGACTGGCCATGTTGGGCACCGCGCGGAAGACGGCGGTGCGGATCTGCGTCGGCGGGCCCCACCAGCGCGGATTGGCCTGCAGCACCACTTCCGAACCGGCGGTGGCGGACTGCAGGACGAACGGGCCGGATCCGATCGGGGCGACGGCGAACTTCTTGTCGCCCACCCGCTGCACGTACGCCTGGGGGACCACGGACAGCGTCGTCAGGTAGCTCAGCAGCGTGGGGGAGGGGACCGACGTGCGCACCACCAGGTCCGCGCCGTCGGCGCTGGCCTGGCTGATAACGGAGAAGTTCGCGTACTGCTGGCTGCCGAACTTCTTGTCCAGGATCCGGTTGATGGAGAAGGCGGCGTCGTTCGCCGTCAGCGGGCTGCCGTCGCTGAAGGTGACGCCTTGCCGCATGGTGAACCGCCACGTGACCGGGTCGGTCTGCCGCCACGCCGTCGCGAGCCACGGCACGACGGCGTTCGTGCGGGAGTCCCGGCGGAGCAGTTGGTCGAAGATGTTGCGGTACACCGAGTAGGTGTCGGTGTCGTACTGCTTTCCTGGATCCAATGTGGATGGATAGTTCGCGGTGTCGATGACGACCGTGCCGGGGCCGCGGCTGGCGGTTGCCGGTTCGATGCCGCAGGCGGCCGTGCCGAGGCAGAGCGTGGCGATCAGGAGAATCAGGACTGCGCGGATACTTCGGTTCATTGGGCTCGATTCCGTCAGATCGCCTCGTTCGCTGGGGTGAAGCTATCAGATCAAATCCAATTCCTGCGGCAAAGATCGGCGCCGTGGAGTTAATGCACTGGCAACACGACCGGGATCGGCGCCGCCTTCATGACCAGGCGAAAGACGATGTCGATCACTTCGGGGAAGCCGCATCGGCGTGGGGTTTTTGCCGATTTCGCGCGAAATCGGCACGGAGTCAGCCGGGACTCCCCGCAAGCCGTCCACCCATCCAAGTCCTCGGAGGGCCGAGCCCGCGCTCCTCGGTCCCGGGGTCGAATTTGGATCCAAATTGGTCGATGGCGTGTTTCGGCCCGGCGGGCGGAGAGGTCACGAGCTGCGGTGCAGGTACGAACGGTCCTGGCAGACCGTTATTTTCATTTTGTTCGGTTTGCCGGGGTGTATCGAGGGGCGATGATCCCGCGCAGTCCGGCCAGATCGCGCAGTTCGTCCTGCAGGGCTGCGACCCGCTCCCACGCGGCGACGTCCTGCAGGGTCGGGATGCACACGAGTTCGCCCCGGTCGAGTCCGGAGAGCGCCGCGTCCACCAGTTCCTCGGCGGTGATGAAGGATTCGTCGGGGAATAGCGTGGCATCGCTCCCGGCCGCGTCGAAGAACTCGGTGCGGACCGGTCCCGGCAGGACGACCTGGACCTGTGTGCCGGTGTCGGCGGTCTCGCGTTGCAGCGCGCGGGAGAGGTGCAGCACGTACGCCTTGGACGCGCCGTAGGCCGCCCCACCGGGCGGCGCGCGGAAGGCGCCCAGCGAGCCGATGTTGACGAGCTGCCCACCACCGCGTGCGCGGAACGCCGACAAGGCCGCGCGCGACAGCCGAGTCAGCGCGAGCACGTTCAGCGTGACCAATTGCTCGACGTCGGCCACGTCGGCATCCACCAGGGGCCCCAGAGCGCCGATCCCGGCCGCGTTGACCACCACCGCGAGATCCGGATTCCCGGCGATCTCCGCTTCCACGGCCGCGATGCCATCGCCCACGGCCAGGTCCACCGGCAGCGCCTTGACGTGCACGGAGCGCAGGTCTGCGGCGAGTTCCGCCAACCGGTCCGCGCGCCTGGCCACCAGGACCAGGTCGTGGCCGCGCGCCGCGAGGCGTTGCGCGTAGGCCTGGCCGATGCCCGACGATGCCCCGGTGATCAAGGCCGTTGTCCGGTTGTCCATGAGCCGCCTTCCGAGAGATCAGGACTTCAGCAGTGGTTCGCTTCGCGCAACGCCGCAGCGGCGCAGGCTCATTCCCGCGCCGCAATCGGCCACCGCCGCCCAGATGGGCGCGATGTGCACGTTTTCACTGCTCACTGCTATTGGCTACCCGTCCGCGCGGTCTCGGACGCATGTGCCCGAAAGCCCGGCCGCGTCTTGAAAAACCACTGGCCGCCGCGGACCGCGCGGGTAAGCTCACCAGCCGTGACCAACGTGGACGAGCAGGGGCGACTGGATCCGCCCATCGCGGGCGACGAGACCGCCACCCTCCTGGGGTTCCTGGACTACCAGCGCGCGACCCTGGCGTGGAAGTGCGATGGGCTCGACGCGGCTGGCCTGGCAGTGACCGTCGGCCCCTCGCCGATGACCCTCGGCGGGATCCTCAAGCACCTGGCCTACGTGGAACACGGCTGGTTCGCCCGGCGGTTGCACGGGCTCGACGTGGCGTCCCCGTGGGACGCGGTGGACTGGAGCGCCGACCCTGACTGGGACTGGCACTCGGCCGCCGAGGACACCCCGGAGCAACTCCGCGAGCTCTGGCAGGACGCTGTGGCCCGTTCCCGTTCCCTGGTCGCGGAGGCGTTGGCCAACGGTGGCCTGGAGCAGCCGAGCAGGCGTCCCCGGTCGGACGGCAGGGCACCCAGCCTGCGCTGGATCCTGTGCCACATGATCGAGGAGTACGCGCGGCACAACGGCCATGCGGACCTCCTCCGGGAGTCGATCGACGGGCTCACCGGCGAGTAGCTGCCCCGCCTGGTGCGTCAAGCGCCGGGTTCTTCGGTGGGGAACAGGATCAGGCTCAGCAAGTGGGGTCTGCGCCCCGGCGCGGGTTCGTTGCTCGACCTCGTCGCGAGGACTTGGCGCAGCGCGTCGATCATCTCGGCGAGTTCGTCCGGGCTGAGCCAGAGGGTGCCCTGCCGGTAGCCCACCGAGTCGGCGGTCGGGTCGGCGCCCTCCCGGTCGAGGTAGGCGTTGAACTCGGCGAGCAGGGCGGCCATGCCCACGGCGAACCCGTGGCGGTGGTCGGCCAGGGACATCGACGCGGCGTCCTCGGCGTCGATCCTCGCCCGCTCGCGGCGCAGCCGGTAGTGGCGTTCGACGGCACCGTGCACGCGCTGTTCGTCGGCGACCTCCAGCACGCCCGCCTCGGCCAGCAGACCGACGTGCCGGTAGATGCTGGTCTTGGGGACGTCGGGCAGGCGGGCGCACAGGTCGGACGTGGTGTGCGTGCGCGCGCCGGACATGGCGTGCACGATGCGCAGCCGGACGGGGTGCAGGAGCAGATCAAGCGTGTCCACAGCACCACATTCCCACATCTGGTACCGCTCCCAAAACTGGAAACGAACCAAGGGGGAGCTGGGCGCGAACTGAATCCCCGCGGACGGCACTGGCGTTCCCGTTCGGGTGCGGAGTGAAGGGCACCAATTACTCAGCTACTTGGTAAAAGGTTCCCTTCGCCCGAATCGCTTGATACCCCCTAGCTGTATGGGGTACAAAATTTGGGGTTCGGCAGAACCGGTCGGATGGGTGGACGTCGAGGAGCGGGCTGATGTGTTCGGACAGGTACTTCACACGCGAGGGCGCGCGGATCGCCTACCAGTTCACCGGTTCCGGGTCGCCGGTCGGCTATGCGCACGGCGTCATGCTCAGCCGGGATGCCGTGCGGCGGCTGGATCTGTTCGATTTCGAGTCGTTGGCCGCTGACCACCGCCTGCTGACCTACGACCAGCGCGGCCACGGCCGGTCGACGGGGCGTCCGATCACCGAGGACTACCGGTTCGAGAATTTCGCCCGCGACCTCCTCGGACTGATCGACGCGTTGGACGTCGACGAGCCCCTGGACTTCGCGGGTTCCTCCCTGGGGTGCGACACGGCCCTGCGCGCCGCGCTCGCCGAGCCGTACCGCTTCCGCCGCCTGGCGCTGCTGATCCCACCCGTCGCTTGGGAAAGCGGCGCCGGACAGGCGAAGCAGTGGTACCTGGACGCCGCCGACGACATCGACGGACGCGGCGCTGCGGCATGGCGTCAGCAGTGGGCGCACGCGGAGCCGCTGCCGATCTTCGCCGAGTACCCGAAGTTCGACCTGACCCCCGATGTCGCTGACCACCTGCTCGCACCGATCCTCAGAGGTGTCGGCAGGTCGGATCTGCCGGAGCCCGAGGCGATCGCGACGTTGCGCCACCCGACCCTGATCCTGGCTTGGGACACCGATCCGCTGCACCCGGTATCAACGGCGGAACGGCTGCACGAACTGATTCCCGGCTCGACGCTGCACGTGTCGAGGTCGGTGGACGACATCCGGACCTGGACCGGCCGCATCACCGACTTCTTCGCCAACTGACTCGACCCGCCGCCCATGCGCGGCCATGGGCTTTGCGCTACCGGTGTCGCAGCACGCACAGCGGGCGTCGGGAACACGCCCGACGCCCGCTGTCGTGGTGGGGTCAGAATTCTTCGTCGCCTTCGAAGAAGTCGCCGACTTCGTCGATCACCTCGCCCGCGATCATGCCGCCGACGATCCCGGCACCGGCCCCCAGGGCGGCACCGGCGATCATGCCGCCCATCCCGGAGCCGTGGTGATGGTGGTCGTCGTGGTGGCCGTAGCCGTGGTGGCCGTGGCCGCCCATCGCGCCGCGTCGTTCGGCGGCTTGTTCCAGCCAGCCGTGGATCTGCCCGGCCCAGTCGGTGGTGAGTGCTTCTTCGTGGGTGACGTGGAAGCGGCCGAAGGCGTCGTGGCTGGGGGTGAAGAAGCCGCCGCGCTTGTCGGCCTCCAGCACCACGTCCAGGCCGTGCGGGCTGGCGATGAGGGTCAGCTCGACCTCGTTGATGCGCCCGGCGAACTGCGGCGGCGGGTAGAACTCGATCTCCTGGTAGAACGGCAGTTCCTGGTGGACGCCGTGCAGGTGGCCGTGTTCCAGGTCGGCGCTGCGGAAGTGGAAGCCGAGCTGGGAGAACGCTTCCAGCACCTTTTCCTGCGCGGGCAGCGGCTCCACCGAGATCGGGTCCAGGTCGCCCTTGTCGGCGACCTTGGCGATGGCCAGTTCGGTGCGCACGCCGAGGACCATGCCGTGCAGGTGTTGTCCGTAGACGCTGGTGATCGGGGTTTCCCACGGCACCGGGAGTTCGAACGGGATCGTGGTGTTCTCGCCTTCGGCGAGCTGGAAACGTCCGCCCACCACGACGCGGTGGAACTCCACCCCGGCGTGCCCTTCGTGGTCGCCGTGCTCGGTTTCGATCCGCGTCACCAGACCGAGTGCGATGTGTTCGATGGTGACGTCCTGGTTGCCACCGGTGATGCGGACTTCTCCGGCGAGGTGTTCGCCGGGGCGGACGTGCGAGTGCTGCAGCACGGTGTCCACCGACGGGCCGCCGACCCCGAGTGCGCCCAGAAGCTTCTTGAAGACCATCTGCTTGGCCCTTTCCCAATTCGATGTTGTCAGTTGATCGCGGTGGATGTAGCGGTTGGTGCGGCTCCTCCGTCGAAGTGGGGTGGCACCGCGGCCCGGCCAGCTTGGCACGGGCGGGACCGCGAGTCGGCCGGATTGACGATTCCCAGACGCAGACGGCGCGGAATGTGCGGATCGGCGGGCGAATTCAACTCATCTCGACGATCCACAAAGGACTCACTGCCTCCGGCGGCCTGACATGTGTCCCTGCGGGACCCGCGCCCCGCGAGAGCCGCGAGGCGCGGTGACTACTTCCCGGATCATCGTGCACGTCCATAGCAACGGAGCGGGGGACCGGCGAGGTTCCGGACAAACACGTCAAAAACAGTGATCAACACAACATGATCCGTTCGCCTGGACCGGAGTCGGTTGGACTGCTTGTCGATTCTGGATGTACTGTCCACGACATGGGTGATCTGGCTGCTCGGTGGGCGCCGGTTTGCGAGGCGATCGTGCGGCTGCTGTCGCCGCACGCCGAGGTCGTGCTGCACGATCCGCGGGACGACCGGGTGATCGGGATCTGGAACGGGTTTTCGGGCCGGGCACCAGGTGATCCCTCGCTGCTGGGCGAGCTCGATGGCCTGCGGCCGGCCGAGAAGGACGTGTACGGGCCGTATCCGAAGTCGCTACCCGATGGGCGGCGGCTGTCGAGCGTCAGCGCCGTCGTCCGGGACGAAGACGGGCGCGCCGAGGTCGTGCTGTGCGTGAACGTCGACCGCACCGCCTTCGACGAGGCAGCTCGGCTGCTCTCCGGGTTCGCCGCACCGTCGACGGGTCAGCCCCGGACCCTGTTCGAACACGACTGGACCGAGAGGCTCAACGAGGTGGTCGGCGAGTTCGTCCGCGACCACGCCACCCCGGTCGAGCAGCTGACCCGCCAGCAGCGGCTGGTGCTGCTGGCGCGGCTGGATGGCGCCGGGGTGTTCTCCCAGCGCAGATCCGTGCCAGTGGTGGCACGCGCGCTGCGGATGTCCCGTTCGGCGGCCTACCAGCTGCTCGCCGAAATCCGGAAGGAATCCGATGCCGACGCTTCCTGACTTCCGCCTGGAGACCTACTTCTCCCGCTGGGAGTTCACCGCTCGCTACCACCTCACCGCGTCAGACGTGCAGACCATGACGGTCTCGGAGCTGCTGGCGCTGGCCGACGACGACGGGAGGAAGCGGTGGGAGAACCTGTCGCTGGGCTACACCGAGACCTACGGCCTGCCAGCGCTGCGCGAGGAGATCGCCGCGACCTACGCGGAAGTCGAGTCCGGGGACGTCTTGTGCTTCGCGGGTGCGGAGGAAGGTCTGTACCTGGCGATGCGGACGTTGCTGGAGCCGTCGGACCACGCCGTCGTGATCACACCGAACTACCAGGCCGCCGAGACGATTCCGCTGTCGGTGTGCGAGGTTTCGGGTGTCGCGCTGCGACCGGACGAGGGCTGGGCCCTGGACGTCGCCGAGGTCGAGCGGCAACTGCGTCCCAACACCCGGCTCGTGTCGGTCAACTTCCCCAACAACCCGACCGGCGCGGTACCGGATCTTGAGACGTGGACGAGCTTGGTGCGGCTGTGCGAAGAGCGCGGCATCCTGCTGTTCAGCGACGAGGTGTACCGGGGGCTTGAGCTCGATGCGGTGGCGGCGCTTCCGCAGGCCGCGGACCTGTCCACCTCGGCGCTGTCGCTGAACGTGATGTCGAAGGCATACGGCTTGCCGGGCCTGCGGATCGGCTGGATCGCCTGCCGCGACAGGGAAATCCTCGGTCGGCTGGAACGGGCCAAGCACTACACGTCGATCTGCAACTCCGCACCGAGCGAGGTCCTGGCGCTGATCGCGCTGCGCGCCCGGACCCTGATCCTGGCGCGCAACCGGGCGATCATCGCCGACAACGTGCCGCGCTTCGACGCGTTCTTCCGCCGATACCCGGACCTCTTCGAGTGGGCGCCGCCGCGCGGCGGCTGCGTGTGCTTTCCGCGGTACCTCGGTGCTGACGGCGTCGAGGCGATGTGCACCGAACTCGTCGAACAGCGCGGTGTCCTCCTGCTGCCCGCGAACATCTACCGCTCGGAGCTCACGCCGACGCCGACGGACCGATTCCGCATCGGTGTGGGGCGCCGCGATCCGGACGAGGCGCTGGCGGTCTGGGCGGATTGGCTGCACAGCCGCTGATCCGAGCGTCCCTGAACATGGGGGCGCCGGAGAAGATCGCCGCGATCTTCGCGGACATACCATTGGGCCCGAGGAGTCGAGGAGGGCAAAACGGGGAGGTCCGGTGCCGGGAGCAGTAGGAGATCAGTCGTGCGTCCGCTCGCTCGAACTGGGCGGGACGAAGTTGACATACGTCGTTGACGGGGCCATGGCGATGTTCCCGTCCGAATTCTTCCCGGACGTGCCAGCCGAGTACTGGGCGAACCATCCGGAAGCGGTGGACGCGCGGGGCCGCGTCGCGATGTCGGCGGGCGGGCTGCTCGTCGAGCGAGACGGCCGGACGCTGCTCGTCGACGCCGGGTTGGGCGACTTCGACGGTCCCGTGCCGGTCGGCGACACCACGGTCGGCATCGGCGACTCAGGCGACCTGCCCGCCACCCTCACCGCGCTGGGCCGGTCGCCAGCGGACGTCGAGGCGGTGGCGTTCACGCATCTGCACATCGACCACACCGGTTGGGCGTTCGCGGCGAACGGGGACACCGGGCACCGCAAGTTCTTCCCGAACGCCCGCTACCTGGTGGCCGCCGAGGAGTGGGCACCGCACGGCCGAGGCGAGACGATCCCGGGTGCGCCGCCGCGCTCGGAGGTGATCGTGCCGCTCACCGGTGAGCACACGGTCATCGCCGACGGCGAGGAGATCTTCCCCGGCGTGCGCGCCCTCGTGACGCCGGGACACAGCCCAGGGCACACGTCGTTCGTCATCGCGGCGGGCGACGAGCGGGTGATCGTGTTCGGCGACGTCTTCCACATCCCCGCGCAGATCACGCATCCGGACTGGTCGTCGCGGCCGGACATCGACGCCGTGCGCGTGCTCGCCGCGCGTCGGCGGCTGGTCGCGGAGCTCGAACAGCCGGGCACGATGGGCTTCGGGTTCCACTTCGGCGATCAAGCGTTCGGCCGGGTGGTCCGAGGCGGCGACGGACTGCCGTCCTGGGAACCGGTGCCCGCCGAGGTCCTGCTGCCAGCGCCGCGCCTGCTGACCGAGTGAGCACCACTCGCCACGACCTGCGAACCAGGTTGTGACGGCACCAGCTGATCCCGAGCCCGACGTCACGGGTGCGTGGGGTGGTTGGTCCGCTGGTCGTAGTTGGCGCGGGCGTCGCAGATGGTGTCGAGATTGGCGTCCACCCAGGAGGCGAGGGCCTGCACGATCTCCAACAGGCTTCGGCCGGTGTCGGTCAGCGCGTATTCCACGCCCGGCGGAACCGTTGGGAAGACGGTGCGCGACACGATGCCGTCGCGTTCGAGATTGCGCAGCGTCGAGCTGAGCATCCGCTGCGTGATGCCGTCGCACAGGCGGCGCAGTTCGTTGAACCGCCGTGGCTGGCTGCCCAGCTTGCAGATGACGATGACGGACCACTTGTCGCCGATGCGCCCCAGGAGGCTGCGCACGAGTGCGGAGCGAGCCGCGTCGATGTCGCAGCCGGGGGCGGTTTCCCCCGAGGTACCAGGGGAGTTCGAAGTGCCTTCTTGAGCGGCAGCGGGGCCGGGCGGGATCCTCATCAGGACAGTATTCAACGAATACCTACCCGCTCGCCAGATACCGAATGGAACGTGATGAAGGCAGTAGCAGTGCCTGAGTACGGCGGCCCGGATGTGTTGCGCGTGGTCGAGATCCCCGAACCGCACGCTGGGCCTGGGCAGGTCCGGGTCCGGGTGCGCGCGGCGACGGTGAATCCCGCCGACACCCTGCTCCGGATCGGCGACATCGACTCGATGCTGGTCGGCAGGCTCACCCCGCCGTACCGACCCGGACTGGAGGCCGCCGGAATCCTCGACGAGATCGGCCCCGGCACCGCGACCGACCTGCGCATCGGGGACCGGGTGATGGCGATGGTCAGCCAGGTCGAGCCCTCGGGCGGTGCCTATGCGGAGTACCTGGTCCTGGCAGCCACCCAGGTCACCCGCGCCCCGGCCGGGACCAGCCACGTCGAGGCGGCGACCCTGCCGATGAACGGGCTCACCGCGCGCCGTGCCCTGGACCTGCTCGATCTCGCGCCCGGCGAATGGCTCGCGGTCACCGGAGCTGCCGGGGCGGTCGGTGGGTACGCGGTCGAGCTGGCCAAGGTGGCGGGCCTGCGCGTTGTTGCCGACGCGGCACCGGGGGACGAGGAACTGGTGCGCAAGCTCGGCGCCGACGCCGTCGTCCGCCGTGGGACCGGGGTGGGCGAGCGCTTCCGGGAGGCCGTTCCGGCTGGCGTCGCGGCAGTGCTCGACGCTGCGCTGCTCGGGGCCGATGTGGTGCCTGCCCTGCGCGACGGTGGGCAGGTGGCGATCGTCCGCCGTCCCGGAGAACGGGGCGCTGCCGCTGTCTTGACCGGTGTCACCGTCCGCGACGTGTGGGTTCCGGATTACCAACACGCCCGCGACAAGCTGGATGAGCTCCGCGTGCTGGTCGAGCGGGGACAGCTCTCGTTGCGGGTGGCCCAGGAGTTTCCCGCCGAGCAGGCCGCCGACGCGCACCGCCGACTCGAAGCTGGCGGCTCCCGCGGCCGACTCGTGCTGACCTTCTGACGCTCGGCTCGGCGGCGGAGGCCGCGGCGCACCTACGTTCCGCTGAGGATGTGCGTGTTGGCGCTGTGCTCGGTGTTGCGACCGCGGGCGGTCAGCGTGCGGATTCGGGTCGAATGGCGCGTCCTATCACGCGCGGTGCTATCGGACCGAAGCGTGCCCAGCTGAGCATGAAGGGAATGATCGCGACGATCTCGAACCCGGCTTCTTCGATGGCCGACACCGCGTCGCGGTTCGGGTGGCAGCCGCGGAAACAGCGTTGCCACAGGGGAGTAATGGTGTCCTGCATCCAGGCGGGGAACGGTCGGTCAGCTCGAACGTGTTCGTAGAACCGCAGTTCTCCTCCTGGGCGCAGCACCCGGTGCAGTTCCGCCAAGGCTTCGGCGGGCGAGGCGACCGTGCACAGCAGGAGCGAGATGACCGCGCCGTCCTTGCTGGCGTTCGGCGCGGGCAGCGAGTTCGCATGGCCGGGCACGACCTCTATTGGCACGTATGACATCGCCGCGGCTTTGACGGCTCTTCTGCGGTAGAGGGCGTTCGGCTCCACTGCGAGAACTTCGTCAACTCCGAACGGATAGTGCGAAAAGCTCACGCCGTTGCCCGAGCCCACTTCGATCACCTGTCCGCGCAGCCCCTCCAGCAGGCGTTCGAGCACCTCGGCTGGGCTGCTGGGTCTGTTGCGCGGGCGCGGTGGTCTGGAACGCGGTCGGGATGTGTAGAAGGAGAAAGCACCGTACGGCCACGGTGACCGGAGTTCGTCGAACAGGCCCGGCATGTCAATTCTCCACTGTTTCAAGGACTTCTCGGGTAGATCGCGGCCCGTGCTGATCCGCCGCCGAGATCTGTTGGATCGTCGACGATCAATGGTGGTTGCGAGCTGTGCGCCCGGAAATGCTGACCATCGGGCGAGATTCTCGACACCGGCTTTCTACTAACCACGATAGGGGTCGTGTGGTGTGGCGCAATGCGCTCGGCGTGAACCTTTGGCGCATTGGTGTTCTGGAGATCGCGAGCTTTCGGCACGCGGTGCGTGCGGCTGATGAATTTCCGCGAGCTGGAGCTGCGTCGGTCCGCGCCGCGGTGGGCGGCCATGGAGATTTCCCTTGTCCGCAGGTCGACTGTGAAACGCCGGGCGTGAAGATGGCGTGAGATCCGCGGGTACCCGCGCTGTCGGGTTCGTCGCTGGTATCGCATGGGCTGGTGGTGCGCACGACCCTGCAAGGGGTCGTTGTGCAACGTGTTCAGGTCTCGCGGGCTTCAGCACCCTAAACGGTCGGCTCGAACTCGCCTGTTGGCGCGCGAACGAGCCGGTGCGGCTAAGCGCGTGTCATCCGGCGACAGCACGTGCACCCCGATTTCGATGGCGTACTGCTGAGCCAGGTTCTCGACCTTCTGCCGGTAGTGCGCCGGAAACGGCTCGTCTCCGTGACACCGTCTGGGCCGGTCACCAGCCCAGGGGCTCGACGACACGATCACGGCATGGCTGGGACCCATCGTGCAGGACCTCCTCACCGGACCGGGCCGCAAGCCCGAAAGCTGACCGTTGTCACCGCGCCGGGCTCGGAATCTCGACGGCGTCACTTCGGGTCGGTGGGATGGAATTCGGTCAAGCGGTGGACCAGGGACGGCAGGGTGTTCATCACTCCGTCGCGGGCGGCGCGTTCGGCGTCTTCGGCTCCGGAGAGGATCGCTTCCTGCATCGCGGACTCGAACTGGTTGATCAGCAGTCGGGTCAGGTGCAGCGGGTCGATCAGGAAACGCAGGCCCACCGAGGCGAGCGCGGCTTGCACCATCGTGGCCAACTCGCGCTGGAAGGCGTGCGAACTCTCCAGGAACTGCGGCGCCACCGCCGGGTCGCGCATCGCCAACAACCGGAACTCGCTGTTGAGCAGGCACCATTGCCGGTTTTCCGGCTGGGCCGCCAGGATGTCGGCGATCACCTCTTCGATCAGCTCCGGATCGGGTTTCCGACCGGTGCGCCCGAGCATGGCGACCGCGTCGTCGAACCGCTCGCGCAGGTTCTCCAACCGAAGCCGGTTCTCCCGTTCGGCGAGGGCGAAGAACAGCTCCTCCTTGCTGGCGAAGTTGGAGTAGAACGCGCCGCGGGTGAACCCGGCGTCGTCGGTGACGGCCTCGATGGAGGTGCCGTTGATGCCGTGCTCGCTGAACTGCCGGTACGCGGCGTCCAGCAGCCGCTCCCGCGTCTTGGCCCGGCGCGCGGTCTTCCGCGTGCCACCTTCCGGCGCACCGGTGGCCTTGCTCGTGTTCACGCGAACTCTCCTCCTTGAGGGCTAAGCCCGGGACCAGCGGTTTCGACGCCGGAAGTGCAGCCAGGTGCGACAGCACCATGCTATCGGATACGCTCTTGTATCGGATACAGTGCTGTATCCAATTCCCCCGTCCCAGTGGCATGAGCCGGTCCGTCGCGTCCGGTGACAGGGAGTTCGGTGTGTCCTCGTTCCTCTACTCAGTCGGTCGCCGAGCGTTCGCCGCGCGCAAGACCGTGCTGGTGATCTGGCTGCTCGTGCTCGCTGTCGCCGGTGGCGGAGCGCTCCTGTTCAACAAGGGGCTGGACAACAGCGTCGCCATTCCGGGCACCGAGGCGCAGCAGGCGCTGGACCGGCTGTCGGTCACGTTCCCGCAGACCAGCGGCGCTTCCGCGCAGATCATCGCGGTGGCTCCGGAAGGGGTGCGGGATCCCGCCGTGCGCGCGGCCATCGATCATGCCGTCGACGAGCTCAACGGCATGCCCGAGGTCGCCTCGGTCATCTCGCCCTATGACGCGAACCTCGGCGGCGCGATCAGCGAAGACGGCCGGGCGGCCATCATCATGGCCCAGCTCGACGGTGAGGTGTCCACGATCGGTGAGCCCACCAAGGAGCACATCGGCGAGATCTCCCACGATCTCCAGGACCGCTTGCCGGAAGGGGCGCGGGCGTCCTACGGCGGGCCGCTGTTCGCGCAGGAATTCCCCGGCGTGAGCGTCACCGAGGCGCTGGGGCTGGTGATCGCGATCGTGGTGCTGACGATCACGCTCGGCTCGTTCCTGGCTGCGGGGATGCCGCTGATCAACGCGCTGATCGGGGTGGGCGTCTCCACCGCGCTGATCTTCCTCGCCACCGTGCTCGGGCCGATCACCGCCACCACGCCGCTGCTGGGGCTGATGCTGGGCTTGGCGGTGGGCATCGACTACGCGCTGTTCATCGTCGCCCGCCACCAGCAGGAGCTGACCCGTGGTGTGCCGCCGCAGGAAGCCGCCGCGCGGGCTACGGCTATCGCCGGATCAGCGGTCATCTTCGCCGGGCTTACCGTGATGATCGCGCTGGCCGGGCTCGGCGTGGCGGGCATTCCCTTCCTGACCACGATGGGCATCGCGGGCGCCGTCGGGGTCGGCATCGCCGTGCTGGTGTCGGTGACGCTGATGCCCGCGCTGCTGGGTTTCGCCCGCAACCGACTCCGGCCGCGACAGCCCATGAAGCGGGCCAAACGTCCGTTCGGTGAGCGCTTGTTCAGCCGTTGGGTGGGCGTGCTGACCCGCTTCCCGCTGGTGACCGTGCTGGTGGTGGTCGGTGTCCTGGGCATTGCGACCCTGCCTGCCGCCGGGTTGCGGCTCGCGCTGCCCGATTCCGGGGCGCTGCCGAAGGAAGACCCGGCCCGAGTCACCTACGACCTGATCTCCGAGCACTTCCCGAAGGGCTTCAACGGCCCGCTGATCGTCACCGGCAACATCGTCACCAGCACCGACCCGCTCGGGCTGATGAACGACCTCAAAGCCGAGATCGAGAAGCTGCCCGGCGTGGCCGACGTGCCGCTGGCGACGCCGAACCCGACCGCCGACACCGGCATCGTGCAGGTCATCCCGGAAGGTGCGCCGGACTCCGAGCAGACCAAGCAGCTCGTCGACGAGATCCGTTCGCTGCGCGGGCACTTCCTGCAGACCTACGGCGTGGACATCTCGGTGACCGGCTTCACCGCCGTCGGCATCGACGTCTCGGACAAGCTCGGTGCCGCGCTGCTGCCGTTCGCCGTGGTCGTGGTCGGGCTGTCGCTGATCCTGCTGACGATGGTGTTCCGCTCCATCGCGGTGCCGATCAAGGCGACGCTCGGCTACCTGCTCAGCATCGGCGCTTCGCTGGGCATCGTCACGTTGGTGTTCCAGCACGGCTGGCTGGCCGACTGGTTCGGCGTGGCCCGCACCGGCCCGGTGATCAGCTTCATGCCGATCGTGCTGATGGGCGTGCTGTTCGGGTTGGCCATGGACTACGAGGTCTTCCTGGTTTCGCGGATGCGCGAGGAGTTCGTGCGCACCCGCGACGCCCACGGCGCGATCAACAGCGGGTTCGTCTCCTCCGCCAAGGTCGTCACCGCCGCCGCGCTGATCATGTTCGCGGTGTTCATCGCGTTCGTGCCGGAAGGCGACGCGAACCTGAAACCGATCGCGCTCGGCCTCGCCGTCGGCGTTTTCGTCGATGCTTTCGTCGTGCGCATGACGCTGGTCCCGGCAGTGCTGGCGCTGCTGGGGGACCGGGCTTGGTGGATGCCGCGAAAGCTGGACCGCGCGCTGCCGTCCTTCGACGTGGAAGGCGAGAACCTGCGGGAGGAACTGGAATTGGCCGACTGGCCGCGTCCGGGCTCCGACGAGGCGATCGCCTGCGAAGGACTGCGGCTGGCCGACCCGGCCACCGGCGAACCGGTCTACCGCGACGTCGGATTCCTGGTGCCGCGCCACGGGGTGCACGTCGTGCGCGGCCCGCAGGAGTCGGCGATCAGCTCGCTGCTGCTGACCTTGTCGGGCCGGTTGAAACCGGACGCGGGCAAGCTGAAGGTCCTCGGCTACGTGTTGCCCGCGCGCGGCTCGTCCGTGCGCTCGCGCGTCGCTTACGTCGACGTCGGCGAAGGCGGTGCGGAGTCGGTGCGGCACGCGCTCGCGGAGAACCCCGCGATGCTCGTGCTCGATCGCACCGACCGGGTCGCCGATCCCGCCGAGCGGTTGGAGATCCGGGAGTTGCTCTCCAGCTCCCGCGCCGCCGTGCTGGCTGGCACCACCGGCCTGGCCGAGGTGCGCGACATCCTGCCCGCTGCCCGTTCGGTCACCGAGCTGCGCGATGACGCGGCCGACATGCCCGAACTCGTCTCCGGCGCGATCCGCTAGAAAGCAGAGGAAATCACTGTGCGCACGTCGCCGAAGGAGCGGTCGAGCCACCGCTCCCGCTTACTGCCCCTGCTCGGCCTGCTGCTGGTACCGCTGGCCATCGCGGGCCTGCTCACCTGGTCGCTGGGCAAACCCGAGGACCGGCTGAAGGACGTCAAGGCCGCGATCGTGAACAACGACGAACCGGTGCAGGTCAACGGCCAGCTCACCCCGCTGGGGCGGCAGTTGTCCGCGAAACTGGTCGGCGGCGAGATCAAGAGCAACTACACCTGGGAGTTCGCCACGCCGGAGACGGCGCGCGAAGGCTTGGCGGACGGCAGCTACGCCGCGGTGGTGACCATCCCGAAGAACTTCTCCGCGGCCGCCACTTCGTTCTCCGGCGATCCGGCGCAGGCCAAGCGCGCCACGATCGACGTCAGCACCGGGGACCGCAGCCGCCTCGCGGACGAGGCGATCAGCCGGGTGGTGACTGCCACGGCCGCGAACCTGCTCGGACAGCAGTTGACCACGACGTACCTGGACAACGTCTACGTCGGGTTCAACACGCTGGGCGACAAGCTCGGCGACGCCTCGAAGGGCGCGACCTCGCTGGCCGACGGCGCCAAGCAACTCGCTGGCGGAACCGACCAACTCGCGGGCGGCGCAGGCGAACTGGCGAATGGATCGCGGGCGCTCGCCGACGGGCTCGGCGCACTCGACGACGGCGCGGGGCAATTGGCTGCGGGCGCGGGCGCGTTGAGCGGCGGGCTCAACCAGATCCAGCAGCAGACCGCCCAATTGCCCGGCCAGGTCGGCACGTTGGCCGATGTCTCCGCGCAGCAGGCGCAGGGCATGCAGCAGCTCAACAGCGGGCTGCAAGGCATGTCGCAGAACCTCGCCGAGCTGTCCGAGCAGTGCCCGGTCGGCGTGCTGCCGATGTGCAACCAGCTCGCCGTCCAAGCGGCGACCGCGCACGCGCTCGCCGACGGCGGCGGGCAGTTGCAGCAGGCCAGCAACGGTGTTTCCGGTGGCCTGAGCGCAATGGCCGGGCGCACTCCGGAGTCCGGGGGCGGGCTGCCCGCGCTGGCGGGCGGCATCGATCAGCTCGCCGGGGGAGCCGAACAGCTGGGCAGCGGCGCAACGCAGCTCGCGGACGGGCTGTCGCAAACCAGGACTGGTGCCGACCAACTCGCCAGCGGCGCACAGCAACTCGCCAACGGCACGCAAGGGCTCGCCGACGGCGCGCGGCAACTCGGCGACGGCTCGGGACAGCTCTCGGACGGTTTGGGCCAAGCGGTGGGACAGCTTCCCAAGTACCCGGACGGGGACCGGGAGAAGCTGGCAGAGGCCGTGGCGAACCCGGTCACGACCGCCGGGGGCACCACCCTCGGGTTCGGCTCGTCCGGCCTGTCGCTGTACGCGGTGTTCGCGCTGTGGGTCGGCTCGGTGATCACATTCCTGGTGCTGCGCCCGCTGCCGGAGCGGACGTTGGAATCGACCAGGTCGTCCTTCCGGCTCGCACTAGCGCAATTCCGGCTGCCCACCGCGCTCGCGGTGGTGCAGGGTCTGCTGGTGGCCGTGGTTGTCGGCATCACCGGCGAGTTTTCGGCGGGCCAGTGGTTCGGTTGCGCCGGGTTGCTCGTGTTGACGGCGGTGGCGTTCAGCGCGGTCAACCAGGCGCTGGCGGCGGCGTTCGGCGGCATCGGGCGGTTCGCGGCGATGTTGGTGGGACTGATCGTCCTGGCCAACGGCTTCATCGCCGCAGTGCCCGCCGTCCTCGGGTCGCTGTCCGAGGCGCTGCCGGTCGGCCCCGCGCAGGACGCGCTGCGGGCGATCACCGGCGGGCTCAACCCGGACGGCGGGCCGATCGCACTGCTGGTCGTCTGGGCGCTCAGCGGCCTGGCGGTGACCTACCTGGCCATCGACCGCCGACGAACAGCCCGCGCCACCGAGCTCCGCCCGGCCTACCGCCTCCGGAAGGGCCTGGCGTGATCGGTCATTCCTGCTGATCCATTGTGGACGCGCCCACCGGCACAAGGCGCAGTTCTTCAAGTGGTTACTGCTGAATCCGGATGGAGGCCGTGTGCCGCGGCGCGCGGCCTCCACGCATCGCTCAGCGGCCGCCGGCCAGCTGTGTGGATTGGACGACTCCGGTGTGCTGGCCTGCGATTGGTTGTTGCTGCAGCCAGTTCGCCGTTACCTGCTGGAGCATTCGGTACTGCGACTCGTTGAGTGCGAAGTGCGAGCCGCAGTGCACCTGCAGGTACAGCTTCTCCCGCGAACCGAGGTCGTTGTAGAGCTGGTACACCGATTCCGGTGGCACGGTGCGGTCGAGGTCACCGGCGATCAGCAGCGTCGGGGCGGAAACCCGAGCCGCGGCCGCCTGGTTCCAACCGGTGTTCACCGACATCGGGCGGCGGATGAAACCCACACCCCAGGTCGCGGCGACCGGGTCCGCGGCGAGGTTCTGCTGCCACATCTGTTCCTGCGCGCCCGGATCGACTTGGCCGGGGCACTGCGCCGGGTCCACCTCGGCGTTCCAGCGGGTCAGGAACTGGTCGTGGTTGGACACCGTGTACGGCGCCCCGTCCGGCTGCTCGGCGGGCGGGGAGTCGGGCGAGGTGGGCGCGTACGCGGGTGCGAAGAGCACCAGCCGGTTCACCTTGTCCGGATGCGACGAGGCGTAGCCGCCGGTGCGCATGCCGCCCATCGACCAGCCGACGAGGTTGACCTTGTCCACGCCGTCGCGGGCGCGGACCCAGTCGACCACCGAATCGAGCGCGCTCCACTCGGCCTGGTTCGTGCTGAGCACCTTGGCGTAGCTCGGGTCGCCGCAGGGCTGCGGGGTGACCGGGCCGACCAGGTCCTGGTCGCTCGCGCTGAGGTTGCACGGATCCTCCATCGGCCACGGGCGCGATGAGGGGCCGTATCCCTCCATGTCCATCGTGTACACGTCAAAGCCTTGCCGGGCAAGGAAATCGGTGTAGCTGTAGTCCTGGTAGCGCAGGTTGAACGCGGTCTCGGTCGGGTATGTCGCGCCGTGCACGATCACGACCGCGCCGCGGCTGGCCCCCTTGTCCTCGGCAAGTCGGGTCTGCTGCACGTAGAGGTGGTCGACCTGGCCCTTGATCACCGGGATCTCGGATGTGTGCACCACGTAGTGGTCGGTGGTTTCCAGGGGCTCGGCATGCGCCTTCGGTGCCGCACCCGCCAACCCGGGCGTGCCGACCAAGGCGAATACCGTCAGAGCAAGTCCCGAAGCGACGGTGCGCAGTCTCCGCTGCATCTGGCCTTCTTCCGTGATATGGAGTTATGTTTCCGTGATGTTACGGCCTCGTGGTAGCAGTGTCAACGATCGCAGAAGTCCTGTTTGTCCTGCGGTTGCTGGGTTTTCACGGATATCTGTCTCATGTGGACGAGATCGGGGATGAGGTGTCGTCCTACCACTACGCTTCCGGAACGCTCCGCTGCACGAATGAGGTGTGGTCGCCGGTAGTCTCGGCGCGTGCCTGCTGACGTTCCGACGATTCTCGCCACCTCGGGTGGTTTTCGAGCCTCCGCGCGGCTGCAATGGGAGGTCGGCCCGTTGACCCGATACGCTGTCGATCTCGCCGGAGCAACCGGTCGGGCGCCGCGCGTGTGCTTCCTCGCAACCGCCTGTGGTGACGACAACCGCGTGATCGCGACCTTCTACGACAACGCATGGCGCGAGGGGTGGGCGGCCAGCCACCTCGCCCTGTTTCCAAGGCCGAACGTCAGCGACCTTCGCGAGCACCTGCTGGCCCAAGACCTGCTGTGGGTGTGGGGAGGCAGTGTCGCCGGACTGCTGGCGATGTGGCGTCTGCACGGCCTGGACACCGTCATCCGGGAAGCATGGCAGGCTGGCGTCGTCCTCACCGGCGTATCGGCTGGCTCGATCTGCTGGCACGTCGGCGGGACCACCGACTCATTCGGTCCCGCGCTCCAGCCGGTGACGAACGGGCTCGGCCTGCTCCCGTGGTCGAACGGCGTCCACTACGACAGCGAACCCGAACGCCGACCGCTGTTCCAGTCACTGGTCGCGTCCGGTGCGCTGCCTCCTGGTTACGCCACGGACGACGGCGTCGGCTTGCTCTACCGCGGCACGGAACTGGTCGAAGCACTTGCCGAGCACAACAACGTTGGTGCGTACCAGGTCGAACCCGGCCCTGACAACACTGCCGTTGAAACACCCCTCGACGTCCGCAGGATCAGTTGAGCTCGCGGGTCGTGCTGCTTGGATCAGGTGTACGGGGTGGGGTCCGGGAGTTGGCCGAGGAGGGTGTAGCGGCCTACTTCCACGCGTTTGTAGGCGACCGGGTCGTGCAGGCTGTGCGTGCGCAGGTTGCGCCAGTAGATGTCCAGGCCGACAGAATTGGCCGTGGCTCGGGCTCCGGTGAGTTCGTAGATGCGGGTGCTCGTTTCCAGTCCGACATCGATGGCGCGTTGTTTCGCGGCGGCGACGAGGACTGCGGCTTGGCCGCGTTGCTCGGCGGTGACGGATTGCCGGTCAGCGTGCAGCAACCGCGCGAGGTTCGCGCTCGCCGTGTCGGTCAGGGCTTCGGAGGCCCAGAGCTTCGCTTGCAGGTCGCCGTATCCGTCGAGGATGTAGAACTCTTCGGCTCCTGAGTTCTTGTTCTCCTTGCCGTAGGGCCAGGGGCGGGTGTGTCGGCGTGTGTAGGACGCTCCGGCGCGCAGGGCGGCTTGCGCGATGCCGAGGTAGAAGTTCGCGAACACCAGGTGCAGCGCGGGTACGTGGAGCGTGCCGTAGGCCGATGGCTGGAACTGCTTGTCGACATATCCTGCCGCCGCTGACCAGGGCACCCGCACCTCGTTGATCTCCACGCTGCCGGACTCGGTGAGTCGTTGCCCGAGGTTGTCCCAGTCGTCGCCGAAGACGATGCCGTCCTGCATGGAGGGCACGATCGCGAAGACGTTCTGGCCGCTGGTCTCCAGCACGCCTTCGAGCACGGTGAGGTCGGAGACCTTGCTCCCGGTGGAGAAGTACTTCTTGCCGCGGAAGACGAGTGCCTCGCCCTCATCGGTGACGGTCAGCTCGTGGTCGCGGGGATTGACCACACCGCCGAAGAAGTAGTTGTTGGTGGTGTAGAGCCGCTCGACCTCGGTGATCTGTTCGGGTGTGCCGACCAGTCGCATGGCCCACGACCAAACGTAGTGGTGACCGAGCAGCTGTCCGATGGAGCCATCGCCGACGGCGACCTCGCGGACCACGCGGTAGGCGGTGACCCAATCCTGCCCGGCGCCACCGAATTCGGTTGGACCGAGCAGCGTGACCAACCCGGCGTCTTTGAGCAGCTGGACCTCGTCGTACGGGGTGGCAGCGGCGCGGTCGCGAGCGACGGCGTCGGCGGCCAGGAGCGTGGCGACCTCGCGCGCGCGGCTGATCCATTCCTCGGCGGTGGCTGGAGCCGGTTGGTCGCTCCAGCGCGGCGGGGCGGTCTCAGTGCTGCTCAAGGTAATTCCTCCTGAAGAGATCCCGGATGCGTCCGGTAGCGAGAAAACCACCATCGAGCGAGACGCGTGCCAGTGGGTCCCGACTGCCACGAGAACTCCGTGAACGCGGCCGTTCAACTGCATGCCAACGACGTTCGCGGTGCCCGAGATCGACCGGCGGTTTGCCCAATGTGTGCCCAGTTGGCCGGTTGGCGGGCATTTTGGACGGTGTCGCCCCTGGCTTTGTGTCGATCTTTCCGGTCAAATGGAGCCCGTTGATCGGGCTGCTAGTTGGCCCGGCGCTGGCGGAAGGACCTCATGTGCGACCGTTGATCGGCCTTGGCGCAACCTGTTCGGTCATGCTCGCGACCCTGACGCTGCTCTCGCCCGCGGCGGTCGCCGCGACACCCCGAGCGGACTGCGTCGATCCCAGCGTCCAGCCCACCGTCGAGGAACAGCGGCTGACCGCGGAAGTTCCCCAGCAGATCCTGCGCGCGAGCGGGTTCGACGACGTCGGCCCCCGGTTCGCGGCGCGGCTGTGCTCGGTGACCGACCAGGACGACGCCGAGGAGCTGATCGCGACCGAAGGCGACCGGCTCTGGGAACGCGCCGTGGCGCAGGCCCAGGGGGACGCCGTGGGCGGGCTGCCCGCCGGGGACGATCGTCCGCTGTACTGGGCGCGGTTGACGATGACCAAGGCACTGCGGCAGTGGAAGTCGGAGTTCTCGCTGGACCAAGGGGAACGCGACGCCCTGCTGTGGTCGCTGGAACAGCACTCGCGCGGGCAGACCTCGATCGACTTCCCGCCCAGCGACGGGATCAAGCGGGTCCTGGTCAGCGGCTTCGACCCGTTCCAGTTGAACGACGACATCCGGCGGAGCAACCCGTCCGGCGCCTCCGCGCTCGCCCTCGACGGCACCGTCGTGATGACCGACGCAGGTCCGGCGCGGATCGAAACCGCGATGTTCCCAGTGCTCTGGACCCCGTTCGAACAGGGCATGGTGGAAAAGACCTTCCTGCCGCACCTGGTGCCCGGACCGCGTCAGGTCGACATCTTCGTCACGGTCAGCCAGGGTCGCCCGGACCGCTTCGACGTCGAGCACTGGAACGGGCGCTGGCACCAGGGCGTCGACAACAACGACGAGACCCGGCTGGGAACCATCAGCGTTCCGGAAGGCATCCCGACCGTCACCCCGGCGCCGGAGTTCGTTCCCACCACCCAGGCGTACGCCGACATCGTGCGGGCGGACACCGGGCGGTTCCCGGCATACCACAACACCGAGGTGACCGAGATCCCGGCGGGTCAGACGGAACCGGTCGACCAGCCGGACGGCCCGACGCCGGGCTCGGTGGCGCGAGCGGGTGGCGGCGGCTCCTACCTGTCCAACGAGATCGCGTACCGCACGACCCTGCTGCGGGATGCTCTCGGCGTGCAGCTGCGCGGCGGCCACGTGCATACACCGGTGCTCACCTTTGCGCCGGACAACCTGACCGAGGTCACCGACCCGGTCTTCGAGCAGAACCTGCATGACATCGTCTCGCAGGTGCGCAACATCGTCACGGTCGCGACCGGAGCCGATGGCACTGCCTCCGTCCTCGACCTGCCTCGGTCGCCGCGCGACCACACCGGTCGACTGCCGGAACCGTCCATGTGACGACGGGGATCCGATGCGGTGAGCGGCTCATGACAGTACCGCCCCTCCGCGATTTTCAGTGGTGGTCGCGTCCCCCCAACCTCCCGTTTCGCGGTTTCTTGTGGCTGGTTTGCGTCACGGTCCCCTGAGATGCGGTTGAGGAGGACTCGGGTTGACACAGGGCTACTCATGGCCCAAGCGGGCCATGAGCCGCTTTCCGTCGCGCTGGGCGTGCGTGGGCGGCACGTCGGTTTGTCATTTTCGTTCCTTCCCAGCACGCTGTCCGGGAACGACCGCGGGTGCCACTCGGACGTGCCGTGTTGGGGCTGTTCGGCGCAATGGCCGATAGGGCATTGGGTCACGGAGCCGATTTCGCGAGTTTCGTCCGGTTAACGGTGTATCCGCTGCGTTACGCCATATCCATTGTGGACATCCTGGTCCCGTTGTATCGGAACTGATCAGTTCGATAGCGATTTCCCAGGCATGCGGCGGGACTCCGAACGGCCCTGCGCGGTTGCCGCCGGTCGGGCAGCGGACATCCGGGCGACTTCGCGGATTTCACCTTGACTGCGCGGAAAACTGTTCGCTTACTCTGTGACGGACTTCATACGCTTCGTGCAAGAAGTGGGGTAGTCGGTGCAACCAGAGAACGCCCACCAAGCCCGCGTGCTCACCTCGTTGCGGTTCAACGGACCGCAAGCCGCGGCTGAGCTGGCCGCGCAGGTGTCGCTTTCCCGCTCCAAGATCGGCCAGGAGCTCGCCCGGCTGCAGGAGCTGGGATTCGTGGAGCGGGCGGGCAAAGCCGCATCGCAGGGCGGTCGGCGATCCGGGCTCGTGCAGTTGTCCCGGCGGCTGCGCTTCATCGGCGTCGACATCGGCGCCACCTCGCTGGACGTCGGCGTCACCGACGGTCGGCTCGAACTCGTCGCGCACACCAGCGAAGCCATCGACATCAAGGACGGGCCGGAGCCGATCCTGCGCCGCGCCGGGGATACGATCGACAAGCTGCGCGCCGACGGGCACCTGCCCGAACTCGACGGCGTCGGCATCGGCGTGCCCGGACCGGTGAGCTTCCGCGACGGTTTCACCGTCTCCCCGCCGATCATGCCCGGTTGGCACCGCTACCCGGTGCGCGAGCACTTCATGCAGCTCCTGGACTGCCCGGTGCTGGTCGACAACGACGTCAACCTGATGGCGGTCGGCGAGATGTACTGCGGGCTGGCCCGCTCGGTGCGGGACTTCCTGTTCGTCAAGATCGGCACCGGCATCGGCTGCGGAATCATCACCGGCAACCGGGTGCTGCGCGGCAGCAACGGCAGCGCTGGCGACATCGGGCACATCGCCGTGCACGACACCGGACCGGTGTGCAGTTGCGGCCGGACCGGTTGTCTGGAGGCCTGGTTCAGCGGTGCCGCCCTGTCCCGTGACGCCACCGCGCTCGCCCGCAGCGGCGAATCCCCTGGCCTGCAGGAACTTCTCGGGGACCGGGGGGTGCTCACCGCGCGCGAGGTGGATGTGGCGATGCGGGCCGGTGACCCGCAAGCCCTCGGACTGGTGCGGGACGGCGGTCGGCGGCTCGGCCGGGTGCTGGCTGGCCTGGTGAACTTCGTCAACCCCGCGATGATCGTGGTCGGTGGCGGCGTGGCCGGACTCGGGCACCCGCTGCTGGCCGAGGTGCGCAGCGAGTTGTACCGGCGGTCCACACCGCTGGCCACCAGCAATCTCCCGGTCGTGCTGTCGGAATTGGGCGAGCGCGCTGGAGTCGTCGGAGCGGCCGGACTGATCAGCGATCACGTGCTCGGCGTCAGCCCCGCGTCGTGACCAACGGCAGGAGGACGGGAATGAACACACTCGGTGTCGCCTTGGTGGGCCACGCCTTCATGGGAGCGGTCCACTCGCACGCGTGGCGAACCGTGGGCAGGGTCTTCGACCTCCCGGTCCGACCGGAGATGGTGGTGCTGTGCGGGCGGCGCAAGGACGCCGTGCACGAGGACGCCGCCCGCTTCGGGTGGGCCGAAGCCAGCGACGACTGGAAGGCGGTGCTGCTGCGCGACGACGTGCACGTGGTCGACATCTGCACACCGGGTGACAGCCACGCCGAGATCGCCACCAGCGCCTTGGAAGCTGGCAAGCACGTGCTGTGCGAGAAACCGCTGGCGAACTCGGTGGCCGAGGCGGTGGCGATGGCCGAAGCGGCGGATCGCGCGCGGCGCAGCGGGATCCAGGCGATGGTGGGCTTCAACTACCGGCGGGTGCCCGCGTTGGCACTGGCGCGCGAACTGATCGAGCAGGGCAGGCTGGGGCAGATCCGGCACGTGCGAGCCCAGTACCTGCAGGACTGGCTGGTCGATCCGCGGGCACCGCTGACCTGGCGGTTGCAGGCCGAGCGCGCCGGTTCCGGCGCGCTGGGCGACTTGGGCGCGCACTTGGTGGACCTCGCCCAGTTCCTGGTGGGCGACGACATCATCAGCGTCTGCGGGTTGGTCGACACCTTCGTGCCGGAACGCCCGCTGGTCGACGATGCCGAACGCACCGGACCGGTCACTGTGGACGATGCGGCGCTGTTCACCGCGCGGTTCCGGGATGGCGCGCTCGGGACCTTCGAGGCGACGCGCTACGCCACCGGCCGCAAGAACGGGCTGCGCATCGAGATCAACGGCAGCACCGGCAGCCTCGCGTTCGACTTCGAGTCGATGAACGAGCTGTCCTTCCACGATGCCACCGAACCGGCCGGTACCGCTGGATTCCGGCGCATCCTGGCCACCGAACCCGACCACCCGTACCTGAGCGCCTGGTACCCGCCGGGGCACCTGCTCGGCTACGAGCACACCTTCACCCACCAGCTGCGGGATCTGCTCATCGCGATCGCCAGCCGAACCACCCCGAGCCCGGACTTCGCCGCCGGACTGCGGGTGCAGCGGGTGCTGGACGCGGTGCAGCGCAGCGCCGCCCACCACAGCAGGTGGATACCGGTGGAGGAGGCGAGCAGATGACCCAGCTGCTGGAGATGACCGGCATCGTCAAGCTATTCCCGGGTGTGCGCGCGCTCGACGGGGTGGATCTGCGGGTGCGGGCCGGGGAAGTGCACTGCCTGCTCGGGCAGAACGGGGCTGGCAAGTCGACGCTGATCAAGGTGCTCTCCGGGGCGCACACCCCGGACGGTGGCACGATCCGCTGGCAGGGCGAGGTGATCGAGCTGCCCTCGCCCGCCGCCGCGCTGCGGCGCGGGATCGCGGCGATGTACCAGGAGTTGGACCTGGTCCCCGGCCTGAGCGTCGCGGAGAACATCTTCCTCGGGCACGAACGCGCCACCGCCGGGTTCAGCCGTCGCGGCCAATCTCGTGGTGCAGCGGCGCAACTGCTGGTCCGGCTCGGGCATTCGGAGATCGACCCGGATCGCGAGGTGGGCGCGCTGTCGGCCGCGCAGCGGCAGCTGGTGTCGATGGCTCGGGCGCTGGGCCACCGGGCGCGGCTGATCGTGATGGACGAGCCCACGGCCGCGCTGTCGGTGGGCGAGGTCGACAACCTGTTCCGAGTCATCGGCGAGCTCACCGCGGACGGCGTGGCGGTCATCTACATCTCCCACCGCATGGCGGAGATCCGGCGCATCGCCAACCGGGTCACGGTCCTCAAGGACGGCTGCACTGTCGCTGCCGGGTTGCCCGTCGCCGACACCACGACCGGTGAACTCGTCTCGCTGATGACCGGCGGTGCACCGCCGGAGGTGGCGGCGGTCGGCAGTTCGGCGACCGACCAGCCGGTGCTCGAAGTGCGCGGGCTGAGCCGCCGCGGCGAATTCGCGGACGTGGATTTCACCGTGCACGCTGGCGAGATCTTCGGGCTCGCCGGTCTGGTCGGCTGCGGCCGCAGCGAACTGCTGGAGGCGATTTTCGGCGCCCGCACGCCGGATTCCGGAGAAGTGCGGGTGGCCGGTCGCCGAGTCCGGCCGGGCAGCGTACCGGCGGCCGTGGCCGCGGGAATCGGTTTGACGCCGGAAGAGCGCAAGAGCCAGGCCCTGCTGCCGCAGATGCCGTTGGCGGCCAACGTGACATTGGCTTCGTTGCCGCACTTCAGCCGGTTCGGCTTCATCCGGCGCGTGGCCGAGACCACCGAAACCCAGCAGATCACCGAGCAATTGCAGCTGCGGCCCGCCGAGCCCGACCGGCAGATCTCCGCCTTCTCCGGCGGCAACCAGCAGAAAGCCGTGATCGGTCGGTGGGTGCTGCGCGGGTGCCGGGTGCTGCTGCTCGACGAACCCACTCGCGGTGTCGACGTTGGAGCGCGGGCCGAGTTGTACGCGCTGATGCGGCGGCTGGCGGCCGAAGGGATCGCGATCGTGGTCGTCTCCAGCGACATACCCGAGGTGCTGGCCCTGGCCGACCGGGTGCTGGTGCTGCGCGACGGCGCGGCAGTGTGCACGGCGGCCGCCGGGGAGCTCACCGAATCCGACGTGTTGGACCTGGTCATGGAGGAGGCCGCATGAGTGACAACTTCGCTTCCCGCTCACGTGGCCGACCAGGTGCGGGTGTCCCGCAAGACACCAAGGAGGCCGCATGAGTAGCCCGGTGTCAACCCCAGTGCTCCTCGACCGCGCCTCAGGGGACCGTGACGCAAGCCAGCCACGAGAAACCGCGAAACGGGAGATTCGTGCTGGACGCCACCACCACTGTGAATCGCGGAGAGGCGGTCCAGTATGCGTCGCCAGGTGTCAACCGCAGTCCTCCTCGACCGCGCCTCAGGGGACCGTGACGCAAGCCAGCCACGAGAAACTCCGAAACGGGAGATTCGTGCTGGACGCGACCACCACTGTGAATCGCGGAGAGGCGGAACAGTGAACGAGCAGACCCTTGCGGCGCCCGCCGCGGCCCGCCCGTCGCGGCTCAGCCGCTGGTGGGCGCGCGCCGACATCAGGTTGACCGCGCTCGTGGTCGTCCTAATAGGACTGTGCGTGGTGGGTTACGCGACCCGACCGGACGCTTTCCTGACCGAGGCCAACATCTCCACCGTGCTGCGGCTGGCCGCCGCCATCGGGGTGGTGAGCGTCGGGATGACCTTCGTGATCTCCGCTGGCGGCATCGACCTGTCGGTCGGTTCGATCGTGGCGCTGTGCAGCGTGTGGATGACCACCTGGGCCACCCAGTCCTACGGGGTGGTCGTGATGGTGCTCTGCGCGCTGTTGGTGGGCACCGGCTGCGGCCTGGTCAACGGCCTGCTGGTCGCCTACGGCCGGGTGGTGCCGTTCATCGCGACGCTGGCGATGATGGCGTCCGCGCGCGGGCTGGCCGAACGCATCAGCGGGCGGCAGACCCAGGTGGTCGACGATCGTGCCTTCGGCGCGGTGTTCCAGGCCGACCTGCTGGGCGTGCCTGTCCTGATCTGGATCTTCGCCGCGGTGTTCATCGGCGGCTGGATCCTCCTCAACCGCACCACCTTCGGGCGTCGCACCCTCGCGGTCGGCGGCAACGCGGAAGCCGCCCGGCTGGCCGGGATCGACGTGCGGCGGCACACCGCGCTGGTCTATGCGCTGGCCGGGTTCTGCTGCGCCATCGCGGCGATCATGGTGGTGGCTCGCACCACCTCCGGGGCCTCGACCAACGGCCTGTACTACGAGCTGGACGCGATCGCCGCGGTCGTCATCGGCGGCACGCTGCTCACCGGCGGCCGCGGCAGCATGACCGGAACCCTGCTCGGGGTGCTGATCTTCACCACGTTGAGCAACGTGTTCACGCTCAACAACCTCGAAACCGACATCCAGAACATCGCCAAGGGCGCGATCATCGTGCTCGCCGTGCTGCTGCAGGCCCGCACCCGCCGCCGCACCCCCGTCCACTGACATCCCCATTCCCCTCGGGAGACCGCCATGTCCGCAACTCCTCGTCGCGGGTTCCTCCTCGGCTCCGGCGCGCTCGGCGCGACCGCGCTGCTGAGCGGGTGCCTGGCGAACAACCCACCGCAGCAGCAGAACCCGGCGGCCGTCGCCGCGGGCGGAGACAACGCCGCACCGGGTCGGCAGGTGACCATCGGGTTCTCGGCGCCCGCCGCAGACCACGGCTGGATGGCGGCGATGACCACCAACGCCCGGACCCAGGCCGAGGCGCTGCCCGACGTCACGTTCCGGCCGACCGAGGGCAGCAGCGACGTCAACCAGCAGATCGCCCAGGTCGAGACGTTGATCAACGAGAAGGTGAACGTGCTGGTGGTACTGCCTGCCGACGGCAAGGCGCTGACCGACGTGGCCCGCCGCGCCATGCAGGCGGGGATCCCGGTGGTCAACGTGGACCGCGTCTTCGACACCCCGGACGCCTACCGGGTGTGGATCGGCGGTGACAACTACGGCATGGGAGTCAACTCCGCCGATTACATCGCGGCCGAACTGCGCCGCCGCAACGTCGCCAACCCGGTGATCGCCGAGATCGCGGGCACCGACTCGTTGCCGCTGACCCAGGAGCGCAGCGCGGGATTCCGCGACGGTCTGGCCCGGCACGGCTTGCAGGTCGCCCGCCGGGTCGCCGCCGAGTTCACCGCGGAAACCGGCGAGCGGCAAGCCACGAACCTGCTGCAGGCCGCAGCGCACCTGGACGCGGTGTGGAACCACGACGACGACCAGGGCATCGGGGTGCTGGCCGCCGTGGAGGCCGCTGGGCGCAACGAGTTCTTCCTCGTGGGCGGCGCGGGTTCGCGGCAGATGATGGACCGCATCAAGGCGGGTGACAGCGTCGTGCAGGCGACGGTGCTCTACAACCCCTCGATGTGCTCGTCGGCGATCGCGCTGGCGCGGTTGCTCGGCCAGGCCCGCGGCATGTCCGACCTGGCCGAGCACGAGGTGCCGCGTTCGATCACGACCTATTCGGCAGTGGTGACCAGTGCGAACGTCGACCAGTACCTCGACGTCGGCTTCGCGTCGTGACAGATCTGAGCGCGATCTTCCGCGCTCTGGCGGCGGTTGGCCCGAGGCTCGCTCGGTGGGGTGGTGAGCGAAGGGCACCTTCGACCAACTGAGCCGGTCAAAGGTGCCCTTCACTCCGAAAGCCGTGCAGCTGCGTAACAGGAGCTCGACGACAGATGCTGAGAGGAGGCCGCTTGTGAAGATCGCGAGTTTGGTGCTCGCCGCGCTGGCGGCAGGAGCGATGACCATTCCGGCCTGGGCTGGTCAGCCGGGCCGATCCGACCAAGCACAGGTGCTGGTGTTCTCCAAGACCGCTGGATACCGGCACGACTCCATCGAAGCGGGCATCGCGGCCATCGAGCAGTTGGGCCGTGACAACGGCTTCGCCGTGGAGTCCACTGAGGACTCATCGCGGTTCACCGACACCGAGTTGGCCCGGTACGACGCGGTGGTGTGGTTGTCGACCACCGGGGACGTGCTCGACCCCGCCCAGCAGGACGCGTTCGAGCGCTACATCCGGGGCGGTGGCGGCTACCTCGGGGTGCACGCCGCTGCCGACACCGAGTACGACTGGCCGTTCTACGGCGAACTCGTCGGGGCGTACTTCGCGAGCCACCCGGAGATCCAACCCGCCACGGTCCGGGTGGAAGACCGCCACCACGACTCCACCGCGCACCTGCCGCGCAACTGGCACCGCACCGACGAGTGGTACAACTTCGCCACCAATCCCCGCGCGAACGTGCACGTGCTGGCCGCTCTCGACGAGTCCAGCTACGACCCCGGAGAAGGCGCGATGGGTGACCACCCGATCGCCTGGTGCCACGCCGTCGACGCCGGACGTGCCTACTACACCGGTGGTGGGCACACCGTGGAGTCCTTCAGCGAACCGGAATTCCTGCGTCACCTGCTCGGCGGCATCCGCACCGCCCTCGGGCAGGCCCCCTGCTGAAAACCAGTTTCTGAGCCCGTTTTGCGTGGCGGTGCGGGTGGCGGCCCCCCTGCGGGAGTTGCTGTCGCCGTCTCGTCTCCGGGATCCCCGACTCATGTATGTCCGATGCACAGCGTCGGGGCTGTCCTCGCGAGACGACCTCTGAGAACCCGCGGCGGTGCCAGCTGCGTAGGTGGGCTAAGCGGCTGACGCCGCTTCAAAGAACAAGATCGATCCGCGAGCTGTGAGTCATACCGGCACAGCTGCCGGAATGCGAGCGACGAGGAGTGACCTGGTGCCTTCCTTGAGAATTGCGGCCTGCGCGGCCGCCGCGGTCGTCACGGCGGCCGCCCTTGCCGTTCCCTCCGCACACGCCGCACAATCACCACCCGATGCCGCGTTCGACCAGATCGCGCTGGCCATGGGCGAAGCCAAGGTGGGGGAGCCGATGGCGTTGGCGGTGCTGCCCGACCGCCGCGTGCTGCACACCTCCCGCGACGGCTCCGTTTTCCTGACCACGCCGGAGGCGACCACGACGCTGGCCGCTGACATCCCGGTCTACAACCACGACGAAGACGGCTTGCAGGGCGTCGCCATCGACCCCGACTTCACCAACAACCGGTGGGTCTACCTGTACTACGCACCGCCACTGGACACCCCGGAGGGCGATGCGCCGGAGACCGGCACAGCCGAGGACTTCGCGCCCTTCGACGGGCACAACCTGCTGTCCCGCGTCAAGCTCGCCGACAACGGCACGCTCGACCTCGCCACCCAGCAGGAGATCCTGCGGATTCCGACCCAGCGCGGCACGTGCTGCCACGCCGGTGGTGAGATCGACTTCGACGCGCAGGGCAACCTGTACCTGTCCACAGGGGACGACACCAACCCGTTCGCCTCCGACGGGTTCACGCCGATCGACGAACGGCCGGACCGCAACCCCGCGTTCGACGCCCAGCGCTCCGCCGGGAACACCAACGACCTGCGCGGCAAGCTCCTGCGGATCCACGTCGAACCGGACGGCAGCTACACCATCCCGGACGGGAACCTCTTCCCACCGGGGACCGAGAAGACCCGCCCCGAGATCTACGCGATGGGCTTCCGCAACCCGTTCCGGTTCGCCGTGGACAGGCAGACCGGGTGGATCCACCTCGGCGATTACGGGCCGGACGCCGGTGCTGCCGACCCGAACCGGGGTCCCGGCGGCACGGTGGAATACAACCTGATCAAAGCGCCCGGCAACTTCGGCTGGCCGTACTGCGTCGGCGACAACCAGCCGTTCATCGACTACGACTTCGGCACCGGCCAATCCGGGCAGCCCTTCGACTGCGCGGCACCGCGCAACGAGAGCCCGCACAACACCGGGCTGGTGGACCTGCCGCCGGTGCAACCCGCCTGGCTGCCCTACGACGACGATTCCGTCCCCGAACTCGGCTCCGGGCCGGAATCACCGATGGGCGGGTCGGTGTACCACTTCGACCCGGCGCTGGACTCGCCGGTGAAGTTCCCGGAGTACTACGACGGCAAGGTGCTGAACTACGAGTGGGATCGGGGCTGGATCAAGGAGTTCGAGCTGAAGGCGGACGGGCGGCTGGCGGCGATCCGGCCCTTCTTCGACTCGATGGAGCTGACCCGGCCGATGAACCTCGAATTCGGTCCGGACGGGGCGTTGTACGTGCTGGACTACGGGTCGAGCTACTTCGGCGGCGCGGACGATTCGGCGCTGTACCGCATCGAGCACAGTCCGGGCGCGAAGACCCCGCGCGTCCAGTTGAGCGCGGACGTCACGTCTTCCGGTCAGGAGCCGCTGACGGTCAACTTCGATCCCGCGGGCACCACCGACCCGGATGGCGGCGAGCTGAGCTACGCGTGGGATTTCACCAGTGACGGCACGGTGGATTCGACCACGGCCGGACCCGTGTCGTTCACCTACACCGAGCGCGGCGCCTACACCGCCAAGCTGGCGGTGACCGATCCGACCGGCAAGATGGGGTACGCCAGCGTGCAGATCGTCGTCGGCAACACGCCGCCGGAGGTCCGGGTCGAGTTGCCGCCCACCGGCGGTGCTTTCTCCTTCGGCGAGCAGGTGCCGTTCCGGATCAGCGTCACCGACGCCGAGGACGGCCAGATCGACTGCTCGCGGGTGGAGGTCAGCTACGCGCTCGGCCACGACTCGCACGCGCACCCGCTCAGCGAGGAGAGCGGCTGCGAGGGCGTGATCGAAACCCCGGCCGACGAAGGACACGGCCTGGACGCCAACGTGTTCGGCGTCATCACCGCCGATTACACCGACGGTGGTGCCGAGGGACTGCCGCCCGTGACCGGTAGCGGCCGGGCGTTGCTGCAGCCCAAGGACAAGCAGGCGGAGTTCTTCACCAACTCCGAGGGCGTGCAGGTGGTGGAAGATCCGGCAGCGGCCGGTGGCCGCAAGGTCGGCGCGATCGAGGAAGGCGACTGGATCTCGCTCGACCCGGTGAACCTGACCGGGGTGGACGGCATCGGCTACCGGGTGTCGGCGGCCGGGCCGGGCGGATCGATCGAGGTCCGCGCCGGTGCGCCGGACGGGGAGCTGCTGCAGACGGTCCAGGTGCCCACCACCGGCGGCGACTACGTGGACCTGCAACCAACTCCGGTGACGAATCCGGGCAACTCGGGACCGCTGTTCTTCGTGTTCCGAGGCGCAGGTACCGAATTGTTCGAACTAGACGCGGTGCACTTCGCCGGAGCCGGGGTGTCCGAACCCGTTCCACCGGACAACCCATCGGCGCGGGCGCAAGGCGACCTGCCGCGTTGATCCGCGTGACGGTGGCCCGCACGTCGCGGGCCACCACCGCACGGAAGGTGATCTAGAGACTGCTTTTGAAGGGGTCGGCGTGCAATATGGCGGGGTTTTTGCTTTTGAAGCGGCGAAGCCGCTTGGCCCACCTTCTCAACCGGCACCGCCGCGGGTTCTCAGACGTCGCCTGGCGAGGACAGCCCCAGCGCCGCGTATTGGTCATGCACAAGTCGGGGATCCCGGAGTCCCGGCGGCGTCTGAGGTTCCGCTACCTGCACCGCTACGCAAAACGAGTTTGGAAACAGGCTGCAGGAGGTGACCACGTGGACGGTGCATCACAGCCGGGCCGCACCGGGTTGTGGCTGATCGGTGCGCGGGGATCGGTGGCAACCACGACCATCGTCGGACTTTGCGCGTTGCGGGCGGGGCTGGTGCGGCCGACCGGCTGCGTCACCGAGCTGCCCGCGTTCGCTTCGGTGCCGCTGCCGGATTGGGGCGAAATCGTCGTCGGTGGCCATGACATCTCCGGTGCCGAGCTGCACAAGAGCGCCGATTCCCTGGTGGCCGCGGGGGTGTTGCCCGCTGGTGTGGTCGCGGCGCTCGGCGAGCAGTTTTCGCAGGTGGAATCGGAGTTGCGGCACGGCTACGACCCGGCCGCGTATCGGCGCAGCCAGCTCGACGTCGCCGAGCGGTTGGCGGCGGAAGTTTCGTCGTTCGCGCGGCGGCATGCGCTGGAGCGGGTCGTGGTGGTCAACGTCGCCTCGACCGAGCCGCCGTGGCCGGACGGCGCGGAGATCCACGACGTCGCCGGGTTGGAATCCGCGTTGTCCGGCGGGGACACGGTTCCGGCCAGCGTCGTCGCGGCTTATGCCTCGGTGCGCGCTGGTTGCCCGTACGTGGAATTCACGCCATCGACCGGTATCACCGTTCCAGCGCTGCGGAAGCTGGCCGAGGAACGTGGCCTGCCGTACGCGGGTTGCGATGGCAAGACCGGCGAAACCCTGCTGCGCACGGTGCTCGCGCCGATGTTCACCGAACGTGCGCTCGCGGTGCGGTCGTGGGCGGGCACGAACCTGCTCGGCGGCGGCGACGGCGCGACGCTCGCCGACCCGACCACGGCCGCCAGCAAGCTGGAGTCGAAGTCCCGTGGCCTGCACGCCTTGCTCGGCGGCGAGGTGACCGCACCGCTGCACATCGACAACGTGCCCGACCTCGGGCAGACCAAGGTCGCCTGGGACCACGTGCACGCCGAAGGTTTCCTCGGCTCGCCGGTGACCCTGCAGCTGACGTGGTCGGCCTACGATTCGGCCCTGGCCGCACCGCTGGTGCTCGACCTGACCCGGCTGGTGGCGCTGGCGCACCACGCCGGGCAGCGCGGCCTGCTGACCGCGTTGGCCTGCTTCTTCAAAGACCCGTTCGGCTCCACCGAGCACCGGTTCGACCACCAGGTGCGGACCTTTCACGAGTGGGTGCGGGCGACCACCGCCGTGCTGCGGGGGCATCGATGAACCGGCTGCGGACGCTGGTCGCGCTGACTCGCGCGCCTGCCGCACTGACCGTGCTCGGCGACACCGCGGTCGGCGCGGTGGCGGCTGGGCGGCCGTTGCGGGGCCGCCGTGCGCTGCTGCCGGTGGCCTCGGTCGCGCTCTACTGGACCGGAATGGCCCTCAACGACTGGGCGGATCGGGAACTCGACGCCGTGGAGCGCCCGGAGCGGCCCATCCCGTCCGGACTGGTCAGCGCGGACGAAGCGGTCGGTATCGCAGCGGTGCTCGCATCCTGCGGACTGATCGCCGGAGCGGCAGCGGGACGAGCCGAAGGACGACTGGCAGCGGCGTTGGCTGCGGCCGTCATCGGCTACGACACGGTGTTCAAGCGCGGCGCGGCCGGTCCGGCCGGGATGGCAGTGTGCCGCGGACTCGACGTGCTGCTGGGCGCGGGTGGAGCCCGCGAATCGTGGCCAGTGGCGGGTGTCCTTGCGGTGCATACGTGCTCGGTCACCGCGCTGTCGCGCGGCGAGGTCAGCGGTGCGGACCGCCGCACGGTTGCCGCCGCGCTCGGCACCACGGCGCTGACCGCAGCGGTGACGGCCGCTGGCCGCTGCACATCCCGTCGCCACCGCATCGCGGCACTCGCCGCATCAGCGTTGTACGCGGCACAGGTCGGGACCGCTCAGCTCCGCGCGTACCGGAGCCCTGCGGCGGGCAACGTCCGGGACGCGACCCGAGCTGGCATCCACGGCATGGTTCCGCTGCAGATCGCCCTGATCGCACGCCGCGACCTCCGGTCCGCGGCGCTGCTCGCGGCGGTGCTGCCAGCGGTGCGGTACTTCGGGAGGAAGGTGTCGGCGACGTGACCGGACTGCGCTTCGGGTACGGCACCAACGGATTCGCCAACCACCGGCTGGTGGACGCCGTGCACCTGATCGCCGACCTCGGCTACGACGGGGTGGCGCTGACGCTCGACCACCACCACCTGGACCCGTTCGCCGATGACCTGGCCGAACAGGTGCGCCGGGTGCGCGCCCTGCTGACCCGGCTCGGCCTGTCGGTGGTGGTCGAGACCGGTGCGCGCTACCTGCTGGACCCGCACGTCAAACACCACCCGACGCTGGTATCGGCGGACAGCGAACGCCGGGTGGACTTCCTGCGGCGGGCGGTGCGCATCGCCGCAGACCTCGGCGCGGAGGTGGTGTCGTTCTGGTCCGGGATCCGACCGTCCGATGCGGATCGGACTGCGGCGGCGCGGCAACTGGTCGACGGCACGGCCCTGGTGGTCGAGGAAGCTGCGGGGCGCGGGGTGCGCCTCGGGCTGGAGCCCGAGCCGGGCATGTTCGTCGAAACCGTCGATGACGCATTGGAAATCCGCAGGCGGCTCGGCGATCCGGAGCCGCTGGGCATCACGCTCGACGTCGGCCACTGCGTCGCGGTGGAGGAGGACACCGCTGCCGGGTGCGTCCGGCGGTTGCAAGACCTGCTGGTCCACGTGCAGCTCGACGACATGCGGCGCGGGGTGCACGAACACCTGGAGTTCGGCGCGGGAGAACTCGACCTGGTCGGCACGCTGGAGGCGCTGGACGAGGTCGGGTTCACCGGGCTCGCGGCCGTCGAACTGCCCCGGCACAGCCACGCCGCCCCGCAGGTCGCGAGCCGCGCGATGGGTGCCCTGCGCCAGGCGTGGCAGCCGTGGCTGGCCGAAGCGCTCGACGAGGTGCGTCGGGACCCGGTGCGCATCGCGACGTTGTTCCCCGCGGTCGGCCGCCACGTCGGCCGTCATCCCATCGACCGGACCGATCCGCACGGGCTGGTGCGCGGCACCGTCGACGACCGGGCACGCGGGCAACTGCTGCGAACCCTGGCCGAACGAACCGAACCCGACCAGCTCGCGGCGGAAGTCGCGACGCTGTACCGCTACGGCGACGACGCCGAACGTCGCGGCGTGCTGCGCGCCCTGGGACGGCTCGGCGGGGCCCCGGAGCTCGTCGAAACCGGTATCGACTTGGTTCGAGATGCCTTGCGCACCAACGACGTGCGGCTCATCGCCGCGGCCCTCGGCCCGTTCGCCCAGCACCTCGACGACCATTCTTGGCGGCACGGCGTGCTCAAGTGCCTGTTCACCGGCGTGCCGCTGGCCGCGGTCGCCGACTGGCGGCGGCGCACCGACGGCGAACTCCGCCGGATGGTCGCCGACTTCGCCGCCGAGCGCCGCGCCGCCGGGCGCAGCGTGCCAGATGATGCCCACGCGATCCTGGAGGTTTGATGCGCATCTTCGACCCGCACATCCACATGACCTCCCGAACCACCGACGACTACGAGGCGATGCACGCCGCCGGGGTCCGCGCGCTGGTCGAGCCTGCGTTCTGGCTCGGCCAGCCGCGCACCAACGTCGGGTCGTTCACCGACTACTTCGACTCGCTGATCGGCTGGGAGCGCTTCCGCGCCGCGCAGTTCGGCATCCGCCACCACGCGACCATCGCGCTCAACCCCAAGGAGGCCAACGATCCGCGCTGCCGCGAAGTGCTCGACGTGCTGCCCCGCTACCTCGCCAAGGACGGTGTGGTGGCGGTCGGCGAGGTCGGTTACGACTCGATGACGCCGGAGGAGGACGACGCGTTCGCCCGCCAGCTCGAACTGGCCGCCGAGGCCGATCTACCGGTCCTGGTGCACACCCCGCACCGCGACAAACCGTCCGGCACCCGCCGAACCCTCGACGTGGTGCGCGAATCCGGGCTGCCACCGGAGCGGGTGCTCGTCGACCACCTCAACGAGGTCACCATCGGCCTGGTGGTGGACACCGGGTGCTGGATGGGTTTCTCGATCTACCCGGACACCAAGATGGACGAGGAACGCATGGTCGCGCTGTTGCGCGAGCACGGCACGGATCGGGTGCTGGTCAACTCCGCCGCGGACTGGGGGCGTTCGGACCCGTTGAAGACCCGCGCCACCGGTGACGCCATGCTCCGCGCCGGGTTCACCGAAGCCGACGTCGACGAGGTGCTGTGGCGCAATCCGGTCGCCTTCTACGGGCAGAGCGGACGGCTGAACCTCGATCCGCTGCCCGGATTCACCGCCGAGACAACGACTTTCGCTGGCAATTCAGTGCTGCGCGGGGCCCGGCCGCAGGAGTGAGACGATGCTGTCCTACTGCACGAACGTCCACCCGGCCGAAGATCTCGCCGGGGTTTGCGCGCAACTCGCGCGCTATGCCGCGCCTGCTCGCGTCGAACTCGGCGTCGACACGCTCGGCGTTGGCCTGTGGTTGGCTGCGGATCTGGCCGAGCAACTGGCCACCGATCACGCGGCGCTGCGTCGGCTGAGGTCCGAACTGGACGCCCACGGGCTAGCTGCCGTCACCCTAAACGCCTTCCCGTACCGGGGATTCCACGATCCGGTCGTGAAGCACCGGGTGTACGAGCCGCGTTGGACCGAACCGGATCGGCTGCGCTACACCCTGCACTGCGCCGAGGTGCTGGCCGAGCTGCTGCCCGAAGGCGGCCGCGGCAGCATCTCGACCCTGCCGCTGGGATGGCGGGAGCCCTGGTCCGCCCACGACGAGGCGGCAGCCCGTCGTCACCTGGACGAAGCCGCGGCGCAGCTGCGCACGCTGGCAGGCCGGACCGGTCGGCGGATCCGGCTCGCCATCGAACCCGAACCCGGCTGCCTGTTGGACAACGTGGCCGACGCGCTGGGTTGGTTGCCGGGCTGCGACACCGACCACATTGGACTGTGCTTGGACACCTGCCACCTCGCGGTGTCGTTCGCCGACCCGACTGCGACGGTGCGCGCGATCGCTGACAGCGGCATCGACATCGTCAAAGTCCAGGCGTCGGCCGCGTTGCACGTCGACGACCCGGTCGCGGCCCGTGCCGAACTCGCCCGCTACGCCGAACCCCGCTACCTGCACCAGGTGCGGGAGCGTGCCGCCGACGGGATCCGCTCCGCCGACGACCTCCCGCAGGCGTTCGACCAGCTTCCCGGCACCGGGCCGTGGCGGGTGCACTTCCACGTCCCGGTGCACTGGGCGGCCGACTCCGCGTTGCGCCCGACGACCGACGTGCTCCGGGACGTCGTCGCCGCGCTGCTGGATCCGCGCCCGGACATCGAGGTCGAGACCTACACCTGGAACGTGCTGCCGGAACAGCCCGACGACCTGGCCGACGGTATCGCGGCCGAGCTCGCCTTCACCCAGCGACTCCTCGACACCTTGGAGGCCCCATGAAACCCGTCGTGCTGCTCGACGTCGTGGGCCTGACCCCGGCGCTGCTCGACCACATGCCCAACCTGCGCTCCGTCGCCGAAGACGGGTGGAAGGCGGAGCTGGGCACCGTGCTCCCCGCGGTGACTTGCAGCGCCCAGTCCACCTTCCTGACCGGCACGATGCCCGCCGAGCACGGCATCGTCGGCAACGGCTGGTACTTCCGCGAACTGGGCGAGGTTTTCCTGTGGCGGCAGCACAACCGCCTGGTGGGTGGCGAGAAGGTGTGGGAAACCGCGCGCCGCAGCCATCCCGGCTACACGGCGGCGAACGTGTGCTGGTGGTACGCGATGGGCGCGACCACGGACTTCACCATCACCCCGCGCCCGATCTACCACGCCGACGGCCGCAAGTCCCCGGACTGCTACGCCCGCCCGCCGGAACTGCACGACGAACTCACCGCGGAGCTCGGCGCTTTCCCGCTGTTCAACTACTGGGGTCCGACCGCCGGGATCGCCTCCACCCGGTGGATCGCCGCCGCAGCGCGCCGGATCCTGCACCGCCACCGGCCCGATCTGCTGCTGTGCTACGTCCCGCACCTGGACTACGACTTGCAGCGGTACGGCCCGCGCGGCCCGCAAGCCCGCGCGGCCGCCGTCGAAGTCGATCAGGCACTGGCCGGACTGCTGGCTGATGCGCGCGGCGCCGGGGCGACCGTCGTGGTGCTCAGCGAGTACGGCATCACCCCAGTGCAGCGGCAAGTGCACCTCAACCGAGCCCTGCGTCAGGAGGGCATGCTGGAGGTCTACACCCAGGCGGGGATGGAATACCTGGACCCCTGGACCTCGCGAGCCTTCGCTGTCGCCGACCACCAAGTGGCCCACCTCTACCTCCGCGACGACGCAGACGTGGCACGCGTCCGCGACCTGGTCGCCGCGCAGCCAGGTGTCGATGAGGTGCTCGACCGCGCCGGGCAGGCCAAGTTCGGACTCGACCACCCGCGAGCCGGTGACCTCGTCGCCGTCGCCGAGCCCGACTCGTGGTTCACCTACTACTACTGGCTCGACGACCAGCGGGCACCCGATTTCGGCAGGGGAGTGGAGATCCACCGCAAACCCGGTTACGACCCCGCCGAGTTGTTCCTCGACCCCGACGACCGCTGGGTGCGGGCGAAGGCCGCGATGAACCTGCTGAAGAAGAAGACGGGTCTGCGCTACGCCATGAACGTCGTCCCGCTCGACGGCCGCTTCGTCCAAGGCTCGCACGGGCGCCTGCCGGACAACCCGGACGACGGCCCGGTCCTGCTGTGCTCGGATCCCCACGTCCCGACCGATGTCGAACGCACCGGCCGATTAGCCGCGACCGACGTGCACGATTTGGTGCTGCAACTGTCGGGGATCCGCTGAGAAGACAAGTCCTGCAACCGAACCATCGAAAGGACGAGCAATGTCGCTGCCCCGTCGAACCCTGTTGCAGACCGCCGCCCTGCTCACCGCCGCTGGCGTGTCCGGCATCGCCGCCACGCGCCCCGGCCGCATCCCGCCGAAGGCCATCAGCATCCAGCTCTACACCCTTCGTTCACTGCTGGATATTGACGTGCCGGGAACACTGCGCCAGCTGGCGGACATCGGCTATCGCACGGTTGAGACCGCTGGCACGCACGGTCTCAGCGCGGCCAAGTTCCGGACGATCCTCGACGACTGCGGTCTGGAGGCGAGCTCCGGCCATGCCGGACTGGAAGGAGGCATCGACTCGCTGATCGAGGACGCGCGCACCCTCGGGCACCGCTTCCTCGTCGTCCCCTTCGCCGAATTCGACACGGCCGACGGCTGGCGCGGCTTCGCCGACCAACTCAACGATGCGGGGCACAAATGCCGCGCGGCGGGGTTGCAGTTCGGCTACCACAACCACGACCACGAGTTCACCCCGGTCGACGCCGAACGCCCGTACGACATCTTGCTCGCACGCACCGATCCCGCAGTCGTCCACTTCGAACTGGACATCTACTGGGCGGTGCACGCCGGGCAGGACGTGCTGGCGCTGATCGACGAGAACCGCGACCGCATCCGCCAGTTGCACGTCAAGGACCGCGCCGAAGACGGTGGCATGACGGATCCGGGAACCGGAACCATCGACTTCCCGGAGATCTTCGACCACGCACGGGTAAACGAGTACATAGTGGAACACGACAACCCAACCGACCCGCTAAGCACCGCCAGGGTCGGCTACGACTACCTGCGCACCGCCCGCTGGTGACGGCCCGTCGGGGCCACTCGCGAGGTGGCCCCGACGGCGTTTCCCGCAGCGTCTTCGCCTTGTCGGCGTAACCCAGTCCTTGCGCCATTGTCGACAGTGCGCAGTCGCCGAGAGCGTACTCAAGGGTGGCCGAGCCAGCCTGGCGGCTGTCGCCGAAGGTGTGGCCCGGCACGTCCTGGTAGCCGACCCAGCCGTTGTTCACGTAGGTGGGGTTGCCGTCGCGGCCGCGGAAGATCGACTGATCAGCCGGGACTTCGTTGGCGTTGCGCCACAACGCGTCGAACAGCTGACGGGCGGTCTGGTCGTCGAGCAGGCCACGGCGGTAGTTGTCGACCACCCAGGGCGTCACCGGGTCGCCGCTCATCGCGTTCGTCTCACCACTGGCCAGCGCCCAGCGGGCACCCAGCCGCCTTCCTGGTAGATCTTGAGCACGGACTTCGTCATGTCCGCGGCCTTGTCCGGGTGCAGGAGCGCGACCAGCTGGTTCTGCGCGCGGTAGGTGTCCCACCGCGAGAGCATCTGGTAGTACGTATCGCTGCTGCGGTGCACCTGGTCGTCGAAACCGCAGTAGGAACCGTCCACATCGGACCCGATGGACGGGTGCAGCAGAGATCGGTAGAGCGAGCTGTAGTAGGTGCGTTGGTCGGCTGTCGTGCCGCCCGCGACGCGCATCCGGTTCAGCTCGTCGCGCCAGGTGTCGTGCGCGGCATTCCTGGCCGCGTCGAACGATTTCGGCTGTTCAGCGGTGCGGTTGAGCCGGGCACCGTCCACCGAGGTGTAGGACAGCCCGACCGACGCGCCGACCTGCTCGCCCGCGGCCGGATCGAAGCTCAACCAGGCGCCGTTGCGCTTGGTACCGCGCTCGGCGTCGCGCTGGTCCGGCGTCAGCTGGTCATCGGTCCATGAGCCGAAGCTGCGCCTCTGGAGGTCGCGAGCGCCCGCCAGGCCGCGTGGTGGATCGACCGCCGGAGCGGGGCGGGCGTGGTTATGCGGTGTCCACTTTGTACTCGGTGTGGACCAGTTCCAGCAGTTCGGTGACCGAGGTGTCCTTCGTGGCCCGGTCGAACGTGATCTCGCCGTGTTGCAGGAGGTTCACCCGGTCGCAGACGTCGAGCACCTGGGCGTAGTTGTGCGCGATCAGGATGATCGCGATGTCGCCGCGCTGCTTGAGCTGCGTGAGTAGCCGCAGGATCATCCCGCCTTCCTTGGCGCCCATCGCCGCCAGCGGCTCGTCCAGCAGCAACAGCTTGACATTGCTGGAATACACCGACCTGGCCACCGCGATGGCCTGCCGTTGCCCGCCGGAGAGCTGACCGACCTCGGCGGTGACCGACGGGATCGAGATGCCGATCGCGTCCAGCGCCTCGCACGCCCTGCGCTTCATCTCGGCACGGCGCAGGAACGGCAGCGGTTTGTAGGTCAACTCCTTGTTCAGGTGCAGGTTGAGGTACACCGGGAGGTCGTTGATCAGCGCGAGGTCCTGGAAAACCGTCTCGATGCCCAGCGATCTCGCATGCGTGACGGACTTCAACTGCAACTGCTCGCCCTCGAACAGCAGGCGACCGGAATCCGGCTGGTGGTATCCGGTGAGAATCTTGATGAGCGTTGACTTCCCCGCTCCGTTGTCGCCGATCAGGCCCAGGATCTCGCCCCGGCGAACGGCGAGGTCGATGCCCCGCAACGCGCTCACCGGCCCGAACCGCTTACCGATGCCCTCGGCGCGCATCACTTCGTCAGTCACGCTCGGCTCCAGTGTCTCGCCGCTTGGGGGAAGGTTCGTCACTCGTATCGCCTCCGCGCTGCGGCGTTCAGGCTCCCGCGCAGCCGCGCCAGGGACACGTTCAGGGCCATCGCGACGAGGATGGCGACGCCGAGCACGACGTAGAACCCGTTGGCGCTGATGCCGGTCAGGTTGAACCCGTCGTAGACGATGCCCAGCAGCAGCGCGCCGAAGAGCGCGCCGATGACCGTGCCGGAACCGCCGAGCAGCGCGGTGCCACCGATGACCGCCGAAGCCACCGCGAAGAACATCGTGTTGAAGCCGCCGTTGGTCGGGTCGAACGAGCCGACCCGGATGCCCTGGAGTATCCCGGCCAGTCCCGCGAGCGTGCTCACGATCGCGAAACTGATCACCTTCACGCGCTCGGTGCGGATCCCGGCTTCGGCCGCGGCGATCCGGTTACCACCCACGGCTCTGACGAAGATCCCGAACCTGGTGGTCGACAGCACCGTCTGCATCACCAGCACGACCACCAGGCACCACAGCAGCTCCGACCACCGCCAGCCACCGAAGACGTCCGTCACCCAACTCCCGGTGGGCGCGGCGACCGGCGAACCGTTGGAGATGATCAGCGACAGGCCCCACAGCAGGAACGCCATGCCCAGCGTGGTGATGAACGACGGGATGTTGAGCCTGGTGTGGATCAGGCCGTTGATCACCCCGATCAGCGCGCACACCACCAGCGTCGCGAGCAACGCCAGTGGTAAGGGGGTGTAGTTGTTGATGAACAGCATCAGCACGAACGGCGAGAGGGTGAACACGAAGCCCGCTGACAGGTCGATCTCGCCGCAGATCAGCAGCATCACCTCACCGGCGGCGACGATGGCCCAGGGCGCGAGGTACTGGGCGATTGTCTGGTAGTTGTCCACGGTGTTGAAGCCCGGCCCGCTGGTGAGGCTGAAGTAGATCGCCGCCGCGATCGTGACGAGCACGATGCTGAGTTCGCGGACGTGGATCAGTCGGGTGATCGGGCTTTCGCCGCTGGTGGGTGGTTGATCGTCTGCGGTGCCGGAGCGGCGGTGCCGCGCAGGCGCGTCCGTCATTGGACCTCCAGTCCAGACAGCAGCGGCCGCTACTGGTTGGTCGACGGCAGTGGGATCGATTGCGGCATGGGCACCTGCTCGTTCTTCGACCCGCCCTCGAACTTGCTGTCGGCCGTCACGTAGGGGCCGACGTTCTCCTTGGTCACGAACACCAGACCGGTGTCGGTGGACGGCGGGAAGACCAGCGTGCCGGAGACCCGGAACAGGTACAGGTACATCGTCGCCAGGAAGCCCTGCAGGTACGCGGACTGGTCGATGGTGAAGTCCAGCGCCCCGGAGTCGACGCCCTTGAGCGTGTCGGCCAGCGTGTCGTAACCCCCGGCGCGCACCTTGCCCTGCAGGCCGCGGTTGGTGAGCAGTTGCGCGATCGAGGCGGTGCTGCCCGCGTCGACCGCGTAGACCCCGCGGGCCTGGGGATGCCCGTCGTAGGCAGCGGTGATCGCGTTGAGTTCGGCGGCCTGCTCGGCGCCGGTGTTGATGGAGATGACGTTGACCGCGGGGGCGTGCTGCTTCAGCGCGTCGACGATGCCGTTCAGCCGGGGCTGCACGTTGTTGCCGCCGGGCTGCGAGATGCCGACCAGGATGTCACCGGAGGTGACGTCCCTGGCGATGCGTTGCCCCATCAGGAAGCCGGAGTGGTACAGGTCCTGGCCCACGTAGGTCAGGGCGAAGTTGTTGGCCGCGTTGGCGTTGTAGGCGACGACCGGGATTCCCTTGGCCAGCGCCTGTTTGGTCAGGTCGACGAAGGCGTTGCTGTCGGTCAGCGAGACCGCGATGCCATCGGCGTTGCTGTTGATCGCGGTGGCGAAAGCGTTGGCCATCTCCGCGACGTTGCCCTCCGTGGATCCGGTCCATTGTGGAGCCTGGATGCCGAGCAGCTTGGCGGCGTCGGCCATGCCGGTCCTGGTCGGGACGAAGAACGAGTTCGTCGTGACGTGGTTGATGAACACGAATCGCCATGACGGGGTCTGCGGGAATGCGCCGCCCTGGGCGCTGGAACTGTCCTGCACGCCGTTGCAGGCGGCCAGCAGGGCGCTGGCGGCAACGGCGCCGCCGCCGAGGCCGAACATCTTCAGCGCGGTTCGTCGTGAGGCGTTCGCGGAGTCTGAGCCAGAGCTGCGGGAGTTTGACTCCTCCGAGGAGGATGTTTCGTTCATCGCCGGATCACCCACTCCACATCGGCGGGGAACTGAGCAGAGGGATCATTGGATGATTGGTCCATCCAGTCAAGCGGCCATTGGTGTTCGGATTGTTGGCCGGGCCGTTGCCGGTGCCAAGGTCGCGTGGCCGAATTGCGCCATCAGGTCGCAGCCGCGCTGCGATTCGTCGGAGGCGCGTTTGCGCTGATCGTCCGACGCGTTCGGGGGCGGCGTCCCCAGGAGGCTGATCACCGAGGCGGGTATGTAGCGGTCGCTACATAGTGGTCATTCTTCGTAGTGGCTGCTACGTTTACTCCGGTTGAACGGCCTGAGGAGGAGACGGTGCTGTTACAGGTGTTGTCGCAACTCGCGGCGGAAGATCCGAACCCGGCACCCGAGGCGTGGCGGATCATCACGAAGATCGCCTACTTCGTCGGCTTGATCGGGACGTTCGGGGGCACTCTGCTCTACGTGCTGGTGGTGAGCCCCGTACTGGCCCGCTCGTCGGTGAACCCGGGCGACCGGGACGTCTTGCGCCGCCGCGCCGCGCTGGTGCTCGCCGCCATCGGCACGTGGTTCCTGGTCGCGCTGTACTTCCAGCTCGCCGGGAAGGGAGCACGGATCAAAGGCCATGAGATCCCGTACTCCGAGGCCGTGCGCCCGGGGCGGGTCATCGACTACCTCACCGCGCCCGCGCAGGACGGGGAGTGGATATCCGTTGGTGCCGAGGCGGCGCTGCAGTACGGCCTTTGGGCGCTGTCGGCGGTGGTGCTCATCTTCCTCTGGAAATCCAGCCTGCACCGCAACACCTCGCGCATCGCCAGCGCGGGCTACGTCATCGCCTTCATCGCTTATGCCGTCACGTGGGTGCCGACCGATCCGAGCGCGTCAACGTTCGACAGCGTCCTGGGCAGCATCCTCGACCACGTGCACGTGCTGTCGGTGTCCACTTGGGTCGGTGGGATCGCCACGCTCACTCTCGTCGCCACGGCCTATCGCGGCCTCACCGCGGGTGCGGGAGGCGTCTGGGCGCAGATCTGGTCGAGGTTCAGCATCGTCGCGCTGACGGCCGTGGGCGGCATGGTGGTCAGCGGATCGTGGCTGGCCTGGAAGTACGTCGGCGGCATCGGTGCGCTGCTCACCACCGAGTTCGGCCGGTTCCTCCTGGTCAAGCTATCTCTGGTGGGCACCATGGTCACGATCGGCGCGGTGAACGAGTTCATCCTGATGCCGCGCATCGCGCATGCTCGCGCCGCCGGTGCGGAAGGCTCGGTGTTCCGCCTGGCCGTGCGCGTGTTTCCGCGAATCGTCGCGGTGGAGGCCGTGCTGGGTCTCGGTGTGCTGTTCGTGCTCACGTTCCTGACCGGGTCGGCCCGGGCGGAGATCGGCTCGGAGGAACCGGTGGTCGACGGCGGAGTGATCACTGTTGGGCTCTTGTTGATCGCCATAGTCGCGATCTCCTTCGTCACCACGGCGAAGATCTCCAATCGCCTCGGGCGCCCCGCCAGCACGCCCGAGGCGACCCCCGCGGACCTCGCGGGCAGTTGAGCCGGACCTCGGCTTGCGGTGGATCGTGGTGCTCCGCTCGTCCTCGCGGACGCCCCACTGCCGGGCACCGCCGTGTTCGATCGAATCCGCGTCGATCCGCGGGTGTGGTACTTCGCCTTCCACGGTGCCCGCGACGTGGCCGAAATGCTGGTCGCCGGGCGGGAACGCGCCTACCTGCAGGCTTTCTTCAACGCACGCATCGCCGACCCGTCGGCGATCCCCCCCGGAGGATTTCGACGGCTACGTCGAGGCGTACTCCGCGCCGGGTGCGATGCGGGCCGGTTTCGAGCTCTACCGCTCCTTCGACCAGGACGCCGCGGACAACCGCGCCGCCTTGGAGCGCCACGGCAAGCTGGCCGTACCGGTGCTGGCCATGGGCGGCATGACCAGCACGACCGGAGAGCTCATGGCGGAGATGGCGCGCGAGGTCGCCGAGGACGTCACCGGGGTGCGCGTGCCACCTACGGCGCACTGGATCCCGGAGGAGAATCCGGCGGCGTTCGTCGAGGCGGTGCTGAATTTCGCCGCGCCGCGCTGATACCGCCGCACCGGGGAACGCACGAGAACAGCACCGTGCGGTTGAATCCGCGCTCAGCGCCAGATTCGCCATTTCGCCACGACCTTCTACCGCAGCCGTGGCGGCCTGGTTTGGTAACGGCGCCGTTGCGCTTGCGGTGGTTGTGCCTGGTCGACGGCGTGCTCAAGCTGGTCGGTCAGTTCCCGGACCAGCCGCTGCAGCGAATTGCTCCACTCTGGACTCACATCGAGGTTGTCCAGGCACTGCTTAAGGGCGCCGAGATGGCCTCGGGCTTTCTCGTACTCGCCGTGCAACTGATCGACCACCCAACCAGTATGAGTTGTTGCGCCTACAAACTTCACTATCGTTTCGATAACACCCGTCGGCATGCGGCTCGCAACGGCTCGGCGGGATCGCGGCGGCAGTCCTGGTCCTGTATGGACAACGAGGCGAAACGCGGCGGAGCCGGAGCGCGCCCCCGCGCACGCTCCGGCTCCGCTTTCCCCCTTACCCCCCCGGATGATGGCTCATTCGTCGCCGAATCGGATGGAGGCCACCTGCTTGTCGAAGCCGATGGTGTCCAGGTCGGCCACGCTGTCGATGATCACGGTCGACTCGCCGGTGCAGTTCGGCCCCTTCCAGAGCTTCACCGGGCCGCCGTTGAGCTGGATCGAGCGCACCAGGTCGGGTTGGGGAACCTCGGCGCATCCCGGACCTGCCACGCCGACGGACCCGTTGGGCTCGCTGAAGTTCTTGCCGCTGTCCAGGATCGCGCTGCCGTCGCCGAGGGTCACGTCCGGCTCCGGCGCGCTGGACTCCTGGTCGGTATCGCTGCCACCGTTGTCCGACATCGCCTTGCCGCCGGTGGGGGTGACGGCGAACCAGGTGTTGTCCTTGCCCTGGCCGTTGGTGTCGCCCGGCTCCTTGTCGCCGCTGAAGGTGTAGAGACCCCAGCCGTTCAGCGTCAGCTGACGGGTGCCATCAGCGCGTGTCAGGACGCCGACTTCCTCGGCGGGAACACCCTTGACGAAAACGCGTGAACCTTGTTCGACGCGCACCGGGTACCAGGTCTTCGCGCACTTGTCGTTGCAATTGGACTTCGGCGGATTGTTGCTGTCCTCGTCGAAGCGGTACAGCGTCCGGCCAGCAGCGTCTTGCACGATCGGACTAAGGCCCCCTGCGGAGCCGCGGGTGAGCTGCACCCACTTCGACGCCGGTTTGTCATCGCGCGGACCCTTGTACATGTCACCCGTGGTCATGTTCGCGCCGTTGTCTTTCGCGGTACCGTTGAGGAAGCTGACTGCGGACCGCAGATCTTCCGCGGTCCCCGGGTCGGCGAGCGCGCCACGCAGTCCGTCCGCCGCGGTGCATCCGGTCAGTGCCGCAGCGCCGGTCGCCACCAGGACAGCGAGAATCGCGACTCGTTTACGAAGCATTGTGGTTTCTCCCTGTGAGAGCCAGCTTTTCGGTTCGTTAAGCCGTTGACACCATCCACACGGAGCCCGGCGAAGGGCGGTTCATCGAACGTTTGTGATCGCGGTCACAAGAAGGTATTGGCAATCTCCTTTCCATGCAACAAAAAGACGCCTCCCGTCTCAAGTCCAAAATGGAGAGACGGGAGGCGCCTGTGGGCGGAGGTTACAACGCGGCCGACACGAACTCGTGGCCCTCGGTGTTCTCGACGAGCACCGAGGACACGTTCTCTGGATCGATGGGAGCCGAACCGTCGAGGTTCACGCCGTCCTTCTCACCCTTGTTCGACACCACCCAGCCGCCCGCGACTTCACGGCTGCCGTCCTTGCCGATCACCACGAGCCGACATTTCTCCCCTGCCGGGATTCCGGAGACCGACGCGTTCACCTGCGTCCAGCCGACAGCCGGGGTCATGCGGAAGGTGATCCGCGCGCCGGTGGCGGAGTTCGTGCCGCTGGCGAAGCGGATCCCGGTCGCCTCGGTGGTCGGCGCGGGCGGGGGAGGCGCGGCTAGGTGCGAACCGCTGTCGTCTCCCGACCCGCCGATCCACACTCCTGCTCCCAAAGCGGCGGCCGCGACCATCACCGCTGCCGCCGACGTCAGCAACCGACCACGTCCCCGCGCATTGGACGATTCCGAGCGCACTTGTCGCAAGGTGCGTTGCAGCAGCAAGTCCGCGTCGTCCGGCGGCCCGTCCAGCAGCGCCTCGGGCGGCAGTTCTCCGAGGAACTTCTCCATTTCACGCAACGACTCCACCTCCTCCCGGCACTCCGCGCAGGTCGCCAGGTGCTCTTCGACATCCCGGCGCTGCGCCGCGTCCACGTCGCCGGTCACGAACGCTTCGAGGTCGAAATGGTGGTTGTACGACGTGCTCATCACGCAACCCCCGCCCCGAATCGTTGTGGCTGGAAATGTTCTCGCAGTGCGCGCAGTCCGTAGTACGACCGCGACTTCACCGTGCCCGGTGGTATCCCCAACGCCTCGGCGGTCTCCCCGACGGAACGGCCGTGCAGGTAAACGTGTTCCAGCACCTCGCGGTGCTCGGGAGACAGATTGTCCAAAGCCGCCATTACCACCATCGTGTCCACCACCCGGTCGGCGTGGTCACGATCCACCGCAACAGTGCTGGGTGTCTCCGCCACTTCCGCTGGCCGTGCGGCGCGTGCTCGCACCTTGTCCGTGACGAGGTTGCGCACCACGGTCAGCAACCAGCCCCGTACCGAGCCTTTCCCGTTGACCAGGCTGTCGGGATGCCGCCAGGCGCGCACCAGCGCTTCCTGCACGACGTCCTCCGCGGCAGCACGGTCACCGAGCAGCCTCGTGGCATACGCCAGCATCGCCTTGCCGTGCTCCTCGAACAGCGAGCGCACGAGAGCCTCGTCGGCGACCTGCTGACGATGACGGGTTCTCAACCCGGCCATCCACTACCACCCTCCTGAACCCCACCGATGCGGGATCCCTGCACCTCCGCCCGCCACACGGACGACGGCGATATTCGGTTCAGCGCGATCGACGGCGAACGGCGAATGTGACCGAGGTCACTATCAAGAGTCGCAGTGGCGACCGCTGTTCACGCAGTCCACGACCGTCGCCATCGACGCCTCCGACGTCACGTCGATGTAGAAGGCGTGGTCGGTGATCGGACTGTCGAGCTCCTCCGGAAACGTGTCGATGGCGTAGTCCACGCCGGGCGGCAGGGTGTAGGAGAGTTCGACGTGCAGCCGCGGCACCGGGAACGTGCCCCTCGGACACGCGCCACTCGCACCTGGGAACACCAGGTGCGAACGGTGGTCGGCGCTGTCGGTCGTGCGACCGTTCCAACAACTCGGGAAATCGAAGACCCGCACCACCTGTTGCCCCGACGGACATCGGGGATACTGCTGCCCGACGTGCTCCCGTTTGCCCGAACAACTCCACTGCACGTGCTCGGTGCCAACACCACCGCTGGTGTAGCCGTGCGGATTGCCGGTGCCCGCCCGAAGGAAGCGCGGCATCGGCACGACGTCGCTCAGCGGGTTGCCCCGGTACTCGATCAGCACCGCATCGGGCACCAGGATCTTGCCGTAGGCCCCCGGACCGGTCGTCCCGCCTGGAATGCGCATGACAGGCCAGAAGTAGGTCGACTTGTCATCGCCCCCGCATGTGGTGCCAGCAGCGGCGAGGCTCTGATCCGTCGAGAACGCGTCAGTGGAGACGTTGCCGACGTAGTCGTGGACGTGGTGCGCACCGCCTACCATGCCGGGACTGATCACGACGTTGTCGGAATTGTGCCTGCCTTCTTGGTTTCGGCCGCAGTCGACGCGCCAGTAGCCGGTCGAGCCACCGGGCCGCACCGCAGGTGCCGGTGGTGCGGTTGGGAAGTCGGTGACATTGGCGAAATAAGCCGGGTCCACATAACGACTCCCGTGACCCGAGACGTGGGAGCCATGCCCGGATTCCACCAGCGCTTGATAACCCACCACGCCGAACAGGGTTGCGGCGATGCAGAGCACGGCGGTGCCTACGATCCAGCCAGGCGACCAACGCCGCCTCCGCCGCTGCCCGGCGGGCGCCTTCTCACTTCGCACGTGCGCGGCGGTTCGGACGAGCTGCGACGGCTGTCGGAGCATCGGGTTCTGCCAGCGCGGCTGGGACCTGCTCGATGCGCGCGCCCGCGAGAAGCGTCGCGATGCTGAGTCCGGCGCCCCGTCCGCCGCTGGTGACGACAGCGGTCTTCCCGGCTAACAGGCGTCCCGGAAGATCCGCGGCTGCATCAGCCATCAGTGAAGCCCATCTTGTCGCGTGTCAAGGCCGTGGCGATGAGCGCGACGTCAGCTGTCCTCGCTAACGCTCGGTCGCTGATCCTGCCCTCTTGGAGAAGACGCGCTGCCACTGGAAGTCGCACACCACGTTCCTGCTGGAAATCCGTCCAGGGCGCCGCCCCCGACGGCCGTCAGGTTAGCACCTCAAGCAGGACCGGGTCACCGGCCGCGAATCCGGTCTCGGTCCAGCCGCGTGGATCTCGGGAGGTCCGATGTGGATCGGGCAACTTCCAAACAAGAGGGTGGGCGGATTGGCTTGCGTGGCGGTGCGGGTGGCGGAACCTCAGAGGTCTTCTCGCTGTGGGATCCCCGACATCATGTATGCCCAATGCACCACGTCGGGGCTGTCCTCGCGGGGAGAACCCCAGAGGGGTGGGCCACCGTGAACCCGCGGCGGCGCAAGCTGCGAGGGTGGGAGGAAGCGGCTGACGCCGCTTGCCTGACGACCCCCTCGACATGCCCAATCCGCGCGAGTTCTAAGCCAAGGGTGGAAATTCGCCGATATCCGGCATATCGCCCGGCTTTGCCGTGACGACCGAGCGGCGCTGAACTGAGCACCGGTGGGTTATCGTGACCGAGTGGATCTTAGGACGGGTTTGTGCGCCACGGCGGTCGCACGCGCGCTCGGCGTCCGGCTTTCCGAACAGGACGCCGTGGTTCCGCAATCTCGTTGATGAAGATCGCCAGCGAAGCACGAGGAGTTCATTCCCATGGTCGATGAACCGCCAGCGAATCCGGCACTGGCCGAAAAGATCAGATCCGACCGGCCGCACCCGGCGCGTGTCTGGAATGCCCTGCTCGGGGGCAAGGACAACTATGCGGCGGACCGGGAAGCCGCCGATGAAATCGCGAAGGCCGACCCGACCATCCGCCGTTACGCGCAGCAGTGCCGGGAGTTCCTCGTCCGGTCGGTGCGCTACCTGGCTGGCGAAGCTGGCATCCGGCAGTTCCTCGACATCGGCACCGGTCTGCCCACCGAGCTGAACACCCACGAGGTCGCCCAATCCGTCGCCCCGGAGTCGCGGGTCGTCTACGTCGACAACGATCCGCTGGTGCTGATCCACGCACGGGCACTGCTGACCAACACCACGCCGGAAGGGGTAACGACCTACGTCGACGCCGACGTGCGGGACCCCGAAACGATCATCGCCGACGCGCAGAACGTGCTGAACTTCAACGAGCCGATCGCGGTCATGCTGTTGGGCATCTTCGGCCACGCCGCCCCCGAGTACGCAACCATGCGATCGATCCTCGACCGGTTGATGGCCGCTGTCCCATCAGGCAGCTATCTGGTGTTGTTGGACGGCGCCAGAACCGATGACGAGGTCTACATCGCTGCTGTCGCCCGCGCGGCGGAGGTGGGCCACCCCTACCACCTGCGCACGCCGGAACAGTTGGCCGAGTGCTTCGCGGAACTCGAAATGGTCGAGCCCGGCATGGTGCCGGTCAACCGGTGGCGGCCAGACCCGTCCGACGCTGGCCGGGACAAGCCGTGCAACGCCTACGGCGGCATGGGACGCAAGCCGTAATCCCGAGCTGAGTGGGCGATTTCGCGCGAAATCGCCCGCAGCTCGTGCCGGAGCGCTAACTTCGGCTCGGTGGTGGGCGTGGGATCCACCGGTTGAGCGCCGCGGCTCCCGCGAACCCGAGAGCACCCATCATCAGGATGGCCGGAGCCAGCCCGCCGAGTGTGGTGACAGCCGCTATCAGGAACGGTCCCGCGCCGTTGCCGAGGTCGGCGCAGAGCCTGAAGGCCCCGAGGAATTGAGCACGTCCGACCGGGGGCGAGGCATCCGCGCCGAGGGTCATGATGATGCCGCTACCGAGCCCGTTGCCGACACCCATCAGCATCGCGACGCCAGCCAACGTGACGATGTCGTGGGTGAGCGGGAGAACGAGGTGTGCGGTCCCCAGGACGAGCATCGACGGGACCGCCACCCATTTCCGGCCGAACCGGTCCATCACGAAGCCAGCGGGGTAGAACAGCAGGGTTTCTACAGCACCCGACAGGCCGAAGACGAGACTCGTCGTCGCCGGGTCGAGCCCCACGTGCTGGGCCCACAGGGGGATGGCCACCTGCCGGGACGCCCGGACCGCGCCGACGAGCAGCGCACCCGTGCCGAGCGTGCGCAGGATCGGCAGGTGGTCGCGGATGACGCCGAGCGTGGTCGGCGGTGCTGATGCGCGGGCGGTGCCGGGACCGGACGGCGGGAGCTGCACCGGGTCGGGCAGCCGGACCAGCACGACGGCGGCGAGCAGCAGCGCGACGAGGTGCACCCAGTAGGCCCCGTTGGTGCCAAGGGCTTTCATCGCCGCGGCGCCCAGGAAGGGCCCGACGAACATGCCGATCCGCAGGCAGCCACCCAGTGTGGACAGCGCTCGCGCTCGCAGTTGCAGCGGTACGAAGTCGCTGAGATAAGCCTGTCGCGCCAGTGCGAAGACAGCCGATGCCAGCCCGGTCGTCGCGATCGCCAGGGCCAGGGCCCACACCGCCGGGGCGGCCAGGCAGGCGACGAGTGCTGCCGAAGCGACTACCGAGGCCAGCAGCATGGCCTTGCGTTCCCCGATTCGCGCGGTGAGCGCACCCGCGGGAATGTCGCCCACCACCAGGCCCAGTCCGGAGGCCGCGACCACCAGGCTCGCCGTTGCCACCGAGGCGCCGAGGTCTCGCGCGGAGAGCGCGACGGCCGGAGCGATCGCGCCCTGCCCGATGCCGAAGAGCAACGTGGGCAGGAAGACCCAGGGGCCGATGGACCACAGGCTCGCCGGTTTCGACGTGGTCACCGCGCTGGCGCCGAAGCCTGCGCCGTGCAGCGATCGCGCTCCTCGGCCGTCGCCCCCAGCAGTTCTGACACCGACCACGCGGCGGCCAGGACGTCCGGGCCGAGCTGCTCCATCCGGTTCAGCGGCATCCGCATCTCCGGGCCCGAGACGCTGAGGCAACCGACGACGCGAGCGCCGAAGTCGAAGATCGGGGCCGCCACCGTCCGGATCCCCGGAGTCCGCTCGGACATCGACGTGGCGAACCCCCGGATCCGCGTCTCGGCTAGCTGCGCGGCCAGCGTCTCGGGATCAGTGATGGTCTGCGGGGTGATTTGCTCGATCGGTTCGGCCAGCACCGCGACCTGCTGGTCCCAGGGCAGGAAGGCCAGCAGCACCTTGCCGGGTGCGCCCTGCGGCAGCGGCACCGGCATGCCGAACTCCGTGTAGGTCCGGCGCAATTCGTGGCGGCTCTCCACCTGCTCGATGACGACCCGTTCCGCGGATGGCAGCAGTTCGTGCACCGCCGCGGTCTCCTCGTGCGCGTCGCGGAGCCTGTGCAGCACCGGCATCGCCGCGCCCCGCAGCGTGTCCGGTATCCCGCCGCTGCGCGCGAGTTGCACGACGAGCGGCCCCAACGCGTACCGCCGTTCGATGGTCTGGCGCACCAGTCCGTTCTCCTGCATCGCGAGCAGCAGGCGGTGCACTGTGCTGGTCGAGAGTCCGGTCCGCCGGGCGAGGTCGCTGATGCCCAGATCGGGTCGGCGCACGTCGAAGCACCGCAGGATCGCCACCGCGCGGTCGATGGACTGGACCGAGCTGCGATCTGGGCGGTGCGACGTCGCGTCAGATGTCATCAAAGACCTCCGTGTTTCCGATCTGTTGCATCGAATCATTGACCATGCGACATCACCCGCCCTACCCTTCCTGCATTGCGGCATATTATCCCACAACGCGGGAAAGCGAGAATCGATGCTCCCTCTGGACGGATTTCGCATCCTCGATCTCACGCGCTTCCTCTCCGGCCCGTACTGCTCGATGGTGCTCGCCGAGCTCGGTGCCGACGTGATCAAGTTCGAGCAGCCGATCACCGGCGACGACTCGCGCCGGATGTCGCCCAAGGTGAACGGGGAGAGCTACCCGTTCGCGATGCCCAACCGCAGCAAGCGGAGCGTCTCCCTGGACCTGAAGACCGACCGGGGCCGGGAGATCTTCGTCGAGCTGGTTCGGGATGCCGATGTGGTGATGGAGAACTTCCGGCCCGGCGTGGCGCAGCGGCTCGGGATCGGCTACGAGGCGTTGCGGGAGGTCAAGCCCGATCTGATCTACTGCTCGATCAGCGGTTTCGGGCAGACCGGCCCCTACAAGACCCGGCCCGGCTTCGACATCATGGCGCAGGGCACCGTCGGCTTCCTGCGCATGACGGGCGCACCGGACGGGCAGCCCGCCAAGGTCGGTATCGCCATCAACGACCTGGCCGCCGGTGCCACCGCGATCTATTCGATCCTCGCCGCGCACCTGCTGCGGCAGCGCTCGGGCGAGGGGCAGTACATCGACATCTCCCTGGTGGACGCCGCGTTGGCCTGGACGGTGTGGGAGTCCGGCGCGTTCTTCGGCGGGGGCGAGGTCCCGCAGCCGACCGGCACCCGGCACCGCCGTTCGACGCCGTACCAGGCATACCGGACCGCCGACGGCTACGTCTCCATCGGCGCGGCGAACGACCGGTTGTGGAAACGGCTCGCCACTGACGTGCTCGACCGCCCGGACTGGCTCGCGGACCCGCGCTTCCTGACCCTGCCCGACCGGATGGCCAACATCGACGAGCTCGAACGCGAGATAGAGGCGATCACCGCCACCCGCACCACCGCCGAGTGGATCGAAGTGCTGGACCAGGCCGGTGTTCCGGGTGGGCAAGTGCTGACCTACGACCAAACGCTCGTCGACCCGCACGTTCGGGCGCGCGACATGATCGTCGAGCTGGAGCACCCGATCATCGGCCCGATGCGCACCATCGGCCCGCCCGTGAAGTTCAGCAACCTCGACTTCGCCGTCCGCGGCCCGGCGCCCTGGCTCGGGCAGCACACCGCCGAGGTGCTCGCGGAGAGCGGGATGAGCCAGGAAACGATCGACGACCTGTTCGCCGAAGGCGTCCTCTTCGACGCCCACCCCGACCTGCCCAGGAGCTGAAGAGATGACCGAGGACATCGTCGTCGAGCGCGATGGCGCCGTCGCCACCATGACCTTGAACCGCCCGAGCAGCCACAACGCCATCAACCTCGGCATGTACGAGGCGATCCCGGACCTGATCGAGACGGTGGCGAAGGACCCCGAGATCAAGGTGCTGGTGCTGCGCGGTGCGGGTGAGAAGTCGTTCGCCTCGGGCGCCGACATCAGCGAGTTCCGCGAGGTCCGCGGCGATGCGCGCAGCGCCCGGTCCTACAACGAGCGGGTCGCCGCCGCGGAGCGCGCCATCGAAGGCTTGGCGAAGCCCACCATCGCGATGATCCACGGCTACTGCATCGGCGGTGGGATGGGCCTCGCGCTCGCCTGCGACCTCAGGTTCGCCGACGACCGGGTGCGGATGGCGATCACCCCGGCGAAGCTCGGCCTGGTCTACAGCCTCGAATCCACCAAGCGCGTCGTGGACCTGGTCGGCCCGTCGAGGGCCAAGTGGATCCTGATGTCCGGTCAGCAGATGCGGGGGCAGCGGGTCCTCGAACTCGGCCTCGTCGATGAGCTGACCACGCCCGCTGAGCTTGACGGGATGACGTACGACTTCGCGCACCTGATCGCCAGCCGCGCCCAGTTCAGCGTGCGGAGCGCGAAGACGATCGTCGGGCGCGTCCTCGCCGGACAGGTGGCCGACGACGAGTTCACCACGCAGCTGCGCAACTCCTCGTTCGACACGGAGGACTACGCCGAAGGGGTCGCGGCGTTCCTCGGCAAGCGCGCACCCGAGTTCACCTGGTCCTGACATGGCTCACCAGGACAGGTTCCGCAACACCGCCTCGCCCACCGGGTCGGGTCAGCACCGCGACCTCCCCGGATAGGACGCAGGCCCGGCCCTTGCACGAGACCGACCGCTCGGATGGACCGATCAGGTCCCCACCCCACGGAGGAAGGGATCGACATGCGTAAGGGAATGGCACTCCTCGCCGCTCTGGCGGTCGCCGCATGGCTGACCGCCTGCGGGGCCGCCGAGAACTCCGGCGAAAGCGCCGCGAACTACCCCTCGGAGGACCTGGACTGGACGATCGCCTTCGGTCCGGGCGGCGGCAACGACATCATGGCCCGCACGATGGTCGACATCATCAACGACAAGGGCCTGTACCCCGGCGGGAAGATCGTGGTGCAGAACCGCGAGGGCGGTAGTGGCGCCACCGGCTGGGGCTACCTGAGCAGGCAGGAAGGCAGCGGCTACGCGATCTCCACCACGTCGGGGTCGTTCATCACCACCCCGCTGCAGGCCAACACCGGCTGGACGCCGAAGGACTTCACCCCGGTCGGCCTGTTCGCCACGGACGACACGTTGTTCGTCGTCCCCGGTACGAGCCCGATCAACTCGTGGCAGCAGTGGGTGGACTTCGCCAAGCAGAAGGGGACTGTCGCGGTCGGCGGTATCGGCACCGTGAACGTGGACTTCATCATCCACGCGATGCTCGCGGACAAGGCCGGGTACCAGATCGACTACGTGCCCTTCAACGAGGAGGGCCAACTGCAGACGGCGCTGCTGTCCGGCGCGCTGGACGGCATGGTCTCGAACCCCGGCTCGATCCTGGGCCAGGTGCAGGCGAACGCCGTCCGCCCGTTGCTGTTCACCGGGAAGCAGCCGCTGCCAGCGCTGCCCGAGGTACCGACCGGCGAATCGCTCGGGTTCGCGGGCCTGCCCTCGATGCCGCGCGGGCTCATCCTCCCGCCCGAGGCGCCGAAGGTCGCGCAGGACTGGTGGATCAACACCATGAAGACGGTGGTCGCGACGCCGGAGTGGCAGGAGTACCTGAAGTCGAACTACCTCACCGAGGACCTGCGCTGGGGCCCCGACTTCGGCGCGTTCCTGAGCGTGACCTCGGACGAGTTCAGACGGATCCTCACCGAGAAGGGCGTGCTGTGACTGGCAAGCCAGCGCTGCGGGCCACGGCGCTGACGGTCTTCCTCGGGGTGCTCCTGGTGGTCATGGCTGGCTACACCCTGATGGCCATGGAGATGCAGTGGCGGACCGCGGCCGGGCGGATCGGACCCGGCTTCTTCCCCCGCATCATCGGGTTCGCCGCGATCGCGCTCTGCGTGATCGCGGCGGTGCAGAGCCTGCGGCCCGGCAAGGAAGACGACGCCACCTCGGCTCGCCATCCCAAGGTGCTGCTGGTGTTCGTCGGCGCGGGAGTCGTCTTCCTCCTCGCGCTGCTCCCGCTGGGTGCGGTCGTGGCCTCGGCGATCTTCCTGCTGGCGACGCTGTCGTTGCTGGATCAGGGCCACCTGATCCGCAACATCGTGATCGCAGTGCTGCTGCCGGTCGGCCTCTACCTGCTGTTCGACGTTGCCCTGAACGCCGGACTACCCAGCGGCGTCCTGCCCGGTTTCTGAGACCCGGTCTTTGATCTTTTTGAAGCGGCGCCAGCCGCTTAGCCCACGTACGCAGCTTGCACCGCCGCGGGTTCTCAGACGTCGTGTCGGGAGGACAGCCTCGACGTGGTGTATCGGACATACATGATGTCGGGGATCCCGGACTGAGACGGCGTCTGAGGTTCCGCCACCCGCACCGCCACGCAAAACGAGTTCGAAGACAGGCTTTAAGACCCGGATCTGGAGGCACGACGTGGATGTCTTCAACGACCTCGGCCAAGGGATCCTAGCGATCCTGTCGATCCAGAACATCCTGCTGCTCGCCGCCGGTGTGCTGATCGGCATGGTCGTCGGCGTGATGCCCGGCTTGGGCCCGTCGGCGGGGTTGGCGATCCTGCTGCCGATCACGTTCGGCCTGGACCCGGTCGGCGGCATCATCATGCTGGCCGCCGTCTACTACGGAGCCATGTACGGCGGCACAATCACCTCGGTGCTGATCAACACGCCAGGCGAGTCGGCTACCGTGGCCAGCACCTTCGACGGCTATCCGCTGGCCAAGCAGGGCCGGGCTGGCGCCGCTCTGGTGATGGCCGCCGTCGCGTCGTTCGTCGCCGGGACCATCGGGGCCGTGCTGATCAGCGTCGCCGCTCCGGTGACCGCGTCGGTCGCGTCGAGCTTCGGTCCGCCCGAGCTCTTCCTGGTCGTGGTCGCGGGCCTGCTCACCCTGATCGTCGTGGTGGGCAGGAACCGGATCCGCGGTGCCATCTCGGCGCTGCTCGGCTTCGGGATCGCCACCGTCGGTGTCGACGTCGGTGGCGGACAGCAGCGGTACACGTTCGGCTCCTCCGACCTGATCAACGGCATCGACTTCATCCCAGTCGCCATCGGGTTGTTCGGCCTCGGGGAAATCTTCTACAGCCTCTACCGCGGCGGACACCTGGAGACACTCGGTTATTTCAACCTCAGCGCCCGCGCCAAGGGGTTCTGGCCCACCAGGTCCGAGGTGCGGGAATCCACGGGGCCGATGCTGCGCGGCTCGGTCCTCGGGTTCTTCGTCGGCACCTCGCCCGGCGCCGGTGCGACCGTCGCGTCGCTGATGTCCTACAGCTTGGAGAAGGCGCTGTCCAAGACGCCGAAGAAGTTCGGCAGGGGTGCGATGGCCGGGCTGGTGGGTCCGGAGGCCGCCAACAACGGGGCCTCGGCCGGGGCGATGGTGCCGCTGCTGACCCTGGGGCTGCCCGGCTCCGCCGCCACCGCCGTGCTGCTGGGCGGTTTCCTGATCTGGGGCCTGCAGCCCGGACCCCTGCTGATGGAGCAGAACCCGGAGTTCGCCTGGGGACTGATCGCCAGCATGTACCTGGGCAACGTGATGCTGTTGCTGATCAACATCTTCTGCATCCCGGCGTTCGCCAGCATCGCCCGGGTCCCCTTCCGGGTGCTCGCGCCGGTGATCGTCGTGCTGTGCGTCCTGGGCACGTTCACCGTCAACGGCAGCATCATCGAGGTCGGCATCATGCTCGCCTGCGGTGTGCTCGGGTTCTTCATGCGTCTGTTCGGCTTCCCGGTCGCTGGACTCGTGATCGCCCTGGTCCTCGGGCCACTGGCGGAGGAGACGCTGCGCCAGACGATGATCATCTCGCACGGCAGCTTCGACATCTTCGTCACCCGTGGTGCGTCGCAGGCGCTGCTCGCCGTGATCGCTCTGCTGCTGCTCATCCCATTGCTGCCAGTGCTCCGCAGAGCCCTGGCACGACGTCGCGCGGAGACGCGGCGCGAGGATTCTGCGGACGACCACGAGCGAAGCCAGGTGTGACTTCGGCCATGGTTTGCGGTGTCCACTGTAGAGAAAGTGATAAGACGCCGATCGGCATTCGCAAGCTTCTCCACAATGGACATATCGGCCGAGAACTGGCACCGTTGCTCGTTGTTAGCGCGGGAGTCCGCTGTCGGTCACCGTCCCGACGTCTGGACGAAATGTCCCGCTGTTCGAATCCTGCTCGCTGTAGCAGGGATCGGCGGGAGGTCGGGCGTTGCGTTCAGGAGATTTCACGGGTGCCGACGACGAAGTGCGGCGGGCCGCGGCGGTTACCCGCCGCCGCTTCGTCACGCTGACCGGCGCCGCGGCGGCGGTGGCGTTCGGCACCAATCTGCCCGTTTCGTCAAGGGCTTTCGCCGACGATGCTGCGCTGCGGTCGGATCCGTTCATGCTCGGAGTAGCGTCCGGTGATCCGCTGCCCGACGCGGTGGTGCTGTGGACCAGGCTCGTGCCCCAGATCTTCGACCCGATGGGCGGTATGCCCGACCGGAACGTCGCGGTGCAGTGGCAGGTCGCACGAGATGAGCGGTTCCAGCAGGTCGTGCGGAACGGAACGGCGACGGCGCGGCCGGAATACCGGCACGCGGTGCACGTCGACGCGCGCGGTTTGCAGCCCGCCAGCGAGTACTTCTACCGGTTCAAGGTGGGCAACTACCTCAGCCCGGTCGGGCGCACCAAGACCGCGCCAGCGGCGGGGTCGCAGCCCTCGCGGATGCGGTTCGCCGTCGCGTCGTGCCAGAACTACCCGGACGGGTTCTACACCGCCTACCGCCACATGGTGAACGACGACCTCGACGCGGTCTTCTTCCTGGGCGACTACATCTACGAGAACGCGGTCAACCAGGTCGGCGGCAACCGGAACGACTCCGCGCTGGCGATTCCGGACATCTTCCAGGTCGCGCCGGACACCCTCGACCTGTACCGGCTGCGGTACTCGCTGTACAAGTCCGACCCGGATCTGCAGGCGGCGCACGCAGCCTTCCCGTGGATCGCCACCTGGGACGACCACGAGGTCGAGGACAACTACGCGGCTGGCGTCTCCCGAGGCAACAAGCCGGTCGAGGACTTCCTGGTGCAGCGCGCCAACGCCTACCGGGCGTACTGGGAGCACATGCCGCTGCGTCCCTTGCAGGAACCGGTGGGACCGGACGCCCAGCTCTACCGGCGGTTCGACTTCGGCGACCTGGTGCGGGTCAGCGTGCTCGACACCCGGCAGTACCGCGACGACCAGTCCTGCGGTGACGGCGTCAAGGCGGGCTGCGCCGAGGCCGACGACCCGGCCCGGACCTTGCTGGGCACCGCCCAGCGGACCTGGCTGGCGGACGGCCTGGCCGGTTCCGGGGCGCGGTGGAACCTGCTGGCCAACCAGGTGATGGTGGCCAAGCAGCGCAACAGCCTCACCGATCCGCCGCTGGTCAACATGGACGCCTGGGACGGCTACACCGCGGAGCGGAAGCTGCTGTTCGACGAGATCGCCCAGCGGGACATCAAGGGCGTTTTCGTCATCACCGGCGACACGCACACCAACTACGCCGCCGATCTCAAACTGGACTTCGACGACCTGAACTCCCAGACGGTCGGTGTCGAACTGGTCGGCACGTCCATCACCAGCGGTGGCGACGGCTACGACAGCAACGACCAGCTCGCCTTGCAGCTCGCGGCGAATCCGCACATCAAGTTCAACAGCTTCCAGCGCGGGTACGTGCGCTGCGAGCTCGACCGCGACCTGATGCGCGCCGACCACCTCGTCATCCCGTACATCTCACGGCCGAACGCGCCGCTGTCCACCCGTGCGTCGTTCGTGTCCGAGCGCGCCAATCCCGGTCTGCAACCGGCATGACTCGACGAGGAACCCGCATGCCCCGAAAAGCACAGAGGTATTCGATGGGTGTTATCGCCAGGATTCGCCGTCACGCCCGACTGTTCGGGCTGATCGCCGTGCTCGCGGTGGTGTCGGTCGCGCAGCCGATCTACGCGCTGGCGCAGGGTGACCGCAACGGCGATGCGACGGTGTCGGTCGCGACCGATCCGGCGCGGCTGGACATCCAAACAGGACAGTGCGACGGCGGCAGCTTCACGGTGAAGCTGACCAACACTTCCCGGGACGCGGTCTACGCCGACGCCACGCTTTCCGCGCCGCCCGAACTCCAGTTGCAGCGCACCACGATCTCGACCTACCTCCCGGCCGGGTACACCCGCGATGTGGTCATCCCGGTGACCTCGCCGCTGGGCACCGCAACGGGCACGTACCCGGTGACCGTCGCCAGTGGACGGTCGACGGCGACGCTGCCGGTGTCCGTGACCGCCAGCAGCCCGGACGCGTCGGGGAATCTCGCGCTGTCCGCGACGAAGGTTTCGGCCTCCTCGACCCACCAGAGCTTCCGGGTCTGCGGCGCGGTGGACGGCGACGCGGACTCGGAGCACTGGTCCACCTCGACGGGCTGGAACGACGGCAACTCCAAGGTGTGGCCGGACTGGTACGAGGTGCGGTGGGACACCCCGCAAACCATCGGGCGGGCCGACCTCTACACGCTGAACTCGACCCGCTATCCGGCGGCCACCAACGGCCTGAAGGACTGGGACGTGCAGGTGCTCTCCGGCACTGAATGGCAGACGGTGGCGTCGGTGCGCGGAAACGCCGAAGGTCTGGTCAGTTCGACGTTCACCCCGGTGCAAACCACCGCGGTACGATTCCTGCTGCTGGCGGGCAACGGCGCGAACGACTATTCGCGCATCGTGGAGCTCGGAGCTTTCGCGGCCTAGCGCGGAAAACCAAGGGGCCGTCGCGGAAACCGCTCATCCGCCTCTCGGCGTTCGTCGCCTGACCTCCTGAAGAGCTGCCCGCAGGTCACCGGCCACTCAGGACAATTTGACGGACCGTCCGAGCTCGCGGGCGCGCAGCATTCGCCTACAGCGGTGTGTCCGCGTCTATGGCGGCGGTGCGGAGCGCGGCGGCCAGGCGGGCGGCGGGTTCTGGCAGCGACAGCGGGAGTCGAGCGAGCAGGATGCGCCGTTGTTCCTGCGGCCCGCCTCGGACCGGCAGGATGCGCACCCCGGAAGGCGCTGCGGGCGCTATCGCGGCGGGCACGGTGGTCACGCCGCAGCCAGCGGCGACGAGGTGCAGCTTGGCCAGCCAGTCGCGGGCGGTGTGGGCGATTTCGGGCCGCTCGTCCAAGCCCGGCCAAACCCCCATCAACCGGTCGGCGCCCGGTCCAGCGATCCAACGCTGGCCGTGCAGGTCGGCGACATCGACGAACTCGCCTCGCGCGAGCGGGTGCGCGGTGGGCAGCGCCACGCGAAGCCCGCGTTCGGTGAGCGTCTGGAGTTGCAGCGCTGGTGTTTCGGTGTCGGGTGGGCGAAACGGCGGCGCCGATGCAAGCAGTGCGAGGTCCAGGGTGCCAGCGCGCAGGGCGCGCACCAGCGCCGGTGTGCTGCCTTCACGGGTGATCACGGTGATGGCCGGGTGCGTGCGGCGCAGCGCGCCCAGTGCGCGGGGCACCAGCGCGGCTCCGGCGCTGGCGAACCAGCCGAGTCGGACCGTGGCGTGCTCATCGGGCAGGCCAGCCAGTTCACGTGCGGTGGCGTCGACCTGGTCGATCGCGATGGCCGCGCGGCGCACCACGATCTGCCCGGCGGGTGTCAGTCGCACGCCGTCGTGGCGGCGCTCCAGCAACGGCGTTCCCGCCGCGCGTTCCAGCGAAGCGATCTGACGGGAGACCGCGGACTGGGTGTAGCCGAGTGCGGCGGCCGCAGCCGTGAGCGTGCCTCGCTCGGCCACCTCGCGGAAGACCCGCAGCGCGGTGAGCGAGGCGTCAGTGAAGGCCATGACATTTACGCATACCACGGTTGAGAGAGTTTCGCTGGTGGCATGCAACGCCGCTGCCTAGCGTGGCTGGCGTGAACCTGATCCAAACCCCCTTCGGCTTTGCCAGCACCGCGGCCGAGGTCGCTGCGGGCATCGACCTGACCGGTCGACGCGCTGTGGTGACCGGCGCCTCCTCCGGCCTCGGCGTGGAGACAGCGCGAGCCTTGGCCGCCACCGGAGCCGAGGTCACCCTGGCCGTGCGCGACACCGCCGCAGGCGAGCGCGCCGCCAAGGACATCACCGCGACCACCGGCGGCACGGCATTGCACGTCGCACCACTGGATCTGACCGATCCGGGTTCGGTCGCGGCCTTCACCGCCTCCTGGGACGGCCCGCTGCACGTCCTGGTCAACAACGCGGGCGTGATGGCCTGCCCCGAGCAGTACAGCCCGCAGGGCTGGGAGTGGCAGTTCGCCACCAACCACCTCGGTCACTTCGCCCTGACCACCGGGCTCCACGCGGCGCTGGCCGCCGACGGAGCAGCCCGGATCGTGGTGGTCAGCTCCACCGGCCACCAAACCTCGCCGGTGGTCTTCGACGACGTGAACTTCGCCTTCCGGCCCTACGACCCGTGGCTGGCCTACGGCCAGTCCAAGACCGCGAACGTGCTGTTCGCGGTCGAAGCGACGCGGCGCTGGGCTGCGGATGGGATCACCGCGAACGCGCTGATGCCCGGCGCGATCTACACCAACCTGCAGCGCCACACCGGTGGTCGCGGCAGCGGCAGGGTCCCGCCCGAGCTGATCAAGACCGCGGAGCAGGGAGCCGCCACCTCGGTCCTGCTCGCCACCTCGCCCCTGCTGGAGGGAATCGGGGGACGCTACTTCGTCGACTGCAACGAGACCGGCATCGTCGACCGTCGCAGCGGCACGTTGCACGGCGTGGCCCGCTACGCCCTCGACCCGGACGGCGCCAAGCGCCTGTGGACCCTCTCCGAAACCCTGCTCGCCGCCGCTTATTAGAGGTGCGCGGGTTGGTTTGCGTGGCGGTGCGGGTGGCGGAACCTCAACAGTGCTACGCGGGGACACCCCGCACCCCGAGCTATCTCGACTCCGGGATCCCCGACTTGTGTATGTCCGATACGCGGCGTCGGGGCTGTCCTCGCGGGGAGAACCCCAGAGGGGTGGGCACCGCGAACCCGCGGCGGTGCAAGTGGCGCGCGTGGGAGGAAGCGGCTGCCGCCGCTTGCCTGACGACCATCCCCGACACACCAATCCGCGCGCCCTCTTATTAGCGGGTGCGGCCGCAAACCACGCGGCGCGCACCACACGTCAAGACAAGGAACACCGTGACCGATACACCGAAAATCGCCCTGGTCACCGGAGCCACCCAGGGGCTGGGCCTGGCCCTGGTCGAAGGACTCGCCCAACGACTGGCTCCGCAGGACACCGTCTACCTCACCGGCCGCAACATCGACCGCGTCACCCAAGCCGTCCAAGCCATGCCCAGTGGTGGAGCCCAGGTACGGGGCGAGATCTTCGACGTCGCCAACTCCGAAGCCGCCGACCGGCTTGCCGCGGAACTGGCGGAACGGCACGGCGGCGTCGACATCGCCTTCAGCAACGCGGTCATGCGAGTGGGCCCCGACGACGATCCGCGCGAGATCGTCGACGAGTTCGCCGAAGTGAACAACTTCGGCACCACTCGGGTACTGCGCGCCTTCGCTCCGTTGCTGCGCGACAACAGCAGGCTGATCGTCGTGGCCAGTTCGATGGGCACGCTGCACCACCTGGCGCCCGTGCTGCACGACCGTTTCGACGGTCTGGCATCGCTGGACGAGGTGGACGAGCAGGTCATTGCCTGGTGCGCTGCCGTCAAGGACGGCAGCGCCCGCGCCGGGGCTTGGCCCGGCTTCGTCAACATCCCGTCCAAGATCGGCCAGGTCGCCGCCGTGCGCGCCCTCGCCGAACAACGACGTGAGCAGGACACCGCGCGCGGCATCCTGCTCGCGGCCGTCTGCCCGGGAATGCTGAACACCCCCACCTCGGGCATGTGGTGGGACGTCAGCAGTGCGCCCAGTCCCGCCCAAGCCTCCGTCGCCCTCCTGGACCTGGCCTTCGACCCCGTCAAGACCGACCACTACGGCCAACTGATCCGAAACGGAGAAGTCCTTCCCTGGGCTCCTCGAAACTAGGGCCGGGCAGCGACGAGAAGATGCGCCAGCGCTGCCACCAAAACTGGGGAACCGCGCGGACGCCCACCACGGTCCCGCTTGGTCGAACCCGAATGCGGCGGCGTTTTGGCCAATGGTCCGGATCGTCCGCTTGAGCCGTTCAGGGCATTTCGCCCGCAACTCATTGATCTTCGCCTTTGGCCCGGACAAACTCCGACACCGGCGTTCAGTTTCGAACAACAAAGCACACAATGCACCGTCCCGTGCGCGAGCGGAGGCGCCCATGTCGGTCGGAGGACGTGGCAGCTGGTTCCCTGCCCGGCGCGGGCTGGTCGCCGCCACCGCCGTGGCGATCGTGATCGGTGGACTCCCACTGGCGGCCCAGGCCCAGCAGATCAATGGCCCGCGAGATCCGGCGAGCATCGAGGCATACCTGGAAAATCCCCAGCGCACCGGGGAAAACCAGGAGGCCCAGCACGCGTTCCTGCGCCCCTACGCCGATCCGCAGCAGGCCCTGGACGGCGCGCGCCACGACACCGATGCCCCGGCGGACACCCCGACGCCCTGGACCCTCTCCCTCGACGGGCAGTGGCGATTCCAGTACGCCGACCACTACCGAGATCTCCCGTCCGGTTGGCAGAGCGGCGGGAACTCCGGTGAGTGGGGCGAGATCACCGTCCCCGGCGTGTGGCAGCAGCAGGGCTACGACCGGCCGATCTACCGCAACGTCCCGTCCGAGGTCGCGCCCTACGATCCGCCGCGGGTTCCCGACGACGTCAACCCGACCGGCGCCTACCTGCGGTCGTTCGAAGTACCCGCGGACTGGGACGGACGACGCCAGCTGCTGCGGTTCGAAGGGGTCACCAGCGGTTGGTTCGTCTGGATCAACGGCCACTACGTCGGCTACGACCAGGGCGGCTACACCCCTGCCGAATTCGACGTGACCCAGCACCTGCGACCGGGCACCAACACCATCGCGGTCCAGGTGCACCGCTGGAGTTCCGGCTCCTACCTGGAGAACATGGATTTCTGGCACCTCTCCGGGATTTTCCGGAGCGTGCACCTCTACAGCGTGCCCCGCACTCACCTCGAAGACGTCACGGTCCGCACCGAACTCGACGACAGCTACCGCGATGCCGACCTGCGACTGGGCGTCGACCTGCGCCGCGTGGACGGCGGCAGCAGCGGACCCCACAACGTGCGGGCCACCCTGTACGACCCGGCCGGAACACCGGTGACCAGCTTCGGTCGACGGGTCGAGGTCGGTGGGCCCGGCGCCACGGTCGAACTCACCGCGCCTGTCCCGCAGCCCCGGTTGTGGAGCGACGAAACACCCGAGCTGTACACCGTCGTCGTCGAACTGCTCGACGCGCAGGGCAATCTAACCCACGTCACCGAACAACCGGTCGGCTTCCGCGAGGTCGAGGTCCGCGACAAGCAGTTCCTGCTCAACGGGAAAGCCGTTGACCTGCGCGGTGTGAACCGGCACGAGCACGACCCGCGAAGCGGTCGCGCCGTCAGCCGCGAACGGCAACGCGAAGACGTCGCACTGATGCGGCAGCACAACGTCAACGCGGTGCGGACCGCGCACTACCCGAACGACCCGTTCTGGTACCGGCTGGCTGACCGCAACGGCCTGCTGCTGGCCGACGAGGTGGACGTCGAGACCCATTACCGGGAGGACTGCGAGGCGACCGAACCGGGCATGGACTGCCTCGCCGACCGCGACGAGTGGCAGTCGGCGTTCGCCGACCGCTTCAACGCCCTGCTGGAACGCGACAAGAACCACCCGAGCGTCATGTTCTGGGACACCGGCAACGAGGCCGGGCTCGGCGAGGCGCATTACGCGATGGCTGAACACGCCCGCGCCACCGACCCGACCCGGCCGCTGTACCACCAGTCCAACGTCCCGGACGGGGACGCGCCCTTCGCGGACATCTGGGGGCCGCGCTACCCGTCACCGCAGTCGCTGGAGGAGATCGCCCGCAAGACCACCAAACCGGTGATCATGGGGGAGTGGCTGCACGCGATGGGCAACAGCCTCGGCCACTACGAGGACATGTGGCAGACCATCCGCCGGGAACCGTCGTTGCAGGGCGGTTTCGTGTGGGACTGGGTGGACCAGGGCCTGCTGCGGCCGCTGCGGATCTCCCCGGACTCCTCCGGCAACAACATTCCAGTTCACCTGGGCGGGAATCCGGCGACCGTGCCCGGCGCGGCGGGCAACGGGCTGCAACTGTCCGGTTTGGACGATTGGGCAGAGGCGTACCGGGACCCCAAGCTCGACATCGGCGGCCGCGCCGTCACCCTCGACATCCAGGTGAAACCGCTGTCCTGGGCGGGCTCCGCGACGTTGTTGGCCAAGGGCGACAAGCAGTGGGCGTTGCAGATGCCGGATGCGGACCACGTCGAGTTCTTCGTCTACGGCAACGGCTCCTGGCACACCGCGCGGGTCGCCGTGCCGGACGACTGGTGGGGCAACTGGCACCGGTTGACCGGCACCTACGACGGTTCCCAGGTGCGGCTGTTCATCGACGGCGAGCAGGTCGCGGCCGAGCCGTACAGCGGCGATATCGCGCAGAACACGATGTACACCGTCTCAGTCGGACGCAACCAGGAGAAGCACACCGACCAGTTCGCGGGCCGCACCGCGCACGCCGTGGTCGACTCGGCGCGGGTGTACGACGTGGCGCTGGCGCCGGACCGGATCGCCGCAGGCGACGACCCCAGCGGCGAGGCCGTGCTGGCGCTGGACTTCGAGGCCGAAGAACGACGTGGTGAATTCTTCGACTACGGAGCGACGAACTTCCTCGCCAACGGGGTGATCAACGCCGACCGGGTTCCGCAGCCCGAACTGGCGCAGATGGCCTACAGCCACGCCCCGATCCGGTTCGAGGACGCCGGGGTCGGCCGGTTCGTCGTCCGCAACCTCAACCACACGCTGCCCACCTCCGCGTACGACCTGCGCTGGAAACTGGTCGAGGGCGGTCGCGAACTCGCCAGCGGCCCGATCGACGTCGACGTACCACCGGGCGGTGCGGCGGAGGTCGCCCTCGATCTGCCGCCCGCCGGTGAGACCGAACGGTTCCTGGTGCTGGAGGCGGCGCTCAAGGCGGCCGCACCGAGCATTCCCGCCGGACACGTCGTGGCCACCGAGCAGCTTCGCGCCGGTGGGACGGAACCCCCGCCACCGCCGGTCGATCCGCCCCCACCGGCGGCCAACCCCACCTTCGAGCAGACCGATGCGGCGATCACGGTCCGGGGAGCCGAGTTCACCTACACCTTCGACCGGCGGGCTGGCACCCTGTCGTCGCTGAACGCGGGCGGGGTCGAACGGCTCGTCGGCGGTCCCCAGCTCGACGTGTTCCGGGCGCCCACCGGCAACGAGTGGAGCCAGTGGAGCGGGATCGAGCCGGAGGCGCAGTTCCGCGCCGTCGGCCTGGACCGGCTGCGCACCACCACCCGATCCGTCCAGGTCGATCAACCGGCACCGGAACAGGTCCGGGTGGTGATCGACACCGATTCGGCCGCCGCCGACGTGGCGGACAACGGCTTCACCAGCAGGTGGACCTACACCATCGACGGCGCCGGACGGATCAAGCTGGACCACCGGGCGGAGGCGTACGGCGAGCAGCTGCGGTCACTGCCGTGGCTGCCCAAGATCGGTTTCTCGCTGCGGGTACCGGAATCGTTCGCCAGCCTGGACTGGTACGGCAGGGGACCGGGCGAGTCCTACCCCGACCGCAAGAACTCCGCACACCTCGGCCGCTGGTCCGGGCCGGTGGACGCGCAGTGGTTCGATTTCCTGCCGCCGCAGGACAACGGGGTGAAGACGGAGACGTCGTGGGCGGCGCTGCACGGGGAAGACGGCGGCCTGCTGGTCTCGGGCGACGCGTTCAACGTCGCGGTGAACCGGTACTCCAACACCGAACGCACCGACTTCAGCTGGCAGTTGCGCCGGGACGGGTTCGTGAACCTGCACGTCAGTGCCGCGGTGACGGGCCTCGGTGACACGCCGGTGCCGGTGCAGCAGCAGTACCGGGTACGCCCGGACCAACCGCACAGCTACTCGGTTCTCCTACAACCACTGCCCTGACCAATCCGTTCGCGAGGGTTCATGTCTCTACTCCTGCAGGAGTCCGAGGTCGGCGAACATCCAGTGGCACCACGACAATGCCGTGTTGAGGTCGTCCCACTGCTCGTCGCCCGCCGCTAGGTACGGGAAGATGTACGGGTCGACGATCTCTTGGGGCAGGTCCGTCGGACGGCAGTCGAACGGCGGGTATCCGTAGTCCGCGCCGACCATGGCGTGCACGATGGCCGGTTCACGGGCGTCCCAAAGGCCGAACGACAGTCTCCGGCACATCGCGGGATGGGCGGCGGCGAAGATCAGCCTTCCGATGTCCAGCGGTTCACCAGCCGAGATCACCCTGACCATCGCGCAGAACCGGATCTCAGGTGTCACCATCCCGGCGTCACCGCACCAGATCTCCACGCTGTGCCCGGCCTCGATGATGGCAGTGCACAACGTGGCCAGGGCGAGGCCGCGGTTGATGATCGATGCGTGCGGAACCTCGCTCGAATACGACATGGGGATGACGAAGGTGATCACCTTGCCCCGCCGCGAAACGTGCCGCGGCACGGCGTCCACCATGCATTCCGGTGTTCCGGCCAGGTAAGCACCGATGTCGACTTCGCTCCCGGTGACGTCCCAAGCCGGTTCCAGGACCGTGACGACCTTGCTCAGACCCGCTTGTTCGCGCAACTGGCCGACCGTGACGTCGGCTTGTTCCAGCGGGACCGGCCACCCGTCCCTGGCGAGCTGGACCGCCTCCTCCCAGCTCGCTCCCGCCCACTCGGTGGCATTCGTGCGGGACCGGCCGACATCCGTGGTCTCCGGGGCCGTCGCGGTGTCGAGGAAGTCCTGCCAGGACAGCATCGGGGGTATCGCGAAACCGGTCATCGGTCAGCCATTTCGAGCGCGTTGCGGTGCGCCTTCGACAGGCCGCGGAGCACCCGCCACCGCAGCACCTGGTCGATGCTCGCCCCGGCCTCGATGAGCTTGGCCCCGTCGATGCTGGCGCGCGGCGAGAAGATCACAGGCAGCTGCTTCTCCTCGGCCAGCGCCCGCAGCCGTCGGATCTCCTCGACCAGTTCGCGGACGGCGTCGTGGTGGGACGGGGCGTGCCGCAGCGCGAGACGTTCTTCCAGCTTCTCGTCGATCGGCACGTCGATCGCGACGAACCGGTCGAGGGTGGCGGCGTCGAGTGCCTGTCGCCCGACGTAGTGCCGGTCAGCACCGGTTCCGTAGGTGTTCCCGGTGGCCACCAGCCGGAAGTTCTCGTGCGCCTCGATCATCCCGTCGGCGAACGCGCAGGTGCCCAGGGCGAGTGCCTGGTTCAGTTCCGCCAGCAAACCCGGATGACCGTTGTCGATCTCGTCGAGCAGCATCACGCCGCCGTGCTCGAAAGCCCGGCGGAAGGGGGTGTCGTGGTAGTTCCCGTGGGCGTCGAAGTACCCGAAGACCTTGCTCATCGGGGTGGTCGGCCCGAGGGAAAGTGCCTGGAAGTCGAGGCCGAGCCCGTCCGCGGCCTGCTTGGCCAGCATGGACTTCCCGGTGCCCGCCGGGCCGACCAGCAGCACGTGGCAGCGCGCGTGCAGGGCGACCAGCAGTTCGGGCAGCACCTGGTGCGCATCCGCACCGACATCGATCGTGCTGCCTTCCGGGAGGCTGACCCGGACGATGTTCGGCGTGAACTCCGCGAGAGCGCTTTCGACTTCCTTCTCCACCGCCTCGCGGATCGAGTCGAGTGCGCGTTGCTGTTCCTCGCCGATCGTCGCGATGACGGACTTCGACACCTCGGCCGATGACCTGGTCACCACCTCGGGGATGGCCTGCTGCGTTTCCCGCTGGGCGGCTTCGGCCACCTGCCGCTCCGCATGGCCGACGAGCTGCGATTCCAGCTGGGCCATGTCCGGCATCGCGTCCGCAACGGCCGCACCGGCCACTTCGGGGACGAGTTCGTCGGCCCGCGTCCGGATGATCTCGGCGAGGTCGGCACGTACCTTCTCCTCGACCATCCGCTGGGTTTCGGCTGGATCCGGCGTCGCCTCGGCAACGGCGCGCCGCGCCAGTTCCGGCAGCGCGGCGGTCGCTTCGCCGTAGATGATCGTGGGAAGCCTGGCCCGCAGATCGGACTCGACTATCCAGAGCAGGTTGGTGCGGGTGCACAGGTTGCGCACGACCGTTTCGGCCAGTTGGAATACCTCGGCCCTCGTACTGTTGCGCACGGACTGCTCCTCGGGTGGGGCTGTTCGGTAGCAACAGATTGATACCTCGGGCGGGCGGGGAGGGGTCCCGAGATCAACAGGCCGAGGTTGGTGAAAGCCTGTCTTCGAACCTTGCTTTGCGGTGCGGGTGGCGGAACCTCAGAAGCCTTCTCGACTCCGGGATCCCCGACATGCATCCGCGGTCTTGTCGGGGCTACCTGGAAGCCGGTGGGATCCCAAGACCCACCGGCTCGTCGGCCGTCGTTGCCGGAACAGCCTCTGGTCACGCCTGTTCGGCGCGTTCGATCTCCTCGGCGAGGATCGGCACTGCGACGGTGGCGGCGTGGATGCCGATCACGCTGACGATCTCCAGCACCTCCACGATCTCCTCCTGCGTCGCGCCGTAGCGGACGGCGTTGCGCATGTGCAGCTTCAGACCTGGGACGTACAGGTGCGTGGCGGCGGCGTCGAAAGCCGTGTAGATGAGCTCCTTCACCTTGGGTTCGAGCACACCGGTGCGCCACGGCACCGACGAGAACTCGGTGTACGCCTCGAAGAGCTCCGGGTCGACCTCCAGGATCCCGTCCCAGAAGGAGTGCCAGTAGCCGCGGTTCTCGGTGAACTCGGCCTTGATCCGCTCCTGGTTGTCGTCCAGCGGCTTCGGCCCGGTGCGCAGTCCCTCTTCCTCCAGCACCTCCAGCAGCAGCGGCACCCCGATGTTGGCCGCGTGGATGCCGAGCGTGGAGGTCAGTTCGAGGACCTCCATCACCTCCTCCTGAGTCGCGCCGAACGCCAGGGCGGCCCGGATGTGCTGGCGGATGCCGGGTGTGTAGAGGTGCGTCGCAGCGGCGTCGGCGGCGATGTAGATGAATTCCTTGACCTTGTCGTCGAGGTGGTTCTTCCGCCACGGCACGGCGGAGAACTCCAGGTACGCCGCCAGGAAGTCCGGGTCCAGTCGCAGGATGCTCTCCCACGCGTCGCTCCAGGTCCCGCGGACCCGGATGAACTCGGCCTTGAGTTCTTCTTGGCGCTCGGTCAGTGCCGTCGACGTCATGCCCGTTCTTCCCTTTCCTCGTGCGTGTCCGTCAGCCACCGCACGATTTCCGTGTGGTCGGCCGCGGGCGGCAGTTCCTCGGCGGCCTTGGCCCACAGTTCGACGGCTGCTTCCCCGAGCAGCGCGGGCCAGCCGGTCTCGTGGGCGAGTTCGACCGCGATCCGCATGTCCTTGAGCATCAGGCGCAGGCCGAACCCGGAATCGAACGTGCCGGGCAGCACGAAATTCGGCCATTTCGCCTCGGTGGACCCGCTGCGGCCGCTGGAGCCGTTGACGACTTCCAGCATCACAGCCGGATCGAGGCCGAATTCCTGGCCCGCCAGCAGAGCCTCGGAGCTGACCAGCAGGTGGGTGGCCGACATCAGGTTGTTCAGCGCCTTGAGGGCGTGGCCCGCGCCGATATCGCCGACGTGGGTGACCTTGCCGCCCAGGAAGTCCAGCGGCGGGCGAACCCGCGCCACGTCCAAGGCTGCACCGCCGACCATGATGGTGAGCGTGCCCGCTTCGGCGCCGCCCACTCCGCCGGATACCGGCGCGTCGACCATTCGCACAGCTCGTTCTGCCGCCCGACTGGCCAGTATCTGCGTCGAGCGTGGCCGCGACGAGCCCATGTCGACGAGCACGGTGCCGGGCGTGGCGGCGTCGAGCAGTCCAGCTTCGTCGAGCACGTGCTCCACGACGTCGGAGTTCGGCAGCATGAGCAGGATCGCGTCTGCGTCTTCGGCGACCGCGGCCAGTTCGGTGACCGGGGTGGCGCCCAGTTCGGCGATGCGGTCGCGTGCCGCCGGGTCGGTGTCGAAGCCCCGGACGGTGTAACCGGCCTCGACGAGTCGACGGACCATGGGCGTGCCCATGTTGCCGAGCCCGACGAAGCCGAGCACCGAGCCAGGGCCCAGTGGGGTGGTCATGGGACCTCGATCCCTTCCTCCTGGAGTTCGGTCAGCACCCGCTCAGCAACGCGGAACGACTCCAGCGCGGCCGGTACACCGCAGTAGATCGCCGTCTGGAGCAGGGCCTCCTGGATTTCGGTCTGCGTGCAGCCGTTGCGCACCGCGCCCCGGACGTGCACCGCGAGTTCGTGCATCCGGTTGAGGGCGGTGAGCATCGTGAGGTTGAGCAGGCTGCGCGTCTTGCGCTCCAAGCCTTCGCGGGTCCACACCTCGCCCCAGCAGTACTCGGTCACGAGTTCCTGAACGGGCCTGCTGAATTCGGTGACCTTCGCCAGCGACCGCTCGACGTGGTCCGCGCCCAGCACCTCCTTCCGCGCCTTGAGCCCCTCGTCGAATCGTGCCTGGTCCACGGTCCCCGCCTCCCCTTCGTTCACTGTCGTTCCGCGCCGATGTATTCGGCCTCGCTCACCGGCTCCTCCCACTGCGTGGTGCCCAGCGAGATGGCCACATGCGCTAGGGCGCATCCGGTGCTCGCGCCGTGCCAGTGCCGCTCGCCCGGCGGCACCCACACCACGTCACCGGGCTGAAGCCGTTGCGGCGCTTCGCCTTCGCTGCAAACCCAACCGCTGCCGGTGGTCACCTGCAGGATCTGGCCGCGTTCGTGCCGGTGCCAGTGCGTGCGTGCGCCCGGCGTGAAGAAAACCGAGTTGATCGTGACGCCGTCGGTCGTGGGCAGGACCGGATCGGCCCAGACCGTGCCGTCGAACGTCGCGCCCCGCTGCTCGGTCTCGACCTCCTCGGGCCTGCCGTGGATGATCTTCACTGCGCCTCCTCGTCGTGCAGCCGGATTCCGCCAGCGGTGTCGCCGATCGCGTCGACGACGCGGTTGCTGATCTGGTCGGCGTAGCCGAGTGCGTTGGCCAGGGCGAAACTCGCCATCGGGCCAGCGGAGTTGAGCGCGGGCACGCCGAGCTCGCCCAGCCGATCCACGTACAGCACGATGTCCTTCATCATCAGCGTGCTGGTGAGCCCGCCTTCGAGGTAGTCGCCGTCCACGATGTGCGGGAACCGGTTGAGCGTGGCGAAGTTGACGCCGCTGCTGGAGTTGAGCACGTCCAGCAGCCGGTGCATGTCCAGACCCGCCTTGCGCCCGGCCACCATCACCTCGGCCGTGGCGGCGAGGCTGACGGCGTTGAGGAAGTTGTTGAGCACCTTGGTGGTGTGCCCGGCGCCGCTGCCGCCCATCGCGATCACCTTGGCGCTGAACGGCTTCAGCGTGTTCTCCAGACTGGCCAGCGCCTCGGCGGAGCCGCCGACCATCAGGGTCAGCGTGCCCTTCTCGGCAGCCGCCGCGCCGCCGGAGATGCCCGCGTCGACGTATTCGACGCCGCGTTCGGCGAACTCGGCGTGCAGCCGCGCGGTCGACGACGGCGCCGCGGTGCTGAGGTCGACCACGATCTGCCCGTCCCGGCTGTTGGCCAGCACGCCGTCGTCGTCGAGCACCACCTTTTCGATGACGTTGCTGTCCGGCAGGGACAGCAGCAGGTGGTCGGCGGCGTTGGTGACTTCGGCGATCGACGATGCGGCGGTCGCACCCGCCGCGTCGGCACGTCCCGGCACCGGGTCGTAGCCGATCACCGGCTGCCCGCTGTCGACGATGCGGCGGGTGATGCGGCCGCCCATGTTGCCGAGCCCGATCACGCCGATTCGTGGCGTACTCATGCTGTCTCCGTTCCCTCTTCCCGTCGGTCCACGGCGGTGGTGTCCCACGCGCCCGCGCCGCCCGACGGCCGTACGGTGCTGACGATCGCGGATCCGCCGTCCACGGACACGACTTCGCCGTGCACGTATGCGGCGTCATCGCTGAGCAGGAAGGCCACCACGGAGGCGATTTCATCCGGGGTCCCGGTGCGGCGCAACGGAACCGTGGTGCCGCGCCGGATCATGTCGTCGCCGCCACCGGATTCGCCTCGGGCGGCGCTGAACAACCCGGTCGGGACCAGGCCGGGGGCGACCGCGTTGACCCGCACGCCCATCGGGCCGCCGTACATCGCCGCTGCGCGCATGAGCCCGAGCACGCCGTGCTTGGACGCCTGGTAGGGCAGGAGGTCGTGGCTGCCGCGCAGGCTGGCGATCGACGCGGTGATGACGATCGCGCCGGACCCGCCTTGGGCGCGGTACCGGCGGAACGCCGCGCGCACGCCGAGGAAGGGCCCGCGCAGGTTGACGCCCAGAACCCGGTCGAAGTCATCGACGCTCAGGTCGGGCAGCTCGGTGAACGGGCCGACGATGCCAGCGTTGAGGTGGTGCAGGTCCAGGCGACCGAACTCCTCGACGGCGAGCCGCGTGTAGCGCTCGACGTCCTCCTCCCGCGAGACGTCGCCAGCGACGGCGACCGCCGGGCCGGGCAGTTCGTCCGCGAGCGCGCGCACGGCATCGTGGTCGAGGTCGACCACGACCACGCTGGCGCCGTCGCGGGCGAGCCGGTGTGCGCTCGCCGCACCGATCCCGCGGGCGGCGCCGGTCACCACCGCGACTTTTCCTTGCAGCCAACGGCTCATCGGCCCTTCCCTTCCGCGTCGGGCGTGACCCGGACGGCGAAGCCGGGATCGGTGGGGTCGAGCGGCTCGAACCGCTCCAGCACCAGCGGATCGTGGCCCGCCAGCAGCACCGTGCGGGGTTCGGCGGCGAGCGCTGCCAGCTCGTCGAACCCCCGGTACATCGCTTCGAGGTCGGCGACCACCAGGAACGGCCGGTCGAGCTCGACCTCCTCGTAGTAGTGCACCGCGTCCGAGGCCAGGACCACCGTGCCGCCGTCGGTGCGGACGAGCGCGGCCAGCTGGCCGGGGGTGTGGCCGCCGATCTCCCGCAGCTCGACGCCCGGTGCGAGCTGGTGCCGCTCGGGCAGCCGGGTGACCCGCCCCTCCCGGTCGGCGTTGCTGATCGCCACGATGTCGGGCGGCTCGGCGGAGTGTCCGAATTGGACCCGCTGGGCGTAGGGCCCGGTCCAGAAGTCCAGTTCCCGCCCGGAAATCAGGATCTCCGCATTGGGGAACAGGTCGATGTTCCCGGTGTGGTCGTAGTGCCCGTGGGTGATCACGAGTTGGTCGATACCGGCGGGATCGATGCCGAGTCGGCTGAGCGCCTCGGGCACCGGGCAGGTCATCGTCCGGCCCCGGCGGTCCCCGACCTGGGGTGTGAAACCGGTGTCGACGACGATGGTGCGGTCGCTGCCGCGCAGCACCCAGAAGAAGTAGTCCATCCCAAGTGGACGGTCGGGTTCGCCGTAGACGTGGTAGTTGAGGTAGACCTGGCTCGCGACGGTCTGGCGGGTCGCGAAGCGCACCGCGAGAACTTCGTAGCTGTCTTCGGCCATCAGCTCGCCTCCGGTACTCGGCTGGGTTCCGGCACGTGCCCGTCGGCACCGATGTGCCGACCTGCGGTCTCGGGCAAGTGCTTCCACAGGAATGCCGTGGCGACCAGGGCGACCAGCACCAGGTACGAGGCTGGCCACACGCTGCTGCCCGTGGCGCTCGCGATCGCGCTGGCGACGAACGGTCCGGGCCCGGCGACGAAGGCCAGCGCGATGTTGAACCCGGTCGCGCTGCCGCTGGAGCGGGTCGCCGCCGGGAACAGCTCGACCAGCATGACCACGGTGGTGACGCTGACCAGCGACTGCGGCACGACGAGCAGCAGCATGCCGAGCAGCACTGGTGCGACGCCGCCCTGGCCCATCAGGACGAACGCGGGCAGTCCCAGCACGATGTAGCCGACGCTGCCGGTGAGGTTGACCCGACGGCGGCCGAACCGGTCGGAGATCATCCCGGCGACCGGGCACAGCGCCATGTAGACGGCCAGGCCGATCGCGCTGAGCACCAGTGCGTTGGTGCGCGAGAGTCCCACGGTCTGGGACAGGTAGTTCACCACGTAGGTGGCCAGGTAGTAGAAACCCAGCCCCTGCACCGCGGCGATCGCGAGGGTGAGCAGGACCGGCTTGAGGTCGCGGCTGCCCGCGCGGCGCAGCGGTTTGTCAACCACCTCGCCGCGCGCCTTGAGCTCCTCGAACACCGGCGTCTCGGCCAGCTTCAGCCGCACGTAGAGGCCGATCAGCGCGAGCGGCGCGGCGATCAGGAAGGGGATCCGCCAGCCCCACGAGATCATGTCCTCCGCGCTCACCAACGACTGCACCAGCAGTGCGACGAAGCTGCCGACGACCGTGGCCAGCGCCGCGGTCGCCGAGATCACGCTGCCGAACAGGCCGCGCTGCTGGCTCGGGGTCATCTCCAGCAGGAACGCCGACGATCCGGTCCACTCGCCGCCCGCGGAGAACCCCTGCAAGCAGCGGAAGACGACCAGCAGCACCGGCGCGAGCACGCCGACCGCCTGGTAGCTGGGCAGCACGCCGATGAGGGTGGTCGTGATGCCCATCATCAGCACGGACAGCGAGAGCGTGAACCGCCGTCCGCGGCGGTCGCCGAGCGAGCCGAGGACCAGCCCGCCGACGGGCCGGAAGAAGAACGCCACGCCGAACACGGCCAGCGAGGACAGCAGGCCCATCGCGGGGCTGCTGTCCGGGAAGAACACTTTCCCCATGGTCGGCGCGAAGAAGCCGTAGACGGCGAAGTCGAACCACTCCATGAAGTTGCCGACACCGGCGGCCAGCGCCGCCCGATGTCGTATCCGGCGCGCGCTGGCCGGTGGGGCTGAGGTCATCTCGCTCGACTCCTACGATCAACTCTGATCGAGTGTCCGCTGAGTGGACATACTCATCGTTCAGTGGACTTGGTGTCGTTCAAACTAGGTCCGTGACGTGGGGTTGTCAATCAGGTGAGCGACTCGTCTGATGTCCGCTGAGTGATAGGGTTGCCCACTATGCGAACCGATTCCGTCGCACCCACCGGGACAGTCGCTCGGGTCGTCGCGGTGTTGCGCGCCGTCGTCGAGGCTGGTGAGGACATCAGCGTCGCCGAGCTCGCCGAGACGGTCGGACTGCCGCGTCCCACGGTGCACCGCCTGCTGGACTTGCTGGCGAAGGAGGACATGCTCGAAGCCGACCCGGTGACGCGGCGATGGCGACCGACCGTGGAATACCAGCGGCTCGGTGCGCTGCTGACCAGCCGCCGCGACCTGGTGAAGCTCGCGCGCCCGATCATGGCCGAAGTCGTGCAGCGCAGCCAAGAAGCCTGCTTGCTCGGCGTCTACCTGCCCCGCAGGCGTCAGATGATCTACGCCGCCGAGCACACCTCGCCGAATCCGCTGTCGTACCGGATCGAGCTGAACTCCCCGGCGTCGGTCGTCTGGGGCGCCTCCGGCCGCGCGATCCTGGCCTTCCTGCCCGAGGAGGAGATCGACACCGTCCTGGCCGACCGACCGCCAGCCCCCGGCACGGGCGAGCGACCGCCCAGCGCGAGCGCGCTGCGGCGCGAACTGGAGCTCATCCGGCAGCAGGGCTGGGCGTTCTCGCGCGGCCAGAAGATTCCCGGCTCCCGAGGGATCTCCGCGCCGATTCTCGACGCGGACGGGACCGCCGTCGGCAGCCTGACCCTCACCATCCCGAAGGTGCGTTTCCAGGAGGAAGCCAAGGAGACCCTGGCCGAGATGGTGATGAGCGGCGCGGAGAAGGTCAGTTCGCTGCTCGGCTACCGCGCCGCACACGCACTCACCTGATTCCCGTGCGGTCCCAGTCGTGAACACCTTCCGAAGGCGCCGATTTCGGGTGCGTCTCCCTCCTCTTTGGATTGGAGAGGCGCGAAGCGGTTTCTCGGGTGGGGCGAAGGTCGCCAACTCGGCGTGTGATCGCGATCACGGACGTTCGGTGAACCGTTGTCCGGTGGGCGTGCGTGTAGGTGGTGTCGAAGGCAGCGGAGAGGTGCTCGGGGAAGCATCGGGGAGTCGGCCGTGGTTTCCAGTCGCTTCGGCGACGAGCAAACCGTCAGCCGGGGGGAGGGGGGCGGTGGGGGGGGGGGGGGGGGGGGGGGGGGGCGCGCGCCCCCCGGGGGGGGGGCACCCCCCGCGCACCCGGGAAGACAGAGGGGGGTGGTGGCGACCAAACCAGGGGAGGGTGAGGCGGGGGGGCCCCCCGGGGGCGCGGGGCGGGGGGTCCCCGCCGCCGGGGCCCCCCCACACCCCCCCGGGGGGGGGGGGGGGGGGGGGGGCGGGGGCGGGGGGGGGGGGGGCGCCCCGACTCCACTGCATTTCGCCCGTTGCACCGGACAGCAGGAACTCCGTTGGTCTGTCTGGAAACGCCAGCTCGTCAGTGTTCAGCCGTTGAGTTCTTCGATGGCGCCTGCCCGAGAAAGGTCGTAGCCGCCGAGGGCGGTGATGGCGTCCGCCACGGCCGGGTCCTGGACCGCGTGGATCAGCGGGGCGGCGGCGCCGAGCGCGTTGGCTGACAGGACGAGGTCGTAGTCCTCCCACGCGACAGGCAGGAACGACAGATCGAGGTCGGCGGCGGCAGCGCGGACGGCGAGGCCCGCGTGCACCGCGCCGGTGGCGACCGCGAGCGCGACCTCCAGGTGCGAGCCCAGTTCCGCGCCGGGGATGTCATCCGGCGAGAGCCCGGCGGTCGTCAGGACGTCGTCCAGCAGCATCCGGGTGCCCGTGCCGGGGCTCCGCTTGGCGATGCGCAGTCCACCGATCTGGCGGATGTCCGTGATGCCACGGGGATTTCCGGCGGGCAGCAGCAGTCCTTGCTCGCGGCGCCACAGGTGGACCAGCGTCGGAGACCTACCGCGCAGGACCGCCCGCGCGAATGGGGCGTTGTAAACGCCGGAGTGGTGTCGCAAGTGGACGGTGGCGCCGTCGGCGGTGCCCTTGGCGACGGCGGTGAGGCCCTGCAGGCTCCCGGGCGCGGGGACGACGGACACGGCTTCGCCGACGTGGCGCAGCAGTCGGTCCAGGGCCGGGTCGTCGCTACCGGCGAGCCGGAACACCAGCGAGCCGCCGAGCAGGCGCTGGGCGGCGATTGGGCCGTCCGGGCTGACCGTCGCACGCCGCCGCGACTCAAGCCGGATCACGGCGTGCTCGGCGAGGTGGTGGTAGGCGCGGCTCGCGGTGGCGACCGTGGTGGACCGGCTCCGGGCCAGGTCGCGCACGCTCGCCAACTCCGCTCCCGGCGCCAGCTCCCCGGCCCGGATGGCCCGCGCGATTTCGGCGCTGAGTTCGAGGTAGCGAGTCAAGGGTGTTGTCCTCAAGATCCATGGCCGCATAGCCTTGTGCGGCATCTGTGCTGCCACAGAAGGAGACAGGTATGCGGCGCGGCTTCCGGTTGACGATAGTGCTCTCCACGCTGTGCGCCGTTGCGCCGGCGGCCTGCGGCTCGCCGTCGCCCCCCTCGTCGTCGAACACCGATCCGGCGGGACCGGTGTCCGGCACGCTCGTCGTAAACGGCGCGGGCACCCTGGCGCGTCCCTTCGGCGAGGTCATCGCAGCGTTCAAGGAGCAGAACCCGGACGTGACCGTGCAGTCGCGGTTCGCGGGCAGCGTCGAGGTGGTTCGGCGGGCGACGGAGCTGGGCACGCCGGTCGACGTGGTCGGCGTCGCCGACTACACGCTGATCCCGTCGGAGATGTTCAAAACCGACGACGGCACCAAGTTCGCCGATTGGTACGCCGGCTTCGCCTCGAACCGGATCACCTTCGCCTACACCGACCACAGCGCGGGTGCCGCCGAGCTGACCCCCGAGAACTGGTACCAGGTCCTGTCGCGGCCCGGCGTGCGCATCGGCCGGTCGAACCCGGACACCGACCCGTCGGGCTACCAGGTGCTGCAGATGCTGAACCTGGCCCAGAACTACTACGGTCAACCGAATCTGGCGGCTGGTGTGCTGGCCAACTCCCCGGCGGAGACCATGGTCGGCACCGAGACCCAGCTGCTGCCCGCCGTGACGTCGGGGCAGATCGACTACTTGGGGATCTACCGCTCCGACGCGCTGCAGCACGACCTGCGGTTCATCGATCTCCCCGCGCAAATCGACCTGTCCGACCCGGCTCAGGCCGCGGCCTACGAAGCCGTCCAGTTGCCGACGGCGTCCGGGGTCCGGACCGGTCGGCCCATCGTGTACGCCCTGACGATCCCCACCAAGGCGCCCAACCGGGCGGCGGCGCTGCGGTTCGTCGAGTTCGTCCTCAGCCCGGCCGGACAGCGGATCATGAGCGACAACGGCTTCACCGTGCTCAACCCCGCGGTGTCCGGCGGCGCGAACCTGCCCGCCTCGTTGGCCGCGGTCACGAAGCCGACCACGCTGCCCGGAGGCTGAGTGAACAGACTTGCCGTGCGGTTGTCGGTCGGCGTGTTCCCGGCGCTGCTGTGGCTGGCCAGCGGGCTGCTGGTGGGCTTCATCCTGCTGCCGGTGCTCGGCATGGTCACCGCCAGCTCGCCCAGCAGCCTGGGCGCCGCGATCGCCAACGCGCAGATTCGCGACGCGCTGCTGCTGAGCGTCGAAGCCGCAGCCGTCACGGCCGTGATCGCCACCCTCCTCGGGGTTCCGCTGGCCTACCTCCTCGCCCGGCACCGGTTCCCCGGCCGGGCGCTGGTCCAAGCGGTGGTCGACCTGCCGTTGGCCATTCCGCACACCGTCGCCGGGATCGCGCTGCTGTTCGTGTTCGGCCGCACGGGCTGGATCGGCGGCCCGCTGGAGGCCACCGGCGTGTCCTTCTACGGCACCCAGTTCGGAATCGTGGTGGCGATGCTGTTCGTCAGCGCGCCTTTCGCGGTCAACAGCGCCCGCGTCGTGTTCGAAACCCTTGATCACGACGTCGAACGCGCCGCGCGGAGTCTCGGCGCCACGCCTTGGCAGACGTTCCGGCGGATCACCATGCCGCTGGCGTGGCGGGGTGTGCTGACCGGTGCCGTGCTGGTCTACGCCCGCTCGATCAGCGAGTTCGGCGCGGTCGCCATCCTCGCCTACTACCCGGCCACCGCGCCGGTCGCCATCTACGACCTCTTCCTGTCCTCCGGGCTCACCGAGTCCTCCGCGGCGGCCGTGCTGCTCCTCGTCGTGGCGCTGGCGACGTTCCTGGTGCTCCGCACCCTCGCGTCGGGCTGGCTCGTCGTCGGCGCGGAACGGGCCAGGAGGTAGGCGTGCTCTCGGTGTCCGGACTGCTCGCCCAGGCGGGCAACTTCCGCCTCGGCCCGCTGGATCTGACCGTTCCGGCGGGACAGGTCATGGCCGTGCTCGGCCCCTCCGGCGCGGGTAAGAGCGTGTTGCTGGAAACCATCGCGGGATTCCGCACCGCTCGAAACGGCAGCGTGCTCCTCGACGGTCAGAACATCACCGCACTGCCACCGGAACGACGCCGCATCGGCGTGGTTTTCCAGCACGCCGCGCTGTTCCCCCACCTGTCCGTCCACGACAACGTCGGCTTCGCGCCGTCCCTGCGCCGGGACCGCAGCGGCCGAAAGGTCGACGACCTGCTGGACATGTTCGGCATCGCCCACCTCGCGAAAAGGTCGCCCCGCTCGCTCAGCGGTGGGGAGCGCCAACGCGTCGCGCTGGCCCGCGCGCTCGCCGCCCAGCCCGCGGCCCTGCTGCTCGACGAACCGCTCTCGGCCCTGGACCAACCCGTCCGCGAAGAGCTCCGCGTGGTAGTGCGGGACGCCCTGCGCGAGCTCGCCGTGCCCGCCATCCACGTCACCCACGACCGCGACGAGGCCCTGGGAATCGCCACCGACGTCACCATCATCGCCGCTGGCACCCTGCGCCAAACCGGCGCGGCCGGACACGTCGCGCGGCACCCCACCGACGCGACCGCCGCGCGGCTGCTCGGCTGGACCGCACTAGGTCCGGTAGACCGGGACGCCGACGGCTGCCACGTCGGCGAGCTCCGGCTGAACATCGCCCCGGACAACGCGACCAGGACGGTGCATTACCGGCCGGAGGACGTCCGAATCGATGCGGACGACCAGCAGGCGCCCGCGCTGCGAGCCCGGACCCGCATCCGCGACGTGGTGCCGACGCTCCCGCTCGCCCGCGTGCTGCTGGACACCACCCCACCGATCACCGCGCTGGTGCTGCACCGCGACCTCGACCGCCTGCCCCCGGCGGGCACCGAGGTCACGGTCACGCTCCCCGCTGATTCGATCTGCGCGATCCCCAGCTCGGCCTGATCGGAAAACGTTGGGGGAAGCGGCGAATCCGCCGGCGACGGCGGTGAACTTCGGCGCTGGCCTATCATCGCCGCGTGCAGACTACGGCAGGTGTCGTGCTCGCGGGCGGGCGCTCCACGCGGATGGGCAGGCCGAAGGCCGGGCTGGAATGGCACGGCTCGACGTTGCTGTACCGCACCGCCGCGGTGCTGGCTCGGACGGTGGACGGCCCGGTGGTCGTGGTGGCCGCGCCCGGCCAGGAGTTGCCGGAGTTGCCCGCTGGGGTCGGTGTCGTCGAGGACCCCGTGGAGGGGCTGGGTCCGATGCAGGGTGTGGCCGCCGGGCTTGCGGCAGTCGAGGACCGAGCGGCGGCGGCGTTCGTTTGTTCCACGGACATGCCGTTCCTGCATCCGGATTTCATCCGTCGGGTGCTGCGCGGTCTGACCGAAACCGGGGCCGACATGCTGCTGCCGGTGGCGCGCGGTTTCCGGCAACCGCTTGCGGCCGGGTACCGGACGGCGCTGGCCGGGTTGATCACTGATCTCCTCGCCGAGGGCGAACTCCGTCCCGGCATGCTGTTCAAGCATTGCGATGTGGCGGAACTCGACGACGCGCGACTGCTGGAGGACACGGCACTCGCGCGGCACGACCCGACGCTGGAGTCCGTGGTGAACGCCAACACCCCGGAGGACTACGCGGCGGCGAGGGAACGTCCGGCACCGGAGATCGTGGTCGAGTGCTTCGGTGCTCTTGCTCGCGGTGGCAGGCACCGCCCCCGCAAGGTTCGAGCGGCGACGCTCGGCGCGGCTGCGGCGTCGGTCGAGCTGGCTCTGGACCGATACATCGTGGCCGCGCTCAACGGCGATCAGGTCACCCGCGACGCGCTTTTGCCGCTGGTGTCCGGGGATACCGTGGCGTTCCTGTCGGCGGACGCGGGCGGCTGAACGACCGGTACGTCGCCTTCGGGGCCTGGACGTACATGATGTCGGGGATCCCGGACGGAGACGGCGTCTGAGGTTCCGCTACCCGCACCGCAACGCAACGCAAGCTTGGAAATTATGTCTAGAGTTCCAGGTATGGCTCCGGGTGGTTTTTTCGGGCAGGCGCTGATCGCCGAGGTAGGCGGGCGGACCGCGACCGGCACGGCGTTCGAGCTCGACGAGCGGGTGTTGCGGTCCTATCTGGGCGGGGTGGGCCTGGGAACCTGGCTGATGCACCGGTTGGCGCCGCCGGGGGGCGATCCGCTCGCCCCCGAGGCCCCGCTGGCGTTCGTGTTCTCCTCGCTCGTCGGGACTCCGCTGACGACCAGCGCGAAGTTCGCCGTGGTGGCGAAGTCGCCGTTGACCGGACTGCTGACCGACGCGCTCGCGTCCAGCCAGTTCGCCATCTCCGGCAAGCTCACCGGGCATGACGCGATCGTGATCCGCGGGCGCGCGGACGAGTTGTCGGTGCTGCTCATCGACGGTGCCGGGGTGCGTCTCGAACCGGCTCCGGAACTGGCCGGACTACCGGCCGCCGAGGCGGAAACGGCCGCACGGGAACGGTTCGGCCGTGGCTGGCGCACCGCGGCGATCGGTCCGGCAGGCGAGCGCGGCGTGCGGTACGCGACGATCAGCCACGACGGTCGGCACGCCGGGCGCGGCGGCTTGGGAGCGGTGCTGGGCGCGAAGAACATCAAGGCGGTGCTGGTGCGAGCGGCGACCAAGGTGTCCGTCGCCGACCCGGCTGGCGTCGTCGCCGCGGCCCGCGATCTGCGCAAGCGCAGCTTCGGGCCCGCCACCGCCAAGTACCGGGAACTGGGCACGTTGGCGAATTTGCTGGCGTTCAACGCGGTCAGCACTTTGCCCACCCGCAACTTCACCGCGGCGACGTTCGACGAGGCGCCGAAGCTGGCCGCCGAGGAGTTGCACGAGATGCGCGGCGTGGCCCGCAACAGCTGCGCCTCCTGTTCCATCGGCTGCGAGCACATCTACTCGCGCAAGGGCGGCGGCAGCCAGCGGATGGAGTACGAGAACGTCTTCGCGCTCGGTCCGCTGTGCGGGGTTTCCGATCCGGACGACGTGTTCGCCGCGAGCGCGCGCTGCGACGAGTTGGGGCTCGACACGATCTCCGCTGGCGGCACGATCGCCTGGGCGATGGAGTGCGTCGAGCGCGGCCTCATCGACGAGCCGTGGCTGCGCTTCGGCGATGGCGCGGCGATCTTGCGGGCCCTCGACGCGATCGGAACCCGCGCGCCGGGCCTGGGGGAGTTGCTCGCGCAGGGTTCTCGCCGGGCGGCCGAAATCGTCGGACACGACTCGATCGAGTTCGCACCGCAGGTCAAGGGCTTGGAACTGCCCGGCTACGAGCCGAGGAGCCTGCAGTCCATGGCGCTCGGCCTCGCGGTGAACGCCAGGGGCGCCGACCACAACCGGTCCGGTGCCTACGAAGCCGACCTGTCCGGCGAGGTGGACCGCCTCGACGGCGGCGCGGCGCACGTCGCCGCCGCGATCGGTACCGAGGACCGGGCGGCCGTGATGGATTCGATGATCCTGTGCAAGTTCCTGCGCGGGGTCTTCACCGAGCCGTTCACCGAGTGGGCCGAGCTGCTCCGCCTGGTGACCGGCTGGTCGGTCGACGATGCGGAACTCCGCTCCGCCGCCCGGCGAATCGTCCGCGCGAAGCGCGCGTTCAACCTGCGCGAGGGCGCGACCGCGGCCGACGACACGCTTCCCGCGCGGATGTTGGAGACCCCGCTGGAGTTGGCGTCGGGCCGCAGCGCGGTGCTCAGCGCGGACCGGTTGCAAGCCATGGTTTCCGGGTACTACCTGGCCCGCGGTCTGGACGAGGCTGGCCGGGTTTCCGCGGACGATCTGGTGGATCTCCTGCTGGAAGTCTGACCAGCCGGGCCTTGCGCGCGGATGCTAGTGACGCTTGAGGCGCGTGTGTATGCTGTATGAGGTATACCGCTCGAAACGACGGGGGTTCCGATGACGGCTGTCGAGGAGCCGATCACTTCCGTGCGGACCGTGACGACCACGATTGACGGTCAGACGGTAACGGTCCCGGAAGGCACCAGCATCTACGACGCCGCGAAGCAGGTCGGCGTGGACATTCCGGTGCTGTGCCACAACGAACGCTACGACCCCGTCGGCGTATGCCGGATGTGCGTGGTCGACACCGGCGCGCGGACCTTCGCCGCGTCCTGCGTGCGTCCCTGCGAGGACGGCATGGAGGTCAAGACCTCCACCCCGGAGCTGGAACGCAGCCGGGCCACCCTGACCGAGCTGCTGATCTCCGACCAGCCGCCGCGCGCCGAGGATCCGAAGCAGAACAAGACCGGCGACAACCTGTTGCTGGAGCTGGCCGACCGCTTCGACGTCGCCCGCGAGACGACCGAGCTGCCCTGCGGTTCCGGCCGCGGCCAGGACTCGTCGAACCCCGTCATCGACGTCAACCACGACGCCTGCATCCTGTGCGACCGCTGCGTCCGGGCCTGCGACGACATCCAGGGCAACGACGTCATCGGGCGCTCCGGCAAGGGCTACTCGACCAAGATCGCGTTCGACTTCAACGACCCGATGGGCGCGAGTTCCTGCGTCACCTGCGGCGAGTGCGTGCAGGCATGCCCGACGGGCGCGCTGACCAACAAGCCGATCAACAACATCCCGATCCAGCCCCGCGAGCAGTTGGACGCGGTGGACAGCGTCTGCCCGTACTGCGGTGTCGGCTGCGCGCTGACCTACTACGTGGACCGCTCGCGCGGCGCGATCGCCTTCGCCGAAGGCCGGGACCAGCCCGGTTCCAAGAGTCGGCTGTGCGTCAAGGGGCGCTACGGGTGGGACTACGCGGCATCGCCGCAGCGGCTCACCGTGCCGCTGATCCGCAAGGACTCGGCCTACCCGAAGGGCGCGTTGTCCGCCGACGTGCGCGGCGACGCCGGTGGGGACAACGACCGCGGCCGTGCTGGCAGCGGTGGAGACCGCAGCGGCGGCAAGCCCGGCCGGGACGGACGTCGCAAGCCGGGCGGACTCGTCGACTACGACGAGGTGATGCCGTACTTCCGCGAGGCCACCTGGGAGGAGGCGCTGGACCTCGTCGCCCGACGGCTGATGGAGGTCCACGCCACCGGCGGTCCCGGTTCGATCGCCGGTTTCGGTTCCGCGAAGTGCTCCAACGAAGAGGCTTACCTCTTCCAGAAGCTGATCCGGGCCGGGTTCGGCACCAACAACGTCGACCACTGCACCAGGCTGTGCCACGCCTCGTCGGTGGCGGCGCTGTTCGAGGGCGTCGGTTCCGGCGCGGTGTCGACCACCTACGGCGACGTCGCCAACGCGGACGTGGTGATCATCACCGGGTCCAACCCGACCGCGAACCACCCGGTCGCCAGCTCGTTCTTCAAGCAGGCCCGCCGTCGCGGTACGAAGATCATCTACGTCGACCCGCGGGCCAGCACGGTCGCCGAGCACGCCGACTACCACTGCCAGGTCAAGCCCGGCACGGACGTGGCGTTCTACAACTCGATCATGCACGAGGTGATCCGCCTCGGCCTGATCGACCGGGAGTTCATCGCGGCGCGGGTCTCGAACTACGACGAACTCGCCCGCACGGTCGCCGACTACCCGCCGGAGCGGGCCGCCCAGATCACCGGGGTGGACGCGGACCTGATCCGCGAGGTCGCCCGGACGTGGGGCGAGGCTGGCGCCGCCGTCATCTACTGGGGCATGGGGATCTCCCAGCACACCACGGGCACGGACAACGCCCGCTGCCTGATCGCGCTGTGCTCGATCACCGGCAACGTCGGTCGGCCCGGCACCGGGCTGCACCCGCTGCGCGGGCAGAACAACGTCCAGGGCGCCTCCGACGCCGGGCTGATCCCGATGTTCTACCCCGACTACCAGGGGGTGGACCAGGACGCGACCCGGCAGCGGTTCGAGCAGGCGTGGGGCACCTCGCTGGACCCGAACCGCGGCCTGACCGTCACCGAGATCATCGGTTCGGTGCTGAAACCGGACGGGGTCCGCGGCATGTACATGCTGGGCGAGAACCCCTTCCTGTCCGACCCCAACATCAACAAGGTGCGCAAGGCGCTGGCGTCGCTGGACTTCCTGGTCGTGCAGGACATCTTCATGACCGAGACCGCCGAGTTCGCCGACGTGATCCTGCCCGCCTCCTCGTACCTGGAGAAGGAAGGCAGCTACACCAACACCGACCGCCGGGTGCAGCTCGGCCGCAAGGTGACGGACCCGCCCGGCCAGGCGCGGGTGGACTGGGAGATCGTCCAGGACATCGCTCAGCGCATCGGGCTGAACTGGTCCTACACCGCGCCGAGCGAGGTGTTCGACGAGATGGTCGAGCTCATGCCGTCGTACGCGAACCTGCGGCACGACAACCTCGGCTGGTCCGGCAAGCTCTACCCGAACGACGACCCCGAGCACTCCGACGGGACCGTGGTGCTCTTCGACGAGCGGTTCAACACCGACGACGGCCTGGCCCACCTGGTGCCCGCGCAGTGGTTGCCCGCGAAGGAGCTGCCCGACGCGGAGTACCCGCTGGTGCTCAACACCGGTCGGCTGCTCGAACACTGGCACACCGGGTCGATGACCCGACGGTCCTTCGCGCTCGACTCGATCTCGCCGGTGCCCGAGGTGTACCTGCACCCGAAGGACGCCGCCGACCGGGGCCTGGCGCACGGCGAACGGGTCCGGGTTCGGTCGCGGCGCGGCACGATCGAGTTGCAGGTGCGGATTTCCCATCGCGAGCAGCTCGGCAACTGCTTCATCCCGTTCCACTTCCGGGAGGCGGCGGCGAACCTGCTGACCATCGACGAGATCGACCCGGTCGGCAAGATCCCCGAGTTCAAGTTCTGTGCTGTTCAGGTCGAGGCGTTGGGCGCGGCACACGACGCGGATCCCACATCAACCCTGGGAGTTAGTGCATGACCCTGAGTTCGGAGCGGGCGCCGTACGTGCCGCCTCGCCGCGTGCCCGGTGTGGAGGGTCGGAACGGGAAGTTCCCCGGCCCGTCGCTGATCCCAGCGCTCAACGCGATCCAGGCGCGGTTGGGCTGGCTGCCCCGCGAGGAGTTGGAGGAGCTGGCGCGCGAGGTGCGGCGGCCGCGGTACGAGATCGAGGGCATCATCTCGTTCTACCCGCACTTCCGCACCACGCCCCCGGAGAAGGTGTCAGTGCACGTCTGCCGTGACCTGTCGTGCTGGCTGCGTTCCGGTGCGGACCGGATCGCGGAGGTGCGGCAGCGCTACGGCGACGAGACCGACGTCGAGGTCGTCGAGGTGTCCTGCCTGGGACGCTGCGACATCGCCCCGGCGCTGGCGGTCAACGAGCACCCGGCGTCGGTGTCCGACGTCGACGAGCTCATAACCGCCGCGCGCGGTACCGGCGTGGGACAGGCGGCCCCGACCGGGGCGGCGCGGACCGAACCGTGGCCGAACGACCCGTACCCGGCGACTTCCGGGGTCGAGCAGCGGTACGCTACCCTGCGGGCGTTGCTCGCCGGGGAACTGACCACCGACGAGGTGGTGGCCACGCTCCAGTCCGCCGGGTTGCGGGGGATGGGTGGCGCTGGATTCCCCACCGGGCGCAAGTGGGGCCTGGTCGCCGCCGCCGAGCCGGGCAGCGTCAAGTACGCGATCTGCAACGCCGACGAGTCCGAACCGGGCACGTTCAAGGACCGCCAGATCCTGGCCGACCAGCCGCACCTGGTGCTGGAGGGCCTGCTGATCGGCATGGTCGTGGTCGGGGCCGAAGAGGGCTGGGTGTTCATCCGCCACGAGTACGGTCCGGAGGAACACGTGCTGCGCGAGGAGATCGCGGCGCTGCGCGAGGCGGGCGTGATCGGCGCGGACGCGTGTGGCAGCGGTCGTCGCCTGCAACTCGACATCTTCGTCTCGCCGGGCGGCTACATCCTGGGCGAGGAGACGGCGCTGCTGGAGGCGATGGAAGGCCACCGCGGCGAGCCGCGGAACAAGCCGCCGTTCCCCGGCAACTACGGCCTGCACGGCCGCCCGACGCTGATCAACTCCGTGGAGACCTTCGCCGACGTGCCGGTGATCGTCCAGCGCGGCGCGGACTGGTGGGCCGAGCAGGGCATCGGGGACTCCGTCGGCTGGAAGTTCTTCGCCGTGTCCGGGCATGTCGAGAATCCGAGCGTGTACTGCGTGCCGATGGGCACCACCGTCCGGGAGTTGATCGACCTCGCTGGTGGCGTGCGCGACGGTGCCGCGATCGCCGCGGTGCAGCCGGGTGGCGCTTCGTCGAACTTCATCGGCCCGGACCAGCTCGACCTGCGACTGGACTTCGGGACGCTCGCCGAGGCGGGCACCATGCTCGGTTCCGGCGCGCTGGTGGTGCTCGCCGAGGGCACCGACCTGCTGGCCGCATCGACGAACGTGCTTCGCTTCTTCCGCAACGAATCGTGCGGCAAGTGCGTGCCGTGCCGCGTCGGGTCCACCAAGGCGCACAGCCTGCTCAGCGGCGTGCTGGAATCGGGTTCGTCGACGCTCGACGACGCGCAGCGCGCCCGCATCCTGGAGTTGGAGGAGGCCATGCGCAAGACCTCCATCTGCGGGCTCGGGCAGGTGGCCCTGGGGCCGGTGGTTTCCGTGCTGCGCATGGAAAACGGCTCGGCGGGTGAGGAGCCGGACCCGAAGGGACAGTCGGGGAGTTGAGCGGGCGGGAGTTCTTCGCCGCCCGCACCGTCGCCGAGGCCCTTGCGGGCTTTCGGCCCGCGCACCGCACGCCGGTGGAGAACGTCCCGTTGGCGGCGGCGCTGCACCGCGTGCCCGCCGCGGAAGTACCGGCGCGGTCCGCACTACCCGGATTCGTCCGTTCCACAGTGGACGGTTTCGCGGTCCGGGCCGCCGACACCTACGGCGCGTCCGATGGCCTGCCCACCTACCTCGACCTGCTCGGGGCGGTGCGGATGGGCGCTGCCCCCGCCGTCGTCGTCCGGCCGGGTGGCTGCGTCGCGATGCCGACCGGGGGTGTGCTGCCCGAAGGCGCGGACGCGGTGGTGATGGTGGAGTACACCGCCGAGACGATGCCGGGCACGATCGAGGTCACCCGGCCCGTCGCGCCGGGTGGTGGTGTCGTGCGTGCCGACGAGGACGTCGCGGTCGGCGCTGCGCTGGTGCCTGCCGGTCGGCCGCTGCGGGCGACGGACCTCGGGCTGCTCGCTGCAGCGGGGGTGACCACGGTCGCGGTGCATGCCCGGCCGCGTGTCGCGATCGTCTCCACGGGCGACGAGGTGGTTCCGCCGGACACCGCGGAGCTCGCCGCCGGTCAGGTGCGCGACGCCACGGCTTCGGCGCTCGCCGGGTTGGTCGCCGATGCGGGCGGCGAGCCGATCATCGCGGGCATCGTCTCCGACGAGCCGGGCACCTTGCGGAAACGGCTGGCGGAAATCCTCCCCGACGCAGACCTGGTCGTGGTCTCGGCGGGTTCCTCGGTGGGCGCCCGCGACGAAACCGCGGATGCCGTGGCCGCCGTCGGTGAGATCTGGTGCCACGGGCTGGCCATCAAACCGGGAAAACCCACCCTGCTGGCCGAATGCGACGGGACGCCGCTCATCGGACTGCCGGGCAATCCGCTGTCCGCGCTGGTCGTGTTCGGTCAGGTCGGGGTACCGCTGCTGTGGCGCGTCTCCGGCTGCGACGCTCCGCCGCCCGAACCCGGCACCCGCGCCCGGCTGTCGCGCGACCTGGCCTCCGCCGCCGGACGGCTCGACGTTGTCCAGGTCAGGGTCCGCGACGGATGCGCCGAGCCGCTGTTCGGCCCGTCCGCCCTGCTGTCGGTGCTGACCCGCGCCGACGGCTACCTGATCATCCCGGAGCCCGCCACCGGCCTGGACGCGGGAACCGAGGTCGAGATCACCCTCTACCGATGACAGGCCAACGGAGCGTTTCGTGACCAGCACAACCCGCGTGGATACTCACGCCATGACCGCCAACAGCCCGTTCGTCTCGGACGTCCCGGCAGCCGAGGCCCTGGCCGCCTGGGCGGACGCACGGGCGGCGGCGGACTGTCCCGCTCGTGTCAACGTGGTCCACGTACCAGTCGCCGCCGCGGTGGGCAGGGTGACGGCTGAACCGGTGTGGGCGCGGCGATCCTCGCCCGCCTTCGACTCGGCGGGCATGGACGGGATCGCGGTTCGGGCCGCCGACACCGTCGGCGCGGCCGAGACCACCCCGGTGCTGCTGGCGCCGAGCGACTTCGAGGTCGTCGACACCGGCGATCCGCTGCCCCTGGGCTATGACGCCGTGGTGATGCGCGAGCAGGTGCACCGCACCGAGCACGGCGAGGCCGAGCTGCGGGCCGCCGTCCCGCCGTACCAGCACGTCCGGTCGATCGGCGAGGACATCAGCGCCACCGAGCTGCTGCTTCCCGAAGGCCACCGGCTGCGGCCGGTCGATGTCGCGGCCTGCGCGGCGGCGGGAGTCACCGAACTCGGCGTGCGCCGCGCGCCGATCGTGGTGATCGTGCCGACCGGCGACGAGATCCGGCCGATCGGGACCGAACCGGCTCCCGGCGAAATCCTCGACACGAACTCGCTGATGCTGGCGTCGCAGGCCCGCGAGGTGGGCTGCGACGCCCGTGTCACCGACATCGTCCCCGACGACCCGGAAGCCATCACCGCCGCGCTGCGCGCCGCTGCGGTCGAGGCCGACCTCGTCCTGCTGATCGCGGGTTCCAGCGCTGGCCGGGACGACTACACGGCGCGCGTGATCGCCGGTGCGGGCTCGGTGGCGGTGCACGGAGTAGCAGTGCGTCCGGGGCACCCCGTCGTGCTCGGTACCGTCACCGGTGAGCCCGCGACTCCCGTTCTCGGGGTGCCTGGCTATCCGGTGTCGGCCGCGCTCACCTTCGACATCTTCGCCGCCCCGCTGCTGGCCGAACTGGAGGGCGCCGCGCCTCGGGAACGTCCGTTCACGACCGCGCGCCTGGCCCGGAAACTGCCCTCCGCGATCGGCATGGACGACTGGGTCCGGGTCCGGCTCGGCCGCGTGCAGGACCAGGTGGTCGCCACACCGCTGCCCCGCGGCGCCGGGGTGCTGACCTCGCTGGTGCGCGCGGACGGCCTGCTCGTCGTGCCGGCGGGTTTGGAAGGTCACCACGCCGGTGCCGAGGTTCGGGTGGAACTGCTGCGCGGACTCGGGGAAATCGGGCGCACCATCGTCGCGATCGGTTCGCACGATCTGCTGCTCGACCTGGTGGCGTCCGAACTGCGCGCGGCCGATCCGCTGATCACGCTGGCCTCCTCGAACGTCGGCTCGCTCGGCGGTCTGGTCGCGCTGCGCGATGGACTGTGCCACCTCGCGGGTTCGCACCTGCTGGAACCGTCGACCGGCGAGTACACCCTGCCCTATGTGGACAGACTCCTCGGGGCGGACGCCGAGGTCGCCGTCGTCCGGCTGGTGCACCGGGATCAGGGACTCATCGTCGCCCCTGGCAATCCGCTGGGCCTCACCGGTGTCGAGGACCTGACCCGGCCAGGGCTGCGCTACGTCAACCGGCAGCGCGGCGCTGGCACCAGGGCGTTGCTCGATCACGAACTCAACCGGCGCGGCATCGACGCGACCGCGGTTTCCGGTTACTCGCGCGAGGAGCACACCCATCTCGCCGTCGCCGCCGCCGTAGCCGCCGACCGCGCGGACGTCGGCATGGGGATCCTGGCCGCGGCGCGCGCGTTCGGGTTGGACTTCGTTCCGGTCGCCCGCGAGCCTTACGACCTGGTGTTGCGCACCAGCGAGTTGCCCGGCGAACTGTTGGCTCCGCTGTGGGCGTTGCTCGAAAGGGAAGACTTCCGCGCCACTGTGGAAGCCCTCGGCGGCTACTCCTGCGCCGAAACCGGACGCCGCATCCGATGACCGCGATTCGGTGCCCTGCCGCATCAGGAATCACACGGGATCCGCTCAGCCGATCGGCTCGGTGAGCATCCATCCCGCCCATGCGGCGGCTGCCGTCGTTGATGTGGACGACGTAGTCGGTGGATCTTCGCAGTGGCGCGCAGGTGGTGTTGGCATGACGTACCGAGGTCGACTTCTTGGTGCGGCGAGCGTCGAGGAGTTGCTGCCCGAGGCGCTGAGCCAAAGCGGTATCTCGCGTCCGGGTGCGAACCGGGCGGAGATACAGAACAGGGTCGTGAGTGGTGATGGCCGTCATAGCGACCACATCCACTCACGAGCCCCTGCACCACGCGCGCCAATTCGCGCACCCTCCAAAGCTGGAGGACCGATCTGTCGGCGGCGCATGCAGTGACAAGATCAACGGTATGCACGAGGCACGGACAGCACCGGACTGCGACAACCATCCCGAACCCGCCCCGATCACGAGCACCTCAACCGTCATCGAGTGCGATCTTGATGCGGAGATGCTGCGGGCCGCCCGCAGCTTCCTCGTCGCCCGCCGCCTGACCCGGATCGGCCTCGGCATCACCGCACTCGGCGTGATCGCCGTCGGCGCGGTAACGCTGGCCGTCTTGAGGGCAGAGCTGCTGGTGCCATCCGTCGCGATCTGGGGCGCCTACACTGCTCTCGGGGTGGGCGTGGCGTTCTGGGCGCTCGCCAATGGTGGCCGACATCTGACCGCGGACCAGTTGTGGAGTCTGCTGCGGCTGCACGCCACCCCGCCTGATGGATGGAGCGATTCCTTGCTCGTCAACGCCCGCCGAATCCTCCGCAGCGGCCCGCTTGGCGGTAGCGCGGACTCCAGCGAGGAGCCGAATCGGCAGCCGAGCTGATCCGGCTAGCGGTGAACGCTCTCGGTTGATCGCGTTTTCCGATCGTCAGCGATCGCTCCGGCGTGCTGGCAGCCGTGCTTTTCGCTGGTCGACGGGGTTTACGCGGGATCGCTCGCGGTGCGTGGTAGCCGTGGTTCACCCGGCGTATACGGATCGCTGTTGCACTTGGCCCGGTTCGGCGGGAATCCGTCGGGAAGGGCGAGAGGTGCGCAGTGAGCCGCATTGAAGTGCAGGGGTTGAGCCGCCGGTTCGGGTCGGTCACCGCCGTGGACGATGTCTGGCTGGACATCGCTGACGGGGAGTTCCTGGTGCTGCTGGGCCCGAGCGGTTGCGGCAAGTCCACGCTGTTGCGGATGATCGCCGGGCTGCTCCCGCCGACCGGGGGACGGCTGCGGCTCGGCGGTGCCGACATCACCGACACCCCGCCGCAGCAGCGCGACCTCGCCATGGTCTTCCAGAGCTACGCGCTCTACCCGCACCTGTCCGTGGCCCGCAACATCGGCTTCCCGTTGCGGGCCCGGCGTTGGCGCCGTGCCGATGTCCGCGCGAAGGTCGCCGACGTGGCCGCTCAACTCGACCTGGTGGATCTGCTCGACCGCAAGCCGCGCGAGCTGTCCGGTGGCCAGCGGCAGCGGGTCGCGTTGGGCCGGGCGTTGGTGCGGGATCCGGGCGCTTTCCTGATGGACGAGCCGCTGTCCAATTTGGACGCCAAGCTGCGGGCTGGCACCCGTGCGGAGATCTCCGCGCTGCACCGGCGGCTGGCGGCGACGGTGGTCTACGTAACCCACGATCAGGTCGAGGCCATGACCATGGCGACCCGGATCGCGGTGCTCAACGGGGGAAGACTCGAACAGGTCGGTACCCCGGCGGAGGTCTACGACGAACCCGCCTCGGTGTTCGTCGCCCAGTTCCTCGGCTCCCCGGCGATGAACCTGCTGCGCACCGTCGTGCGTGCCGAAGGCGGGAGGCTCACGGCTCGGGCGGCGGACGTCGAGCTCGACCTGGGTATCGAGGGCGAGCTGCCCCAGCGCGAGGTGGTGGTCGGGGTGCGGCCCGAGCACCTCAACCCGTCCGGGCCGGAGGAAGCCAGCATCCGCGCGGTGGTGACCGCGGTGGAGAACCTCGGCAACGAGGAAGTCGTCCACTGCGCGGCAGGTGAGATCCCGATCTGCGTGCGCGGGCCCCGCCCGCTCGACCTCGGACGCGGTGACCGGGTGAACCTGGCCACCCGCGCCCGGCACCTGCACCTGTTCGATCCCGGCAGCGGCCGCAGGCTGACCTGGCGGCCCGCACCCGTCACCGCTGGCGTTTGACCCCAACTAGGAGAATCCGATGAGAAAGTCCCTGGGCGCGGCGGCGGCCCTCGCGCTGGCCACCGCGAGTTGCGGGCTCGGCACCACCAGCACCCCGACGGCGGTGAGCCGGGTTCCGGAGCTGGCCCCGGACCAGCAGGTCTCCATCGTCTTCGAGAGCTACAACTTCGGCCAGGCCGGTGCCTGGACCGACACCTTCGACGAGCTGATCGACGAGTTCCAGAAGAGCCACCCGAACATCACGGTGACCGCGCAGAAGCCGCAGGGCAACAGCGCGAACCCGGCCACGGACACCATTCCCAGCCTGCAGAGCCAGCTCACCGCGGGAAATCCGCCCGACGTGGTGCAACTCGGCTTCAGCGACCTGGACTTCGTGGTCAACGACCTCGGCGCCGTGCCGCTGGACGACCTGGTCGGCAAGGACGAGGTGCAGCGGAACTTCGATGGAGCGCAACACGCGTTCGCCCCCACCGCGCGGACGCTCGGCGACTGGAACGGCAAGACCTACGGCGTGCCGTTCGTCTTCTCCACCCCGACGCTCTACGTCAACGAGGACCTTCTCGCGGCCGCCGGGCTGGACCCGACCAAGCCGCTGTCGACCTGGAACGACGTGCGGCAGGCGGCACTGGCGGTCAAGGAGCGCACCGGCAAGGACGGCGCCTACGTGGACTGCCTGACCAAGGCGGCCAAGGACTGGTGCTTCCAGGCATTGGTGCGCTCCAACGGCGGCCGGGTGATCGCCGAAGACCGCAGGTCCCTCACCTTCGCGGAGCCTCCGGTGGTCGAGGCGGTGCAGAGCATGCAGGACATGGTGCGCACCGGCGCGATGCCCAACCGCACCCAGACGCAGGCGGTGGAAGCCTTCGCCCGCGGCGAGTTGGGCATGATCCTCGAATCCAGCGCGATGCAGGGCAATTTCCTCAAGGGCGCCAGCGGGAAGTGGCGGCTGGGAGCGGCCGCGATGCCGGGGTTCGAGGGGAAGCCGACGGTGGCGACCAACTCGGGTGCCGCGTTGTTCGTGTTCTCCCAGTCGCCGGAGAAGCAGCGGGCGAGCTGGGAGCTGATGAAGTTCCTGACGAGCGAGCAGGCATACACGAAGATCGCGAGCAAGATCGGTTACCTGCCACTGCGCACCGGTTTGGTCGACGACCCGAACGGGCTGCAGGCGTGGGCCAACCGGAATCCTTATCTGAAGCCGAATCTGACGCAGCTGGCCACCATGGAGCCGTGGGTTTCCATGCCCGGCGCCAGCTACCTGCAGATCCGCGACGGCATGATGGAGGCCGTCGAGAGCGCGGTGTTCCAAGGCGCGGAGGCGGCCGCCACGCTGCGGGGCAAGCAGGCCGAGGTGTCCAAGCTGCTGCCGGGCGGTGGCCGGTGACCGCTCCGGATCTCACGCTCATCCAGCTCAGCGACACGCACCTCCGACCGGCGGACGGTCTGATGCACGGCGTCGTCGATACCACGGCGAACCTGACCACCGCCGTGGCGATGGTCGAGAACTCCGGGACCGATGTGGCGGCGCTGCTGCTCACCGGCGATCTTGCCGACAACGGCGCTGCGGCCGCCTACCGGCGGCTGCGCGGCGTAGTGGAACCAGCCGCGCGTCGGCTCGGTGCCGAGATCAGCTATGCGATGGGAAACCACGACGAGCGCGGGGCATTCCGCGCTGAGCTGCTCGACGAGCAACCCTCGACGGCCGACTGCGATTCGGTGTGCACTGTGGACGGACTTCGCATCGTGGCGTTGGACAGCAGCGAACCCGGTCGGCACGAAGGCCATCTGTCGGCCGCGCAACTGGACTGGCTGGCCGGGGTGCTGGACACCCCGGCGCCGCGAGGCACCGTCCTGGTCAGCCACCACCCGCCGCTGCCCTCGCCGGTGCCGACCGTGCACCTGCTCCGGCTGCGCGGCGCGGACCGGCTGGCCGAGGTGCTCAAGGACACCGACGTGCGGCTGATCGTGAGCGGGCACGCACACCACGCCGGCTGCGGTGCGCTGGCCGGGATCCCGGTCTGGGTGGGCCCGGCCCTGGCCTACGGCGTGGCCGCGGTCCCACCTCGGGGCCGCCTGCGTGCCGCGGCGGACGCCGGGTTCAGCCGGATAGACGTGTTCGGCGACCAGATCGTGGCCACCGCGGTCCCGTTGTCCACCGCCGACCAGGTCTACGACGTGGACGCGGCCGAACGGCTGCGGATGGTGCACGAGGTGGTGGGGGTCTGGTGACCGGGACTTTCGTGGAGGTCCCGCTGCCGAGGGCGGCGGGCACGGCGCCCGCCGCCCGCCGGTCGGCTTGGCGCGCGGTGCGGCGGATCGCGCCGCCGTACCTGTACCTGACACCCGCCGTCGCGCTGCTCGTCGTGTGGACCTACCGACCGCTGGCGCAGACGTTCTACCTGTCGTTGCACTCGTGGAACCTGGTGCCGACCTCGCCCATGCGGGAGGTCGGGTTCGCGAACTACGGCCGTCTGCTGACCACGCCGGAGCTGGGCGAGTCGGTGCTGCGCACGCTCGTGGTGATCGCGGGCATGCTGCCGTTCACCGTGCTGATCCCGGTCGTCGTGGGGCTGCTGACCCGTCGGGTGCGCGGCCGGGCAGCGGCCGTCTACCGCGGCCTGGTGTTCGCGCCGATGCTCGTCGCACCGGTCGCCGGGGCCGCGGTCTGGCAGTGGCTGCTCGACCCGACCTCCGGGGTGGTCAACCGGCTGCTCGGCAGCGAGTTGAACTGGATCAACACCACCGGAACCGCGCAGCTGGTGATAATCGTGATCACCGGGTGGCACGTGGTCGGGTTCGCCGCGCTCGTCGTCTCCGCCGGACTGACCGGCATCGACCCGGACTACGCGGCGGCGGCTCAGGTCGACGGGGCGTCGAAGGGCCAGATCACGCGGTGGGTGACGCTGCCGCTGCTGTCACCCACGCTGGCCTTCCTGGTGCTGATGACGGTGCTGCTGTCCGCGCAGTGGACGTTCCCGCTGGTCGACACGCTCACCCAGGGTGGTCCCGCCGGTTCCACCACGAACCTCTACTACCTGCTGTGGGAGTACGGGTTCCGCAGCCACGACGCCGGGTTGGCCGCTGCGGCCGGGGTCATCTTCTTCCTGGGGTTCATCGTGCTCGCCGCGTTGCTGGCGAGCCTGGCGGATCGGTTGAGCCACCATGACGACTGAGCGCAGTGGGAACGGCTATGCGGTCGGCGCGCGCAGTCCGGCACAGCGGATCCTGGGCCACCTCGCCCTGGGGGCGCTCGGCTTGTTCTGCGCATTCCCGATCTACTGGCTCTACGCCACGTCGTTGCGCGCGCCCGGAGATGTCTACCAGCTGTCGGTGCTGCCGTGGCCGCTGTCCACCGGCAACTACACCGAGGCGCTCAGCAAGATCGACCTCACCGGGATGCTGCTGAACACCGGGATCGTGGCGGTGCTCAGCGCATCGGGGCAGTTGCTGATCGCGCTGCTGGCCGCCTACGCCTTCGCGGCCTGGTCGTTCCCGTTCCAGCGGTTGCTGCACCTGATGTTCGTGGGCACCTGGCTGGTGCCGTTCCAGGCGACCATGCTGCCCAACTACGTGTTGCTGTCCCGACTGGGGTTGCTGGAGACGCTGGCTGGCGTGATCATCCCGACGCTGTGCTCGGCGTTGGGCGTGCTGCTGCTGCGCGAGCATCTCAAGAGCTTCCCCAAGGAACTGCTCGACGCCGCCCGGATGGACGGCCGGTCGTCCTGGAGCACCTTGTGGACGGTCGTGGTGCCAGCACTGCGCCCGGTGCTGGCCGCGCTGGGCATCCTGCTGGCCATCACGGCGTGGAACGAGTACTTCTGGCCAGCGATGGTGCTTCAGCGCAGCAACGCGGTGGTGCAGCTGGGCCTGCGCAGCTTCCTCGGCACCGAGGGCAACGAGTGGGGACCGCTGATGGCCACCGCTGGACTGACTTGCCTGCCGGTGTTCGCGCTCTACCTGGTGCTGCAACGGCACATCGTGAACGCGTTCGTGCGATCCGGCCTGAAGTGAGGTCGAAGCTGTGCCAACACCGCTGAAAGCACTGCACGGCAACGGCTACCGGTCACGAACCCTCACTCCTCGACTCCGGGGGGAAGGCAGTCCAGGAACGCGTCCACCAGCGGGCCGTGCTCGGTGCGCCAGACGGCGTGGAGATCGAGGATGGGAACCGGATCGATCAGCGGGACGGTGGTGGTGCGGATGTCGGTGAGCTGGCCTCGCAGCGCCGACGCCAAGCCGACCACCGGCTTGATCGCGGCGAGAATTGCGGTAGCACCGGGGTCGTCGACCTTCGCGGTTACGGTGAGCTGGATCCCGCTGGTCCGCGCTGCGGAGAAGATGGTGTCGTACATCGCCGAGGACTGCGCCCGGTTGAACAGCACGCAGGGTTCTCCGGCGAGCTCGCGGAAGGGCACCCGGTCGAGTCCGGCCCAGTGGTGTTCCTGGCCCACCACGGCGACCAGCGGTACGCGCAGCAGCAGGCGGCTTGTGAAGTCGGCGGCTGCCGGTTTGCCGTAGACCATCGCGACGTCCAGCCGACCATCGGCCAGCGCCGCGAGCTGCGGTCCGGTCCGCATCTCGGACATGGTCACGTCGATCGCCGGGTGGCGGCTGCTCAGCGCGGCCAGCGTGGCGGGCAGGATCCGTTGTCCGGCGGGGAAGTTGTAGCCGACCCGGACCGTGCCGGACCGCCCGGCGGCGGCCGCGCGGGCGGCCTGTCCGGCGAGGTCCGCCCTGGCCACGATGTCCCTGGCGAACTCGCGGAAGGTGTCCCCGGCAGGGGTGAGGCGGACCTCGTGCGAGTTCCGGGCGACCAGCGTCACCCCGACCGAGCGTTCGAGCCGCCTCAGGTGCTGGCTCAACGACGACTGGGCCAGGTGCAGCCGTGCGGCCGCCCGGCCGAAGTGCAGTTCATCGGCGATCGCGAGGAACGAGACCAGATGCCGCAATTCCACGTTCGACCTCCTCCTCGTCGTGAGTGCTTGATCGGGTTGGAGCCCGCTTCGCCACTCACGACTTGCTCAGGGATGCGCTGGGAAGTCCGCGCGGGTGTACCGCTCGGACTTCCCAGCCTCGGCACGGACTCAGCCGACGTGCGGCACGAGCCGTCCTTCGGACGCGTGCACAGCGCCGTCACCGGCGAACGACATGGTCGCGCCACGCCAGTTCGTCGAAGGCACCGCCGCGCAGCCGTCCTTGCCAGTGGGCAGGTCGACCGACTCCTCGTCCTTGGTCAGCCGCACCGACTTCTCCGGAAAGCCCAGGCCGTTGTCCGCGTTGACCAGGCACACGTCGTCGGTCTGGGGGCTTGTCGTGTGCACGACCAGCTTGGAGTCGACCGCCTCACCGGCCGCGGCCACGATCAGCGCGGGCTGGTTTGTCTGCACGCCGTCGGCGCCCATCGACCGGGCGAGCTGGAACTGGGCCACCTCCTGGTCGGCGCCAGCGTCGTACGCGTGCGGCATGACGATCGAACACGCGTCGTGGGCCGCCGCGATGGACTCGGGCGAGTACTCGTCCAGCCGCGAGCCGAACACCTTGAAGACCTCAGCGATCTCGTACATCAGGAAACCCGGTTCCCAGGTGTCGCGGTTGTAGATCATCCGGGCACCAGGTTCGGCGCGGAGGACCTCCGGGTCGCCGGTGTTGAAGATCGACTCTTCGATGAGACCGTACTGCCCCACCAGTTCGGCGACCTTGCTGTCGTCGCTCACCGACCCCTTGATGTCGAGTTCGACCCCGCGACCAGCGCGCCTGGCGAGGTCGAGGATCTCGTCGAGCGAGGCGACCTGAGACCCGTCGTACTCGCCGCCGCTCCAGGGCGCGTAGTCGGCTGCGTTGAGGGCCCGGATCTCGTCGAAGGTCAGGTCCTTGACCGCTCCGGTGCCGTTGGTCGTGCGGTCGACCGTGGAGTCGTGCATCGCCACGAAACGCCCGTCGCGGGTCTGCTGGACATCGACCTCGACCATGTCGACGCCGTAGGCGAAGGCGTATTCGTAGGACTTCAGCGTGTTCTCGGGCGCGAGCGTCAAGGCGCCCCGGTGAGCGGAAATGACCACGTTGTCGGACCCCTTGTCCGGCGTGCCCGCGTCGACCCAGCGGTCCGGCTCCGGAACTTGGTCGCACGGTGGCTGCTGCGCCAACGGCTTCAACTCGGCCAGCGCCTGCCGGTACTGCTCGATCCGAGGGTCCTCGTCAGCACTTGCGCTGGTCTGGGTGACGACCAGCCCAGCGGTGACGGCGGCGACGGCGATCAGCGCACGCGCAGTCCGACGTGCGGGGGAGAATGCCATGTTCGTCCTCTCGACGATGTCGATGACGCTAGGACTATTGGCGCATTGCGCTACCGCCGGATGAACCGACCATGACGCCTGGGCAGCACATTCCCGACTTCTCCGGTTTCCGCGCGCTGCGCACGACTCCGATCAAGGTCGCGCCACCGTCGACGACCAGCGCGGAGCTGGGCGGCGATCTCCGTGCTCAGCACAAGCTTTCGGCGATCGCCTCCGCCACCGCAGTGGGCGAAGGCATGGCGGCGATCTGGTCGGCGACCTTGGTCGCACTCTCCCGGAATCGCGGCTCCGCCAGTCCGGTCGTGACTGCTCGCCGGAGGTCTGACGCACTCGTGTCGCCGGGCAGGACCTGGAGTGCCGCACCGGTGTCAACCGCGCGCTCGGCCACGGAGAACTGGTCTGCCCCTTGGGGGATGAGCACCATCGGAATTCCGGCTGCGAGTGCGCCGAGCGTGGTACCGGCACCCCCGTGCGAGACGACGAGGTCGATGCCTTCGAGGAGTTCCGCCAGCGGCCGGAACTCCTCGAAGGTGACTCGATCCTGGTCGATTTCGAAGTCCTTGGGAGTCGCGACCGGTCCCAGCGTGACCCGCAGGTCGACGTCCAGCCCGGCCAGTTCGCCCAGAACCGGGTCAAGCGCGGCAGGGGTGCCGAAGGCGGTGCCGAAAGTGACCAGCAGCCGCGGCCGATCTGGCGTGGACGGAGCGGATTTCGTGGGACTGCCGTGCGGAGCCCGGTAAGCCTCCGGTCGCATCGGCAGGAGTTCCGCAGGCGCTTGCCAGTCCGGTACCTGGAGGATCTGCGGGCAGATGTCTACGAACCAGGCGGGTCGGCGCGTGGCCAACCCGAGGGATTCGTAGCGCTGCACGACCTTCGCGGCCATAGCATCGACGAGGTCGGCACGCACCGCCTGCCCGAGGGTGACCATACCGGACGGAACGTCGAGGGCTGCCGCCACCAACGGACCGACGAAATCATACGAATCGCACAGGAGCAGATCCGGCCGCCAAGCTCGGGCGACCTCCAGGGTCTCCGGCAGCGACAGATCAACCCTGGCAGCTGCGAACAGTTCGGCTTCGCCGTGCAGACTCATCCCGCCCAACGGATCCTCGCCGGTGCGGTGCGCGAACTCCTCGAACAGCGCGGGCACCTCAGCACCTGCCGTGAGCACCTCGAAATCTTCCCCGGAGAGAAGCGGAGCCTGGGACTTCGGAACTGCGAAGGCTACTTCGTCGCCCCTGGCCCGGAAAGCGCGAGCCAGCGGGAACAGGGGAAGGAAATGGCCGAAGGAGGGCACGGTGGAGAAGAGAACGCGCAAGGGACTGTCACTCCGGTCTCGATGGACTTCGAGGTGGTTCGCACAGGCCCAATCACGGCCGCGGCCCACAGGGTAGTGGCCCCACCGAAGCGGCGGCGTACCGCATCGGCAGTCCGAAATGGACATCGCCGACGTGACCCGTACGGGCTCGATGTGCGGCGCGTTCGTCGTCTGCGGCTGTTTTTCCGGGTTTCGGTGTTCTCGTTGCCGTCCTCGTCGCAGCCACCGCACTTGTAGGCATCGCTGATCCACAGCTCGTCGTCGATGCGGTATCCGGCCTGGCGGATCGACTCCAGGGTGATGTCGCGGACGCTGGCCGGGTCCTTGGAGTGGTCCGGCGTGCCGGGCACATCTTGGGGCACGTGGTGCATGAAGTGCCCCGCGACACGCTGGCAGAACCGGGCGTAGTCCTTGGTGTAGAGGATGAACGTGTGCCACCCGATGTCGACCGGCTTCGACGGCGCCAGCCGGATGCCGGGGAACTTGGCGCACGCACCGAGGAACGCGCTCCCTGTCGCCGCAGCCTGGGCGTCCGGACGGGTTGGGGAGAAGCTGCGAGAATTCTATCGCGAATCGCAGTCGTTCGTCAGCTCTCCCACGGTGCGCGGTATTCGCGACGCCGTCCTTGGAGTGGTCAACGTCTGAGCAGCATCGAAGGAAGGAAAGACTTGTCGCGCATCGGAATCACCGGGCACTCGAACCTCACCGCCGGGAGTATCCCACTGGTGCTGAAGGCTCTGGAGGCCGAGCTGGCCGCGTACCGCGAGCAGCAGCTCACCGGGGTGAGCTGCCTGGCTCGTGGAGCTGACCAGATCTTCGCACGCGTGGTACTCGACGCGGGCGGATCGTTGGAGGTCGTGCTTCCCGCTGCCGACTACCGCGAGCGCAAGGTGAAACCGGACAACACCGCCGAATTCGACGAGCTGATCGGCAAGGCAACCACTGTGCACACCATGCCCTTCGCCAAATCCAACAGCGACGCTTACATGGCCGCCAGCGAACACATCCTCGGCTCAGTCGACGCGATGATCGCGGTATGGGACGGCCAGCCAGCCGGTGGACACGGCGGGACCGGCGATGTCGTGCAAGCTGCGCGCGAGCGCAGCGTTCCCGTCACAGTCGTCTGGCCGGACGGCGCCGAACGCGAATAGCAACGTGATGTCCCGAACAGCACGATCGCGGCGAGAACGACAAGGCCATGTAGAAGACTTCGCGCCTGCCCATATCTGCCCAAGAGCAGGGGCAGTCGGGCAGGTCAGATCGATTTGCTGGCACACCGACCGGTGGCTGGATGAGGCGTGAGGCAGGCAACAACTCGTGCGGTGCCGCGTCCTAGATCAGATCTCCTACAGTGCGCAGTATGACGTCACTGGAATTGCCTGCCGGAGTTGGCTGGACAGCGCTCATCACCGCATACGCCCGTGCACAGGAGACCAGACGGACTGATCGGCTCTTCGCCGACCCATACGCTGGCGAGTTCTTCGACGCGATGGCGGGAACCGCTGGTTCGGCCCAATCGCGGCTACCTCGAGTGGGCCCCGCCAGGGACGACGAGTCGTCGCCCCTGTGGAACTTCTTCAGCGCCTACTTCAACGGGCGGACGCCGTTCTTCGACGAGCACGTCCGCGTCGGAGCGGGGGAGGCGCGGCAGGTCTGCATTCTCGCCGCGGGTCTGGACGCACGGGCCCTCCGGCTGGAATTGCCCGACCGGACGAACGTTTTCGAGCTCGACACGCGGGAAGTCCTCGATTTCAAGCAGGAGTTGTTGGAGCGGGGCAGCGCGGACCCGACAGCTTCAGATCGCCGCACGGTGGTTGCCGTCGACCTGCGCGAGGATTGGTCGGCTGCGCTCGTCGAAGCCGGTTTCCGCCCGGAGGTACCGACGGTCTGGCTCGTCGAAGGTCTCCTGATGTACCTGGATGCGACCCAGTGCGATCGTCTCCTCGATGACATCGCCGCCCTGTCAGCGCCCGGTAGCCGCATCGCATTCGACTACTTCGCCCGCAATCCGCGCATGGACGACGTCGAGCTGACCGATCCGGATGACGTGGCCGCTGCCGAGTTCGTCATCAGCCTGTTCAAATCCGGCCCGGCGAAGCCGCCCGCCGAATGGCTCGCCCGGCATGGCTGGACACCTGAGATCACCGACGTAGCATCCGAACTGGCGCGCCACGAACGGCCGCTGCCGGAGCTGTTCGAACCGGACCGGCCAGAACCGTTCACCGTGTGGCTGGCGTCCGGGACCCGGTGACGACTCCACGGCGTCGTCGCCACGCTGGAGGCGTGGACCATCGCGCTCGGCGCATGATCTGAGAGGAGACGCGGTGATGGTGGAGTTCGGGATCTTCGACTCCTTCGACCTCGGCCGGAGCACGCCGGGTCAGGTGCTCGATGGCAGGCTGCGGTTCGCGGCTGCCGCCGAAGGGTTCGGGATCGATCACTACCACGTGACGGAACACCACGGCACGCCGTTGTCGGTGTGCCCGTCGCCCAATCTGTTCCTGGCGGCGCTGAGCCAGCGGACGACTCGGATGCGCATCGGCGCGTTGGTGAACGTGCTGCCCAACTACGACCCGTTCCGGCTCGCGGAGGAGATCGCCACCCTCGACCAGCTCACCGGCGGGCGGATCGACTTCGGCGTCGGTTCCGGGGTGAGCCCGTACGAGCTGGCGATCTTCGGGGTCGACGCGGCGCAGGCGAAACCGGTCTACGCCGAGGCGCTGGAGGCGGTGACCACGGCACTGCGCACGGGGCACATGCGTCACGAAGGCCGCCTGCTGCGGTCCTATGACGCCGAGTTGGCGGTGCTTCCGGTGCAGCGGCCGTACCCGCCGCTGTGGTACGCCTCCAGCAACGCCGCGACTGCGGAATGGGCGGGCCGCAACTCGGTCAACTTCGTCGGGCGGTGGAACAACGGCGCGATCGCCGAGACGGTGCGCACCTACTGGAAGGCGTGGGAGGGCAACCGGCTCGCGGATGACCGGCTCAACGGGCACGTCGCCGAGCCGCGCGTTGGCCTTTCCAGCAGTGTGGTGATCGCATCGAGCGAGGAACATGCCCAGGACGTCTTCGGGCGTGCCAATGAACTGTTCGTCGAGCGCCTTTTGCATCTGTGGCACCGCAATGACGATCACCGGGTCGACGCGATGTTCGCGACCGAGTCCGTTCTCGCGTCTGGCGCGGCATGCGTCGGGACCGCGGAGTCGGTTCGGGACCAGGTCGTTCATCAGGTCGAGGTTTCCGGCGTGAACTACTTCGAGATGCTGGCGTTCTTCGGCGATATGAGCTTCGAGGAGGCGTCCTTCAGCCTGCGTGCCTTCGCCGAAGAGGTCGCACCGGCCGTTCGCGCGGTGGCAGCGAAGACCGAATCGTCATGATGGCTCGGTTTGCCTGATTCGATTAGTGCCTGTCTTTGGTCTTGTTTTTGAAGCGGCGAAGCCGCTTAGCCCACCTACGACACTCGCACCGCCGCGGGTTCACGGTGCCCACCCCTCTGGGGTTCTCCCCGCGAGGACAGCCCCGACGCCGCGTATTGGTCATACATAAGTCGGGGTTCCCGGAGTCGAGAAAGCCTCTGAGGTTCCGCTACCCGCACCGCCACCAAAACGAGGCATGCACTCTCTTAAAGGTGTTTCCGGAGGGCTTCGATCAGCGGGGTGCGGCGGACGCATTGGTCGAGGGTGAAGCAGTCGGCCAGGGCGCGGGCCTCTTCGGCGTCGATACCGGCGAAGCAGCGGGCGAAGTCCTCGACCATGGGTTCGGCGAGCAGGATGTGCCGCACGAGTACGTGGATCCACGGCCGCGGCCCGTGCGGCGCTGGGTTGAACAGCGGGAATTCTTCGGCGACAGTCCGTTCCAACGGTTCCAGGACGTGCCGGACTCCGGTGTCCAGACCGCCCCACACGTCGACGCCCAGTCGCGCCTTCTTCTCCAGCACCGGGCCGATCCTCCGGAGATAGGGGGAGTCGTTGGCCACGTGGACGAGGCCCTGCAGACCGATGTCCTTGTAGGTCCACAGGCTCCAGCCCGCGTCGTGCTCGTCGTAGATGTCCAACTGGTCCGACAGCACGCGGTACCGGGACTCGTCCTGGTTCGGGTCTCCGCTGTAGACCGGGCCGAACTCGCCGACCCAGATGGGCGTCCCGGTGTCGCGCATGTACGCCGACCGCTTGCGGAACTGGGTCTCGACGTAGGCGCGGTCGACGTAGGTGCCGCGGGAGACACCGGGATAGGCGCCGCTGTCGGCGAAACCGGCGAGCGCGTAGTCGTGCACCGTGTAGACGGTGTTCGGCCACGGGTCCTGGAACAGCTCGAAGTCCGTCGCATGCCGGTTGCCGTCGAGGAAGATCACGTGGTCGGGGTCGACAGCCCGGATGGCGGCGTGCAGCCGCGCGTAGAACGGCCCGATCGCGTCCCCGTCGTGATCGGCGGGCTCGTTGAGCGGGTTGTACCCGGCCACCCAGGGGTTCGTGCGGTACCGGTCGGCCAGTGCCTCCCACAGGTGCACCACGCGGTCCTGGAAGTGGCGGTGCTGCCAGAACAACGACCGGTGGGTGGGATTGTCGCTGTGCCAGCGCTGGTTGTGGAAGCCGGGCGCGGCATGCAGGTCCAGCACCGTGTAGATGCCGTGCCGCGCGCAGGCGTCGATGGCGCGGTCCAACAGCCGGAAACCGGCCTCCTTCAACTCCATCGGCCGGTTGTCGTCTTCGAAGTGCCGGTAGTGGAAGGGGATCCGGACGCAGTTCATGCCGAGCTCGGCCAGCAGCTCGGCGTCGTCGTCGGTGAAGAACACCTCCAGGAAGCGGTCGAAGAACGCCTCGTACACCTCCTGGCCCAGCACGTCGAGCAGTGCCTTGCGGTGCAGTTGTTCGGTCGAGGGGAAGCCGGTGATGAAGTTCTCCATGTTCAGCCAGCCGCCCAGCCCCACCCCGCGCAGCCGAACGGGCTCACCGGCCGCGGTCACGAGCTGGTGTCCAGCGACGTGGAGCTGCGGGGAGGAGTCACCTGCGGCAGGCATCGTCGTGCGTGGATTCACCGTTGCCATCGTGCTGTCCGCCTCTCCGCCCCGGCGTGGCACCAGACGCGGTGCGACACGGCGCTCTACCGCGCCGGCGGAGCCACCGATCTGGCTCAACGCATCGGCATCCTGCCCACCGCGATGACCTGGTGTCAATCGTTGTCGATAACGGTAGCGATATCGTTTTACGCGAGTTAGCATCCCCACCGTGATGAACAGCCGTGTGACTATTCGGGACGTCGCCGAGCGGGCGGGCGTGTCGGTTGCGACGGTGTCCAAGGTGCTCAACGACCGGTACGGGGTCGCCGCGGCCACCGTGGCGCGCGTGCGCGAGGTCATCGCCGAGCTCGGCTACGAGTCGAGCCTGGTCGCACGGAGTTTGCGCAATCGCCGGACGAACGTGATCGGCATCCTGGTGTGGGCCATCGAGCCGTTCAGCGCTGAGCTGCTCAAGGGGGCGGCGCGCGCGATCCGCGACAGCGGGTACGAGCTCGTGGTCTACTCCGCTGGCGAGGGAGCGGAGAACATCGGCTGGGAGAACCGGTGCCTGTCGCGGCTTTCGGGCACGTTGATCGACGGGGCCGTCCTGGTTACGCCGACGGTGCACGCGTCGCGTTCGGACATTCCCGTCGTCGCGGTCGATCCCCACACCGGCGACGAAGGCGCGCCGACGGTCAGCGCCGACAATGTTCGCGGCGCCGCGCTCGCCACCGCGTACTTGATCGGTTTGGGCCACCGGCGGATCGGTTTCCTCGGCCGCCCACCGCGAAGTCTGGCTTCCACGCACCAGCGCGAGACCGGGTACCGCGGCGCGCTCGCCGAGGCCGGTATTCCCTTCGATCCGGACCTCGTGCGGGTAGCCGGGTATCAGGAGGAGACGTCGAAGGAAGCCGTGCGCGAGTTGTTGTCGCTGCCGGACCGGCCGACCGCGATCTTCGCCGCCAACGACGTGTCCGCGATCGTGGCCATGGACGTCGCCGTGACGCTCGGCATGCGGGTGCCGGACGACCTGTCGATCATCGGCTTCGACAACGTGCCGGAAAGCCGCATGACGGACCCGGCTCTGACGACCATCGACCAGCCCATCCAGCTCATGGGCCAACGGGCGGTGGAGATGCTGGTCGCGATCCTCGGCGGCGGTGAACCCGCGGAGACGGACGCGCAGCTGCCGACGAGGCTGGTCGAGCGGGCGTCGTGCGCTCCGCCGCCCGCCACTGTGCGGCCGATCGCTGGCTTGCGCTCGGTATCCGATGGTGTCCCGCGATGAATCGGCCCGACGCAGCCGTCGCGACAACTGTCTCATGTGGACTTTCGTGGCAACAATTCCGCAAGCTGGAACAATGAATATCAAGGTACCGCAACGAATTTCGCGGCCCTCTGGATTGGCGATGTCCCGTCTGATCCACTGAGCAATGTGGAACGTCCGGCGTCCGGCGCCGTTGACGATGTTGCGTAACGCAAGGAGGCGAACGCAGGTGCCCGATCGGGCGGATACCACTGTGTTGATCGATCTCGCTACCGAGGTTGGATTGCTCGCACCTGTGCCGTGGGCCGTGTCGCGGTTGCGAGCGGAACTGGCCGCGAAGGGCGTTCCGGCGCAGGTTGGTCGGAATGCGGAGGAATTGGGCGATTTCGCCGTCGTGCGCGTCGAATTGGCCGACATACCCGCTCCGGCGGAGACCTTCGCGATCGAACCCGGCGCGGTGACCCTGGTTCGCGCTGCCGAGCCGCGTGGACTGGCTTACGGGTTGACAGAACTCGCCGACCGGGTGCGCTGCGCCTCCGATCCCGTTGCGGCGATCCGGTCGGCGGAGTCACCGATGCGCGGCCCCGCGGTAGCGGTGCGCGGTGTGCTGCGGTCCTTCTCCAGCGATGTGCTCGACCGTCCGTGGCTGCGCGATCGCGACTTCTGGACCGCCTACCTGGACGAGCTCGCGGTGCACCGGATCAACCGGCTGCACCTGGCGTTGGGAATGCAGTACAACTACTCGCACGACGAAGACGTGCGCGACAACTACCTCTGCTTCGCCTACCCGTTCCTGCTGGACGTGCCGGGTTGGGACGGGGTCGGCGTCACCGGTCTGTCAGAGGACGAGCGGGCGGAGAACTTGGCCGCCCTGCGGTTCGCCAGCGACGAGGCCAAGCGGCGCGGGCTGCACTTCCAGCTGGGGCTGTGGAACCACGCGGTGCGTCCGGAACTCGTGGACAGCCCCAATCTTCGTTATCCCATCCACGGACTGGCCGATGACGAAGTCGCCGCGTACTCGGCGGCGGCGCTGCGGGAATTGCTGCGGGAGTGCCCGTCCATCGACGGCGTCACGTTCCGGGTGCACTACGAAGGCGGGGTCCCGGAGGCCGGACGCGCCGCGTTCTGGCGCACGGTGCTCAGCGGTCTGCACGGGGTAGGGCGCGCCCTGGACGTCGACATGCACTCCAAGGGCGTTGACCAGGAGTTGGTCGACGCGGCTCGGGCGAGTGGCGCCCGCGTCTCGCTCTCGGCGAAGTACTGGGCCGAGCACCAGGGCCTGCCCTACCACCAAGCGTCGGTCCGGCCGTTGGAGTTCGCCCGACCGGCCAACGATGACGACCTGCGCGGCATCACCCAGAACGCGCGGCGGTTCACCCGCTACGGCTATGGCGACTTCCTCCGCCAGGATCGCGACTTCGACCTGCTGTTCCGGGTGTGGCCCGGCACCCAGCGATTCCTGCTGTGGGCGGATCCGGAGATCTTCGCGGGATACGGTCGGATGAGCACCATCGGCGGAGCCCTCGGCGCCGAACTGTGCGAGCCGTTGACCTTCCGGGGACGCAAGGACACCGCGGGCACCGCCCCGCGAGACCTCTACGTCGACCCGGAGCTGCAACTCGGCACCTCGGACTGGCAGAAGTACGCCTACGAATACCGGTTGTGGGGTCGGCTGATGTTCGACCCGGACGCTGATCGGCAGACGTGGTCGCGGTATCTGCGGGCCCAGTTCGCCGAGGCCGCCGAGGACATCGAGAACGCGCTGAGCGCGGCGGGCAAAGTGCTGCCGCTGGTGACCGTCACGCAGTCGCTGAGCGCCTCCAACAACTTCTTCTGGCCCGAAGTGCTCACCGACATGCCCATCGCGCGCGGCGTCAAGTCAGCGACGTACGACTTCGACCTCTCCGCACCGGGCACCTGGGGCGGAGTCAGCCCCTTCGACCCCACCCTGTTCGAATCGGCCGACGACTACGCCAGCGGGCTGCTCGCCGGGCGACCGAGCGGCAGGTACACGCCGGAGCACGTCGCGTCGTGGCTCGAACGGTTCGCAGGCGTCGCGGAAACCTCGATCAGGCGGGCACGGGGCCGGGTCAGCGACCCCGCGACGCCCGAATTCCGCCGCGTCGAGGTGGATGTGACGGTTGCGGCGCTGTTGGCGCGGTTCTTCGCGGGCAAGATCAGAGCGGGCATCGGGTACTCGCTGTTCCGCCAGACCGAAGATCCGCAGCACCTCCGGGACGGGCTGGAAAGCTACCGAGCAGGTCGGCAGGCGCTGGCCGAGATCGTCACCGGCACGCGGGGCGTCTACGCGTCCGAGCTGGCCTTCGGCGACCGTCCGTCGGAGCAGGGGCATTGGAGCGACCGGCTCGCGCAGGTCGACAGCGACGTCGAGGAGTTCGCCCGTGAACTCGACGAGGCGATCGCCGCCGGGAAGCCGGTGCGCGCCACGGTCCCGCCGGGCGATCCCGCTCCGCGCCCTGCCGTCACCTGCATCCCACCAGCGGATTTCGTGCCTGGTAAGCCGCTGGTGGTGCAGGCCGAGGCGGCTGTGGACGTCGAGCTGACCCTGCGGGTGCGCCACCTCAACCAGGCCGAGGAGTACCTGAGCATCCCCATGGTCCCGGCCGGTGATCGGCGTTTCACCGCGGAGGTCCCGGCGAACTACACGGATACCGCCTACCCGCTGGAGTTCTTCCTCCTCGCCCGCAGCGCGGCGGGCAGGGACGCCTGGATCGTCCCCGGCCTGGACCAGACGCTCGCCAACCAGCCCTACCACGTCGTGCTCGGACAGCGCGTGTGAGCCGATCGGCCACACCCCGGAGCTCGGAACCGCAAATCGAGTGGAGTCAAAGATGACCGACACATCGAGAACACCGCGAACCCCTGGCCGCAAGGCCCGCGCGACTCGGCGGCTCGCCGTCGGCGCGGCGCTGCTGGCGGCCGCGACGGCGCTGACGGGCTGCACGGGCGCCATCGACACGACGAGTTCGGGCTCGAACTCGGGCGGCATCAGCGGTGTCATCCGGGTCAGCTCGCAGACCGGTCAGCCCTACCTGAAGGAGGCTGCGGACCAGTTCCAGAAGCTGCACCCGGGCGTCACCGTCCAGTTCGTGCAGTCGCCGTCGAACACCTACCAGACGACCGTGCGGGCCCAGCTGGCCGCTGGGCACGGCCCCGACGTGATGTTCGTCTGGGGCGGCTCCGGCAACTCCATGGCGACGAAGACCCTGGCCCAGGCCGGACTGCTCGAAGACCTCATGTCGCAGCCGTGGGCGTCGCAACTGGGCGACACGGCGACCAGCCTCGTCTCGGAACAGGGGAAGGTGTACGCCTTCACCTCGTACCAGAACCCCACCGGCGTGGTCTACGACAAGGACCTGCTCGCCAAGCTGGGTGTTTCGGTGCCGACGCGGTTCTCCGAGCTGCTCAACTTCTGCCGCACCGTGTCGTCCAAGGGAATCGTTCCGATCGCGCTCGGCAACCAGACCGGATACCTGAACACCGAAGTCCCCATCGAACTCGCCAACACCCTGGTGTACTCGCAGGATCCCCAGTTCGCCCAGAAGGTGACGACCGGCGCCGTGACCTGGAGCGGATCCGAGCTGTGGCGCTCCTCGTTGACGAAGGCGCACGAGCAGTACGTGCAGATGCGGGACGCCAACTGCTTCCAGCCGAACTCGACCGGTTACTCCGACACGCAGGCCACCCAGCTGGTGACCTCGGGCAAGGCGCTCGGTGTTGACGTCATCTCGCCAGCGATCGACGACCTGAAGCAGGGCAACCCGAACCTCCGCTACGACATGTTCGAGATCCCGGCCACCGAGAACCCCGCGGACACCTACCTCACGACGAACACCGGGGCCGCCTACGCGGTGGCCAAGTCGAGCACCAACAAGGCGACCGCGACGGCGTTCATCAACTTCCTCGCCCAGCCGGAGCAGATGGAGGCGGCGTCGAAGGCGAACTACGGGGTGCCGTACAAGTCCACCCCGGACGCCACCGTCCAGCCGGAGATGCAGGGCATCGCGAGCCTGTACCAGGCGAACAAGACCGCGTTGTGGCCGACCAACTACTGGCCGAACTACGAGGTCAAGCAGACGATGATCGCCGTCGACCAGGACCTGATCCTCGACAAGAAGAGCGTCCAGGAAGCCGTCGACGCCATCCAGAACGTGCTGCACGGCGCGTAGGTCGGATGCCGTCGAGGGCAGGAGCCGCAGATGACCATGACCAGCGAACGGGCCGTCGAAGTGCGGACGCGGCGGCCCGCGCACAAGAAACCCACTCGCACCAGCGTGTCGTTCTGGTTCGCCGTTCCCTGCCTGGTGCTGTTCGCCGCCATCGTGGCCTACCCGACGATGCAGGGCGTCTACTACGCGTTCACCGACTGGAGCGGGCTCGGTAGCGCGATCCACTTCAACGGGCTGGACAACTTCACAAACCTGTTCTCGTCCCCGGAAACGGTGGGCGCCCTGTGGCACACCATCGTCATGGCGGCCGCGATCACCGTGTTGCAGAACGCCATCGGACTCGGGCTCGCGCTCGGCCTGAATTCGCGGATCAAGAGCCGGAACGTGCTGCGGACCCTGCTGTTCGCGCCGGTCGTCATGACGCCGATCATCGTGGGCTACCTCTGGCAGTTCATCTTCGTGCCGGGCGGACCGGTGTCGAGCCTGAGCCAACTGCTGGGTTCCGCCCAGGGCCTCAACGTGCTCGGCGATCCCGCCCTGGCGATGTGGGGGATCGTGGCGATCGTCGTCTGGCAGCACGTGGGCTATTCGATGGTCATCTACCTCGCCGGGATGCAGAACATCCCCGGCGAGGTCCTCGAAGCGGCGGTGATGGACGGCGCTGGCCCGGTCAAGCGGTTCGCCTGGGTCACCTGGCCGTTGCTGCGCACCCCGACCCTGATCAACATCACGCTGTCGCTGATCATGTCGCTGAAGCTGTTCGACCAGGTCCTCGCGACGACGCAGGGCGGACCGGGATACGCGACCCAGACCCTGTCCACGCTGCTCTACAACGAGGCATTCCTCTACAACAGGTACGGCTACGGCATCGCCCTCGGCCTGATCGTGTTCATCCTGATCGCGGTGATCTCGTTCGGGCAAATGCGTGTTTTCCGAGAACGGGACTGAAGCCTGATGAACTCCTACACCTGGCGCACCGGAATTCTCGAAGTGGTGATGATCGCCCTGACGGCGGTCTTCGTCTTCCCCCTGTGGCTGCTCATCTCGGTGGGATTCCGCGATTCGGCCGAAGTCGCGCAAAGCCCGCTCGGCGTGCCCACCCGGCTCGATCTGAGCAACTTCGTGCTCGCGTGGGAGGAGGGGAACCTCGGTTCGGCGTTCCTCAACAGCATTTACATCACCGGCGTCACCGTGGTGGCGCTGGTCGTCGTCGGCGGGTGCGCTGGTTATTACTTCGCCCGCTCGGGCCGAGCGGGCAAGCGCTGGTACGGACTGGTCGCCGCGGGCATGATGGTGCCGTTCCAGATCGGCGTGCTGCCGATGTACCGCACGTTCACGGCGTTGGGAATCGCCGCCAACCCGGTTTCGGTGATCATCTTCAGCGTGGGCATCCAGCTACCGCTGACCGTCATCCTCTACACGGGCTTCATCCGGCAGATCCCCATCGAATACGAGGAAGCCGCGCGCATCGACGGAGCCAGCGCGTTCCAGGCGTTCCGGCGGGTGATCATGCCGCTGCTGCTTCCGGTCACCGGCACCGTGATCGTGCTCGACGGCCTCGCGGTGTGGAACGAGTTCTTCACGCCGTTGCTCTACCTGGGCGGCACGGACAACGTCACCGTTCCCGTGCAGATCTACAGCTTCGTCGGTGAATACAGCAGCAACTGGGGCCAGATCTTCGCCGGTCTGCTGATGGCGAGCTTCCCGATCCTGGTGCTGTTCTTCATCTTCCAGCGCTACATGATCCGCAGCTTCGGCAGCGGCCTGAAGGGCTGAGCCCGTCAGGGCGTCGCGAACGTGCGGGTCGGGTCGAACAGGGCGATGTCGTGGGCGGTCGCGCCATCGATGACGAGGTCGGCGAGCACCTCGCCGACCAGCGGCACGAACTTGAACCCGTGGCCGGAGAATCCGCATGCGACCACGACTCGCGGGTGTCGGGGATGGGCGCCGATCACGAAGTGGTGGTCGGGAGTGAGCGTGTACATGCACGTCTTCGAGCGGAGGTGGTGCTCGGCCAGTCCGGGGATTCGATCGGCCAGGTAGGCGGTGATCTCCTCGACCTCGGCCGGGTGGACACTCCGGTCGATGGTGTCGGGCGTCGTCACTCCCGGCCGCCGGTAGAAGGCGACCTTCACGCAATCCTCGCCGTCCTGGGCGGGAAAGCCGTAGACGATGTGGTCGGGATCGGCTTCCCACAGGTAGACCGGGTGGTGTTCGGGCCGGAAACGATCGACCCCGCCGCGCGGCTGGAACCAGTGCATGACCTGACGTTCGACGACCAGTGGAATCCTGAGGTCGGCGAGCTGTTCCGGGGCCCACGCACCGGGGCAGATCACCAACCGGTCGGCCAGGTAGGTGCCCTGGTCCGTCGACACCTGGGCGTGCTGCGGGGTGGTGGTCCAGTCGATGACCCGCTCGCCGTAGCGGAGTTGCGCACCGGCCCGCGAGGCGAGGTCGCTGTGGGCGAGCACGGCCTGCTCGGGCCGGACGAACCCGGCGCTGTCCTCGACCACGGCCAGTTCATCGTCTGCCGGGTTCAACGTCGGGAAGCGTCGGCGCACCTCGGCGGGCTCCAGCACGTCGTGCGGCAGACCCCATTGCCGGGCGCTGAGCAGTGCCCCGGAGACCACGCTTGAGCCCGGATCGCCGAGCATCACCGCCCCGGTCATGGTGAGCAGCCGCCGACCCGACTCGCGCTCGACCTCCCGCCACAGCTCGTACGACCGGCGCATCAGCGGCACGTACGACGGATGTTCGGAGTAGGCCAGCCGCGTGATGCGGGAGTTGCCGTGGCTGGACCCCAGGTCGTGGGCGGCGTGGAACTGTTCGATGCCCAGCACCCGCTGTCCGCGGGCCGCGAGCCGGTGCGCGGCCGCGCTGCCCATCCCACCGAGTCCGACGACGATCACGTCATAGCTCACTGCATCGCCTCCTCGCGTCGTTGGGGTCAGGACCATTCAACCCGCTCATAGCCTCGCAGTCCCGGCTCCACTTCCGCGAGGGGAATGGGTGCGGGCATAGGAGCGCTCCCGCGCCTGGGGTTGGGCGTTTCGTCCAGTGAGACGTTTTTCTTGGCATCTTCGCCCGTGTGATGCCACAGTCCGGCGGCTCCACGGTTGGAAGGGAGTTCAGCGTTGAACGATCCCGAATTCGGGTTGGTGCTGCGCGGCCATGCGCGGGCAGGTGGCCGGTGAGCGGGCGCGGCCTGGCGCGGCGGGACTTCCTGTCCGCGATCGGATCCGGGGCGCTCGCCGCCGGGTTGAGCGGATGTGCTCCGCGGCAGGCCGGTGCGAAGCAGCCCATCGCGGCGACCTACCTGACCAAGTCCTACGACGACCTGTTCCCCGGCATCGAGATGTTCCTGGGCACGGCCCGTGATGTCGGCGGGTTGTCCTTCGACGTCTTCAACTCCGGCACGCTGCTCGGTGCTGAGGAGTTGGTGCCCGGTCTGCTGCACGGCGTCGTCGACGTGGTGTTCCAGACCAGCTCCTACGTGTCGTCGAGCTTCCCGGTGCTGGGCTCGCTGGAACTGCCCTTCACCACCGAGGATTTCGCGAGGCACCGCAGGGCCATCGATCCCGACGGCGCGGTGTCGGCGGCGATCAACCAACGGCTGGCGCGGCAGAACATGCGGGTGCTGGGCGGGATGCCGACCGGCTTCGAGTACCTGTGGACGATCCGCCGCCCCATCCTGCGCCCGGCGGACGTGCGCGGGCTGCGGCTGCGGGTGGCCGGTGAGATCGAGGGCGAGACGGTCAAGGCGCTCGGCGGGGCACCGGTGTTCATGGGATCGGCGGAGGTCTACCAGGCCCTGGAGCGCGGCACCATCGACGGGATGATGAGCTACCTGGGCACGATCATCTCCCGCGACCTGCAGGAAATCATCCGGTACGGCACGGCGGCGCAGTTCGGGATGTACACGGTGGACGCCTACTGCCGCGTCGACTGGTACGCCGGGCTCGCCCCGCAGCAGCGGGCCGCGCTGGACGAGGCCGGGCGGACCATGTTCCGCGCGGGCACCGACCGGCTGGTAACCGTGCACGAGCAGGACTACCTCCCCGCGATTCGCGAGGCCGGGGTGGAGCTCGTCGAACTCGACGAGGCGCAGCAGCGCCCGTTCCGCGCCGCGGCGGCCGCGGTGCACGAACGCTGGCGGCGGATTCTCGGTGATCCTCCCGCCGCCCAACAGGTCCTCGACCTCATCCGGAGTGCATGAGGAGGTTGCGATGCTTTCCACCGCACGCCGGATGGTGTTGGCGGGGTCGCTCGCGATGGCGGTCGTCGCGATGGCGCTGGCCGGGCTGATGATGTTGACGATCAGCTACGACGTGCTGGTCCGGTACGCCTTCGCCGCGCCAACGGACTGGGCCTATCCGCTGAACTCGGGGGCTGTGCTGGGGCTGACCGTGCTGGCGATGCCGTACCTGTACGCCACCGGGCACCACATCTCGATGGACCTGGTGCACCGAGCGCTGTCGCCGCGCTGGCAGCGGGTCGCGGGCGTGGTGACCGCAGTGGCGACGGCGCTGTTCGGGCTGGTGCTCGCGGTGACCGGGTTCCAGTCCGTGGCGCTGTCCTATTCGCACGGCCTGACCGGGGCGGGGACGTTCAGCGTGCCGCTGTGGATTCCGGACGCCGTGCTGGCCGTCTCCGGCACGTTCCTGGTCCTGGTGGCGTTGCTGTTCCCGCCTGGCGGGGAGCCCGATCCCACCGCCAGCGGTCCCAGCGCACAGGACGGAGCGAACCCGTGATCCTCCCGGACGGCGCCATCGTGGTGCTCGCAGTGGTGTTGCTGCTCGTGCTGATCGCGTTGCGGACACCGATCTTCATCGCGCTGGCGGTCTCCGGCGTCGCCGGACTGCTCGGGCTGGCCGGGACCAACGGTCTGAAACTCGTGCCGTTGGCGATGGCCGCGCAACTGCAGGAGTACGCGCTGGTGGCCGCGCCGCTGTACATCTTGCTCGGCGAAGCGCTGGCGGTCAGCGGCTTGGGGCGGGACCTGTTCCGGGCGGCGCACCGCTGGTTCAACCGGGTACCGGGTGGGCTGGGCGCGTCGGCCATCGCATCCTCGACGCTGTTCGGCGCGATGTCCGGGGTGAGCATCTCCTCGGTGGCGCTGATCGGTCGGATGGCGGTGCCCGAAATGCTGGCCCGCGGCTACAAACCGGCGTTCGCCAGCGGTTCGGTGGCCGCCTCCGGTGCGTTGGCGATGCTCATCCCGCCGAGCCTGATGTTCATCCTCTACGCCTCGGTGACCGGGGAGAGCGTGGCCGCGCTGTTCGCCGGTGGCATCCTGCCGGGTCTGGTGCTCGCCGCGTTGATGATCGGCTACGTGGTGCTGCGCGCCAAGGTCGCACCGGGCAATGCTCCGATGGCGGACGAGCGGTTCAGCTGGCGGGAGCGGTGGCGCGCCATCGGCAAGATCGCCCCCGCCCTGGTGCTGATCGTGCTGGTGCTCGGCTCCATCTACACCGGAATCACGACGCCGACCGAGGCGGCGGCGATCGGAGCGCTGGCCGCGTTCGCGGTCACCGGCCTGGTCTACCGCAAGCTGGGGCGGCGCAACCTGAAGCTGATCTTCGTCTCGACCGCCCGCGTCTCCGCGGCGATGCTGGCGATCGTCGGATCGGCGTTCGTGTTCACCCAGATGCTGGTGGTCGCCCGAGTGCCCGATGCGGTCACGGATTTCGTGGCGGGTCTCGACATCCACCCGTACCTGGTGCTGATCGTCATCATGCTGGTGCTCGTGCTGCTGGGCTGCCTGGTCGACGCCGCTTCGCTGCTGCTGGTGGTGACGCCGATCCTGGTGCCAGCGGTGGAAGAACTCGGCTTCGACCCGTTGTGGTTCGGGGTGCTGCTGGTGGTGAACCTGGAGATGGCGGTGATCACGCCACCGGTCGGACTCAACCTCTACACCATGAAATCCGTGGTGCCGCAACTGGATCTGGGCGACATCTTCCGCGGTATCGCGCCATACCTGTGCATCGAGTTCGCGCTGATCCTGGTGATGATCGCGGTGCCGGAGATCGCCACGTTCCTGCCCAGCGTCCTCACCTAGCGGCGGCACGGCCGAGCACCACACATCGCGAACTCGGCGCGCGCTATCCATTACCGACGAAAGTTGGGATTTCTCGGGCAACTCTCTCGACCACAGTTGGTGGTGGGGCAGCGGATGATCGGCGTAGCGTGGGTTCTACATGTCATTGGACGAATGCAACCGGCAAGGCCAATCATTCGTCGGCACCACCTACGAATGTCGGTACATGGTCCACGACAACAGGCCGGGCTTCGAACTCCGGATCAACACCTGAAATCTGGACGCGGAGTGGGCGGACTGTCCCAACCACCACCCACTCCGCAGACCTACCGCCCGCTACAGCAAGAACTCGCCACGTGGGACGCTGCGAATACGCCATCAACTCGTCGGATGAGTTCATCTGGCGATAGTGTGAGGGCGTGACAGCTTCTCCGTTCACCGAGACGACCGCGACGGCCAGGTACCGGGCTTTTGACGAGCTGAGCGCCCCCGGGCCTGTACAGCGGGTGACGCTTTTCACCGGGGTTCCGGTGTGGCTGGTGACGGGTTACGCCGAAGTGCGGCAGGTCCTGTCGAGTCCGGACGTGGTCAAGTCCCACACCGAGATGCCGCACGCGGACCAGTTGCCCGACGAGCTCGTCTCGGCGATCAACCGGCACATGCTGTCGACCAATCCGCCTGACCACACCCGGTTGCGCCGCTTGGTGTCGGCCGTCTTCACCCGCAGGCGGGTGGCGGCGCTGGAACCGCGGATCGCCGAAATCAGCGCTGGCCTGCTGGACGAACTGGAGGCGGCGGGCGACGGTCCGGTGGACCTCGTCGCCGGGTACAGCTACCCGTTGCCGATCACGGTGATCACGGAACTCATCGGCGTGCCTGGGTTCCAGCGGGACGAGTTCCGCGAGCTGTCCACGATCGTGATCAACGGAGCAGCGCAGACGGCGGAGAACTACGTCGCCGCCGCGAGTTCGATGGTCGCCATGGTGCGGCAGATGATCGAGCAGAAACGCGCCGCGCCCACCGACGATCTGCTGTCGGATCTGATCGCCGTGCGCGACGGCGGCGACAGGCTCACCGACGACGAGCTCACCTCGATGGTGGTGCTGCTGCTCGTGGCTGGGCACGAAACGACCGTCAGCTTGATCGCGAACGCGATGTACGCGCTGCTGATTCACCCGGCGCAACTCGCCAAGCTGCAGGCCGATCGCGACCTGGTCCCTGCCGCGGTCGAGGAGTTCCTGCGATACGACTCGCCGGTGATGGTGACGATCCCGGCCAAGACCAGCGCGCCGGTCCAGGTGGGTGAGGTGATCATCCCGGCTGGCGAGGTCGTCGTGCCGGTGTTGCCCACTGCCAACCGCGACCCGGATCGGTTCGAGTCACCGGCTGAACTGGACGTCACCCGCAAGGACAGTTCGCACCTGGCGTTCGGGCACGGAATCCACCACTGCCTCGGCGCGCCCCTGGCCCGGCTGGAAGCCCGGATCGCGATCGGCCACCTGCTCGACCGCTTCCCGGAACTGCGGCTGGCGGAACCGGACGAAGAACCGGCTCGCTTCCCGAGTCTGCTCATCAACGGAATGGGCGCACTCCGCGTGTACCTCGACTGACGCGCCTTTTCGCCGGACGCCGCGCTCGGTGCGGGATCATGGCGGCATGGCGGTCATCAGGGTGGCTACGTGCCAGTTCCCGGTCAGCGCGAACATCCGGCGCAACCTCGGCCACGTCGTTCGGCAGGTGCGGGTTGCCGCGGAGCGGGGCGCGGACGTGGCGCACTTCCCGGAAGGAGCGTTGTCGGGATACGCGGGCGTCGACTTCGGCACGTTCGACGGGTTCGACTGGGATGAGCTCCGCTCGGCAACTCGTCGCATCGCCGACCTGGCCCGTGGCTCGGGCATCTGGATCGTCCTCGGGTCAGCGCATCAACTCAGCGGGCCGAACAAGCCGCACAACAGCCTGTACGTCATCAACGACGCCGGTGAGCTCGTCGACCGCTACGACAAGCGGTTCTGCTCCGGCAGCCCGGATGAACGGACCGGCGACCTGGGGCACTACAACCCCGGAGACCACTTCAGCACGTGGGAGATCAACGGCGTCCGGTGCGGTGCCCTCATCTGCTACGACTACCGCTTCCCGGAGTTGTACCGCGAGTACGCGAAGTCGGGTGTGCAGCTGATGTTCCACTCGTTCCACGCCGCGAACGCGTCTCCCGAGCGAGTGGAAACGATCGGTGCCGCGATGGGGACTGCTTTCGAAACTCTCAACCGGGCGGCGACCTTCACCTATCCCGGCGTCACCATGTCGGCGGCGATGACAACCGCCGCCGCCTGCAACCACATGTGGATCAGCTGCCCGAACTCGTCCGCCCCGGAAAGCCTGTGGCCAGCTTTCTTCGTGCGCGCCGACGGTGTCACGGTAGGACGGCTGCGGCGCAACACCGCTGGCGTGCTCGTATCCACCGTGGACATCGGCAAGGAGCTCTACGACTCGACTGCAGCATGGCGTGATCGGGCCATGGCCGGGATCCTGCACAGCGGCACCGCTGTGGACGATCCCCGCTCCAAAGGCCGAAAAGTGTTGTGACGACGAGGTTTTCGCTGTCACCAATTCCGCTGGGACTCGGGCGGTAGCCGCTGGTACGTCGTGCCGAGGACCTTCAGCGTCATCGCGGTGTACTGGTCGATGACTTCGTCCAGGGTGAGTCGTCCGGAGTGCCGGAACCATTCGCGTACGCCGTTGAGCATGTCGAGCACCGCCATGGTTGTGAGGTCCACGTCGGCGACCTCGAACTCGCCGGTGGCACGGCCTTCCTCGATCACGGCGCGGACCGCGTCGTGGTACTTCGCCTGCGCGGCGATGCCGTCGCGCTGCTGTCGCGGGTTCAGCGCGTAGCGGATCGGGTTGCCGATCAGGAGTTCGGGTCGTCGCTCGTCGCTGATCTTCAGGTGCAGCGCCACGATCTCGCGGATCCGCTCGGTCGGCGTGCGCAGCTCGTCCCGCAGGACCGGCAGGGTCGTCGCGACGAAGTCCGTCATGAAGTTCGCGATGATCGCATGCAGCACTTCCTGCTTGTTGGTGAAGTGGTGGTACATCGTGGAAGACGAGATGCCGACCGCGTCGGCGATGTCCCGGATGGACGTCGCGGCGTATCCGCGCTCGTAGAACAGCACACTGGCGCGTCGCATGATCCTCCCGCGCAGCACCGGGCCTTCGTCGAGGCTGCGCTTCCTGGCCATGTGCTCCTCCCTCCGGTGCCGCGGGCTTTCGAAGTCGGCCCGGCAAGATCGCTTGACGTCTGCGGGGGCGGCCCTTAGCGTACGTGTCGATCAATCGATCGACACAGGGGATCGTTGACATGACGGAGGAAAGTCGGGCCTGGTCGCCCCGGCCCGCACCACGGATGAAGGTCCTCGTCAAAGGCGCGGCGAGCGGCGCCGTCGTTTCGGGCCTGATCGCGCCGCGAAAGTGCTGCGGCGTCGGTGCGGGACCGGATGCTCGCCGAAGCCGATGAGCCGGGTCGCATCCCCGGCCGAAGTCGTCGGCGCGGTGTTCTACCTCCTGCCACCCGCCGCCGGATGCACCACCGGGCAAGCGCTTCGCCTCGACGACGGCCCCAGCCTCGCCCGGACCGGCCTGCACCGTCCGAGGGGACGATGACCAACAACCTCGCCGAACTGCTGCTGGAAGTCGCCGACGAACACGCCACCCGCGAAGCATTGGTCGACGGCGCGCTGCGCTTGGACTACGCGGCCATGCTGCGCCACGCTGCCGGTGCTTCGGCCAGACTCGTCGCGCTGGGGGTCGAACCCGGCGACCGGGTCGCGATTCTGCTGCCCAACGGTTGGCGTTACGCGGTCGGCTATTTCGGCATCCAGTTGTCCGGTGCCATCGCGGTCCTGGTCAACAACCGGTTCACCACAACGGAAATCGAGCACGTCCTCAGCGACAGCGGCGCTCGCTTCGTGCTTACCGACGACGAGTTCGCCGAGCGGCTGCCCTCCGGCGCGATCGCGATACAGGATTTCACCACCCCACAAGAGGTTCCGACGGAGCCGCCCGGCGTTGCGCGGCAGCGGCAGGACGTCGCGCACCTGCTGTACACGTCAGGTACGACCGGCAGGCCCAAGGGCGCGATGCAGACGCACGCGAATCTGCTGTTCAACGCGGGGACCGTGCGCGAACGCCTCGGGGCGGCGCCGGGGGAGCGCACCCTCATCGCGGCACCGATGTTCCACGCCACGGGCACGGTCTCCCAGCTCATCGGCTTCATCGCGGCTGGCGGGTGCTGCGTGCTCGTTCCGGCGTTCCGGGCAGCACCCGTGCTGGAGCTGCTGATCGCGGAGCGGATCACGTTCTTCGCGGGGGTGGCGGCGATGCTGCGCCTGCTGCTGTCCCAGGAGCGCATGGCGACCGCCGACCTCTCCGCGCTTCGCCTGGTGGTACTCGGCGGATCACCGGTGCCGGAGACCTTCCCCGCCGAGGTGGCGAAACGGCTGCCCGGTGTCGTGCTGGCCAACGTGTGGGGACTGACCGAGGCCACGTCGATCGTCACCTACGTCGAAGGCGAGGAGTACCAGGACCATCCGTGGAGCACGGGCCGCGCGGTCTCCGGCGTCGAGCTCGGGATCTCCGTCGACGGTGCGCCGCCGCGGGATTTCCGGAACCGGATCGGGGAGTTGTGCGTGCGCGGTCCGGTCGTGACCGCGGGCTACTGGGGCAATCCGCAGGCGACCGGGGAAACCTTCGTGGACGGTTGGTTGCACACCGGGGACGTGGGATCGATCGACGCCGACGGCCACGTCCGGGTGCTCGACCGGCTCAAGGACGTGATCATCCGCGGCGGCGAGAACATCTACAGCCTGGAGGTCGAGAACGCGCTGGCGACCCATCCCGACGTCGCGGAGGTCGCCGTCGTCGGGGTGCCGGATCCGCTCTTCGACGAGCGGGTCCGCGCGGTCGTGGTGCCGCGCACCGGCTCCGCCCCAACGGCGGAGGACTTGCGGGCACATGCGGCGCGGCGGTTGGCCGACTACAAGGTGCCGGTGGAATTCCGGTTCGTCGCGGAGCTTCCCCGCAATCCCTCGGGCAAGGTGCTCAAGCGGAGCCTCGCCGTCGATGCTTGATCCGGACGTGCTGATCATCGGCGGGTTCGGCAGTCGGACTTCCTGATCTTTCCCGCCTCTCAAGCCGGATGCCGCGAATCCCCTTTCCCACATGAGGGAAACCGTCGGCGTGTTCGGCGATCAGTCGTGGACGACGACCATTTTGCCGCGGGCTTCGTTGGCCTCCATCACGCGATGTGCTTCGCGGACTTCGTCGAAGCGGAACACCCGTGATGGCTTCGCCTTGAGGCGTCCAGCCGCGACGTCCTCCGCGATCTTCTGGAGCGGCACGTCGGACAACGGGAAACCGGGAGTGCCGAAGACGAAGCTGCCGAAGAAGGTCAGGTACACGCCGCTGGCCATCTGCAGCAGCGGGTTGAAATCGGCGATCGGCTCCAGCCCGCCCAGCCAACCGGCCAAGCAGGCGCGACCGCCCCGGCGCAGCATGGCCAGCGAATCGAGGATGGTGCTGTTGCCCACCAGGTCCAGCACCGCGTCGAGCTGCTTGGCTTCAGCGATCCGGTGGGAGAGCTTCGGATCTTCCAACTCGGCCCGCTGCGCACCGAGTTCCGCGAGCATGCCGAAGCGCTTCGGGCTGCGGGTGGTGGCGATGACCCGCACGCCAGCGTTGACCGCCAGGCTGATGGCGGCCTGGCCGAAGGAGGAGGTCCCACCGCGGATGACCAGGGTTTGCCCCTCGGTGATCTCCAGGTTGCGGAACAGGCAAGTCCAGGCGGTGGCGTAGGTTTCCGGGATCGCGGCGAGTTCGGCCCAGGGCAGATCGGATTCGATGAGTGCCACGTTCGACGCGGGAGCTCTGGTGTATTCGGCGTAACTCCCGTTGATGGTGCGCCCGAGGCCGCCCATCAGAGCCGCGACCTTGGCGCCGATCGGGAATTCCCCACCAGGACAAGCCTTCACCAGGCCAACGCACTCGATGCCGCTGACCTGAGCGGCCTCGGCCCACTCGCCTCGGCGCATGTGCATTTCGGCGTGGTTGATGCCGAACGCCTTGATCTCGATCACCACGTGGCCGGGCAACGGCTCGGGCTCCGGCAGTTCGGTGTAGACGAGGCAGTCAGGCCCGCCGAATCGTTCGATGATGATCGCGCGCATCGCAATTCGCCTCAGCAGGAGGCCCCAAGGAACCGGCTTAACCCGTGCTGGACCTGGAAAACCGTACGCCGCACCGGAGCAACCCGTCAACGCGAGCCCGGTCGGGCCTGACGGCAAGGGCTTTCGCTGCGCACTGCTGCTACCAAGGCACGCAGTCCGATCCGCAGACGTGCTGTCGGGCGTAGTCGACGACGGACGCGACGAGGGTAGCGAAGACTTGATCAGGGGACGGGCGACCGTCTGGTGGGCAGGCCCAGGTGCGGAACTCCGCGTCTTGCAACGACAACTCATCGATCGAAACGGCGAGTTCCGGGTCCGCGGGGGAGCGTTGACACCAGCCGCTCGCGGTTCCTATTGTCATCTCCATTCGAGGCATTCGTCCACATATGCAGATGACTGGTCGTCGAGCGGGCGATGGTCGGTCTTGGCGAGACCTGCGGTGATACCACCCGCGTGGATGCCGCGCCCGAGTTCGCCAGACGCGGTCGCGCTGAAATCCGCCGTCCCCGTCCTGCCCGCCAGCCGCTGCGAAGAAGGAGAGTTGTCGTGCCCAGCAGTCAGCACATCGCCGACGTCGAGATCACCCCGGTGGCGTTCCGGGATCTTCCGCTGCTCAACGCGGTCGGCGTGCACGAGCCGTTCGCCATCCGCGCGATCGTCGAGATCCGCACGGACGAGGGCCTGACCGGTCTCGGTGAGACCTACGGCGATGCCGAGCACCTCAACCGCCTCCGCCGCGCCGCCGAGTTGGTCATCGGTACGGACGTGTGGGACCTCAACGGCCTCGCCCGGCAAGTGCGGACGTCGCTCGCCAGCGACACCGCGAGCGGCGGGCACGGAATGGCTGGCATGGTCACCAACTCCAGCACCGCCGACGCCGTCCTCTCGCCGTTCGAGGTCGCGTGCCTGGACGTGCAGGGCAAGGCGACCGGGCTGCCGGTCAGCGCGCTGCTCGGCGGTGCTGTGCGGGACAGGGTCGATTATTCGGCCTACCTGTTCTACAAGTGGGCGGGCCACCCGGATGCCGAGCCGGACGCCTGGGGCGCCGCGCAGGATCCCGACGGTGTTGTCGCGCAGGCGAAGCGCATGATCGCGGACTACGGGTTCTCCGCCATCAAGCTCAAGGGCGGGGTCTTCCCGCCGGACGAGGAGATCGCGGCGATCAAGGCGCTGGCCGAGGCGTTCCCCGGCTATCCGCTGCGGCTGGACCCGAACGGCGCGTGGACCGTCGAGACGTCGATCCGGGTCGGCCGGGAGCTGGACGGGATCCTCGAATACCTGGAGGACCCCACGACGGGCATCGAGGGCATGTCGGCGGTGGCGCCCGAGGTGTCGATGCCGCTGGCCACCAACATGTGCGTGGTGAGCTTCGCCGATCTGGCACCGGGCATTCGGCGGAACGCGGTGCGGGTGGTGCTCTCCGACCACCACTTCTGGGGTGGGCTGCAGCGCTCGAAGCTGCTCGCTGGCATCTGCGAGACCTTCGGGATGGGCCTGTCGATGCATTCCAACAGCCACCTCGGGATCAGCCTGGCCGCGATGACGCACCTCGCCGCGGCCACCCCGAACCTCACCTACGCGTGCGACACGCACTGGCCGTGGAAGGACCCGGAGGAGGACGTCGTCAAGCCCGGCGTGCTCACCTTCACCGGCGGCGCCGTCGTCGTCCCGACGACACCGGGGCTCGGGGTGGAGCTCGACCGGGACAAACTGGGCGCGCTGCACGAGCAGTACCTGCGCAGCGGGATCCGCGACCGGGACGACACCGGCTACATGAAGCGGATCGATCCTAGCTACGACGTGAAGAAACCCCGCTGGTGAGCTGGGGTCGTGAGTGGAAATGGTCGCCATGACGACCTTTTCCACTCACGACACGCGCTCCCGCTAGATCACCTTCTTGACGAGATCGGTCAGGGCGGCCAGTTCGGCATCGGTCAGGTCGGTCAGCGGCGGGCGGACGGGCCCCGCCGGGCGGCCAGCCGCCCGCATGCCCGCCTTGACGATCGACACCGCGTACCCCGCCCGCCGGTTGCGGATCTCCAGGTACGGCAGCACGAACTCGGCGAGCCGCGCGTACACGTCAGCGCGGTCGTGCGCCCGGACCGACGCGTAGAACGCGCTCGCCCAGGCCGGGGCGAAGTTGAAGATCGCCGACGAGTAGGTGGTGGCGCCCAGCTCCAGGTACGGCAGGGCGTAGGTCTCGGCCGTGGGCAGACCGCCGACGAACAGCAGGCGGTCGTCGTGCGTGGCGTGCAGCCGGGCGAGCAGGTCGATGTCGCAGATCCCGTCCTTGAACCCGATCAGGTTGTCGAACTCCGCCACGAGCCGGTCCACTGTGGACCCGGTGAACCGCGCGTTGGCCCGGTGGTAGACGGTGACGCCCAGCGAGGTCGCCCGGCAGACGGCGGCGACGTGCCGGTACAGGCCCTCCTGGTCGAGTTCGGTGAGGTAGGGCGGCAGCAGGAACACCCCGTCGGCGCCCAACTCCTCAGCCGAGCGGGCCATCTCGACCGCGGTCGCGGTGCCGTATCCCGCGGGCGCCACGACGGGCAACCCGTCCGGCGCGGACTCGACGGTCGCGGCGACGACTCGCGCGACCTCCGCGACGGTGAGGGAGAAGAACTCGCCGGTCCCGCCAGCCGCGAACAGCCCGGACGGGGAGAACCCGCCGAGCCACGCCACGTGCTGGCGGTACGCGGGCTCGTCGAACGCGAACTCCGGGGTGCAGTGGGTGACCGGGAAGGAGAGCAGTCCAGAGCCGAGCGCGGTGCGCAGCTCGGCGGGGGAGAAGCGGGTCTTCGCGCTGGTCATTGCGGTACGGCTCCTCGTCGTCAGGCGTCGGCGTCCCGGCCGGGTATCGCCGGGTGGCCTCACGTTAACAGCCGAACGCCAAGAATGAGTACACCGTCTTCATATGTGAATGTCTTGACGGTTACAACTCCCGCTCCTACGGTACGTCCACGGATTCACGCACTGTCTGCATACGTGGACAGTTGCTTTCCCTCTTTCCTGCCTCGTGCGCGGAGGACCAACGATGACTTCTGCCCGACGGAGAGCCGTGCCGCGCCCGAGAGCGGGCGCGGCGGTGCTCACAGCGCTCGGTGGCGTGCTCTGCCTGGCCGCGGCCGGGTGCTCGGGTTCTGCCGCGAGCACCGACCGCGCCGACACCGTCCGGATCGTGCTGCCGGAGGAACCGCCGACCCTGGAGCCGTGCGACGCCTCGCTGACCGCGACCGGTGTCGTCGTCCGGTCCAACATCACCCAGCCGCTCGCGGAGCGGAACCCCACCACCGGCGACCTGGAACCGCTGCTCGCCACCTCGTGGACCCAAACCAGCCCCACCACATGGACTTTCCGCATCCGCGAGGGCGTCCGCTTCTCCGACGGCACCCCGTTCGACGCCGCGGCGGCGGCCTTCTCGATCGACCGCGCGGTGAACGGCTCGTTCGGCTGCAACGTGGACGGCTACGTCTTCGGCGACGACGACCTGCGGGTCGCGGCACCGGATCCGACCACGCTCACGGTGTCCACGCCCGAGCCGGATCCGATCCTCCCGTTGCGGGTGTCCTTCGTGGAGATGGTTCCGCCGACCACCGACGAGGCGGCCAAGGTGCGCGTCCCGATCGGAACCGGTCCGTACCGCGTTGCGAGCTGGGACGCTGGGACCCGGCTGAACCTGGAGCGCAACCCCGACTACTGGGGTGCGCCACCGGCCTACGCCCGCGCCGAGTACCAGTGGCGTTCGGATTCAAGCGTCCGCGCGGCGATGGTCGTGAACGGGGAGGCGGACATCTCCACCGGGCTCGGCCCCGAGGACGGCGCGGGCGACCTGGGCGTCTCGTACCCCAACAACGAGACGACGGCGTTGCGCATCCAGGCCACCGAGCCGCCGCTGAACGACATCCGGGTCCGGCAGGCCATCGGGCTGGCGGTCGACCGGGACGGGATCGTTTCGGCGCTGCTCAACGGGGACGGCCAGCCCGCCGCCCAACTCGTACCCGACGGCGTGGTCGGCCACGACGCGGACCTGACGCCGGTCGGGTTCGACGTGGATCGGGCGCGGGAGCTGGTCGCCGCCGCCCGCGCCGACGGGGTGGACACCACCGCGCCGATCCGGCTGATCACCCGAACCGGGCTGTTCCCGCGGATCGAACAGGTCGTGCAGGCCATCGCGTACCAGCTGGAACTGGCCGGGCTGACCGTCCGGATCGAGATGATGGACACCTCCGAGGCGCTGACGTACCAGCAACGGCCCTTCCCCGCGGGCACCGGGCCGTACCTGCTCGTGATCCAGCACGGCAACCAGTCCGGGGACGCCGCGTTCAGCATGGACCAGTACCTGAAGAGCGACGGGTTCCAGAGCTCGTACGGCACGCCCGAGCTCGACCGCGAGATCGCCGACGCCGAAGCGCTCACCGGCGATGCCCGCCAGGCTGCCCTGGCGAAGGTCTTCGCCGACGAGCCCCGCGAAGTCGCCCAGTACGCCTACATCGCCCACATGCGCGGCATCCTCGCCCGCTCGCCGTCGGTGAACTACGCACCGAACTCGGCGACCGGCGACGAGATGCGGCTCGCCGAGATGACGCCGAGGACCACCAGATGACCACCTTCCTCCGCAAGCGGGTGGTGAGCAGCGGCATCCCCCTGCTCGCCGTGCTGCTGGGCGTTTTCCTGCTGGCCCGGCTCACCGGCGACCCGACCTCGATGTACCTGCCGGAGTCCGCGACTCCGGCCCAGCGTGCCGAGTTCGCCGCGGCCCACGGCCTGGACCAGCCGGTCTGGAAGCAGCTGCTCGACTACCTGTGGGGTGTGCTGCACCTGAACTTCGGAACCTCGCTGCGCACCGACGAGCCCGCCGCCGAGATGGCACTGCGGGCGTTCCCGCACACCCTGGAACTGGCCGTGGTCACCGTGGCGCTGGCCGTGCTCGGCGCGGTCGTCGTCGGTAGCTGGGCGGCCTACCGGCCGAACTCGCCCGCCGACCGGGTGTCGTCGTTCCTGTCGATGACAGCGGCGAGCGTGCCGGACTTCTGGATCGCGGTCACCGGTGTGTGGATCTTCGCCGTGGTGCTCGGCATCCTGCCGACCTCCGGTGTGGACAACGGCGTGCTGTCCTGGATCCTGCCGATCCTGGTGCTGATGATCCGCCCGCTCGGCGTGCTCACCCAGGTGGTGCGCGGGGCGATGGTGTCCGCGCTGTCCGCTCCGTACGTCCGGCTGGCCCGGAGCAAGGGCGCGGACAGCCGTCGGGTCGTGACCCACCACGCCCTGCGCAACGCCGCGGCCCCCGCCCTGACGGTGGCCGGTGACCTGGCGGTGTCCCTGATCAACGGCGCGGTGATCGTCGAGACGATCTTCGGCTGGCCCGGCATCGGCAAGCTGATGATCGACTCCATCCTGGAGCGGGACTTCGCGGTCCTGCAGGCCGCGGTGCTGCTCACGGCGGTGGCGATCTTCGCGCTGAACATCCTCATCGACATCGGTTACGCCCTGCTCGACCCCCGCGTCCGCGACTTCACCCCGGTGTAGAGGAGCCCTCGGATGACCACCACCGAACAGGCGCCGGAGACGCCGCCCACCTCGATCTCCGGACCATCCACGCCGCGCTTGGGGCGGCTGCTGCTGGCCGACCGGGTCGCCGCGGTGTCGGCGGGCGTGCTGCTGCTGGCCGCGCTCTGCGCGCTGCTCGGGCCTTGGCTGCTCGGCGATGCGGCGCGGCGCCAAGACCTCGCGCTCGCCCGGCGGCCCCCGCTGAGCTTCGAGCTCGGCTGGCTCGGCCTGCTCGGCACGGACCCGCTGGGGCGCAGTGTGCTCGCCCGGCTGGTCGTGGCCAGCGCCACCACCTTCTCCATCGCGCTGCCGACCGTTTTGCTGGCACTGATCATCGGGTCGGCGATCGGGATGTGGGCGGGCTTCCACCGCGGCCGCCGCGAAACGTTCGCGATGCGGATCGCGGACGTGATCATGAGCTTCCCGTCGCTGCTGCTCGCGGTCGTCGTGCTCTACGTCTTCGACCCGAGCATCGCGACGATCGTGCTGGTCCTGACGATCACCCGGATCCCGGTGTTCCTGCGCACCGCCCGCGCCGAGTCCGCCGAGCTGCAACGGCGCGGCTTCGTCGATGCGGCGCGCACGTTCGGGACGCCGGGTGGCGCGATCATCCGCCGACACGTGCTCCCGATCGTCCTGCCCACCCTCCTGACGGTCGCGACCCTGGACTTCTGCTACGTCACGCTCGCCGAGTCCTCGCTGTCGTTCCTGGGCATCGGTATCCAGCCGCCGCAGGTCAGCTGGGGGCTGATGGTCGCGGAGGGCCGCACCTACCTCCGCACCGCGTGGTGGCTGTCGTTCTTCCCCGGCCTGGCGATCGTGATCACCACGGTGTCCGCGACCGTGCTGTCCGCGTGGATGCGGTTGGCGACCGACCCGGCGCAGCGCTGGCGGCTGACCAACCCCGCGGCCCGCAAGACCCGCAGCCCGAAGGGGGTGCCAGCGTGACTGCCGAGCTGGACGAGACCGACACCGTGCTGGAAGTCGACGGGCTCACCGTGGACATCCGCACCCCGGCGGGCACCGTGCGCGCCGTCGATGCCGTCAGCTTCACCGCGCGGCGCGGGGAGACCCTGGCCCTGCTCGGCGAATCCGGCTGCGGCAAGTCGATGACGGCCAGGGCGGCCGTCGGATTGCTGGAGCCGGTCGCGGACGTGACCAGCGGCGCGGTCCGCGTTGACGGCACCGACCTCATCGCCGCGGACGAGCGAACCCGCCGCGCGCTGGCCGGGCCGGGCATCTCGATCGTCTTCCAGGACGCCCTGACCGCGCTCAACCCCGTCTATCCGGTCGGGACGCAGCTCGCCGAGCCCTTCCGCATCCACCGCGGCCTGTCCCGGAAAGCGGCCCGCGAGGAGGCCATCGCGCTGATGGCACGGGTGGGCATCCCCGAGCCGGAGACGCGCGTGGACTCCTACCCGCACCAGTTCTCCGGCGGCATGCGGCAGCGCCTGCTGATCGCGATGGCCGTGGCGCTGAGCCCCACCGTGCTGCTGGCCGACGAGCCGACCACCGCCCTCGACGTGACCGTCCAGGCGCAGATCATGAACCTGCTCAAGGACTTGCGCGAAGAGCACCGGATGGCGGTCGTGCTGATCACCCACGACCTCGCGCTGGCCGCCGAGGAGGCCGACCGGGTCGTGATCATGTACGCGGGCAACGTGGTCGAGACCGGCCCGGTCGACGAGGTCTTCGCCAACCCCCGCCACCCGTACAGCAAGGGGCTGCTCGACTCGGTGCCGGAGCACGTCCGGCCCGGCGAACAGCTGCGCTCGATCGCCGGTTCGCCGCCCGAACTCGCCGCGATCCCGGCGGGTTGCGTGTACCAGGACCGGTGCCCGCTGGTGCGCGACCGCTGCCGGGCGTCCCGGCCACCGCTCGTGGCGACCGGTGCCGGGCGGGCCGCCGCCTGCTTCTACTCCTCGGAGGTGTCCGGTGCCTGATCCGCTGGTCGAGGTCCGCGACCTCGTCAAGACCTTCGCCGTGCGCAGCCGCCGCACCACCAGTCGGCTGCGGGCCCTCGACGGCGTGAGCCTCGACCTGCGCCGCGGCGAAACCCTCGGCCTGGTCGGTGAGTCGGGCTGCGGCAAGTCGACGCTGGCCCGCACCCTGCTGATGTTGGAACTCCCCGATTCGGGGACCGTCCGCTTCAGCGGCACCGACCCGTTCGCGCTGTCCGGCAAGGCGTTGCTCGACTGGCGGCGCCGGGTGCAGATGGTGTTCCAGGACCCGTTCGACTCGCTCAACGCCCGGATGACGGCAGGTGAGATCGTCGCCGAACCGTGGCGCACGCATCGCGGGATGTACCGGACCTCGCAGGAACGCGCGGCGCGCGTGCGCGAACTGCTGGACCTGGTCGGGCTGCGGCCCGGCGACGCCGACCGGTACCCGCAGGAGTTCTCCGGCGGGCAGCGGCAGCGCCTGGGGATCGCCCGCGCGCTCGCGCTGGACCCGGACGTCGTCGTGTGCGACGAGCCGGTGTCCGCTTTGGACCTGTCGGTGCAGGCCCAGGTGCTCAACCTGCTCGCCGAACTGCAGCGCGAGCTGGGCGTGTCGTACGTGTTCATCTCGCACGACCTGTCCGTGGTCCGGCACGTCGCCGACCGGGTGGTGGTGATGTACCTGGGTCGGATCGTGGAGTCGGGCACGACCGCGGAGGTCTTCGACCGGCCCCGGCACCCCTACACGGCGGCACTGATGTCGGCCGCGCCGTCGCTGGACCGGGCCGGGAAGCCGGGGCGGATCGTGCTCGACGGGGAGATCCCGTCGCCGCTGAACCCGCCGTCGGGCTGCCGGTTCCGAACGCGCTGCTGGAAGGCGACGGACGTGTGCGCGACCGAGGCGCCGCCGCTGGTCCGCGACGGCGGTGGGCACGGTGCCGAGTGCCACCACCCGCTGGTCGCCGACGCGGGGGCGTCAGCTGGCGCGCGCGGATGAGGACCGGCGCTGCCTGCGGATCACGAGATCGCGATGATCCGCGGCCAGCACCGCCGTCCGCATCGCTCGGCAGCTGGTGTGCGGACGACGTTGCGCAGCGCCTCGACGTGTCCGACGGGTGAGGCGCGCGTCCGCCCATGTGGACGGTTGTCCAGCGGAATGGCTACCCTGTGACCCGGAAAGGGGGACGCATGACGTCACAGTCGGCCCAGGCGCTCGGGGGATCGGAGACCGGGGTCCGCGAGGTCAAGTCCGCGGCCCGGACCGTGGAAGTCCTCGAATTCCTGGCCGCGCGGCAGAACCGGCCGGTGCGGCTGCGCGAGCTCAGCGAGGCGCTCGGCGTGCCCCGCAGCAGCCTGCACGCGCTGCTGCGCACGCTCGCCAAGTACGGCTGGGTCCGGGCGGACACCACCGGAACCTTCTACGGCATCGGGATTCGCGCGCTGCTGGCCGGGACGAGCTACCTGGACTCCGACCCGTACCTACCGCTGATCGCGCCGTACCTCGACGAGCTGCGCGAGCAACTCGACGAAACGTTCCACTTCGGGCGCCTCGACGGCTACGACGTCGTGTACCTGGCGACCAAGGAGTCGAGCCAGTACCTGCGGCCCTACAGCCGGGTCGGGCGCCGGTTGCCCGCCTACAGCACCTCGCTGGGCAAGGTCCTCCTGGCGAGCCGGGAGGGCGCGGACCGGGATGCGCACATTCCCGCCGACCTCGCCCCGCTCACCCCGCACACCCTCACCGACCGCGCGGCGCTCGACGCCGACCTGGCCACGACCCGCGAGCGCGGCTACGCCGTGGACAACGAGGAGAACACCGTCGGCCTGCGCTGCTTCGCGGTCGCCCTGCACTACGCGGACACGCCGACGGACGCCATCAGCGCCTCCATCCCGATCGCCCGGCTCACCGACCAGCGCCAACTCGAAGTCGTCGAGGCGCTGCGCCAAGTCGCGGACCGGATCGCACGGGTCGTCGGCCCGCTGCACAGCGCAAGCGGTTGGGTCTGACGATCCCCAGCTAGCCACTGTGGACGAACCGGCAGTGCTGTCGGGGCACCCCTCGTGCTATGCGAAGGCTTGCCCCGACAACTTCGTCACCAGCCGACGGCGACCAGCAGCCACTGCGGGTTCTCGCGCGAGACGTACGATGCCTGGTCGGCCACGTCGTCGTACGGGAAGCCGTACGAGAGGTTGTTGATGTTGTGGTCGTGCCAGAACTTGGCGTAGTAGTTGGCTGGCCCGGACTGGTAGAACCTCGCCGGGTCCGACTGCTGTTCCGGCGGCAGCTCGGCGACGTGCCGGTTCAGCCCCGCGCACATGGTCGGATCGCCCGCCAACGATCCGGCGCAACCGAAGATGTTCTGCGTCGTCTCGTTCACGCCGACGGAGTTCGCGTAGTCGGTGAAGTAGTTGGCGTACTGCCCCCCTTCCTGGAACGCGGGCGCGCTGCCGGGTGCCGGAATGCGGTACGGGGCCTCCACATCCGCCAGCTGTTTGAACTCCTCCGGCACCTCGTCGCGGAACTTCTGGAAGGTGGCCTCCCGGTCCTCCTGGAACGTCTCGTAGTCCTCACCGAACTGCGCGTCGAAGCCGTCGTGGGCGCGCAGCCGCATCGCCAGCTTGAGGCCGAACGCGTCGACCCGCGTGGTGTTGCCGTTGAACGTCGACGGCCCGACGGTGAACTCGATGAAGTCGGAGTACTGGCTGTCCGGCGAGCCGAGGTGGAAGTACATTCGCCCGGACGAGTTCGCGGGCATGTCCAGGTAGGGCTGCTCGGCGATGGAGTGCGTCTCGCCGTTGAAGGTCCAGAAGACCTGGTCGTCCGGGTACTGGCCGTTGGTGCGGTTGAGCACCTTGACCATGAGCACGTTCTGCGCGGGCGGGATGTTCGTGGTGTCGCCCCAGAACTCCTCCGGCGGCGGCGACCCTCGCTCGTCGGTCGCTTGCGCTGGCAGGGTGGCGAAGGAACCGGCCGCCAGCAGTGCGGCGGTCAGCAGGCCGAGGGTGCCGCGACGCCAACGCCGCGGCAGTGCGGAAATGGGCATGATCACTCTCCGAATTTCGGGGAATCCCTCTGCGGGACTGCGGAAAGCGCTCTCGGGACGAGCTTCGTGCGATTCGGGCACGAGGTCAACCAGACGCTCGGAGGCTGTCCGCTTCTCGCCACGAAACGGGAATTTTCGCGGGGAAGAACTGCCCGCCGAACCAACGGATCCGGGCAAGGCCGACGCCTTGCCCGGATCCCATTACCACTTGGTCAAATCACGGATAGCTGACCACATTGGACGGTTTGGTGCCTGGTGGCGTCGTCTCGCCGGTGTCGTTGATGACGTGCGTGATGCTGCCCTGCTCGTTCAACGACACGGTCAACAGGCTGTGGAACTTCACGTTCGGCGTGTCCGGCACTTCGAACGCGTGGTAGCTGTTGACCGACGGGTTGACGTTGAAGTAGTTGTAGCTGCCCAGGCCCCACGCTTCGTGCGCGGTGACGTCCGGGCCGACCTGGTACGCGGCGTACCCGTTCACGCCGTTCGGGTTCATCCAGGACGCCTGATCGGGCACGTCGTAGGGCATCTCGTTCTGGAAGAAGATCGTCCTGCCGTTCTGGCCGTTCCAGATGACCTGGTACTTCTGGTAGTGCTCCACGAACAGACCGGTGGCCAGGACGTCGGCGCCGTTGACGATCACGCCGGTGTCGCCGGTGTTGATCGTCCAACCGACCGTGCCCTCGTTGCCGTGATCCCCGCGCCAGGCCCAGATGTGGTCGAGGATCGTGTTGTTGCTGTTGACGACCATGCTCGTCGTCGCCTTGCCCGCGATCGAGCCGCCGACGCGGAAGAACACGTCCTGCACGGTGGTCGGATTCGCGGAGTGGTCGGCGGAGGAGCCCTCCGGCCCGACGGTCAGCAGGGTGGGCGAGTTCGTCGTGCCCGCGTCGAACAGCAGCCCCTTGAGCCGGACACCGTCCACGTCGGCGACCTCCATGGCGGTCACCCCGTTCTCCGGGATCAGCGTCGGGTAGCCGATGCCCAGGACGACGGTGTCGGGATTGGTGACCTGGATCGTCTGGTCGAGGTGGTAGACGCCGGGCGTGAAGAACAGGTTGCAGCCCTGGGACAGCGCGTTGTTGATGGTCTCCGCGGTGTCTCCTGGCTTCGCAACGTAGAACTGGCTCATGGGCACCGAGGTGCCCGGCGTGCTACCGGCGTCCCAACTCGGGCCGGCGGCGTCGGTTCGCAGGTCCGGCTTGAACACCTGGTACTTGCCCGCGGCGTCGACGTACAGGTACGGCACGTCCCGAGACACCGGTGTGGTGTCCAATGTGGTCATCGGTGGATTCGGGAAGCTGGTCGCCGGTGCACCGGAAACACCGGAGAACACCATGTTCCAGTTGGATCCCGACCAGCTCCCGTAGCTGGTATCCCTGGTGTACCACTGCTGCTGGGAACCAGACGTGGTCTGGCCCGCCACCTTGGTGTCGGCGATGTAGCCGCCGCTCGACCAGCCGTGGCTGGCGGGTTCGAGTGTGAGACCGCCGTGCACGTCGATGCGGCGGAACGGAGCGGCCTGCGACACCGCCCAGCGGTTGGTGCCGCTGCTGGGGTTGATGGAAAGGTTCTCCGCCGACCGCCAGAAGTTCTGCGTCGCGTTGCCCTGGTCGGACTCGTTGAACGCGTCGACCGTGACGTCGCCGTTGATGGTGACGTCACCGGGGTTCTGGCCGAGTCCTGCCACGGAGGTGTAGTAGCCGACGTTGGCGGTGTTGGTGTAGGTCCCCGGTTTGAACAGCTGCGCCACCCGTTCCTCGGCGAACTGGTCGGTCTGGGTGTCCTTCTGCGCGTTGAAGTCGGCGTCCAGCTGAGCCTGGATGCTCTCCGGCGACATGCTCGGATCGAAGATGCGCACGTTCGGGCCGAAATCCGGTGTGTCGGACCCGGCGCAGGCCGCCGCCGGTGCGCGGCTGCCGTCAGCTTGGTGCGCGGTGTTCACACCGGGGATCGCCACGGCGGTCGGTGCGACGGCGGAAACGGCGGCGAGCGCGGCCAAACCGGCGAGCCACGGCAACCGGCGTCGTCGTCCACGCCGTTGTGGGACGGGATTCATGGCAGGAAGCACCTCCGGGCAGTGCCTGAGACGGACAAAGCGTGAGAGCGCTCTGAGCGGGCACCCTAGACCGATCAAGAGCCCCGTGGAAGGGGCCGAAGTCGGAGATGTCGGGTTGCCGTTTTCCCCGGATTTCCTGTCCTCGCAGCGCGTTGCGCGATTCATCGATGTCGCCCCGGCGATTTCACGGGGCTTGCATCGTGTTCCCTGTTTTCGTCCCGGCCGACCGTCCTGGCGGCGCGGGTATCGGAACAGAAGGGACCACATAGGACACTCGACGTCCCATGCGGCCCCCCGACACCTGGATGGTTGATTCCTGATTGGGCCGCAGCCGCGATACCCCACGTGACGGTGGGGTGAGCTGCCGCAAGCGCGCAGCGCTCAACCCACCCTCGCCGCTTGCGCCGCCGCGGGTTCTGAGCGGTCTTCTCGCGAGGACAGCCCCTCCGCCGCGGGACATACACAAGGAGGCCTCCCACAGTGGAGAAGGCCGCTCAGGTTCCGCTACCCGCACCGCCACGCAAAACGAGTCCGGAATCCATCTACAGCATCTTCTCCAACGTGATGGGCAGGTCCAGCGGGCGGCGGCCGGTGGCGTTGAACACCGCATTGGCGATCGCCGCGGGCACGCCGACCATCACCACCTCACCCAGCCCCTTCACGCCGATCGGGTCCAGCGCTGTGTCCTCCGCGTTGACGAACACCGCGTCCAGCTCGGTCACATCGGCGTTGACGGGTACCAGGTAGTCGGCCAAGTTGGCGTTGACCACCCGGCCGTCGCGGTGGTCCAGCACGGTGCTCTCCAACAGGCTCATCCCGATGCCCTGGATCATGCCGCTGAGCGCTTGGCTGTGCGCGAGCTTGGGGCTGACCACGCGCCCGGCGTCGTAGGCGGCGAACATGCGTCGGATCCGCACCAGACCCAGCGATTCGTCCACCGACACCTCGGCGAACACAGCTCCGTAGGAGTACGACGAGAACCTGCTGCCCACGTCGCCCGGCTCCCAGACCTGCGTGGTGTCCACGCTCGGCCAGCCGCGCCGCCCGAGGATCTGCTGGTACGTCTCACCACGTCCGGGGTCCGCCGTCACGTACAGCCGACCGTTGTCCACCGACACGTCATCGGGTTTGACCCCGTGCAGCGGTGAGGCCGGATCGACCACTGCCATGCGCACGATGCTGTCCCGCAGCGCATTGCACGCGGTGAACACGGCCGACCCCACGCTGACCATGGTCTGGGAACCGGCGTGCACGGGTGCCCTCGGCAGCGACGAGTCGCCGAGCGTGAACCGCACCCTGCTCGTCGGCAGCCCGAGCGCGTCGGCCGCCACCTGGGTCGCCGACGTGTACGTGCCCGGCCCGGAGTCGCTGGTCGCGGTGAACACCTCAGCGGTGCCGTCCGCGTGGATCCGCGCCAGCACGTCGGTGGCCGAGCCGAAGGCGTGGTACGCGCCAACGGCCATGCCCATGCCGATCAGCAGGTTGCCCTCCTTGCGGGCGCGGGGCACCGGACTGCGCTGCTGCCACCCGAAGTGCTGCGCTCCGGTCCGGTAGCAGTCGGCCAGTCGGCGGGAGGAGAACGGCAGGTCGTTCGACTCGTCGACGGTTGGCTCGTTGCGCAGCCGCAGTTCGATCGGGTCGATGCCCAGTTCGTGCGCGAGTTGGTCCACGCTGGACTCCAGGGCGAACGCCCCGGTGCTCAATCCGGGGCCGCGCATGAAGGTCGGCAGGTTCACGTCCAGCGGCACCAACCGGTACTGGGTGCGCGCGTTCGGCCCGCCGTACATGAACCCGGACAGCTCGGTGAGCCGCTCCGCGTACGGGGCGTACCGGGCGGTCTCGGTGCGCGCCTCGTGCACGATCGCGCTGATCCGACCGTCGGCATCCGCCCCGATCGCCACCCGCTGCCTGCTGGTCGGGCGATAGCCGGTGCCGGTGTACATCTGCTTGCGGGTGAGCACGATCTTCACCGGCCGCCCCACCTCACGGGCAGCGAAGGCGGCCAGGAGTTGGTGCTCCCAGGTCCGTCCCTGGCTGCCGAACGCACCCCCGACGAACGGCGAGATGATCCGCACGTCCTCGACGGCGACGCGCAGGGCGGCGGCCACTTCGCGCTGGGTGCCCTGCACCCATTGCGTCTTGTCCCACAGGGTGAGTTTGCCGCCATCCCACTGGGCGATGGTCGAGCCCAGCTCCATCGGGTTGTGGTTCTCCCGCAGGATCGTGAAGTTGTTGTCCACCACGGTGTGCGCCGAGTGCAGTGCCGCGTCCGCGTCGCCGCGGCTGTAGTCCGGATTTCCCGGTGCGGGCTGCGGCACGGCAGCGGGGGCGTCGATGTCGGTCAGCCCCGGCTGTGTCGCGTAGCTCATCTGCACCAGCGACGCGCCGTGCTCGGCCTGCTCCAGGCTGGTGGCCACGACGATCGCCACCGGCTGGCCGAAGAAATTCACCTGCCGCGAGTCGAAGGCCAGCCGGACGCCGGTGAAGTCGGTCAGCACCCGCAGCACACCGGGGGACGCCATCGCCTTGCTCGTGTCGATGCCGGTGATGGTGCCCCGGCTGACCGTGCTGCTCACGATCACCCCGTACACCAGACCTGGGATGACGTGCTCGGCGGCGTAGGTGGCGCCGCCGGTGACCTTCAACCGCCCCTCCACCCGGGACATCGGGGTGCCCACGGCCTTGCCGGTCATCACAGGGCTCCAATCGTGGCGAGCTGGCGAGCTACCGTTCGCTTGATCAGTTCCACCTTGAACCCGTTGCCGGACAACGGTTTCGCGCCATCGGCGGCCCGCGCCGCGGCGTCGTTCCACAACTGCTCGCCCGCTCGTTTCCCGACGAGCATCCGTTCCACCTCCGGCAGCCGCCACGGCACGGTGGCCACGCCGCCGACCGCCACCCTGGCCGCGTTGACCACGCCACCCCTGATGTCCAGGGCCACCGCCGCCGAGGACAACGCGAACTCGTAGGACTGCCGGTCGCGCACCTTCAGGTACCCCGACGTGCGCGTGTGCGGCGCTGCGGGCACCTCCACCGACACGATCAGCTCGCCGGGACGCAGATCGTGCTCCTGGTCGGGGGTTTGTCCCGGCTGGCGGAAGAACTGGGCGATCGGCACCACCCGATCCCCCTGCTCCGAGCGCAGCAGCACGGTGGCGTCCAAGGCCACCAGGGCGACCGCCAGGTCCGAGGGATGCGTGGCCACGCAGCTGTCGCTGGTACCCAGGATCGCCAGGGTCCGGTTCTCGCCGCCGATCGCCGCGCAGCCCGAACCGGGCTGCCGCCGGTTGCACGCCGCTGACACGTCCCGGAAGTACGGGCAGCGCGGTCGCTGCATGATGTTTCCGCCGATGGAGGCCATGTTGCGCAGCTGCGCCGACGCGCTGAGCTCCAGCGCCTGCGAGATGACCGGGTACTGCGCGACGACCTGCGGGTGGGCGGCCAGATCGCTCATGCGCACCAGCGCACCGACGCGCAATCCCGACGGGCCGACCTGGATGTCCCGGTAGGGCAGGGTGTTGATGTCGACCACTGTGCCGGGACGCTCGACGGTTTCCCGCATCAGGTCGACCAGCGTGGTGCCGCCCGCGATGTAGCGCCCGCCACCCGCGCCGGCCGTCAACGCCTCGCGCTCCGAACCCGCCTTGATGAAAGCGAAGGGGAACATGCGCCGCTCACCTTCCCCTTGCGGTCTGCTCGATGGCGGTGACGATGTTCGGATAGGCGCCGCACCGGCAGATGTTGCCGCTCATCCACTCCCGGATCTCCGCGCGCGAACCGGTGTGCCCCTCCTCGATGCACGCCACCCCGGACAGGATCTGCCCGGACGTGCAGTACCCGCACTGGAAACCGTCGTGGTCGAGGAACGCCTGCTGCAACGGGTGCAGGCGATCGCCGTCGGCGAGACCTTCGATGGTCGTGATCTCGGCACCGTCGTGCATCACGGCCAGCGTCAGGCAGGAGTTCACCCGGCGGCCGTCGAGCAGGATCGTGCACGCACCGCAGGCACCCTGGTTGCAGCCCTTCTTGGCGCCGGTGAGGTGGATTCGTTCCCGGAGCATGTCCAGCAGCGAGGTGCGGTTGTCGACCGGCACGGTCTGCCGCCGACCATTGACCGTCACCGTGACTTCGACCTGGTCGGTTCCCTGTTCGCGATCGGTTTCGGCCTCGGCTTGCTCGGCGAGCAGCGGCACGGCAGCCGCGATGCCGCCGAGCGCGGCGGAGGACCCGACGAACCGCCGCCGGGTCAGTTTCGCCGACCCGTCGGTGCTGTCGTCCATTGTGGAATCCTTTCTGCGTCGAATCACACGACGTGCGGGCTTCCGGCCGACCGGCGTGCGTGCGCCGACGGCGGGAACTAGAAGGTAAACCTCCTCTTGGCTCGAAATCGTTGCGACAGGCGCCTGCGGACCGGGTTCCGCCTACGACCACCAGGCTAGGGCCGTTGACCCCGCGTTGGGGGTGCTGCCGTCAGCTGGCACGACAGGTCCTCCTACCTTGGCGCGATCCCCGGTCCCGTGGCAATTGCCAGGACTCGGACGGAGCAGGTGGCAATTTCGCGAGAAATCGCCACCCGCTCCCCACGGGAGGTGACGATTTCGCGAGAAATTGGCGCATGCCGCTATCGTGCTCGCGGACGCAACCCGCCTCGCCACTTCGACACCGAATGCCTGGACGCATGCCAGAGGACCCGAGCAACGCACTCGCCGCGCATTACGCGCAGGACGCCGAGACCTACCGGAGGCTGTGGGCGCCGCGACTGCGCCGAGCCGCCTCCCACCTGCTGGCAGAGCTCCCGTGCAGCGACGCGCATCGCGTGCTGGACATCGGCGCGGGGGTGGGAACCCTGCTCGCGGACATCGCCGCTGCCGCGCCGAACGCGAGCGTCGTTGGTGTGGACCTCTCGGAGGGAATGCTTCGCCTCGCCGATCCGCGCTTCGGCCGAGCGATCATGGACGCAACGCGGCTCGGCCTGGCTTCGGCGGGCTTCGACGTCGCGACCATGTGCTTCATGCTCTTCCACGTGCCCGAACCCGGCCTCGCACTGCGCGAGGCCCACCGGGTGCTGCGCAAGGACGGGTCCATCGGGGTGATCACCTGGGGTGACGAACCCGGTTGCCCGGCCTTGGAGGTGTGGACCGAGGAGCTCGATCGCCACGGTGCCCCGCCGGACCCGCTGCCCCCTCGGCACGACCTCGTCGACACTCCCGCGAAGGTCGAAGCTCTCCTGCACGCCGCGGGTTTCGAGCACACCCGATCCTGGACCCAGGAACTGCGGGAGACCCCGAACGTCGAGCAGTTCCTCGAAATCCGCACCCGGCTAGGCCGCTCCAGAAGGCGCTTGGAATCGCTCGACGCCGCGACGCGGTCATCGTGTCTGCGCAGCGCACGACGCCGACTGCACCAGATGGCTCCGCAGGACTTCATCGAAAGGCCGACAGCCATCTTCGCAACAGGCCGCCGGTAGTCCGAATTTTTCGCCAAGTCCGGTTGTTCCGTGGCCGTTGGCGGCGAGTAGCCGGGTCAATTGACGATGACGTCTGCCATGTCGGTTTCCGCGCGCCACTTCCTGAGCAGTTCGTAGAACTCGATCGGCCCGCCGCCGTAGGATTCGCTGCGCTCGTTCGGCTTGCCTTCGTTGCTGTAGTAGCTCGGGGTGCACTCGCCGAGGAACCTCTTGTTGTACCGCTCTTTCGCGCGAATGGTGGCGATCCAGTCGGCCTCGGCTTCGGCGGTCGGCTCGATGTAGCGGGCCTGGCGTTCGCGTGCCGCGGCGACGACTTCGGCCGCTGGGGATGAGCTCGCGGAGCAGACGGGCGCTGTCGGTCCAACGGTCAGCGACCAAGTCCTGATCCGCGTGGCCACCGGTGACGAGCGCGAGGAAGTTGTCCCGGCGGCGACTTTGCCAGCCCGGCGCCCGCGTCTCGGCCCACTCCGAGTCCGTTGGGCGGTTGCCGCGCACGTCCACTGAGGACGGTGTTGGTGACCTGGTACTGCTTGTTGCCGTCCGGCCGGATCCGTCGGTCGCGCTCTGCCCGGTACCGCGCCCGCAGGGCATCCGGGTCGAATCCGAGCGCGGCCGGGTTGAAGTCCGCGGCGGAATCGCCATCCGTGGTGGACGTTCTCTATCCTCTCCGTCGTCCTCTGCCCGGTGAGTTCGTATGCGTCATACACATTGAATGTACTATGCATATGGAGTGCATGATGCACATGCGGGTGGTATACAGGTCGCCGCGCATCCAGGTGGGAGCCGGGAGGTGAGCGGGCATGGACAAGCCCACGCACTTGATCGAGTACGAGAACATGGTGTTGGGACGGCACCGCCACATGGCCGCGCCCCGCGACAGGCGTGACGGCGGCCAACTGGATCGCAGCGCCTACATCCTGCTCAGCCGCATCCGCATCGAGGGACCGATGTCCATCGGGCAGCTCAGCGACGCATTCGGCTTGGACGCCTCAACGCTCAACCGGCAGACTTCCGCCGTGCTGCGTGCCGGACTGGTCGAACGCGTCCCCGACCCGGACGGAGGCATCGCCCGGAAGTTCCGCCTCACCGAGAAGGGCGAGCGCTGTCTCGAAGAGGCGCGGCAGGAGAGCATCCGCGGCCTGGAGAAGGTGTTGGCGGACTGGACGGCCGAGGAGGTCGCCACCTTCGCCGCCTACCTCAAACGCTTCAACACCGACATCGAACGCCTCGAAGGTCGGCCCTGGCCCCGGCCCTGAGCGGGCTGCCGACTGCGCCTCGAAGATCGCCGGTCAGTAACCGACAACCGACTTCGCGCCGAAACCCACTGGAATGCGAGGAAAGAGGTTCCACCATGAGCAGCGTCACCGGACTTGTGGGCCGCAGCGTCATCGTCACCGGCGGAGGTTCGGGTATCGGCCGTGCCGCAGCGCTGAAGTTCGCCGCGGAAGGCGCGAAAGTCCTGATCGCCGACCTCAACGCCGAGGCCGCCAAGTCAGCAGTCGCCGAGATCGAGACGGCGGGCGGCATCGCACGGGCCGTCGTGGGCGACTTGAGCGACCAGGCGGTCGTCGACGCGGTCGTCTCGACCGCGTTGGAGGTCTTCGGCGGTGTCGACGTCCTGGTCAACAACGCCGGGATCATGGACCGGATGTCGGCTGCGGCCGACACCGACGATGCCGAATGGGACCGGGTCATCCGGATCAACCTGACCGCTCCGTTCCAGCTCACCCGCGCCGTTCTGCCGCACATGCTGGAAGCGGGCCGGGGAGCGATCGTCAACACCGCTTCCGAGGCGTCCCTGCGGGGCAGCGCGTCCGGCACCGCCTACACCGCCGCCAAACACGGCGTTGTGGGTCTGACCAAATCGGTTGCGGTGATGTACCGGGACCGGGGAATCCGTGCCAACGCCATCGCGCCGGGCGGTACCGTCACCAACATCGAGGTCGATGCCCAGCAAGCAGCCCACGGGCCGACGGTGCTGGCCTCCTACGCCCGCAACCTCGGCCGGGTGGCCAACCCCGAGGAGCAGGCCGCGGCGATCTTGTTCCTCGCCTCGGACGCGGCGAGCAACGTCAGCGGCGTGATCCTCCCGGTCGACAACGGCTGGTCCGCAGTCTGACTCCCGCGCGACGCCCCTGAACGCTGTTAGCTGGCTGCTTTGGAACTCGCGTGGATTGGGTGTGACGTGGGCGGTCGTCAGGCAAGCGGCGGTAGCCACTTCCTCCCACCCTCGCAACCGGCACCGCTGCGGGTTCTCAGAGGTTTTCTCGCGAGGACAGCCCCGACGCCGTGTATCGGACATGCATAAGTCGGGGATCCCGGAGTCGAGAAGACCTCTGAGCTTCCGCTACCCGCACCGCAAAGCAAGATGATCCGCGCACACCCCCTTCAGACGCTGCGCAGTACCGAGACGACGGTGCCCAGGACCACTGCCTGGTCGCCGTCGATGACTTCGTAGTCCGGATTGCGCGGTTCGAGGTAGACGTGGCCGTTGCGGCGGCGGTAGACCTTCACGGTTGCCTCGTCGTCGATCATCGCGGCGACGATCTGGCCCGAATGGGCCTCGGACTGCTGCCGCACCACCACGATGTCGCCGTCGCAGATCGCGGCGTCGATCATCGAGTCACCGCGCACGCGCAGCGCGAAGACGTTGCCGCGCCCGGCGAGTTCGCGCGGCAACGTCAGAACGTCGTCGACGTGCTCCTCAGCCGCGATGGGGGTCCCCGCGGCGATGTCGCCGACCACGGGCACCGGCACCGAGTCCTCGGCGGGCTCCCGCATCGGCGACTGCCGCAGGAACATGCGCACGTCGATCGGCCGGGACATCGTGCTGCTGCGCCGGAGGAATCCCTTCTCCTCCAGGCTCGCCAAGTGCTTCGACACCGACGACGATGATCGCAGCCCGACAGCATCGCCGATCTGCCGAGTGCTCGGCGAATACCCGTACCTGGCCACCCAATCCCGGATCGCGACCAGGATTCGTTGCTGGCGCAGTGGCAAGGTCGAGGCGTCCAGGTGCTCGAACACGTCCAGATCGTCGTAGGCCGTCATCCGCAGCATGTTAAGGGGTGGACACCTGCGGCGAAGCCACCGCCACGCGTGATCAACGGTTGCCGTTCGGTTGTGGCAGAAGCTGCGCGGTGACGTAGCGCAGATGCTGGCTCATGTCCTCGGGCACGCCGTCCGCGGTGCGCCCGTACGCCTGGGCGAGTTCGCTGCCGAGCGCGGCGTTGGTCTGCCAGCCGAGCTCGGCCAAGCGGTCGTCCGGGTCGGGGCGTTGGTCGTTGTCGTAGAACAGGTCGTTGATGTCCAGGCCCCATTGTTCGGCCAGCTGCTCGTATCGGCTGGAGAAGTGCTGCATCACCGACCGGACCGCGCGCATGTGCTCGACGGCGATGCGGCTGCCTGGCGCGGACAGCTCGTGCACCGCTTTGAGCAGGCCCTCCTCCGCGTGGTCGGGGAGGTATGGCAGGAGACCCTCGGCCAGCCATGCGGTGGGGCGAGACCGGTCGAACCCGCTGCGCTCCAGCGCCGCCGACCAGTCCTCGCGCAGATCGATGGCCACCGCGTGCCGCGCGCAGCGCGGACGCGCGCCCTCCTCGGCGAGGACGTCGTCCTTGTACGCCAGCACTTTCGGCTGGTCGATTTCGTAGACCGAGCAGCCCTCCGGCCAATCGAGCCGCCAAGCCCGCGCGTCCAACCCGGAGGCCAGGATCACGGCCTGGGTGACGCCGTTGTGCCACGAGTCGTGGAGGAAATTGTCGAAGAACCTGGACCGGACGCCCATGTGGCTGGCGGTGTACGTCCAGACCTCCTCGAAATCCGACTCGTCGTCGGGACCGCGGTGGGGAAGTTGTGCGGACACCGGGAAGTCGGTGCCCGCCGACGAGACGAGCGCGTCGGCGAACGGGTCTTGGATCAGCGCGTCCGCGCGCTTGGTTTCGATCGCTCTACACGCAGCCACCGCCAACGCCGTTAGCCCGACGCTGGTCACGATGTCCCACTGGTCGTTGTCGTGCCTGGGCATGCGTTCCTCCGAGAACGGACATGGTCACCCTTCGTCGCGAAAGCTAACGCGCATAGTTGTATTACCGAAACTAAATGTGTGTGGTTCAACACCGAGATATCGACGCCTGGCCCGAATTCGCCTGCCGTGTCTTGTTCGGCCGTGAAACCATTACCTGGTCGGATAATCTGAATTGGTCGCTGCGACCGCTGTTCCTCTTTCGATTGCTTTATCCGAATGATTCGGAATGTCGAGGGCCCCGACAATGCGGGGTGCGCGCGGCGGGCGTGGCTCACGGGTCGACGGATCTGGCCCGGCTGGCAAATCGATCATGCGGGCCTCGCGTCGTCAGCTCCGCGACCTCGGTAATGGTGCGGCGCAACAACGCAACGGTAACGCAGCGGCGCGAGGACCCGTGCCGACGAGATGCGGACGTGGTCGTGGGGGGGGAAAAACCCGCCCCCCCCGGTTTGGCCCCCACCCCCGGGGGGGGGGGGGCGGGCCGCCCCCCCCCCCCCCCCCCCCCCCCCCCCCCCCCCCCCCCCCCCCCCCCGGGGCGGTGGGGCTGGCGTTGGTGGGTTCCTTCGTGTCGTTGCGCTCGGCGCGACGGGTGCGGCGGCCCAGGTACAGGACGATGATCGCGGAGATCAGCATCGGGACTGCCTGCGCGTAGAACAGCGTGTTCGCCGACCAGCCCGCCGTCCAGGCTGCTCCTACCACCAGGGGGCCGAGGATCCCGCCGACGCGGCCGATGCCCAGGGCCCAGCCGACGCCCGTGGATCGGACCGCGGCGGGGTAGAACATCGCGGCCAGGGCGATGAGGCTCTTCTGCCCGCCGCTGACGCTGCATCCGACCAGGAAGGAGGACAGCAGCAGGACCCACAGCGGCGAGTTGAACGCGAGCGCCATCAGCACGAGGAAGGCGGTGCCCGCCAGGTACAGGATGCCCAGCGAGCCGTAGGCGCCGAGCCGGTCCATGGCCGGGCCGACGACCAAGGCGATCGCGATGCCGCCGACCGTGGTCAGCGTCGTGGCGGTGACGACCGTCGAGAGTGGATAGTCCAAATCGGTCATGATGGTCGGCAACCAGCTCTGCAGCGCGTAGAACTCGGCGAGGTTGATCGCGAACACCAACCACAGCAGCAGCGTGCCCAGCACCCATTCCCGCGAGAGCAATGCCCGCACCTTGACCCGGCCGTCCGCCGACTGCTCGGTGACCCTGAACTCGGGCCGTGCATCGCGGGGGAGGCTCCGGTCGATCCGGCAGCAGTAGCGGTAGGCGCGCCCCGGATTTCCGCCGCGTCCGATCAGGAAGGCGAGCGATTCGGGCAGGAACTTGGCCATGATCGGCACCAGGATCAACGGGGCGAGTGCACCGACGAGGAAGACCGAACGCCAACCGTGCACGGGGATGAGCCACCCGGAAACCACCCCGGCGACCACGAAGCCGAGCGAGAATCCGCAGTAGATCGCGAGGACGAAGCTGGCCCGGAAGCGTTTCGGGCTGTACTCGGCGGTCAACGCGATGGCGCTCGGCGCGGCTGCCCCGAGGCCCAACCCGGTGATGAACCGGAGCACCACGAGCTCGGTGACGCCGCTGGACCAGACGGAGAACAAGGTGCTCACCGCGAACACCGTCGAGCCAGCGATGATCAGTCGCTTGTGGCCGAACCGGTCGGACAGCGGGGACAGCACCAGGTAACCGACCATCAGACCGACCAGGGCGGCGGAGAAGATCGGCCCGAGCAGTTGCTTCGACACGCCCCACTCCTGGGCGATGTGCGGCGCAAGGTAGTTGATGACCTGCGTGTCGAAGCCGTCGAAGAACATCACCAGCCCGCTGAGGCTGATGGCGCCGTACTGGAACCGGCTGATTCGTCTGCCGTCGATGAATTCGGGCAGGCTCAGCGACTGCGTCGATGAAGACACTGGAACCTCGTTTCGGAGGATAGCGGGGGAATGGGCGAGGGGTCAGGCGATTCCTGGCGCCGACTCAGGCGGTCGTGAGCGAGCCCGCCGCTGGGACGAAAGCGTCGGCGTGGAAGTGCTCCTCTCGTAGGCCCGCTTCGCTCGTGAGCGTCGCGAGCGCCTGCGTGGTCATCGCTTCGCTGCCGCAGGCGTAGACGTGAACGTGTGCGAGGTCGGGGTAGTCGGCGAGCACGGCCTGCTGGACCCAGCCGGTGGCACCGCGCCAGCCGGGCGCTGGGCGGGACAGCACCGGGGTGAAGCGGAACCAGTCGTGCCGCGCGGCCCACTTCTCCGGCAGTTCGCGCAGGTAGAGGTCGTCGGCCGTGCGACAGCCCCAGTAGAGGTGCATCCGTCGGGTCTGCCGTCGTGCGATCTGGTCCTGCACCATCGATTTGATCGGCGCGAAGCCCGTGCCGGTGGCCAGCAGGATCACCGGTGCGTCGGTGTCGTCGAGGACGAACTCGCCGAACGGCGTCTCGACCGAGACCAGGTCGCCACGACGCAGCTCACCAACGATCTGCTCGGAGAACCGGCCGCCCGGCTCGGTTCGGACGTGCAGCTCCGCGGCATCGTTGTGCTGCGGCGAGTTCGCCAGGGAGTACGGCCGGGTGTCCCCGTCGGGCAGCGTGACGTTGAGGAACTGGCCAGCCTGGAACGGGGCGCGGCGGCCGATCGGGAACCGCAGGTCGAGCACGGTCACCCGCGGTGCGGGGCGGCGGATGCGGTGCACGACCGTCGTGAGCGCCTTCCGGCGCGGCGGCTCGCGGCGCTCGATGCGGCGCGGCTCGATCTCGACCGGTCCGAGCGGTTCCGCCCGGCACAGCAGCACGTTGTCGGCTGGCCCGCTGATCGTGCCGCGGCCCCGCACGGCGAGTTCGCCCGCGCGCAGCCCGCCGGTGCACGAGGTGCACACCCCCTTGCGGCACGAGTACGGGATCGACCAGCCCGCGGTCTCAGCCGCCTCAAGCACGGTTTGGCCCGGCTCGCACGGGAACTCGATCTCGGTGCCCGCGACGGTGACCAGTTCCGCCTCTCCGCGATTTGCAGTGGTGGTTGCGTTCTGCTCAATCTCGCGTTGCGGGGTTTCTTGTGGCTGGTTTGCGTCACGGTCCCCTGGGGTGCGGTTGAGTAGGGCTGGGGTTGACATAGGGCTACTCATGCCGCCCTCTCCTTCGAAGGTTGGAACAGTTGCAGCGCGCGGATCAGTGCCGTCGGGTCTGCTACGCCGCGGCCCGCTATGTCGAACGCTGCGCCGTGCCCGACGCTGCAGAACGGGACACCGGCGCCGATGGTCAATGCCGTGGCCGTCTTGCCAGCCAGCAACTTCACCGGAACATGGCCCTGGTCGTGGTACATGGCGACGAATCCGTCGTAGGCGCCAGTGGTGAGCAGCACGTCCGCTCCGACGGGCCCGTCGACCGACAGGCCGAGCTTCGCCAGTTCGGCCACCGCTGGCGCGGTGATCCGTTCGTCGTCAGCACCGAACAAGCCGCCCTCACCGGCATGCGGATTGATGCCGAACACGCCGATCCGGGGCGCGCTGACGCCCAGCGCCACCAGCGCGTCGTGCAGGGCTTGGCCCGCAGCGCTGACCAAGTCGGGCGACAACCGGCCGATCGCGTCGGCGAGACGCTCGTGCAAGGTGACGTGCACGATGCGCAGACCGCCACCGGCGAGCAAGAGGAACACGCGGTCCTCGGCCACGCCGGTCAGCCGGGCGATGAGCGGCGGATAGCCGCGGAAGCCGATGCCAGCAGCGTGCACTGCGGTCTCGGAGTGCGGGCACGCCACCACGCCGCGGAAGCCACCGTCGAGTGCGAGGTGGACGGCCCTCGTCACGTACTCGATCGTCGCCGCGCCAGCCTCGGCGCTGATCACGCCGGGCAGGTGCTCGCCGGGTGGAAGGTGATCCACGTCCACCAGATCGAGCACGCCGTCCGCCGCAGGGGCGTCCGGCGAATAGTCGCGCAACGTCGTGCCGTGCTCGGCTGCGAGCCGGTCAAGCACCGAACGGTCACCGACCAGCACGGGCGCGTCGCTGGCGCAGGACTTCGCCGCCTTGATCGCGATCTCGGGGCCGATCCCGTTGGGGTCGCCGATCGCGAGCAGGGTCCGGTCACCGCTCATAGCGGCAGCGCCAGCAGCGTGTCGATCTCGGAGCTGTCGCAGACGACGATCCGTTCGCGCAACAGTGCCTCGTCGCCGTCGATCCGGTAGCGATCCACGTAGCGGCCGCTGGCGAAGATGTCGGTCGGGCCGTTCCCGGTGATCCGCAGGACGAAGAAGGAGGTTTCGCTCGCCACGTCGTCGCCGGACTCGGCGATGATGGCTGGCTGCCCGAGCATGTGCCGATAGCTGTGCGGTTCGTAGATGTTGGCCTCGCGAAGTGCCGACACCCGGTCCTTCAACATTCCCCTGCTGTCGGCCCAGATCAGTCCAGCGGGCAGGTCGCGGCGGTAGTTGTCGGCAGTGGTGACGCGGTAGCGGCAGTCTTCGGTGAAGAAGTCCGGCCAGTCCTCCAGCTGCCCGTCGTCGATGCAGCGCACGTACTGCGCCTGGGCCCGCGCGATGATGACCGAGTTGTCCATCAGGCTCCCTCCTGCCCGGCTTGCGGGATGCGAACCCGCTCGGGATGGCGGTTCGCCCCCTCGGGGCGCTCGGGCGCGCTGTCGGTCAGTTCGAACCCCATGGCACTGCGGTACGCCTTCCAGAACCCGCGAACGGAGGCTTCGGTGACCCGGCTCTCGCTTGAGGTCGCGCTGTCGCCGCCCATCTGCAGGGTCGCGTGCTCGCTGCCCGCACCCGCGATTCCGCGCTGCACGAACCCACCGATCCCACCGTCCTCCATGGACACATATCCCGCGGGACCGACCAGGTTGGACTGCTTGAGGCGGATCAGCCGCTGCTCCTCGGTGTCCTCCTCGAAGCCCAGGTAAGTCCAGTTGAGCTTCGTGCGGTCGACCGACACCGGCAGGATCTGGCGCACCGCCACCGAGTTCTGGATCTGTTGCAGCACGAAACCGGGGAACACGGACAGGATCTGGAGCGTGATGTCGTCGCCGACCTCGCTGAAACCGGCGAGCATCGACGGGTCGGCCAGCCGGTATTCGCTCTCCGAGCGGATGTTCTGCTTGCTGTACTCGTCGTCGTCGACCGCCGAGCGGTCGATGGCCGAGTAGCTCACGTGGTGTCCGCCCGAGGGGTCCACGATGATCGCGCCGCGCTGGTTCAGCCGGTTGAGGCCGAACGTGGTGAAGAACAGGTGCAGGATGCTGGCGTGGTAGGAGTCCTTGACGTTCTCGACGTAGAGCTTCCAGTTGTTCGGCAGCAGTTGGGTGAACCGGCCGAGCACCACGGGGCGGCGCCCGCCGAGCACCCGGTCGATCCGGTCGAGGATCTCCTCACCCAGGTACTCCTCGATGTCCGGCACGTCGTTGGACAGGGTCCCGAACACCAGCCCGTGCACGATCGCGAGCCTTAGCTTGCGGGGCCCGTGCTTGGCCATGCAGAACTCGGGTGGCATGCCGCCCTTGCCGTTGACGCCCTCGGCGAACGCGACCGCGGTGAGGTCGCCCTGGAGGTTGTAGGTCCAGGCGTGGTAGACGCAGGTGAAGTCCTGCGCGTGACCGTGGTCGGCCATCGCGATCAGCGCACCCCGGTGCGCGCAGCGGTTCTCGAACGCGTAGACCTCGCCGTCCACGTCCCTGGTCACCAGGACCGGCTGCGCGCCGATGAACGTGGTGCAGAAGTCGCCCGGCTCGGCCAGTTCGGCCTCCAGGCAGAGGTAGCTCCAGTAGGGGCCGTGGAAGAGCCGGTCGTGCTCCTGGCGGTAGATCGCCTCGTCCTGGAAGGCCCAGTAGGGCACCTGCGCTAGCGATCGGGGCCAGCCGCGATCGCGTGTCGGCTCAGCGGTCGTACCGATGAGGCGATCCATGGACCCTCCCTCTCCTCGACAGCCCGAACGATCCTTGGTATCGTTCGGTATCCGAACACATGTCCACTACGCGAACAGTGAAGCCGCGTCCCCGCGGTCGTGTCAAGCCGTCGGGAGGAGAACGCATGCCAGCAGCGGAGGGAATGGCCGGGCTCGCCAAGGGGCTGGCCGTGCTTGAGGCGTTCAGCGGCACCACCCCGAAGATGACCATCAGCGATGCCGCTCGGCTCACCGAGCTCAACCGAGCGGTCGCCCGCCGATGCCTGTTGACCCTCGTCGAGCTGGGCTACCTCACCTTCGACGGCAAGTACTTCCGCCCCACGCCGAGACTGCTGCGCCTCGGCGACACCTACCGCGAGAGCGCGGCGCTTCCGCAGCTCGCCCAGCCGCACTTGGCGGCCGTGCGCGAACAGCTCGGGGAATCGGCATCCCTCGCTGTGCTCCACGACGACGAATCGCTGTTCGTCGCCCGCAGCGAGGTGACGCGAATCGTCAACACGGGCGTGCGGGTCGGTGCGACCCTGCCCGCCTACGCGTCAGCGACCGGCCACGTCCTGCTCGCCGGTCTCCGGTCGGAGGAGCTGGAGTCCTATTTGGACCGGTGTCGTCCGGAGGCCCGCACCTCGAAGACACCCGTGCGCCGAGAGGACATCCGGCAGCGGGTCGAACAGGTCCGAGCGGAAGGCCACGCCATCACCGACGAGGAACTGGAAGTGGGACTCCGCTCCATGGCTGTACCCGTGCAGGACTCCAGAGGGCAGGTGGTCGCGGCCATATCCATCAGCACCACAGCGGCTCGCGTCTCGGTCGACCGCCTCCGCGCGGAATTCCTGCCGGTACTCCGCGACCACGCGCAGCAGCTCGGCCGCACCCTCTGACGGCGACACCCACCAGCGCGCGACCCGATGACTGACGCGCGAGAACCGTCCAATCGCGTCAAAGTTTGCTGGTCAGCAGGCTTTGGATCGCCTCGGCGCCCGCCGCGGCGCCGCCTCCCTGGTAGAGGGTCTCGGAAATGGTCTTGGCGGCGGTCCGCTGGTCGGAGTCTGTGAGGGCGCGCTCGACGGCGGCACGCAGTTCGGCGGGCGGCACGGGTCGGTTCGAGAGGTTCTGCCGCAGCACGGCACCGGCGCCGCGGTCGGCCACCGCTTGGCCGATGACCAACTGCTCGAACTGCTGCGGGATGACGACTAGCGGCACCCCGTAGGCGAGCCCTTCCAGCACGCTGTTCATGCCCCCGTGCGTGACGAACACCGCCGTCCGCCGGAGCACGTCGAGCTGCGGCACGGACGCGCGTACGAGCGTGTTCGTCGGTGGCTGGCCGAGTCGAGCGGGATCGGTGTGCGAGCCGACCGAGAGCAGGAATCGCGCGGGCAGATCGGCGAAAACCTCGAAGCAGCTGCGGAAGAAGGCGTCGCTGCCCGCGTGGAGGGTGCCCAGGGACACGAGGACGAGCGGTTCGAGGGTGTCCAGATGGGCGGCCAGCTCGGCGTCGAGATCCCGGTTGCGGGTGTCCTGTTCGATCGTGGGTCCGATGTAGTGGCAGCGCTCGTCGATTCGCGGGTCAGGTGGCTGCAACCACCGCGGAATCGGGAAGAGCGTCACGTCGCCGCGCATCGGAAAGGTCGGTCGCGGTGGGAAGATCTGCTTGTCGAAGCGGCGCAACACCTGCCTCTTGGCCGCGATTGCTCCGGGCACGTCGGGCATCGCGGTGCGGATGAAGTGGACCCATTCCCGGGCGGTCAGGCTCTTCATGCTGGCGCCGCCGAGCATCATGGTGGTCATGAACGAGATCGTGGGCAGGCCGAGGCTCACGGCGGCCATCCGGCCCCAGATCGCGTTGGAGTCGAACGCGACAGCGGCGGGCTGCTGAGCGCGCAGTTCGGTCAGCAGGAACGGCAGCAACGTTTCGGTGGCGGTCAGGACTCGGGTGACCACTCGCACGGGACTGCCGGTCCGGGTGGCCTCGGCGATGTCCTCGGCTGCGATCGTCCCGGCCGGGTAGGGGCGGAACTCGGCGCCGGTGTGTTCCACCTGATCGCGGAATTCGTCGGAGGTGTAGTAGGTGACTTCGACGCGGCGGCGCACCAGTTCGCGGACCAGCGGCAGACTGGGGTTGAGGTGACCAGCGGCGGGCATGCCCGTCAGCACTATTCGACTCATGCGAACCCTTTCTCGGGTGAACCGGACATGTGCATCCAGGCGGCTCGAACACGCATGATCGTCACTTTCCGGCTTGGACATTCATGATGTCGGGGATCCCACAGCGAGGCGGCGACAGCAACTCCCGCAGGGGCCGCTACCCGCGCCGCTACGCAAAACGAGTTCAAAGGCAGCCTGTTCGCTTCTTCTTCCGGTACTGCTCCCAGCGTCGGATGAACTCTTCTGTCTCCTGTTCCTGGAACTGGAAGAGATCCCGGAATTCCGCAAGCCGTTCCTGCTGCGCGATGCGTTCCGTCGCGAGGATCGACAGGCCGAACTCCGCGGCCTCGATGGCGCCCCGCGCGCTGGCCATTTGGACGCGCAGCACCTGGGACCAGCCGCCGGAGGTGATCTGGTAGTGGTGTTCGCGATTCGGGGCCGGATAGCGCTCGACCATCCCGGCATCGTGCAGTAGCCGCACGACCGTGCTGATCGACGTCTTGCTCACTTCGAGCGTGCTGGCCATCTCGGTCATCGACTGATCGGGCGGATCGCAGATCATCAGCCAGCCGTAGACGCGTCCCATGGTCCGAGACGCGCCGAACTTCTCCATGCAAAGCCCCATCCGGTCGACGAACTCGCGTTCGCCCGGCGACAGCGCGTTCATCGACTCGCCCCCATCGTGCACATCGTAAAGTTTGTACTGAACGAACCGTCCGTCGTCGATGAACTTTGCGACATCTTTACGCCAGAGCGTCAAGAGCGAGCGCCGACCGACGTTGTGACTGCGCGTCGGCCCGGCCAACCCCGTTCGGCGAACACCGCGATGTGCGCGGCACCAGTCGGATCACCGGACCGCCCGCCTGGCCCCGGTGTTCAGCCCACCTCAAGAACGATCTTGCCGGTGAGGTGGCCGAATTCGCTTAGCCGATGCGCATCGGCGATCCGCTCCAGCGGGAACGTCTGCTCGATCGGCAGGCGCAGCGCACCGCGCTCCAGCAGCGGCAGCACCTCGGCGAAAACTTCGGACATGGCCACCTCATCAGCACCCCCGCCGGAGAAACGAACGCCGTGCGCGGCCGCGTCCGGGTCGGCGATGGTGATCACCCGATCCGGGCTGCCAGCCAGCTCGACGGACATCCCGAGCACGCCGCGGCCGGATGCGTCCAGCACGGCGTCGACGGATTCCACGGCCTCTCGCACTCGTTGCTCGACGCCCTCGCCGTAGCTGACCGGGCGCACGCCGAGCTCGCGCAGGAACGCGTGGCGGCCGGGGCTCGCGGTGCCCACCACGTTGGCGCCCCACGCGCGCGCGAGTTGTGCGGCGACCAGCCCGACCCCGCCAGCCACGGCGTGGACGAGCAGGGTCTGGCCCGCCCGCACGCCGAGCAGGCGCAGCGTGCGGTAAGCCGTCTCGGCGGCTACTGGCAGTGCGGCGGCCTGCGGAAACGCCAGCCATTCGGGTTTGGCGACGAGTTTCGCGCTGTCGGCAAGGGTATGCGTGGCGGCGGCACCAGTAGCGGCCTTGCCGAACACGGGTTGGCCGACCCGCCAGCCCTGCACCCCAGGACCGAGCGAGTCGATGGTTCCGGCGACGTCTATACCGGTGCCCTGCGGCTCCGCAGGAGCGTCACCGGACGCGAAGAGCCCGCTGCGGATCTTCCAGTCGATGGGGTTGACCCCGGCGGTGGCGACCGCGAGCCGGACCTGACCCTTGCCCGGCTCGGCGGTGGGAACGTCTTCCAGAACGAGCACCTCGGGCCCGCCGAAGCGGCTGAAGCGAACGGCTTTCGACATGGGATTCCTTCTCCGTTGTGGATGGTCTGGTGCAGACGAGCAACAGGGTCCTGCCGACCACGTCCCTGGAGTGGCTGGCCCGTCACGAGTACTGCGGTCCGTCAAACGGTGCGACCACGACTTAAATTCCGCGCCCGTCCCGCTGCACGTCGTCGCTCGGCCAGCGGACCTCGACGTAACTCAGGGTCAAGGCAGTGTGATCGGGAGCGTTCGTCCGCTGTGCCCGGAGGCGATTGGCTGTGCTGCTGCACGCAACCTCCGCAGCACCACGTGCGTCTGCTGGTAGACAGAGATCGGCTACCGAGGAGAGCGAGCGTTGGTGCGGCAGGCGAGTACGCGGTTCCGGTTGGTCAGCGGTGTTGGCGGCGCGTTCGTGCTGGTGGTGACGACCGCGGCCGGGATGTCATGGGCGCAGCCCGACGATCCGTCGGCGGCCACGGCACCCCAGTGCGCCGTCCACGAGTTGCCGTTGCCGAACGGGCACCAAGCTGGAACGGTGCTGGGGGCTTCGCCGGACGGTGCGTCGTTGGTCGGGTCCTCGAACGACGGCGGATCCGTTGGTGCGGCGGTGATTTGGCGCGGCGGGGTCGCGGAGCCGGTCGACGGCGCGCCCGGAGCCCTGGTCGACATGAACGGCAGCGGCGTCGCGGTCGGCGATTCCGTCGACGCCCAGCAGAACCACCACCCGTGGGTCTACGAAAGCGGCGAAGTCCGCGAGTTGACCGGCGAGGGAACTCCGTCGGCCATCGGTGAAGACGGGCGCGTCGTCGGAAGCAGGCTGAAGCCCACTCCGAACGGTCCGCCGGTCGCCGTGCCCGCGGTGTGGGCGCCGGGCGCGAACGACCCGGTCGATCTGCCCATGCCAGGCGAGCAAACCGGACGGGCGAGCGACATCGCTGCTGACGGCACGATCGTGGGGACAGTTCAGCAGGACGCCTACGTGTGGCGTCCGGACGGCACGCACGGTCCGCTGCGGCGCCCGGATGGCATTCCCGCGACGGAAGGTGTTTCGGCCGCCAAGATCAGCGGATCGTGGGTGGTCGGTTGGACGATGTCCGCGGGAGTGGTGCGGTGGAAGCTGGAAACCGGCACCGTCGAGGCGGTTCCGGGGCTGCAGGACGCCGAACCCGCCAACCAAGGCATCAACGACAGCGGCGTAGTGCTCGCCAAGACCGGGTACGACGCCGTCACGGTGACTGACGGCGTGTTGACGACGTTGCCCGCCCTCAACAGCGACCGGCCGATGAGTTACCCGTCGTCGATCAGCGCTGATGGCCGAGTGGTCGCCGGTACGGCCCAGACCAACGGAAACCCCAGTCCGGTAACCGAATTGCCGGTCTACTGGACGTGTTCCTGAGCAATCCCGTGCTCGTCGAAGAGCACGGCCCGCCTCCCAGGGGGAAGGCGGGCCGCTTCGGGTCGAATCGCTAGGCCAGCGGCTCTCGGGCCGCTTCAGCGGCCTTGAGCAGCGAATCGACCAGCAAGTCGCGGTACTTCTCGGCGGTCGCGGTGTCGCCGTTGGTGATCGCGTCATCGATCGCCGACAACGGCTGCACCGCGTAACCCGTGTACAGACCTGGTGCGTAGACCATGTGCTTGTACCAGTCCCGGCCGGGCAGACCTTCCTGCTGGGTCAACGCGCGTTCCTGGGCTATCAACGCATCGGTGACCGAATCGCCGCCGATACCTCGCGCTGAGCCCTCCAACTGCTCGGCCGCCGCTTTCCACTCCCGAGCAGCGGCGTAGGCGGGGGAGAGGTCCACGACCGGCTCGCCGGTCTGCTTCTCGTCGAGATCTTCCAGGTGGCCCACGACCGCGGACGCGTAATCGGAGTAGACCATCGGCGCGGCATCCGAACCCGCCATGCGCAACGCGAAAGTGCCCGCGTACGCCGCGGCTACTTCGTGGTAGCGGTAACCGGGGTCGAGGAAGTTGCGCATCATGTGCAGGTCGTCGTAGGCGCTGTGGTACTCACCGCTGGGTGTCGATGTGCCGAAATCGGCCGAGGCGATGCCGAGGTGGTCCAGGAACGCTGTGTAGTCCGATCCGCTGCCCAACCGCTCCGGCACCGGGTTCTGCTGGCCCGACGCCTGCTGCCAGTTGCGGTACAACGTGCCGTGTTCGGGGTCGCTGACGTCCTTGGCTATGTCGGCCAGCACGTCGTCGAGCGCGGGAACCGCGCTGGCGGAGAAGTTCTTTCCGCCGCCCGCACCGTCCATGTTGAGGTAAACAAGGGCGTTCTCCAGCAGATCGGCGCGGTGCTGCTCGACCCATTCGGTCGCGCCGAGCAACCCGTACTCCTCACCGTCCCAACCGGCCAGCACGATGGTCCGCTCCGGCTGCCACCCGCGATCGCGCAACTCGGCCATCGCCCGAGCCGCTTCCATCAGCGTGGTCCAGCCGGACACGTCGTCCTTGGTGCCGTAGGTCCACGAGTCGAAGTGCGCGCCGAGCACGACCTTCTGCTCCGGGTGCTTCGAACCGGGGATCTCCACGATCACGTCGTTGACCGGGATCTGCTGGTAGTCGATGTCCAGGTCGAGGTTGACCCGAGTCGGTCCGGGACCCACCCGGTAGGTCAGGTCCAAACCGCCCTGCCATTCCTCCGGCGCTGCCGGGCCCTGCAATGCCGCCAACAGGTGCTGGGCTTGGCCGTAGGAGATCGGTGTGGTCGGCACGCTCGTCATGTTGTCGGCTTCCGACGGATCAAGGCGCGACGTGCCCGGTATGGACGGTTCGCCTGGTGTGAGCGGGTCGCCTGGATACTGGAAGATGTACTGCACGCTGCCGCGCTGGATGCCGTCGGCGTTGCGCCACGGTCCGTCCGGGTAGACCGCGCCCTGGGTGAAGCCGTCGTCCGCGGGATCGGAGTACAGGATCACCCCGGTGGCGCCGTGTTCTTCGGCGACCTTCGACTTCACCCCGCGGAAGCTCTGCCCGTACCGGGCCAGCACGATCTTGCCCCGCACGTCGACACCCATTTCCGCCAGCCTGGCGTAGTCGTCCGGCAGGCCGTAGTTGACGTAGACCACGTCCGCGGTGACGTTTCCGGACGGCGAGTAGGCGTTGTAACCGACGACCACGTCCTCGAAGTTCTCGTGCCACGGGTAAGGCGGTTCCTTCACCGCCAGGTCCCGCTGTTCGGGGCCGGTCATGGTCACCGAGATATCTCGTGGCACCGAGGAGTAGACGCCGTAACTCTCCAGTCTTGGCTGCAAACCCCATTCGGCGAGCTTGTCCACCGAGTACTGCGCTCGACGCGTGGCGCCGTCGGTGCCGACCATGCCGGGGTAGGTCGACATCGCCTCGCTCAGCTGGGCCGCGCTGTCCGCATCGACTTCCTGCTGCAATGCGCGCTCCCAACCCCGCAGGTTGATCGCGCCCTGTGCGGTCGCGGTTGGGATCTGCACCGCGAGTCCGGCAACGAGTGTCGCCGCCAACGCGCCCGAACCGAACAACCACGTGCGGCGTCGGACTCTGCTTCGGGACATCCGTCCTCCTGATGCCGTGGCATGCAGTTAGCAAGACGAAAAGTACAAAGGGGGCTTCATTCGCACAACGGCTACCACCCGTTTGCCATCCGCTGGGCGGAACCAGGCCAACGCTGTCCCGATCGCCGCTGAGCCGCCGAGATCTCCTTCGTCGAAGCACCTGCCGTGCGCGATGGCGGTCGGATGCGTCATCCATTTTGGACAGTCTGCGTCGCTGGAAATTCACCGCATCCAGCGACGACTGCGAGTCGGAGGCGATCCCCAGCGGGGGTTTCCCCGTCCCCGATTTCCGGGGACACTGGGAGCATGCCACCGCACGAACTGAACGCGGAGCCGCAATGGCGACGAACGGGCAACCCGTACTTCCCCGCTGTCGCCACCGTCGACGGCCGATCATGGGTCCTGCGGCGCAACCGCGGTTTTCCGGATCATGCGATGTGGACACTTTTCATCAACGGTGCGGGGCGCTTCGACATGGACGATTTCCCGCCCGCCTGGGGAAAACCGACGGATCAGTCGGCTCCGCTGCTGGACGCCCGCGCGGCCGAGGAAGTCCTCGCGCCTGTTCGGGACTTCGTGGTCTACGGCAGCGAAGTCGGCGATCCCTGCGACGACTTCTGCTGCGGTTGACCTGACCGCCCCTGCTTTCCATCCACCAACCGTGCGAAAGGTCGGACTACGGGGCACGAGTCCCCGTAGTCCGACCTTCCCGCTACCGATTCCGTCCGGCAGCAGAACAGCGACTACCAATTCCAGGGCATGGAGTCTTCGACCGTGTCCAAGGCGTCTCCGACACCATCCACGACTGCCTCGCCCGCGTCCGCGACCGCGCCGCCGAGCCCGGTCAGCGCAGCTCCGGCGCCGCCAGTGGGAACGTAGCTGCCTCCGAAGAAGCCACCGAATCCGTCAGTGATCCAATCCCAGGCCGATTCGGCCTGATCGCCGATCCAGGCCCCGGCTGATTCGATTTCGCCGACGGTCCATTCGACGCCCTTGGCGAGGCCGTAGCCCGGGTAGTACAAGGTCTGAGTCGCCCACGTCAGACCCAGGGCAAGAGCGTCAACGCCAAGATAGTGTTCCGACAGAACAGACGTTGGAAGATACTTGGTGTAGTCGCGCCAACCTTCGTACACCGCAACATAATCATCGCCGCCCCAAGGGTATTGCGGCAGATCGCCGATCAACGTGTCCCCCTCCGGAGGCATGTCCGGCTGCTCCCCGTCGCGGGGGACCTGGCTGCCGTCAACGCCCTCGCCTGGAACGCCGAGATCCAGCCGGTCCGGCAGCCTGTCCGGTGCAGGAGGCGGATACATCACGGTCGGGGGCTTGACCGGCGGGTTGAACTTCAGCCCGCCGTCGAAGACCTTCGGCGGCGGCGGTTGTGCGGAGCCGTCCTCGCTAGGAGTGGCCGGGTTGGCGCCGTCGTCGCCTGAGCCCACGTCGGGCCGTTTGAAGCCCGGATCGATGTCAGGCCCGCTCAATCCCGAGGTAAGACCATCACCGCTGGAGCTGTCGCTGGGGGTGGTCTCACCGGGCTCGGCACCTTCGGTGCCTTCGCTGGGCTCGTTGCCTGGTGTGGCCGCGTTGGAGTCGCTACCAGGGGTGCTTTCGGTGGGCTCGTCACCTGGGGCGAGCGCACTCGATTCGTCCCCGGCGGCGGTCTCGTTGGAAATGCCACCTTCGGTGTCCTCGCTGGAGTCGTTGTCCGGTGTGGGCGAGCCGGGCTCGCCGCCTGGGGCGGTCTGGCTGGAGTCGTCACCTGGGGTGGTCTGGCTGGCGCCGCTGTCGGAGCTGGCCTCACCAGAACCGCCATCGGGAATTTCAGCACTGACGCGGTAGGCAGCGCTGTGCACTGTGGATTCCGGTAGTTGCGGACCGGTCGCGGCCAGGGCCGTGGTCGGAGCCAGCGCGCAGGTGGAAATTGCGACTGTCGCGGTGAGGAGCTTCGTCACGATGCGTAAGGTCATTTCGTCCATTCGACTTGATCGATGGCCGTGCTTCGCCTTGGTTGACGGCCTGTGTTCGCTTGCCTTCCAAGTGTGCTCTGGAAGTCGCCACCGAGCCGATGGAGAGTTCCCCCGAACTCACCGAGTGGAATCCCCCGCACCGACGTGGTGCCAGCCCCAGCTGCCAGGTGGGGCAGACCAGAAATCCCGCCATGCCACGGGGCACGACCGTCCACATAGCACTGATCGACCGGGTCGCGACGATTGCTGAGACGGTGAACGCGGGGAATGCTGAAGATCAGGACCGTCCAAGGCTGGACGATGTCGCCAACGAACGGCAACGTGTGGCCGCGTCGGGGGAGTGCTGTGCCGGTTCATGATCTAGTCGGCGGTGGCAGTTTCGTCGCTGTCCATCATGGACTTATGCGGGGACGTCGCCGGAAGATCTCGTCTGTCGAATCGGGCGGCGGGCTTGTTGCACGACGTCTGCCGCGATGGCGGCGATCGGTGCGGCGACCATCATGCCCACCGCTCCGGCGAGAGCACCCCCGAGGAGGGTGGCGAGCAGCACCACCAGCGGGTGCAGCCTGAGCGCGGCGCCGAAGGTGAACGGGCGCACCAGGTTTTCCAACACCGCGTTGGCCAGGATCAGCACCGCCAGCATCCACAGCGCGGTTTCCAGACCACCCGAGCCGAAGGCCATCAACACCGCGAACGCTCCGGACAGGAACGCGCCCAGGTACGGGATGTAGGCGGCGACGAAGCACAGCAGACCGATCGCGAGCACGAAGGGAACCCGCAGCACGAGCGCCCCGATCACGGTCACCCCCGCATTCATCACCGCGATCAGCGTCAGGCCGTTGAAGTACCGGCGCACGATGGTCGCCGCCCGTTCGGTCACCGCGCGACCGAAGCCGCTCGGACCGGGAATCCAACCGGCCACCAGCGCGTGGATCCGCGGGCCGTCGGCCAGGACGAACACCAGGATGTAGAGCGCCAACAGCACCCCCACCACCGAGCCGATGACGGCCGCCAAACCTGCGCTCAGCGTTGAGAAGAACCCGACCGCCAGCGTCGGACCCGCGTCCGAAGTCGCGCCGCTGAGCTGATCGACCACCTGTGCGCCGAAGGGCGTCCCGGCAAGCACCTCGCGCGCGCGGGCGACACCATCCGCGGCGACGCGGGCTATCGAATCCCACTGCGAAACGATCCCGGCAACGAACACGCCTATCACTGCGGCCGCAACGGCGAGCACGAGCACGCACACCAACGTGCCGCCGAGCGCCCTCGGCACCCGATGACGAGCCAGCCGGGCCACCAACGGCTCGGCGATCGTCGCCGCACCCGCCATCAACACCACCGGGATCAACAGCGGCCGCGCTGCCAGGAGCACGAACACGCCGATGGCGACAGCCACCGCTATCCCGGTCAGCATCCAGCACGCCATGCCAACGCGCTGCAACCGAGCCGAACCCCGGCTTGGGCCATGTGCGGCGACCGGGCGCCGACCGGCGGGAACAGAGCGGTCAGGCACCAGCACACGCCTCGTGCTCTTCGAGAACATCACGCACTCCAAGGTGGGAGTCCGAAGCCACCTGCCCCCAGTGGAAGCGCGCGGCCCCAAATGCGGGCAGGGGCCGTGGTCACACAACCGGCTGGTGAGCATGTTGGCCCCCGAATACCCCTGCCGGGCCGCCCAGGAACCCGCATCAACCCTGAGTCACCGTCCCGACACGCAACGGCGAGGCGTGGGCGCTGACTCTTGATTCATTCCAGAAAATGGACCAGACTGCGATGCGTGCCAAGGACGACTCCGGACTTCGAGCGCATGTTGCGCGACGCTGCCCTGCGCGTGACGCGTCCTCGGGTAGCGGTGCTGTCCGCGGTGCATGACCATCCGCACGCCGACACGGACTCGATCATCGGTGCCGTACGCGGAGTTCTCCCCAAGGTGTCCCACCAGGCTGTTTACGACGTGCTGCGCGCGCTGACCATCGCGGGTCTGGTGCGTCGCATCCAGCCGATGGGCTCGGTGGCCCGTTACGAGACGCGGGCCGGGGACAACCACCACCATGTCGTGTGCCAGTCGTGCGGTGCCATCGCCGATGTCGATTGCGCCGTGGGTGCCGCGCCCTGCCTGACCGCGTCCGATGACCACGGCTTCACGATCGGCGAGGCCGAGGTCATCTACTGGGGGCTGTGCCCCGCCTGTTCCCCCAACTCAGTTCCCGAGCAAAACCACTGATCCTGAAAGGATTCCCGTGACTGACAGCCCTGACGCCGTTGTTGGAGAGATCAAGGAGGAGAGCGGAGGCCAGTGCCCGGTCGCGCACGGACGTGCACCGCACCCGACCCAGGGCGGGGGGAACCGCCAGTGGTGGCCGAACCAGCTCAACCTGAAGATCCTCGCGAAGAACCCGCCGGTGACCAACCCGCTGGGCGCGGAGTTCAACTACGCCGAGGCGTTCCAGACCCTCGACCTCCCGACCGTGAAGCGGGACATCGAGGAAGTGCTGACGACCTCGCAGGACTGGTGGCCCGCCGACTTCGGTCACTACGGCCCGCTCATCATCCGGATGGCGTGGCACAGCGCGGGCACGTACCGCATCAGCGACGGCCGCGGTGGCGCTGGCGCCGGTCAGCAGCGCTTCGCGCCGCTGAACAGCTGGCCGGACAACGTCAACCTCGACAAGGCGCGTCGCCTGCTGTGGCCGGTCAAGAAGAAGTACGGCCAGAAGATCTCGTGGGCCGACCTGCTGATCCTGGCCGGTAACGTCGCGCTGGAGTCGATGGGCTTCAAGACCTTCGGCTACGCCGGTGGCCGCGAGGACGTCTGGGAGCCCGACGAGGACGTCTACTGGGGCCCGGAGACCACGTGGCTCGACGACGAGCGCTACACCGGTGACCGGGAGCTGGAGAAGCCCCTGGCAGCGGTCCAGATGGGCCTGATCTACGTCAACCCGGAGGGCCCGAACGGCAACCCGGACCCGATCGCCGCGGCCCGCGACATCCGCGAAACGTTCCGCCGCATGGCGATGAACGACGAGGAGACGGTCGCGCTGATCGCCGGTGGTCACACCTTCGGCAAGACCCACGGTGCGGCGCCGGACAGCAACCTCGGGGCCAACCCCGAGGCGGCCCCGCTTGAGGAGCAGGGCCTGGGCTGGAAGAACGCCCACGGCACCGGCACGGGTGCGGACGCCATCACCAGCGGCCTTGAGGTCACCTGGACCAGCACGCCGACGAAGTGGAGCACCAACTTCCTCTGGAACCTCTTCAGCTTCGAGTGGGAGCTGACCAAGAGCCCGGCTGGCGCGAACCAGTGGAAGCCGAAGGGCGGCGCGGGCGAAGGCACGGTGCCGCACGCCCACGACTCGTCGAAGCGGATCGCGCCGAGCATGCTGACCACCGACTTGGCACTGCGGTACGACCCGATCTACGAGCCGATCGCGCGGCGTTTCATGGAGAAGCCCGAGGAGTTCGCGGACGCGTTCGCGCGGGCCTGGTACAAGCTGACCCACCGCGACCTGGGACCGAAGTCGCTCTACCTCGGCCCGGAGGTGCCGGAGGAGACCCTGCTGTGGCAGGACCCGCTCCCGGCGGTCGACCACGAGCTCATCGGCGCCGAGGACATCGCCGCCCTCAAGGCGAAGATCCTCGACTCGGGGCTGAGCGTCTCGCAGCTGGTCTCCGCCGCGTGGGCGTCGGCCTCGACGTTCCGCGGCAGCGACAAGCGCGGTGGCGCCAACGGCGCTCGCATCCGCCTGGAACCGCAGAAGGGCTGGGAGGTCAACAACCCCGAGCAGTTGGCGACGGTGCTGAGCACGCTGGAGGGCATCCAGGAGTCGTTCAACGCCGCCCAGACCGGGGGCAAGAAGGTCTCGCTGGCCGACCTGATCGTGCTCGGTGGGTCCGCCGCCGTCGAGCAGGCCGCCAAGGCCGCTGGCCACGACGTCGAGGTGCCGTTCACGGCGGGCCGGGTCGACGCGCCGGAGGAGCTGACCGACGCGGAGTCCTTCGCCGCGCTCGAACCGGTCGCGGACGGGTTCCGCAACTACGTGGGCAAGGGCAACCGGTTGCCAGCCGAGTACCTGCTGCTCGACAAGGCGAACCTGCTCACGCTGAGCGCCCCGGAGACGACCGTCCTCGTCGGCGGTCTCCGCGTCCTCGGCGCGAACTACGACTCCTCGAAGCTCGGCGTCTTGACCGACGCTGCGGGGTCGCTGACCAACGACTTCTTCGTGAACCTGCTCGACCTGGGCACCACGTGGCAGCCGACGTCGGAGGACGCGCAGACCTTCGAGGGTCGTGACGCCTCGGGCGAGGTCAAGTGGACCGGCAGCCGCGTCGACCTCGTCTTCGGCTCGAACTCCGAGCTGCGCGCGCTCGCGGAGGTCTACGCGAGCGACGACGCGAAGGAGAAGTTCGTGCACGACTTCGTGGCGGCTTGGAACAAGGTGATGAACCTCGACCGGTTCGATCTCGCCTGATCCAATCCGGAGAGACCAGCGAGACCTCGTCCGAAAGGGCGGGGTCTCGCCGTCTTCGGTGTCCGAAGTCCGCCGCTCGGACTCCCGGTGCACGGCCTCGCGAACCTGCCGCGCTAGATCTTGGCGATGATCATCATCGCTTCTCGCCTCGCAGGCCCTCGACCGCTGCTACCCGCGAGCGCAGCTGGACGACCTTCCCGCAGCCGGGCGTCGCTGCCCGCTAATCGCGAATGCAATTCACACAAACTGCATACAGTAAGAACCTTCTGGTCGCCCTCCGCGCCAACGACCTCAACGAGGCCGCGGTGGCTGACCCGGAACTGGGTGAACGGCGCCGCTTGCCTCGACCACGGCTTCACCCGGTGACGCCCCTGGGCTCCGGCCTTGCCGACTCGATGTGGCGGGGAAGGTCGCGAGCCGCCGATGCACGAGTTGAGGGAGCACGACCATGACCGAGACCAGACCCAGCCGCGCCAACGGCCCTGACCTGACCGGGCAGATCGCCATCGTCACCGGCGGCTCCTCCGGTCTTGGTCGTGCCATCGCCTTGGCACTCGCCGACGCTGGTTCGACCGTCGTGGTCGCGGGCCGACGTCAACAGGCATGCGAGCAAGTCGCCGACGAAATCGCCGCCCGTGCCGGTAGACCAGCTGCGGGCCTGGCCTGCGACGTGCGCGACGACGATGCGGTGCGGCACCTCTTCGACGAGGCCACCCGCCGCTTCGGTCCCCCGCAGGTGCTGGTCACCAGCGCCGGGATCCAGGCTCGTGGCGAAATCGGCGAACTGGACGCCGCCGCGCTCCGGCGCTGCCTGGACGTGAACGTCGTCGGGACTTTCCTCGCCTGCCAAGCAGCCGTTCCGCTGATGCGCCAAGCGGGATACGGCCGCATCATCACCCTCGCCAGCGCGCTGGGCCTCGTCGGTGCGGCCGGTCGCGTTGGTTATGCCGCCAGCAAGGGCGCGGTCGTGCAACTCACCCGCAGCCTGGCGGTCGAACTCGCGGGCACCGGCATCTGCGTCAACGCCCTGGCTCCCGGGCCGTTCCGCACACCCCTCAACGACGGGGTCGACGACGACCCGCAGGTGCGCAACTTCCTCCAACACGAGATACCGGTTGGCCGGTGGGCTGAGACCAGCGAACTGACCGCGGCGGCGCTGCTGCTCGCCAGTCCAGCCGCGTCCTACATCACCGGCACCATCCTGCCCGTCGACGGTGGCTGGACCGCCCACTGACGAACGAGCGACGCCGCTTCCGACCAGCACAGCCGGTGTTCCCTCCTTGGCGATCAACGCGCTGGACCGTCTGTCCGTTGTGGACACGCTGCGGTGCAGGGGAAATGTTCTGCGGGCTGTTGGAAAAGTCGCTGGGGTCGGGCCTTTTCGTGCTCCAGCAGCCAGCGTTTGTGAGCCAGCCCGTAGTAGTAGTGGTTCAGGCCACCATCGGAAGCGACGACGCGATGGCACGGCACGAGCAGCGGGACGAGGTTGGCCGCGCAGGCGGCTCCGGCGGCCCTGGCAGCGCGGGGATTGCCCGCGATCGCGGCCAGTTGGGCGTAGCTGATCGTGGTGCCGACCGGGATCTGGCGCATCGCCTGCCAAGCCCGCATGCGGAATCCCTTACCGGTGTGGATCACCGGAATGTCCCGCAGCGCGTCGTGGTCGCCGACGAAGTACGCGTGGATCGCGTCGCGGTACGCGCTGAGGTCGCGGAACTCCCGTGGTGTCGCGTTGCGCCACGGCAGCGGCAGTTCGTCCAGCAGGGAACCGGGCATGGCCGTGAAGCCAGCAGCACGGACAGCGCCATCGTTGTCGATGAGCATGCTGAACGGTCCCAGTGGGGTCGACACCGTGGCCGCATCCATCGCATTCATCGCGGTGTCGACTCCTGGGAATTCCGACGGGACCGTGGCGGCAGGCTCGCCCAGAGGTGCATCGCGGCGTACGAGCGCCACGGTCGCCACCGCTCGGCACAGCGTTGCAGTGCGCGCGGACCGTCGTCGACACCGTGATGGCGGGCGGCTTCCACAAGGCCGAGATCGGTATGCAGGAACACGTCCGGATCGCGCAGCGCGCGCATCGCGATGTATCCGGCGGTCCAGGGTCCGACACCGGTCAGCGCGCACAAGGCCGCGACGCACTCCGCGCGGTCCGCTCCGCTGTCCAGCACCAGCTCGCCCAGGCACACCGCCTTGGCCAGCGCGCGGAGCGTAGCGGCGCGGCGCTTGGTCAGCCCGATCGACGCCAGATCGGCCTCGGCCAGCGCATCCGGGGTGGGAAACAGGTGCGTCAGCTGGGGGAACGGGTTCCCCAGATCGTTGCGCGGCGCACCGAAGCGGATGACCAACCGAGTGCCGAACGTCCGGGCCGCCGCCAGCGAAACCTGTTGGCCCAGCACCGCTCGCACGGCCAGCTCGAACCCGTCGGCGCAGCCGGGCACCCGCAGTCCCGGCCTGGCCCGAACCAGCGGGCCGACCACCGGGTCACAGCCGAGATCGTCGTCGATGGCGGCCGGATCGGCATCCAGGTCGAACAGCTCCCGGCAGCGCTGCACGGCGGCGGTGACATCGCGCGGATCGGCCAGCGTGAACCGCACCGCCAGGGCCGCCTGCCCATCCGCGACGGGGGCCAGCTCCGCGGCGACGAGTCCGCAACCATGCGGCAGGCGCATCGTGCGGACGTAACACCCATCTTCCACCGTCTCGACGCCACCCAATGCCCGCGCTGCGAACCAGTCGAGCAACGGCCGCGCTGGCAGCGGTGTTCGGTGGCGCAGCCGCAGTACGAGCTCGCCGGTGCCCATCTGCGCGTCCGGACTGCGCGTGCCCCGCAACTCGCTCGGAGCGCAGCCGAACGTGGCGCGCATGCCATCGTTGAACTGCCGCACGCTGCTGTACCCGGCAGCGAACGCCACGTCGGTCATCGGCAGCGCCGTCGACTCGATCAGCATCCTGGCCACGCGGGCACGGCGGCTGATCGCCAACATCTGCGCGCCGACCCCCACCTCCGCCACCAGTTGTCGGTGCAAATGCCGTTCGCTGACTGCGAGCCGCCGCGCCAGGCTCCTGACGCCGCCCTCGTCGACAGCACCGCCCGCGATCAAACTCAGGGCTCTCGCCACCAGGTCACCACGCACGTTCCACTCCGGCGAGGACGGTCCCGCTTCAGGTCGGCAGCGCCGACAGGCGCGAAATCCGGCCGCCTCCGCGGCGGCGGGCAACCGGAAGAAACGGGAGTTCTCGCGCCGAGGAGTCCGAGATGGACAACTCGGTCGGCAGTACACGCCCGTGCTGGTGACCGCCACCACGAAACGACCGTCAAAACGCCGATCTCGACTGGCCATCGCGCGATACAGGACCTCGAACTCCAACACCCCGCCATCCTGCACCGCCACACCCGTCGGCACTGGCGGTCATCGGACCATGCGGTGCCCGCGTGCGGCTAACCCGGTTCGTCCGCTTCGGGTTCGGCCCGCCGTCTTGCTTGCCGGTGCGCGTACGCGAGGCGTGTTCCGTAGAGGAGGGCGCTCGTGGCGAACAGGCCGAGGGTGATCAGCAGCCAACGGGTGAGGAACGGTGCTTGGGTCTGTCCGGTGGCTGCGAGGTAGGTCGGGGCCCCTTGCTGGATGATGCCTGGGAGGAACAGCAGCAAGAGCAGACCGGCCGCCAAGACCGGGACTCTGATGTAGTTCACCGGCGATATCCGGGGCCGGGTCCGCGAACCGCGCACTGCGCTCGTCAGCGCGCGGTCGGCGAGGGCGTACAGCGGGAACAGCACCAAGTCGTGCAGGACGATCGCGGCGGCGAACCAGACGAGGATTCGAACCAGCAGTGGTTCGGCCAGGAGTTGGAACACGACGTATCCGGTGAGCGCGAAGCATCCCAGCAGGAGCACCAGGTGCAGTGGGCTGGCGCCGTAGAACCGCCTCCATCGGGAGAGCAGGCTGGGCACCTCAGCCACCTCGGAACTCGATCGCTTGCACCCACTTGGTGTTGTGCACACCGGGTAGCGCCGGAACGATGATCCGCGCCGGATGACCGTGGTCCAGCGAGAGGTCGACTCCGTTGACCCGCAGTGCCAGCAGGGAGTCCGGATCGAGGACTTGGTTCGCCTGCAAGATCGCCTGGTTGAACGCTCCGATCCGTTCCACGGACCGCACGTGCGCCCAACGGGGCTGTGGCACGTCGGCGAGCGCCGCGAGGTCCCTGAGCCGCACCCCGCTCCAGGTCTGGATCGTCGACCACCCCTCGACGCATGCGATGGGCAAGGTGGCCGCGTGTTGCGGCAGCGAAAGCAAGGTCGCCCGGTCCAACGCCACGGGTCGTGGACCGCCGGTGAGCGTTACCCGCCAGCCCGGCCCGACTTCGCGAACATCGATCGCAGCTGCGGCGGCCGTGCGATTGACCTGGAAATCGTTCGGCCCCGGTCCGTAGGAACGGCCACGCGGCAACAGCAGAGCCGAGCCTCGGGTGATGCCGCCGATCGTTTGCCCGGCGGTCACCACGGCTACCAAGAGCGCCCCGCCACCCACCAGCAGCAGCGCGCCGCGTCGGCTGAGCGTGGCCTCGGCGGCCTCGGCGGCGACCAAGCCGTTCTCGTCCTGGGGCTCCGGGCGCGTCTGAGCGCGTGAGGTGCGCAGCTCTGCCCGGAAAGACCGCGATCGCAGCGCGCGGACCAGCCGCGGCAGTTTCACGGCGACATGGGTCAGGAATGCTGCCAGGAACACCCATGCGCCGAAGTAGTGGGCGGTGTAGAAGCTGAACCCGAACACGTAGTCGTACTGGATGTTCAGCACACCTGTGACGATTTCGAACAAGATCCCGCCGACCAGCAGCAACAACGACAGCCGCTCGACGACCTCGGCCGCGGATCGGGCAGGGGGCCACGCGAACAGCCTCGGCACCACCGACCACAGCTTGGCCAGCACCACTGGGATGAGGACGAGCCCGAGGCCGACGTGCAAACTCTGGGTCAGGCGGTACAACCAGGACGGTCGAGTGGGCCAGTCGAAGTAGGGCAGGTGCAGCCAGCCCGCGTTCGTGGGAATCGCCTGCCCGAACTGGGGGCCGTAGGCGATGTAGGACAACAGGCCCGTGACGATGACGATCGGCAGACCTACCAGGAGCACGGCACCGAACACCGAGGTCAACCACGGACCGCGCAGCGGACTTCGCCACAGTCGCGACCTGCCCAACCCCGGCGGGCGATGCCGGTCCAGCGCCCGCCACAGCCCAGCGGGAAACCCGTACGAGGGCCTGTCAGGACCAGTGTTGTCGGGCTCAGCGGGGGGCTCGGCTCCGGGAGGTTCCGCAGCTCGTGCAGGGCGCGTGCCGACGTCGTGCTCAGATTCGTGGGTTGCCGCGGGTGGAGTCTCGGCCTGAGTGGGCGGCGCAGCCTCCTCCGGCGCGGAAGGCTCGCTCGGTTCCGCGCCGTGCCCGGCGCCTGGTGGAGACTCGTCGGCAGGAGGTGTGGTCAACCGCCACCCCCGTGGTGTTGAAACGGTGTGTTGAGGAGAACCGTCTGCGAAAGGCGGACCCCGCACGTAGAAACGCGTGTACCAGGGTAGGGCGATAACGAGCTCAGCACGCGCTGAGCAGCCCAAACCCCAGGGCTCCTCGGAGATCGAAGAACGCATAGTCCTAGCCAGCTACCCGCGCGACGACGAGCCGCCATCCAACTATGGACCACTCCTGCTCGGATGTTTCGCGATCCGTGTGCTGAAGAGCGAGTGGTCAGAAGCTCGTCGTCATGCCGCCGTCGACGGCGATCGTCTGGCCGGTGACGAACGATGCGGCATCGCTGGCCAGGAACACCACAACACCGGCGATCTCCTCGGGTCGGCCCCAGCGGCCGAGCGCGGTGCGGGACCGCAACCATTCCGTCCACTGTGGATCTTCGGCGAGCTGGGCGTTGACCTCGGTGGCGAACGTGCCGGGTGCCACCGAGTTGACGGTGATGCTGTTGGGACCCAGATCGGCGGCCAGCGCTCTGGTGAGGCCGTCGAGCCCCGCTTTGGCAGTGGCGTACGCGACGTCTCCCGCTCGGCCGAGCTGGCCGATGACGGACGAGACGTTGATGATCCGGCCGGGCGCTCGACGGCTGGTCAGTCCGCGGGCAACGGTTTGGCTCAGCGCGTACGCGGACGTGAGGTGGACGTCGAGCATGCGGGCCAGGTCCGCAGGCGCCATGCTGTCGACGCCACGCCGGTCGCGGTGGCCGACATTGTTCACGAGCACGTCGATCAGCCCGAGGGCAGTCACTGCCTCCCGTGCCGCGTCAAGATCGGTGACGTCGAACGCGACGGCATCGACGTCGAAGCCTTCGTCGCGCAGCTGCGTCGCGACGCTGTCGAGCACGGCCGGGTTGCGTCCGTTGAGCACCACCCGCGCGCCCGCCCTGGCTATGCCGCGCGCCATCTCCAACCCCAGACCGCGCACGGACCCGGTGACCAGAGCGTTCCGGCCCGCGAGTGAGAAATCCCTGCGGTCGCCCATCCGCCACCTCCGCTGAAACAATCGTTTCAGTCACCGTAGCGCAGCCCGGCCCGTACGGTCAGCGGAAGTGGTCCTTGCTGATCGCGGCGTGCACTCCGACGGTCCGGTCGACGACTTGGGAGACCTCGAAATCCGCCGCGGCCGAGAGGTAGGCGTAGGCGACCGCGCGGTCCATGCCGAGGTCGTGCTGCAGGAAGTCGAGCGCGTTGACCACGGCGCGCCGCATGGCGACGTCCAGGTCGCTGCTCTGACCGTTCGGCGCACCGTCCGGGTCGGACAGGCCGATCGGCACCCACGCCTGCGCGGTTTCGGCGAACGGGTGGTGGAACGCCACCGACGGAACGTCCGGGGAATCGGGCTTGCACACCGTGAGCCGGAAGGTGGCGCGCAACGAACCTTCCATCGCGGTCAACGAGATCTCACCGCCACCCATCGCCATGTGCGGGTCGCCGGTGTAGAACAGCGCACCCGGCGCGAACACCGGGAGGTAGAAGGTGGAACCGGCGGTGAGGAGGTTGATGTCGATGTTGCCGCCGCCCAAGGTCGGCGGGATCGAGTTCAGCGCCGGGTCGGTCAGGTCTTCCGACGACGCGAAGGCCACCCCCATCATGCCCATGAACGGGCGCAGCGGGAACACGACCTCGCCGGAGTTCCCGCGCGGCATCACGCCGCTGAGCGTGTTCCGGGTGCGGCGGACCGGTGTGAAGATGGAGACGTTCCCGTACCGCATCGGATCCTTGGTGGCCCGGCCGTCCGTGGCCACCGGGGGCATCACCTCGTCGAGGGTGATTCCGGGCGCGGCACTGCCATCCGGCATTCGCGGCAGCGCTCCCTTGCCGTGGCGGCTGGACACCACGCCGTAGGGCACGCGGGGGAGCAGGGACAGGGTCTCGACCTTGAGCACGTCGCCCGGTTCGGCACCGTCGACGTACACCGGTCCGGTCACCACATGGGGGCCGTCCGCGTCGAAATCGCGCGTGGTGCGCGTGTAATCACGGGCGATCGCCACGGCGTCATCGAGCACATCGGTGCGCGACACCCCGTGCGCGCCGAAATACGCCACCGGATCGCGGCCCTGGTCCTCAAGAATTCCCTCGTGGGACACCGTGTCGATGGTGACCGTCTCGCCCGAACGCATCACGAGCGCGGGATTGCTGCGCACCGCAGGTACATACCCCCAGCGCACCTGATCGGGCACGGACGGCAGGTAGTGCTGCCCCTGGATCGAGCCGGTGTCCGGCTGCAGAACATCGCTCGGGAAAGCGGGCGACGGGGCCGCTGCGGCCATCCCGCCCGTGACCACCGGCGCCGCTGCGCTGGCGCTCACCGCCGCGGCTGCGCTCAGGAACTTCCGCCTGCCCAAACCTGCCACCAGAACCTCGTGCGCCTGCTCACCCGGAGCGGTCCCGGTCATGTGTCCTCCTGCTCGTGCTGTGGGCTGTCGACCGCGCGCGGGAACGGATCGGGGCAGTCCGATTCCCGCGCCAAGTCGTGGGCAACACCGATCACAACTGAAAATTCCTTGTTCCGCAACGAAGTTCCGGCTCAGATCGTGGCCCGCCGGGTGGTCGGGGCAGGGCCGATACTCGAACCGCGAACCGGCAGGGTCAAGCTCGTGCGGTCGGACGTAACGCGCAATTAACCAGCGGTCTGCGCCCCGAGAAACGCCGTCGTGAGTGAAAGTGGCTGTTCCAACAACCACAACCGCTCACGACCCACCGGCGCGGGTCGTGAGCGGCAATAGTCGTTCTGATGACAGGGGTCGTGCCGCAGATTAGTACACTGTGGACAAAGCATTGCGGTCGGCCAGTCAGAGCCGGTCGATCAGGGGTGCTCCGCCGTTTCGTATCCGAGCCGGGCGCCGAGTTTCCTCGCCGCCTCGCGCACCGCGAGGCCGAAGAACTCCTCGGATTCCTTGGTCAGGCGGCTCATCGGGATGTTCACGCTGAGGCTGGCGATCGGCTTCTCCGGGCCTTCCAGGACTGCGGCGGCGACCGAGCCGACGTCGGTTCGCCACTCCCCGTGGTTGACCGCGAACCCGCATTCCCGGATCCGGGTCAGCTCCGCGAGCATCTGGTTCGGATCGGTGATCGTGTTGTCGGTGTAGCGCGGTAGCTCGTCGGCGAGCAGGCGTTTGAGGACGTCCGGGCCGCTGTTGGCGAGGACCGCCTTGCCGTTGGCCGATGCGTGCAGGGGCAGCGCGTGGCCCAGCGCCATGCTGATGCGCAGCGGGTTGGACGTCTCCAGCCGCTCGATCAGCACGACCTTGTCGTCCTCGGGAACGGTGAGGTGGATGGTCTCCTCGGTGCGCTGGCGCAGGTCTTCCATGATCGGCGTGGCCGCGTCGCGCAGGCCCAGGTCGCCGCCGCTGGCGCGCCCGCCGACCGCGAGCGCTTTGGTGGTCATCACCCACCGCCTGACTTCGCCCGAAGCCGGACGTATCCAACCGGCCGTGTGGAGGGTGAGCAACGCGCGCTGGACCGAACTCTTGGGCATGTCCAGCGCGCGGGCCAGCTCGCCGACGCCGATCGGCTGCCGCGTGGCGACCTCTTCCAGCACCCGGAGCGTGTTCAGGACGTTGCGCACTACCTTGACTCCTCAACCCGTGGTGCTTACTCTCGCTGCGCTTTCGCGCGGCACAGCGTACCACCTCACGGCACAGATAGGGCTGGGTGTAATGACCGCTAACAGTGGACGGCACTTCCTGCAGATCCCCGGACCGACCAACGTTCCCGACCGGGTGTTGCGCGCCATTTCGGCACCTACGATCGACCACCGCGGACCGGACTTCGCAGAGCTCGCGCTGGACGTGCTGCAACGGGTCAAGCCGGTGTTCGGCACCAGCGGTCCAGTCGTCATCTACCCGTCTTCGGGCACCGGAGCCTGGGAAGCGGCGCTGGTCAACACCCTGTCGCCCGGCGATCGCGTGCTCGCCTTCGAAACCGGTCATTTCGCCACCCTGTGGCGCGACATGGCCGAAGGTCTCGGACTGGTCGTCGACTTCGTCCCCGGAGACTGGCGGCGGGGCGTCGATCCGGCGGTCGTCGCCGAACGGCTGGCCGCGGACGAGCAGCACAGCATCGCCGCGGTGATGGTCGTCCACAACGAGACCTCGACCGGCGTCGTCAGCCGCGTGCCGGAGATCCGGGCGGCCATCGACGAAGCCGACCACCCCGCGCTGTTGCTGGTCGACACGATCTCCTCGCTGGCCTCCATCGACTACCGGCACGACGAGTGGGGCGTGGACGTCACGGTCAGCTGCTCGCAGAAAGGGCTGATGCTGCCACCCGGCCTGGGTTTCAACGCGATCAGCGAGAAAGCGCTCGCCGCCGCCGCAGGGTCGCGGCTGCCGAAGTCGTACTGGGACTGGGCGCCCATCCTCGAAGCCAACGAGCTCGGCTCCTACCCGTACACCCCGCCCACCAACCTGCTCTACGGGCTGCGCGAAGCGTTGGCCCTGCTGGAGGGGGAGGGGCTGCCCAACGTGTTCGCCCGCCACACCCGGCACGCCGAGGCGACCAGGGCCGCCGTGCGGGGCTGGGGCCTGGAGGTGCTGTGCGCCGATGAACGCGAGTACTCCAGCTCGCTGACCGCCGTGCTGTTGGGCGACGAGCACGACGCGAACAAGGTCCGCCAGATCATCCTGGACCGCTTCGACATGTCGCTGGGCACCGGCCTGGGCAAACTCGCCGGTCGGGTGTTCCGCATCGGCCACCTCGGCGACTTCAACGACCTGACGCTGGCGGGCACGCTCGCCGGTGTCCAGATGGGCCTCGAACTGGCCGGGGTGCCCATCGACCCCACCGGAACCCAAGCCGCCCTCGAAGTGTTGCGAGCCTAGCGGGATCAGCGCCGTGCAGCGCCAATTCCGAAACACGAAAAGGGTGGAAAGGACCCGCGATGACCGTCCCCACTACTGACGCCGCTGCCACACCGCAGACCCTCAGCTCGCGCTTGGAACGCGCGCTCCGCACCGCGCTGGACGGCGAGGTCGCCTTCGACGACTACACCCGCCACCTCTTCTCGCGCGACGCCAGCATGTACTCGATCACGCCGCTCGGCGTCGCGTTCCCGCGCCACGCCGACGATGTCGCCGCAGCGGTGCGGGTCGCCGCCGAGTTCGGCGTGCCGATCGTGCCCCGCGGCGCGGGAACGAGCCTCGTCGGCCAGACGGTGGGGCCTGGTCTGGTGCTCGACATGTCCCGGCACATGAACCGGATCCTGGAGATCGACCCGGTGGCCCGCACCGCGCTGGTGGAGGTCGGTGTGGTGCAGGACCAGCTCAACCAGGCCGCCGCCGCCCACGGACTGATGTTCGGACCGGACACCTCCACCAGCAACCGGGCCACGATCGGCGGGATGATCGGCAACAACTCCGCCGGGAGTGGTTCGCTGACCTACGGCATGACGATCGACCACGTGCGGGCACTGGACGTGGTGCTCTCCGACGGATCGCGCGCCCGGCTCGAACCCGTCGACGAAGCCGAGCGGGCCCGCCGGGCGTCGGCGGAGACCCTGGAGGGCCGGATCTACCAGGCGCTTCCGGGACTGGTCAACGCCAACGCGGACGTCATCGCGGCGAAGATGCCGACGTTCTGGCGTCGCGCCTGCGGTTACCGGCTCGACCGGCTGGCGGGCTTCGGGCCGGAGCAGCCGTTCGACCTGGCCAAGTTCGTGGTGGGTGCGGAGGGCACGCTGGTCATCGCCACTCGCGCGCTGGTGGACCTGGTGCCCAAGCCCCAGCGGACGGTCTACGCCGTCGGCCACTTCACCGACGCGGCGAGCGCCATCTCGGCCACCACGGACGCGCTGGGCTGCCAACCGCACCAGGTCGAGCTGATGGACCGCACGATCCTGGAACTGTCCCGGCAGAAGATGGAGTTCGCCGAACTGGGGAACGTGCTCGTCGGCGATCCGGGCGCGCTGCTGTTCGTCTCCTTCACCGGCGACGACGAAGCGGAGCTGATCGCCAAGCTGGACCAACTCGATGCGCGCTGGAAGCAGAGCGGACACGGCTACCACACGCTCCACGCGGTCACGCCCGCCGAGCAGGCAGCGCTGCTCAAGGTCCGCAAGTCCAGCCTGGGCCTGCTGATGGCCGCCGGTGAGGGCACCCGCCGCCCGCTGGCCTTCGTGGAGGACACCGCCGTGGATCCGGTGCACCTGGCGGAATACACCAAGCGGTTCAAGGAGATCCTCGACGAACACCAGCTGGAGGCGGGGTTCTACGGCCACTGCTCGGTGGGATGCCTGCACATCCGCCCGTTCATCGACCTGACCAACCCCGACGAGGTCGCCAAGATGCGCACCGTCGCGGAAGCGGTCAAGAGCCTCGTCGCCGAGTACGGCGGGGTGAACTCCAGCGAACACGGCGACGGCCTCGCCCGCAGCGAATTCAACCGGGAGATCTTCGGCGACGAGTTGTACGAGGCCATGCGCGAGGTGAAGCGCCTCTTCGACCCCGACAACGTGATGAATCCGGGCAAGATCGTCGATGCCCAGCCGATGACCGAGAACCTGCGCGACCGCGACGCCCTCCCACCCGCCCCAGCGCTGCGGACGAAGCTGGACTTCGAGGTCGTCGGCGGCATGCGCGGGGCCGCGGACCGCTGCATGAACATCGGTGCCTGCCGGAAGTCCACCGCGGGCGTGATGTGCCCGTCCTACATCGCGACGAAGAACGAGGAGCACGCCACCCGCGGTCGGGCCAACGCGCTGGTGAAGGCGCTGTCCGAACCGGACCCGCACGCGGCGCTGGGCGACGAACGGCTGCACGAGATCCTCGACCTGTGCCTGATGTGCAAGGCGTGCAAGAGCGAGTGCCCGATGAGCGTGGACATGGCCTCGCTGAAGGCCGAAACGCTTGCGCACCACCACGAGATCCACGGAACCCCGCTGCGGTCGCGCGTGTTCTCCTCGATCCGGGCGCTCAACCGGCTCGGCTCGGCGACCGCCCCGCTGTCGAACCTGCCCGGTCGGATCGGCATCCTGCGTCGGCTGCTGGACAGTGCCCTCGGCATCGCGGCCGCCCGTCCGCTGCCGACCTTCCAGCGGGTAAGCCTGCTGCGGTGGTTCCGCCGCCACCGGACGGCCGTGCCGCGAGACACGGCGCCGCTGGGCACGGTCACCTGGCTCGCCGACTCGTTCACCACCTACACCGAGCCGCACATCGGTCAAGCGGGCATCGAACTGCTGGAGCGGTCGGGCTGGCGGATCGACCTCGCCGGTGGCGGCTGCTGCGGACGGTCGAGCATGTCCAAGGGACTGCTGGACGACGCGAAGAAGAAGGCGTCGGCGCTGGTCACGTCGCTTGAGCGGGACACCGAGCCGGACTCGCCGATCGTCGGCTGCGAACCGTCGTGCGTGTTCATGCTGCGGGACGAGCACGCGGCGCTGCTGCCCGACTCGGCGGCGTCGCGCGCGGTCGCCGGGCGCGTCAAGCAGGTCGAGGAACTCCTCGTCGAAGCGATCGACGCGGGTCGGTTGACACTGGCCGAGGACTCCTGGCTCGCGGGGCGGCGGATCGTCTTCCACGGCCACTGCCACCAGAAGGCCGAAGTGGGCACCGCGGCCACGGTCGCCCTGCTGCGCCGGATCCCGGGGGTGCAGGTCGTGGAGATCGACGCGGGCTGCTGCGGGATGGCGGGCTCGTTCGGTTTCGAGTCGGAGCACTACGAAACGTCCATGACCGTCGGCGGGGACCGGTTGTTCCCGGCGCTGGCGGCGGAACCGGCGGACACGGTCGTGGCCGCGACGGGTGTGTCGTGCCGACAGCAGATCTTCCACGGAGCGGGCCGCACCGCGTGGCACCCGGTGGAACTGGTGCGCGAGGCGCTGGCCGACTGCGACCAGCAGGATGAGGAGGCGACGTTGGTGGCAGAACCGAAACACTGAGCGGGCCTGGACGCCCGCGCTCGAAACGGTCCCTGGCGGCGGACGACGGCGGAGACCCGACGCCGCTGCGCGATCTATGTCGTCGCACCAGAAAGTCCATTAACCCCTGCGAGCCAACGTCAGCCTCGAAGGAGCGTCGATGTCCATCCAAATACTCTCGATCATCGGCCTGGTACTGATATTCGTCTTAGCGACCGTGCGGTCGGTGAACATGGGAGCGGTCGCCTTCCTGGGCGCCTTCCTGCTCGGCACGTTCGTCTTCCACACCTCCGATGACGATCTCTTCTCCGGTTTCCCCGGCGATCTCTTCGTCACCCTGGTCGGTGTGACCCTGCTGTTCGCCATCGCCAAGGCCAACGGCACGGTCGACTGGCTCATCCACGCCGGAGTGCGGGCCGTGCGGGGGCGAATCGCCCTCGTCCCGTGGGTGATGTTCCTGATCACCAGCCTGTTGACGATGGTGGGCGCCGTGGTGCCCGGCGCGGTGGCGATGATGGCGCCGGTCGGGATGAGCTTCGCGACGCGCTACCGGATCAACCCGCTGCTCATGGGGTTGCTCATCATCAACGGCGCGAGCGCGGGTGGCTTCTCGCCGATCAGCATCTTCGGCAGCATCACCAACGGTGTGGTGGAACGCAGCGGCCTGCCGGGCAATCCCGTGCTGCTGTGGATCAGTTCGCTGCTGTTCAACACGTTGCTGAGCGTCGCGGTGTTCTTCATGTTCGGCGGGAAGCAACTGCTCGGCAGGCGCGTGACCACAGATCCCGAGCAGCAGGAGGAGGCTGACGAGCCGGTCGGCGGGAGTGGCGCGACGATCGCGACCCGCACGAGCACGACGGTCGCCATCGAGGCCACCACCTTGAACGCGCAGCGCATCGTGACCCTCGTCGGGCTCGTCGCGCTGGCCGTCGGCGCGCTGGCGCTGGAGTTCGACGTGGGCCTGCTCGCGCTGAGCATCGCCACGGTCATCATCCTGATCTGGCCCGAGGTCACCAGGAAATGCGTGTCCGAGGTCGCTTGGCCCACCGTGCTGCTGGTCTGCGGCGTGGTGACGTACGTGAGCCTGATGGAGGGCGTCGGCACCATCGACTACCTCGGCCACAGCGTCGCCGGGATCGGGATCCCGCTGCTGGCCGCGTTCGTCATCTGCCTCATCGGCGGCGGGGTTTCCGCGTTCGCGTCGACCACCGGCATCCTCGGCGCGCTCATCCCGCTCGCGGTGCCGTTCCTGCACACCGGACAGGTCGGAGCGGTCGGCCTGATCATCGCGCTGGCGATCTCGGCTTCGGTGGTCGACTCCTCCCCGTTCTCGACCAGCGGTGCGCTCGTCATCGCCAGCACGCCGGAGGAGGCTCGGGAAACGACGTTCAAGCGGCTGATGACCTGGGGCATGAGCATGATCGTGATCGCCCCGGTGTTGTCCTGCGCGATCTTCGTGCTGCCAGGCTGGCTCTGAGGAGAACCGGGGTTCGGCGGCCGCACCCCCGAACCCCGGACCACGGGGAAAGTCCCTTGTGGACTACCCTGGCGGGAGGTGTGGTTCGCCGTGCGGTGCGCGAAATGCGGTGCGCCGCCTGGTCAATCTGTTGGGTCGAGCGTCCGCCTCAAAGTTCGACCTGTCCGGAGATGCAGGTGACCGTGCTACCACCGACCCAGATGGCACCATCCGGGTCGGTGGTGATCCGCACCCGCCCGTCGCGGCCGAGCGCGGTGCCTTGGCGCGCCACGTACGGCGCCTCGGCGCGGCCGGTGCGCAACAGCCACTCGGCCAGCGAGGCGTTGAGGCTGCCGGTCACCGGGTCCTCGGTGCAGCCGCCACCGCCCAGTGGCGCGAACGCCCGAACTTCGAAAGCCTCGGGAGAATCCGCTGAATGTGCTCCGGCGACACCGATGTAGAGCTCGTCGGTGTAGCTCGGCTGGAGCGCCAGCACCGCTTCGGCATCCGCCAGCAGTACCGCCACCCAGCCCGGACCGTTGTCGGCCCACTGCGCGTCGACGATCTCGCCGCGCTCGATTCCCAGCGCGGTGGCGATCCGCCCGACCAGTTCGTCCTCCACCGGCCCGGAGCGCAGCAGCGGCGGCGCCGCGAAGGCCAGTCCGGCCGCATCGCGGCGCACCGTGACGAGACCCGCGCCGCACTCCTGCACCACCGACTCGCGCTGCGGACCGTGCGCCGTCAGCCATGCGTGGCAGGTCCCCAGCGTCGGGTGCCCGGCGAACGGCAGTTCCGCGCTGGGGGTGAAGATGCGCACCCGGTAGTCGGCTTCCGGGCTCGTCGGCGGCAGCACGAACGTCGTCTCCGACAGGTTCGTCCACGCCGCGAAACGACGCATCCGCGCATCCGACAGACCGTCGGCGTCGAGCACGACCGCGACCGGATTGCCCTGGTATGGCGTGGTGCTGAAGACGTCTACCTGCTGGAATTCCCGCATGCCAGCAACCCTACGTACCCGGCCACCCGCCGACGACGGCCAATTCGCCATCGGTGGACCGCACCGCGACGGGCATCAGGACGGTGGGGCAGTGGACTCGCGGATGACGAGTTCTGTTGGCTCGCGCACGGTTTCGCGGATCTCCGCGTTCGCGGCTCGTTCGAGCAGCAGCTCGACCGCTCGGGCGCCGAGGCCGTCGAGTGCCATTCGGACGGTGGTCAGCGGTGGGTCGAGGAATGGGGCGACCGTGAGGTCGTGCACGGCGATGACCGAGATGTCCTGGGGTACGCGCACGCCCATCCGGCGGGCTGTGTGCAGCGCGCCGGTCGCGGACGCGACGTTCGCGACGAGCACGGCGGTGGGTCGCTGCTCGGCTTCGAGGATCTTCGCCATGGCTTCCGCGCCGCCGCGTGGCGTGTAGTTCCCGTGGACCACGGGTCCGCGGGCCAGACCGGCGGCCTTGATCGCGCTGCGGTGGCCGAGTTGGCGTCGGCGCGCCGAGTCGCTGTCCTCCGGCCCGCTGATGAACGCGAGTCGGCGGTGTCCGAGCTGCACGAGGTGTTCGACGGCCAGGGCCGCGGCTCGCTCGTCGTCGAGCACCACGTAGCGGCGTCGGCCGGGACCTGTTCGGTTCACGCACAGCCACGGAAGGCCCAGGCGCTCCAGTTCGTCCTCGCGGGTGCCGCGCACGCCCCCGGCGGCCAGCAGGAGCCCGTCCACGCGGCCGTGCCCGAGGCGTTCCACGTAGCGTTCGAAACTGTCGTCGGCGGCCTGGAGCGACGCGGTCATCAGGGAACAGCCGACCTTGGCGGCGGCGGCCTCCGCTCCTTCGATGATCTCGCCGTAGGCGGGGTTGATGTAGTCCGGCACGAGCAGCGCGATGGTCCGGGTGCGCGCGGTGCGCAGGCTCCGAGCCGCGGCGTTCGGCTGGTAGCCGAGTTCCTCGATGGCGTCGAGCACTCGCTGGCGGGTGCTTTCCCGAATGCTCAAGCGGGGATCCGCGTTCAGCAGCCGTGAGACGACCGCCCGATCGACGCCCGCTCGCGCGGCGACGTCGGCGATGGTGCTGCGCCGGGTCGGCTTCGGTGGCCGGCCCTCGACCATGCTGTTCCTTCCGGGCTTTCCTCGGGTGCGGTGGCGGGTGCACGCGTCGGCCTGGCCACGACGTGCGGACCCATCGTATCCGCCGGGCGGACCCGCAACGGTCGAGGTCACGAGCCGTGGTTGACACGAGCGACGTGCGAGATCTAGGTTACTCAATCGATTGACTAACCTGGCGAGCGGCGAGCACGAAGCAAAGCCGATCACCGGAGTGGACGGCCAACAACACTCGGGTTCGGCTCCTCCCGACCGGAAGGCTTGGGTATCCGCCGATTGGAGTTCCGATGAGCAGGATCAACTCGATCGAGACCTACGTCGGCGGCCGGGTGTGCGTCGTTCACGTGACGACCGACGACGGACTGGAGGGCTGGGGGCAGACAGCCCCGGCGCAGCCGGACATCTCGGCGCACGTCCTGCACAACCTCGTGGCGGGGAACTTCCTCGGCCAGGACCCGTGGGAACTCGGTGTGCTGGTCGACCGCTGCATCCGGGCCGAGTACAAGTACCTCGGCTCCTTCCTGTTCCGCGCCCTCAGCGGCGTCGACACCGCGATCTGGGATTTGCAGGGCAAGGCGACCGGGCAGCCGGTGTTCAAGCTCCTCGGCGGTCGTGCCCGCCGCCGCATCCCCGTCTACGCGTCGAGCATGAGCCGCGAGACGGACCCCGAGCCGGAGGTCGAACGCCTGCGTCGGCTGATCGACGAGTACGGCTTCCAGGGCGGGAAGATCAAGATCGGCGCCCGCAACGGGCGCGACGCGGAGGTCTTCCAGGGCCGCACCCGCGAGCTCGTCCCGCTGGCCCGCGAGGTTCTCGGCGACGGGGTGGAACTCGCCGCCGACGCGAACGGCGCGTACTCGCCGGGACAGGCCGTCCGGGTGGGTCGCTTCCTCGAAGACCACGGCTTCTACCACTTGGAGGAGCCGTGCCCCAGTTGGGAATTGGACAACATCGGCTACGTCGCGGACCACCTCGATCTGCCGATCGGCGCGGGTGAGCAGGAGTTCTCGATGGAGATCATCCGGCGCATGGTGGCGGAGCGGCTGGTCGACGTCATCCAGCCGGACGTCTGTTACATGGGCGGTATGACCCGCGCCCGCAAGGTCGCCGACATGGCGGACATCGCGGGAATCCCGTGCACCCCGCACAGTTCGAACCGCTCGATGGTCCAGATCTTCACCGCGCACCTCGTGACGGCCAGTCCGGCGTGCGTCCAGTTCCAGGAGTGGAGCATCGAGGACCAGGAGCAGGACGCCCAGATCTACGCGCCGATCCCGGTCGTGCGCGGTGGAGCGATCGAGCTCGACGACAGTCCGGGGTGGGGGGTGTCGATCCTCGATTCCTTCCTGGAAGGCGCGACCCGGCAGGTGTCGAGCATCGACCGGGCCGGCGTTCGTATCGCGGGCGCCCCATGACCAGCGGTGCGCCATCCGAAGGCGTCCCGGTGTTGAAAACACCATTGGCAACAACGATCGATCGGTGAAATCGGCCCGTGGCGTGGCCAGCTGCACGACGATGTGGAGTGGGAACGGCATGACACGACTCAGCCGGAGAAGCCTGATCGCCGGTATCGGCGGGGCTGCGGCGACCGTGGCCCTGGGGAGCTGCGCGAGGTCTGCGCCCTCGGACGGCTCGACGGTCACGGTGATGAACTGGGAGGCGCTGGACGGGTCCGCTTACCCGGACGTGTTCACCGCTTTCGAGAAGGCGTCGGAAAAGCGCATCCGATATCAGTTCGCCGCCTCCGGGAACGATTACTGGGTGAAGACCCGGACCGTTCTCGGCGCGAGCAATCCGCCCGACCTGATCCGGATCGACGACGACTTCGTAGCGTCCTACGCCCGGACCGGGCGCCTGCACGACCTGCGCGATTTCATCGCGGCCAGCGGCTTGCGGGCGAGCGACTACCTCCCGGCCGTGTTCGACAACACCCGCCAGCCGGACGGATCGGTGGCTGGCTGGAGCCTCGGGATCCAGCCCCGCGTCATCTTCTACAACAAGACGATGTTCCAGCAGGTCGGAGTACCGCTACCGCCCACGACCTGGACCGCCGAGGGCTGGCGGTGGGACGACTTCCTGGCGGCCGCGCGTGCCCTGTCCATTCCCGGAAAGCGTTGGGGCGCCTGCATCCTGGACGATTCCGGCTTCGAGATGATCTACCCGGTGAACAACGGCGGCACGGGTCGCTGGTCGGCCGACGGCCGTCGGTTCACCCTCGCCGACCCGGCGGATGCCGCCGGATACCAGTGGGTCGCCGACCTGACGTGCGCGCACCGCGCGCAGCCGCGGTGGTCGGAACTGCAGAACGACGGCCGCGGCGCCGAACTGTTCGCGGCCGGTCAGGTCGGCATGATCCAGCGGGTGTCGAGTTTCGTGAACTACTTCCGCGAGAACGTGCACGACTTCGAGTGGGACATCGCCCCAATTCCCGCCCAGGTCGCCCAGCGGACCTATGGCAACCAGATCGTCTTCGCGATTCCGGAGGCCGCCGCGAACAAGCAGGGCGCCTGGGAACTGCTCGAATTCCTCACGACGATGCCGGGCGCCGGATTCTTCGCCGACGACGGCGCGTTCGTGCCCGGCCTGCGCGTGGCGGCCGAGCGGGCGACGGCCAGCGGAACCGAGCTGCCGCGGAACCTGGGGCTGGTGCTCCAGGCCGCCGACAACGCCGTGCTGCCGAGCCGGGTGGTCGCGGCGCAACAGGCCCTGGAGGTCTACCGGCCCGCCCTCGACGACGTCCGGAACTGCCAGGCGACCGCGCCGGACGTGCTGAACAGCATCCGGCCCGAGATCGAGGAGATCAGCCGGTAGGAGCCTGTTTCCATGCTCGTTTTGCTTTGCGGTGCGGGTGGCGGAACCTCAGACGCCGTCTCGACTCCGGGATCCCCGACTCATGTATGTCCGATACACCACGTCGGGGCTGTCCTCGCGAGACGACGTCTGAGAACCCGCGGCGGTGCAAGTGGCGTAGGTGGGCTAAGCGGCTTCGCCGCTTCAAAAACAAGAACAAAGACAGGTAAACGATGACGACTTCACTTCCTCCTCCTGCCTTGGCGGCGAAACGCGTGCCCCGCCGCCGTCCCGACCGCGTCCGGGAGGCGGTCACGGGATTCGCGTTCATCGCCCCGCTGCTGATCGGCATCGCCGTCTTCCAGGCGTATCCGATGATCACGACGACGGTGGCCTCCTTCACCGAGTGGGACGGTCTGACGCCACCGACCTTCGTCGGGTTCGAGAACTTCGCCCGACTCCTGTTCGACGACCCCATGTTCCACCAGATCGTGGTGAACACGTTCGTCTACATGGCAGGCGCGATTCCGCTGACCATCGTGGTGGCCCTGGTGCTCGCCGCGCTCGTCAGCCCGCAGCGGCGCAGCATGGTGGTCTTCCGGCTGGCCTTCTTCGTCCCGTACGTGGCCAACGTCGTGGCGATCAGCATGGTGTGGTTCCGCCTGTTCTCCGGCGAGGACGGCGCGGTCAACGACATGCTCGGTTGGCTGGGCATCACCGGACCGGACTGGCTGGTGACCTCGCCGTGGGCGATGGTGACCGTGATCATCGCGAGCACGTGGCAGAGCGTCGGCTACCCGATGATCGTGCTGATGGCCGGGATCCAGGCCATCCCCGCCGAGCTGCACGAGGCGGCGAGCCTGGACGGGGCGTCGCGGTGGCGCCGGTTCACCCGGATCACGATCCCGCTGCTGACCCCGTCGTTGTTCTTCGTCAGCATCAGCCAGTTCGTGGCCAGTTTCCAGGTTTTCGGCATCGTGTACGCACTGACCAAGGGCGGACCGGGCAACGACACCGACGTGTTCCTGCTGCACCTGTTCAACACCGCGTTCGGGGCCGGGCAGTTGGGTTACGCATCGGCGATGGCGTGGTTGCTCTTCCTGGTGATCGCGGCGCTCACCGCGCTCCAGTGGCGGCTTCAGCGGAAGTGGGTGTTCTACGGGTGAGCGCGATCTCCAAGACCGACCAGGGCACGCTGGCCCAGATGTTGCAGCGCAGGCGGGTGTTGCTGGGCGTCTACTACCTGTTTCTCGCGACGCTGGCGCTCGGCTTCCTCTTCCCGCTGATCTGGATGATCGCGACGTCGCTCAAGACCGGCTCGGAGGCGCTCTCCTCGCCGACGTCCGTCATCCCCACCGATCCCACGCTGGAGAACTACTGGGAGGCGCTGCAGATCCTGCCCACGTATTTCTGGAACAGCGTCAAACTGGCCTTCCTCAACGTCGCCGGGCTGCTGGTCGTCGCGTCGCTCGCGGGCTTCGCGTTCGCGCGCCTCCGGTTCCCCGGTCGCGATGTGCTCTTCGTCGTCGTGCTCGCCTCGGCGTTGGTCCCCCACATCGTCTACCTGATCCCGCAGTACGTGGTCTTCCGCGAGTACGGCTGGGTCGACACCCACTTCCCGCTCTGGGTCCCGCGGGCGATGACGCCGGTGTTCGGCACCTTCCTGATGCGGCAGTTCTTCCTCGGCATCCCGAAGGAGCTGGAGGAGTCCGCGCGCATCGACGGTGCGAACACGTTCACGATCTTCACCCGGATCATGCTGCCGTTGGCCAAACCGGCGCTCGCGGCCGTGGCGCTGTTCACGTTCGTCGACTCGTGGAACGACCTGCTCGGCCCGCTCATCTTCCTCAACTCGCAGGAGTTGCAGACAGTTCCGGTCGCATTGGCCCTCTTCCAAGGGGAGTTCTTCAGCAACGTGCCGGGCCTGATGGCTGCCGCGACGATCATCATCGTGCCCGTCTTCGTCGTGTTCCTGCTCGCCCAGAAGTACTTCGTGCAAGGCGTGATCATGTCCGGTCTGAAAGGTTGACGGCAGGTGAGTGCGATCTCGTCCGGTGACAACGTGCTGTGGGGGGAGGCGACGGAGCACGCTCTGCGGGCCTTCCCGGTGAGCGGACAGCAGATGCCGACGCCCTTCCTCGCCGCTCTCGTGCGGCTCAAGCGGGCGGCGGCTCGGGCGAACGGCGAGCTTGGACTGATCACGCGGGCTCAGGCGGACGCGATCGTCGCCGCGGCCGACCGGCTGCTCGTCGGCGACATGTGGGACCAGTTCCCGGTCGATCTCTACCAGACCGGCTCCGCCACCTCCAGCAACATGAACGCCAACGAGGTGATCGCCGCGCTGGCGACCGAGCAGGGCGACTCGGTCGAGGTCGCCCCGCACGAGCACGTCAACCGCTGCCAGTCGTCCAACGACGTCGTGCCGTCGGCGATGCGCGTCGCCAGCGCGGTGGCCGTGCGCGGCGAGCTGCTGCCCGCGGTAGACGAGCTGCACGCCGAGCTGGAAGCGAAAGCGCTCGCGTTCTGGGACGTGCTGAAGGTCGCGCGCACCCACTTGCAGGACGCCACGCCGATGCGCCTGGGGCAGGAATTCCACGGCTACGCGGGCCAGTTGGCCGGAGCCCGTCAACGGCTCCAGCGTGCACTGGACGAACTGGCCGTGCTCCCGCTCGGTGGTACGGCCGTCGGCACCGGGCTGAACGCGCACCCCGAATTCGCCCGCCGGACCTGCGCCCACCTCGCAGCCGAGCTCGGAATCGAATTCGTCGAGACGGACAACCACTTCTGCGCGCAGAGCACGCTCGACGACGTGCTCTCGGCGCACGCCGCCGTCACGACAACCGCGCTCGCACTGCACAAGATCGGCTGCGACATCCGGCTGCTGGCGACCGGCCCGCGCGCCGGGCTCGGCGAGCTGCGAGTCCCGGACGTGAAGGTGTCGAGCAGCATCATGCCGGGCAAGGTGCCGCCATCGGTGATCGAGTCGCTGACGATGGTCGTGGCGAGGGTGGTCGGGAACGACGCCGCGCTCCGCTTCTCCCAGACGGGCAGCATCCTTGAACTGAACGTCATGATGCCGGTGGTGATCGCGGCCGTGCTGGAGTCGGTCCAGCTCCTGGCGTCGGCCGTGTCGAACCTGACGCGCCAGTGCATCCGGGACATCGAGGCCACCGAGGTCGGGCCGCGCAACGTGGCCAGGAGCGTCATGCTCACGACCGCCCTCTCCCCGCACATCGGCTACGCCGCAGCCGCCGCCATCACCCGCGACGCGCTGAGCAGCGACGACGACATCGAGACAGTCGCTGCCCGGCACGGCATCTCCCGTGAGCAGTTCGCCGAATGGTGCGATCCGCTCGCCATGACCGGCGACCCGCGACCGCCCGAGCAGCGCCCGACCTGATAGTGGGATTCCCGCAGATCCGGGATGGCGCGGGCGAGTGCCTCGGTCGTTTCCCGGTCCACGGCACGGCAGTTGACGCTATCGTGTCGCCGCATGCCAACCGCGGTGAAGGGACGCTTGCCATGACCGAACCTCCCGGCCCGATCGACACGACCCGCCCCAGCGCCGCCCGGATGTACGACTACGGCATCGGTGGCTCGCACAACTTCGAAGTGGACCGGCAGGCGATCGACGCCATCCACGCTGCCATGCCGCCCGGCCAAGGCCGACACATCGGCGTCGAGAACCGCGCGTTCCTGCACCGCGCGGTGCGGTTCTGCCTGCAACAGGGGGTGGACCAGTTCCTCGATCTGGGCTCGGGCATCCCCACCGTCGGCAATGTGCACGAGATCGCCCACTCGATCAACCCGGCGGCGCGCGTGGTCTACACCGACATCGAATCCGTGGCAGTGGCGACAACGCGACGGATGCTGCACGACGTGGCCAACGCCGACATCATCCAGGCCGACATCCACGATGCCGAGTCGATCCTGGAAGCCCCGGAAACCGAACGGCTGCTGGATTTCTCGCGGCCGGTGGCACTGCTGGCGGTAGCGGTGTTCCACTACGTCGCCCGCGAACACGACCTGCCAGCGCTGCTGCAGCGCTACCGCGCGCACCTGGTCCCAGGCAGTGTTGTGGCGATCAGCCACACCACGACCGACCACCAGTCCCAGGCATACCTGGAAGCGCACCGGCGGTGGAACGAATCCGGCTCCGAGGCAATGGTCATGCGCACCCACACCGAGGTGGCGGAACTCTTCGAGGGCCTGGACCTGGTAGAACCGGGTATCACTTGGACGAGCACGTGGCGGCCGGACCAAGCAACTGGCTCCGAATGGCCGTCGGAAGCATCAGCCTGCTGGGCGGGCGTCGCGATGGTACCACCGGACATTGTGGACGGATCTCGCGGCTGAATCGCCGGTAGTCCAACGGAATTCGGAACCGCCGTCAACGCTGGGCTGTGCTGTGTGCGCGGATGACGTCCATGGCGCGCCAGGTCTCGGCGAACCCCGTGGTCAGCGGCGACAGGCCGATCCGGATGCCGTCCGGTGGCCGGAAGTCGATGATGACTCCCGCCTCGATCAGCCGTCGGGACAGCTCGGCGGCGTCCGAGCGGGCGATGGTCACATGCGCCCCGCGCTGCTCGGCGTTTCGCGGTGAGGCGATGCGCATGCCAAGCGGTACCAGCCAATCCTCGGCCAGTGCGGTGACCATCTCGGTCAGCGCGACGGCTTTCGCCCGGATGCGGTCGATCCCGGCTTCGGCGACGAGTGCCACGCCCTCTTCGACGCCGACCACGCCAGTGATCGGCGGTGTCCCGGACAGGGCCCGCCGCACTCCAGGAGCCGGGGTGTACGCGTGCTCCATGTCGAAAGGCGACGCGCCGCCCATCCAACCCCACACCGGCTGGCGGAAGGTTTCCTGGTGTTCCTCGCGCACGTACAGGAAAGCAGGCGCGCCGGGCCCGGCGTTGAGGAACTTGTAGGTGCAGCCGACCGCGAAATCCGCGCCCGCGGCGTCCAGGTGGACGGGAATGGAACCAACGCTGTGGCACAGGTCCCACACCACCAGCGCGCCGTGCTCGTGGGCGAGAGCGGTGAGGGCGGGCATGTCGGCGAGGTACGCCGAGCGGTAGGCGATGTGGGAGAGGGTGACCACGGCGGTTCGGTCGCTGAGCTCGGCCGCCAGTTGTTCGGCGGTCACGCCGCCGTCCGGGTCGCTGTCGATCCACCGCACGTCCAGGCCGAGTTCGTCGGCGATGCCCTGCACGACGTAGTTGTCGGTGGGGAAGTTGTTCCGGTCGGTGACGAACTCGGTGCGGCCAGGCCGCAGCGCCACGGCGGCACGCAGCAGCTTGTAGAGGCAGACGCTGGTGGAATCGGCGACGATCACCTGGCCTGCCGCGGCGCCGAGGGCGGCTTCGCCGAGGCGGTCGCCGATGCGTTCCGGCAGCTCCATCCACCTAGCGGACCAGGATCGGATCAGCCCGGTGCCCCACTCGTCGCGCACCAGCGAAGCCAACCGAGCCAGCGTCGCCTTCGGCGGCCGACCCAGCGAGTTGCCGTCCAAGTAGGCGACGATTCCGGCGTCGGCGGGGGAGACGAAGCGCTCCCGGAAGCCCGCGAGCGGATCCTGCTCGTCGAGCGCGCGAGCGTCCTCAAGGGTCGTGGCCATGCGAATCGTCTTCCTCTCCGACCAGGAGCACGGCGGGATCGCGACAGGTCGATCTCTGTCTAGCAGGTCGACTCCGCAGCAGCTCCTGGCTCGTCGTCCGGCGCGGGTGCCGATCGCCAGGACTACGAAGCTCAGTTGAGCCAGATGACGATTCCGGTCAGGCCGTTGAGCACGCTGGCGACGCCTGCTCGGACGGCGGCCGCGGTGCGCTCGGGCGTGAACGAGGCGGGGTCGTACGTCGAGGACATGCCGAGGCCCTCACCGCGGAATGACGCGCCCGCCCAGTCGGCTGCGGTGACGTTCGCCGTGGGTTCGGCCAGTTCGGCGCCGACGACGAGGAACTGCTGGTCGAGGTGGTTGGGCGTCACCTGGGCCAGCGGATCGATGAGGTCGTTGCCAGCGCTGATGATGAGGTCGGGCGCCAGGTCCATGGCCTGGGTGATGCTCGGGATGAACTGGTCGGGCCTGGCGGCCTGCACGGTCTTGAGGCTGACGCGCTCCTGCTCGGCCCACTCCGTCACGGCGGTCACGAGGGTCTTGGTCTGGGGGTCGTCTCCTGCGGTGAGCAGCACCACGCGGTAGCCCGGCGACGGATGGACCCCGTCCCAGGAGCCGGGACGCGGCGTGATCGTCGCCTCCGGGGTGGGCGGTGCGGTGGGGTCGACGAACCCGTGGCCGAGGGTGCCGACCGGGCTGGGTTTGGCGTGCGGTCGGGACCAGTCGTCAGGGGAGCTGCATCCGCTGATCAGTACGGCGATCGCGGCTAGTGCGGCCAGCGTCCCGGCAGCCCGAAGTCGCGAGCGCAACGAGATCGTCCTCCGAAGGGTGGCGAGAAGGTCGCTTCCTTCCTACCTCGAAGACCAGCGGTTTGCGATGCGTGGCGTGCCTCCGTCGGGATCCGGTCGCCGCTTGTTCGCCCGTGGCCTGCCGGTTGTTCACCTGCCCCGAGCAGTCTGCGGTCGTACAACAGAAAGAGGAGTTCATGCCGTGCTTCCCCCGACGTCGGGCCTATGCCGTCGTCGCCACCGCTGTGGCGGCAGCGGTAATCGTGTTGAACGCCCTGCCCGCTCTCGCGCACGGCTTCACCTCGACCGTTTACGCGGATGTCACCGCACCGGACACCGGACACGTCCGCGTCGAGCTCGGGCTGGAGTACGACCTGCTCGTCGTCTCGGCTGCCGACTACGAGCGGGATGATCCGCTCTTCCAGCAGGGCAACGGGGCATTCGAAGCTGGGGACTCGGCTGCGCAGGCCGCTGCTCTCGACGCCCACGCCGATTCGGTCGTCAAGTACGTGACTGAGCGCTTCAGCGTCACGGGCTCCGAGGGTGCCTGCACCCCGATGCGGGACGGCGACTTCGCGATCGAGCAACGCGAGGGCGTCGCGTACGCGCGGCTGGTCCTCGACTACCGGTGCCCGGAGTCCGCCACTGCGCACGAGGTGCGCAGTGGGCTGTTCCCCGATTCCGAAGGCTACGTGCGCGACACCAAGACGATCGTCACCTACGACCTCGACTTGAAATCCGGCAGCGCCGCACTCGACGCGCAGCATCCCTCGTTCTCCACGCAGCAGTCCCTGCCCGAACGGTTCTGGGAGTTCTTCCGGCTCGGAGCGGAGCACCTGCTCACCGGGCTCGACCACATCCTGTTCCTGCTGGCGCTCGTCGCGGGGTCCCGCCGCCCGCGCGAAATCGTGCTGGCGGCAACGACGTTCACGCTCGCCCACTCGGTGACCTTCATCCTCGCCGCCCTCGGACTCGTGCGAGTGCCTGCTTCGTTCGTCGAGCCGGTCATCGCCCTCTCGATCGCGGTCGTCGCGGGCTGGCCGCTCTGGCGGCTGTGGCGGCGCGGGTCGCACGCCACCGATCTCGCGACGGCCGGTCGTTTCAACCTGGACCGGGTCGGCTGGACTCGGCTCGCGGTGACCTTCTGCTTCGGTCTCGTGCACGGGCTCGGTTTCGCCGGGGCACTGGGGATCAACGCGGCGTGGTCGTGGACGCTGCTGTGGTCGCTGCTCGTCTTCAACGTGGGTATCGAGGTCGTGCAGCTGGCGATCATCGCGGTCGTCTTCCCGCTGCTCGCACTGCTGCGCCACCGCGCACCGGTCGCGGCGCGGTGGACCACCGGGGTGATCGCGGCGGGTGTTTGCGCAATGGGCCTGGTGTGGTTCGCGCAACGCGTTCTCGGATTCTGAGCGGACATACGGGATATCGGATATTCCGGATCAAGGCGTCGTTTGTCCGCAATGCGGTGCAAAACGGCTTCGAAAGCGGGGCTGTCACCTCCGCTCTTCCGGCTTGCGCAACCTGCCCGCCCGTCCAAGTTCACCTGGGCCACATCGACACGGGAAACGCTGGCAAGGCTTTTCACCTCTCTCCGATTCGGAACGAACGGAAACTCGATGAAGTTCATCAATTCGACGCAGGTGTCCGCGCCTGTTCGACGACGCGTCGCTCAGGGCGCCATCGCGGTGGTCATGGGCGTCACCGCGGCGTTCGGCAGCGGCCTGGTGACTGCGGCGAACGCTGCCGATGCCGCGATGCCGACCGGTATCGTGCTCGGCGTCGGCGCCAACGAGTCCCAGCGCGTCGTGAGCTGGTACTCCTCGGCTGACACCGCGCAGGTCGTGCAGATCGCGCCGACGGACAAGATCGTCGACGGCGAGTTCCCCGCGAAAGCGACCACTTTCCCGGCGACCGTCGCCGCGAACAGCGTCAACGGCGGCTTCAACGGTCACGCGACGATCGACGGCCTGAAGCAGGACACCGCGTACTCCTACCGCGTCGGCGCTGACGGCGCGTGGTCCCCGACGTACTCCTTCAAAACCCAGAAGTTCAAGGGCGACTTCGACTTCCTGTTCTTCGGCGACCCGCAGATCGGCTCGTCCGGCGACGTGGCGAAGGACGGTGCTGGCTGGGCTGACACCCTGAACGTCGCGACGTCGGCGAACCCGAACGCCGAGCTGCTGGTCTCGGGCGGCGACCAGGTCGAATCCGCCAACACCGAGCCGATGTGGGACGCCTTCCTGGCGCCCGACAAACTGCGCCAGTACCCGTGGGCCGCGACCATCGGCAACCACGACGTCGGCGGCAAGGCGTACGAGCAGCACTTCTGGACCCCGAACACCGACCGTTCGGCGCCGTTCTACAACGGCAGCTCCGACACCCGCTCCGGTGGCGACTACTGGTACATCTACAAGGACGTCCTGTTCATCGACCTGAACAGCAACGCCTACGCCAACGGCTCTGACGCCGCGCACATCGGCTACGTCTCCGACGTCGTCAACGCGCACGGCAAGGACGCCAAGTACACGGTGCTGGTCTACCACCACTCGATCTACTCGCCAGCCTCGCACGCGAACGACGGCGACAACCAGCTGCGCCGCCAGGACTTCCCGACCGCGTTCTCGCAGCTCGGCGTCGACCTGGTCCTGCAGGGGCACGACCACAGCTACTCCCGCAGCTACGTGATCAACAACGGTCAGAAGGCGAACCCGGACGAGCAGCCCGGTGCCGCCCAGGTGGCACAGGGCCCAGGCGGCGTCATCTACGTGACGGCGAACTCCGCGTCGGGTTCGAAGTACTACGACCTCACCGCTCCGGACACGACCAAGGACCCGAACTACGGCCCCGACCCGCTGAACCCCAAGAACCACTGGGCCAACTCGGTCGAGAACCAGGAGCACGTCCGCACCTACGTGAAGGTCCAGGTGCGTGACGACAAGCTCGTCGTCGAGAACCTCCGCAGCGGGACCTGCGCTGCTCCCAACGCCGCGGTGGAGCTGGGCCAGGAGTCGTGGTGCGGCCCGAACAACGGTGCCGACCCAGCCCCGCCGGTTGGTTCCACGGTCGACAGCGTCGTGATGCTGCCGCACTCCGACAAGGACAAGAACGTCCCTGCCGACGCGCCTCAGCCGGTTTCGGCTGAGTCCAACTGGGTTCGGCAGGAGGCCGGGGATGGTGCCGCACCGGTCGCCGTCACTTCGCTGAGCTGATCCCGGTCGCGCCAAGTGGTGGGGGGGGGGGGGGGGGGGGGCCCCCCCCCCCCAACCCCCCCCCCCCGGGCCCCCAGATGGCGGGTTAACAGAGGTGCACCCCGTAAAACCCCGTCCGCCCCCACCCCGGACCCCCCACCCCGG
>NZ_JALBWV010000059.1 GCF_022678645.1 Saccharopolyspora soli | reverse complement strand
CCCCCCCCCCCCCCCCCCCCGCCCCCCCCCCCCCCCCCCCCCCCCCCCCCCCCCCCCCCCCCCCCCCCCCCCCCCCCGGCCCCCCCCGCCCCCGCCCCCCCCCCCCCCCCCCCGCGCCCCCCGGGGGGGGGCCCCCCCCCCCCCCCCCCCCCCCCCCCCCCCCCCCCCCCCACCCCGTTTGGGTGGTAGGTGAGGGGCACCTGTGACCCAGTTACTTGGTCACGGGTGCCCCTCACCTGACCCACCTTGTAGCGCAACAAAGTGCTATCGGCTCGAGTTCGGCTACGCACTCACGACCGTCCGGTCCGGTAGCGGTCGGGCCCTTCGGGTCGGCATGCTGACCGGGTCGCGCATCGCCGATCCCGGAGGACCCCGTGCCCACACCCACGTCCATCGACCTGACCGAACGCAGCACCGCTCTCGGCGGCTCCCGAAAGCTCACCGGCCACCTCGCGCAGCCGAGCACCGGGGGACCGTGGCCCGGAGTTGTCGTGGTCCACGAGGCGTTCGGCGTCGACGACGTCATGCTGCGGCAGACCGAGCGGCTGGCCGAGGCGGGCTACCTGGCGCTGATGCCGGACCTGTTCGCCGACGGGGGTACCCGGCGTTGCCTGGTACCGACGATGCGCGCCGCGCTGTCCGGTCGCGGAAAGGCGTACGTCGACATCGAGGCCGCCCGCGCCACCTTGGCCGCCAGCCCGGACTGCACCGGGAAGATCGGTCTGATCGGCTTCTGCATGGGTGGCACCTTCGCGCTGGTCGCCGCGGGCCGGGGCACCTTCGACGCGGCGTCGGCGAACTACGGCCAGTTGCCCAAGGACATCGACCGCGCGCTCGCCGACGCCTGCCCCGTGGTGGGCAGCTACGGTGGCCGCGACCGAATGCTCAAGGGCGCAGCGGCGAAGCTCGACGCGGCCCTGGAGCGAGCCGGAGTTCCGCACGACGTGAAGGAATACCCGGACGCGGGCCACTCGTTCCTCAACGACGCGGAGAGCGGCCCGGCGATCCTGCGCCCGCTGGCCCGGATCTCCGGCATGGGCCCGCACCCGGAATCCGCCGTCGACGCCTGGCAACGCATCGAGTCCTTCTTCGGCGAACACCTCAAATCGGACAGCTGAACACCTTCCGCGTGGCAGCGCGGGTGGTTCTCGGTTCGGGTTCTCAGCGGACCGCGATGGCGATGAGTTGGGTTTGTTGGCCGGGGGAGAAGTTGTTGTCGCTGACCACCAGGAGCACTCTTTCGCCCGTCGGTAGTCGCGGGCCCCAGCTGATGCCCTCGACGTTGTCGGTGTAGTCCACGCCGATCTCGTCCAGGTCGACCAGCAGTTGCTTGCGCACCGGGCGGAATCCGCCGTCGGCCAGCGAATGCCGGTCCATGACGTCGTCGGCGCCGGTGGTGCTGAACTCGAAGATGCGGCCCTTCGTCCCTACTCCGCTGGCGTAGCCGCGCTCCAGCGCGAGGAAGCGGTTCGGTTCGTCATCGGCCAGCAGCGAAGAGATTCCGTTGGTGTTCCAGTCGTTCGGCGGCTGCGGGTGCGCGAACAGCGGCTCCACCGGGTACGCGTACTGGGCGATCGGCAGACCCGCCCGGTCGTGCACCGTGATGCGGCTGACAGCGCCGTGGTCGGCGTTGGCCGACGGCCCGTCCTGCTCCAGCGGCCCTTCCAGCGCGGAGACCAGCTGAGTGCCGCCCGCGGTGTAGGTCAGGCCCTCGAAGGTTTCGTTGACGCGCGGACCCTCCTCGCCCATCGTCATCCGCTCGTTCGGTGCGGTCGGCAGGTCCCGGAGGTACCGGCCGTCGTGGTGCGAAATCCGCAGCGCCGGGTCGAGCAGCACGGTGTCCCGCACGGAACCGTTCTCGGGAACGTTGCGCTGTCCCTCGTTGGTCCAAGCGACGTCACCGGAGAGCGGGTCGACCCGCAATTCCTCGGGATCCACGGTGCCCAGGACGTTGCGCTCGGTTGTCGGAACCTGGTGCTGCTCGGTGCGCCAGGTGTCGATCGTCGGGTACGTGCTGCCGTCCGGGCGGCGGAACTCCCGCGCCCCGGTGAAGGTCACGTCCTCGATGCCGCGTTCGGTCACCGTCACGGTCGCGCGGTAGTAGCGGGCTGGCGCGTAGTCGGACCAGTCGTCGCTGACGAAGGCGAACTCCCCGCTGCGGCGGTCGTAGTCGATCGAGGACAGGCCGCCGACCGGGGTGCCGTCCACCCGCAGGTCGTGCGGCACGACATAGCTGCCGAGCAGTCGGGCGGAGTCGGATTCCGGTGCTGCGGCGGGGAATGCGGCCGGGGCCAAGAACAGCGCGGCGGCAGCGGCGAGGACCGCCGATCGGGTTGGAAGAGGCATGATCAGCAGCCAACCGCCAGTCGTTTGGCGCCGCCAGCTTGATCACTCTTCCGAGCGATGTTCGGCGCGCTGCGAGATCAACTCCGCGACCTGTTCGACCACGGCGCGGGTGGTCGGCTGCCACACCACCCAGCTGGTCAGCTCCAGCGGTGGGTCGGTCAGCGACAACCAGGGCCAGCCCGGCAGCAGGCGGTTGGCGGAGTGCTCGGTGAGCAGCACGGCATCGGCTTCGGTCGCCTCAGCGCAGGCCAGCGCGTGTTCGGAGAACTGCGCGAATCGCCACAACGGCACAGCGCCCGCGTCGTGCGCCGCCACGATCAGCCGGTCGTGCGCCACCGGTACCTGCTCCCGGCCGTGCGCCAGGATCCGCAGGTTGTCGAGATCCCGGACCCGGCAGGTGCCTCGGCCCGCCAGCGGATGCCCGGCGCGCACCGCGATGCCGAAGGGCTGGTCGAACAGCTTCTTCCCGCGCAGCATCGGCTGCGGCCGTTCGTGGATCAGTCCGACGTCGAGTCGGCCCTCCCGAACCATGCGCAGCTGGTCGGTGCTGCTCGCTTCGGTGAGCGTCACGGACGCGTGCGGGGTCTCGGTGCGCAGGTCGGCCAGCAGGTCGAGGATCCACTCGGCCGCCAGACCGGGCGGGATTCCGATGTCGACCGCCTCGCGGGTCCGTTCGGCGGCGGAATGCGCGGCATCGCGGCTCGCGTCGGCCAGCCGCAGCAGCAGGAGCGCGTGCCGGTGCAGGGCCACCCCGGCCGGGGTCAGCGTCGTGCCGGTCGGGGTGCGTTCGAACAGCGTGATGCCGACCTCGCGTTCCAGTTGCCGAAGCTGCCTGCTCAACGACGGTTGCGTCAGGCGCAGTCGCTCGGCGGCGCGGGACATCGAGCGCTCTCCCGCGACGGCGACGAAGTACCGCAAATGGCGCAGTTCCATATCCCCTCCACGGCGTAGCCATGCCTGCGAAGCATGGCCTATCTGATCAACTGGTATTGGACGCATCGCGACCAAGACGGTGTACTGCTCGGTGCCGGAAGGCCCATCTGAAATCCTCAGCACCGGAAGCGAGGCTAGAGGGCCCTGGCGCGATCGGCCCCCTGCCTCCTGAGCAGGACGTCGCAACCGCATCGCAGAAAGCGAGCACTCAACGATGAGCCCAACACCAACCAACGCCACCGGCGTGCGCCATCCGTACCGGTGGGTCGTGCTCCTGTTGTCCTGGGCTGCGTTCACCATGACGGCGGTGGACCGCTCCACCTGGGGTCCGGCATCGGTGTCGGTCGGCGAGCACCTGGGGGTCTCGCTGGCCGGGCTCGGCGTCTTCGCCACCGGCTACTACATCGGTTACGTCATCTCCAACGCCGCCGGCGGTGTTCTGACCGACTGGCTGGGCGGCCGGGTGGTGATCTCGTCGACGCTGTTCGTGGCGGGCGGATTCATGATCCTCTTCGGCGAGACGACCTCGGTGGCGGTGGGCATTGCGTTCCAGGCGTGCGTCGGGGTGTTCGCCGGGTGCGACTACTCCGCCGGGGTGAAGCTGATCAGCCAGTGGTTCCCGGAGCAGGACCGCGGTTTCGCGATGGGCATCTTCATGACCGCCACCTCGCTGGGCACCGTGATCGCGAACGCGATCGTGCCCAGCCTCATCGAGGTCTCCAGCTGGCGCACCTCCTACCACGTGTTCGGCATCGCCTCGATGGTGGTCGCGGTGCTGTGCTTCTTCTTGGTGCGCAACGGAACCGAGACCACCGCAGGCCCGGCGCGGGAACTGCCGAAGCTGGGTCCACTGGTGCGCAACCGGGACCTGTTCCTGCTGGGGCTGGCGGGTTTCGGCGGGCTCTGGGGGACCTACGGCTTCATCACGTGGTCCAACGCCTTGATGATCAAGGGCAACCACATCTCCCCGGTGCAGGCCGGGGCGGTGGTGGCCATCTTCGGCATCGCCGCCGTCGTGGCCAAGCCGTTGATCGGGGTGATCAGCGACGTCTTCGGCGGCAAGCGCAAGGTGCTCACGGTGGTCGTGCTCGGCGCGTTCGTGGCCACCCTGCTGCTGTTCGGGACCGCGAACAGCCTCACCGCGTTCCTGTGGATCGCACCCTTCCTCGGCATCGCGGCCTACGTCTACAGCCCGTTGATGGTGGCCCTCATCCCGAACCTCTCCGGGGTGCGGCTGGCCGGTTCGGCGGCTGGCGCCACAAACGCGTTCTGGCAGTTGGGCAGCACGATCGTGCCGGTGGTGCTCGGTGTCGTCTTCCAGGCGACCGGCTCGTTCTTCCTGGCCTTCGCGACGCTGGCCGCCGGACCGCTGCTCGGCATGCTGCTGATGCTCGCCGTGCGCGAGCACGGCGCCCCGCAGGCCGTCCCGAACGCCGGTGACACGGCGAAAGCCGTTGCCTGACAAGGAAGTGGGAACGAAGTGACGCAGCACTACGAGGTGATCGTGGCAGGCGGCGGATCCGCCGGGGTCGCCGCGGCGATCGGCGCGAGCCGAGCCGGAGCGCGCACCCTGCTGGTCGAACGCGGCCCGTGCTTGGGCGGCGCGGCGACCCTGCGGAACGTCGTGACCTACTGCGGTCTCTACACGCGCGACGAGAAGCGCCAAGCCGTCTTCGGAGTCGCCGAGGAGGTGCTCGGCGAGCTTCGTGCGATGGGCGCGATCAGCGAGCCGACCAGGTTCACCGCGGTGGCGGCGGTTTTCGACCCGGAGAGCGTGAAGCGGGTCTGCGACGAACTGTGCGCCCGCGCCGGGGTCGACGTCCTGCTGCACACCCACCTGCTGGGCGCTGACCGCGACGGCGACCGGGTCACCTCGGTGCGCGTCGCGGACCACTCCGGGATCCGCGAGTTCACCGCGCGGGCGTTCGTGGACGCCACCGGCGAGGCCGATCTCGGCCACCACGCGGGTGCGGAAGTCCGCTACGGCAACGACGGTTGGGTGCAGAACGGCACGCTCGGGGTGCGCTTCGGTGGCATCCCGGCCGACGTCGAGGTCACCAGGGATGCGATCGGCACCGCGGTGCGCGCGGCCAAGAAGGCCGGTGTCGCGAACCTGACGGCGGAAACCGGGCTCATCGCGCGGATGCCGATCTCCGGCGACCTGATCACCTACCTCGCCGACGAGGGTTACGACGCGCGCAACGCCGCGGACACCACCCGCGCCGAGATCGGCGCACGTCGGCAGGCGCAGGCATATCTGCAGGTCATCCGGTCGGTGTCCGGTTGCGCCGAGGCGTACATCGTCAGCACCGGGCCGGAGATGGGCACCCGCGAGTCCCGGCACCTCGTCGGTCGCTACCAGCTCACCGAGAAGGAAGTGGTCTGCCCCGGACCGGTCGACAACGCGGTGGCCATCGGCGCCTGGCCGATCGAGTACCACCCGGCTCCGGGCATCCCGTCGGAGTGGAAGTTCATCGGCGATCCCGGCTACTACGGCATTCCGCTGGACGTCCTGCACAGCCGGGACACCGCGAACCTCTTCGCCGCCGGTCGAACCGTGGACGGCGACCGCGGTGCGGGCGCGTCGTTGCGCGCGATGGGCACCGCGTTCGCCACCGGACACGCGGCCGGTGTCGGGGCGGCTCTCGCTGCCCGAGACGGCGACGTCGGGACCGCAGCGGTGCGCGCCGAACTCAACCGCCAGGGGGCGCGATTACCCGATTGATTCAGCGGTTGCGCTGGGCGCCGGGGGTGTGGCCGAAGGTCCGGCGGAACACCTCGATGAAGGCGCTGGTGGATGACCAGCCCGTCCGATGGGCGACGGTGGTGACCGCCGCGCCCTCGGCGAGCAGCCGAAGGCCGTGGTGCAGCCGCAACTGGGTGCGCCATTGCGGGAAGGTCATCCGCATCTCGGCCCGGAACAAGCGGCTCAGCGTGCGTTCGCTCGCGCTGACCTGCGCACCCAGCGCCGCCAGGCCACGGTGGTCGGCGGGATCGTCGGCGAGGATCGCGCAGACGGCCGCCAGCCTCGGGTCCTGTGCGGTGGGCAGGCGAATCGGCTGCTGCGGCGCCCGCCGCAACTGGTCCAGCAGCACCGCGTGCAGCCGGTCCCGCTCGGCTTCGTCGTAGGACTCGGCTCCGGTGCAGGCGAGGATCAATTCGCGCAGCAGCGGGCTGACGGCGAGGACCGCGGGCGAATCCACCCGCAGCGGGTTGTCGGTGGTGGGCAACCCGACGCTGTGCAGGTCGGTTTCGCCGTAGGCGCGGTGTTCGTGCACGGTGCCCGCCGGAATCCACAGCGCGAGGGTGCCCGGGGCGATCCAGCTCCCCGCGTCCGTGGTCACCGACAGGACTCCGCGCCCAGCGTAGACGATCTGGTGGTCGTCGTGCCGGTGGGCGTCGACCCCGGAACCCGGCGGCAGGTGCTGCAGCATGGTCGACGCCCGCGGGATGTGGCGGATTCGCGGCACAACATGGCAGTTTATCGAAAGCGGGACACACAGCGCCTGTTCGAGGATGGCAGGCGTGAAGCGAGCCGGAGCTCGGTCGATGGGACTGCTGTCCGTCGGGCACGCGAGCGTGGACATCTACCAAGGCGCGGTGCCCGCCGTGGTCCCGTTCCTGGTGCTGGAGCGGCAGTACGGCTACGTCGCGGTTTCCGGGATCGTGCTGGCGGCGACGTTGTTGTCGTCGATCGTGCAGCCGATGTTCGGCGCGCTGACCGACCGCGTCCGGATGCCGTGGCTGATCCCGGTGAGCATGACGACCGCCGGGCTCGGCGTGGCGTTGTGCGGAGTCGGCGACTCCTACGCGCTCACCTGGCTCGCGGTCGCGTTGTCCGGCCTCGGGGTGGCCGCCTACCACCCGGAGGCGGCCCGGCTCGCCCGCGCCGCATCCGGCGGCAGCCACGTGGCGATGAGCTGGTTCTCCCTCGGCGGCAACATCGGGTTCGCGCTGGCGCCGATCGTGGTGACCCCGATCCTGTCGGCGGGTGGCCTGGCCGCCTCGCCGTGGCTGCTCGTTCCGGCGTTGCTCGGCGGATTGTTGACCACTCGGGTGCGCCGTTCGCTGATCGGTGTCGCGGGCACTTCTGGCGGCTCCGATGCCGTTCGGGGACGGGACGACTGGCCGGTGTTCCTGCGCTTGGCGGCGATCGTCGTCTCGCGCTCGGTCGTCTACATCGGACTGAGCACGTTCGTCGCGCTGTGGGCCCAACAGCGGGTGCACGGCAGCGAAACCGCCGGAGCGGCAGCGTTGTTCGTGCTGTTCGCGGGCGGCGCGGCAGGCACTCTGCTCGGCGGCAGGCTCGCCGCGACCTGGGGGCGGATCCGAACCCTCCGGCTCGCGTACGCGGCGTCGGTCCCGGCAGTGGCCGGGGTGGTTCACGCGCCTGGGCCGACCGTGTACATCTTCGTGGCACTGGCCGCCGTCCTGCTGTACGTCCCGTTCTCCTTGCATGTCACGCTGGGCCAGGACTACCTGCCGAACCGGGTCGGCACGGCCAGCGGCGTAACGCTCGGCCTGGCGGTCAGCGTCGGCGGGGTGGCGGCGCCGCTGCTCGGCGCGATCGCGGAGGCGACTTCCCTGCGGACGGCGTTGACCATCCTGCTGGTGTTCCCGGTGCTGTCCTGGCTGCTCGGCTGGTCCCTGCACGAACCAACATCGCTGGAAGCCGCAGCGACCAGCCGGTGACGGTCGACCCGACCGCCGCCACAAGTCGGGGACGAGTTCTCACACCGGTGGAAGCTGTTGTTCGACGTCGAGGAGGGTTGCGAAGGGATCTCCCACTGTTGCCAGCCGGTCGAGGACGGTGCGGATCGTCCAGCGGTCCGGGGTCAGGTCGGGGTCGTCCAGTTCGTGCCATTCCAGCGGCACCGACACCGGGGCGCCGGGGCGGGGGCGGGCGCTGTAGGGCGCGACCAGGGTCTTGTTGATCACGTTCTGGGTGTAGTCCAGGCGTGCCAGACCGCGCCGCTCGGTTCGCGTCCACGCCCAGCTGACCAGCTCGGGAACAGTGCTGCCCACAGCCTTGGACACCTTCTCCACCCAGGCGCGCGTTTCGGCGTAGGTGTAGCGCGGTTCGACCGGGACCCAGATCTGGATGCCGCGCTGCCCGGTGACCTTCGGGCGGGCCTCGACGCCGAGGTGCTCCATCGCGGTCCGGTGCAGCCGGGCCAGGACGAGCACCTCCTCGAAGGTGGTCTTGCTGCCGGGATCGATGTCGAACAGCGCCCAGGTCGGGTGCTCGACGTCGGACGCGCGCGAGGTCCACGCGTGCAGCTCCAGCGCCGCGTAATTGGCCAGCCAAGCGAGCGCGGCGACGCTGTCCGGGATGAGGTACCACTGCGTGTCGCCGGACTCGGCGTTCTCGTAGCGCCACCGCCGCAGCCAGTCGGGGGCGTGGCTCGGGACTTCCTTGTGCCAGAAACCGGGCTCGTCCACCCCGTTGGGGAAGCGGTGCGAGTTCAGCGGCCGGTCTACGAGGTAGCGCAACATCACCGGGGCGACCAGCGCGTGGTAGCGGATGAGATCGCGCTTGGTCACCGGCTGTTCACCGTCGCGGGCCGGGAACAGGACCTTGTCGAGGTTGGTCAGCGCGAGATCCCGCCCGGCCAGCCGCCAGCGGCCCTTCTGCCCGAGCCGGTCGAGCGCGGCCAGCTCCTCCTCGGTGGGCGGATCCCACTGGCCGGACTTGTTGGCGCCCAGCGGGATTTCGGCTTCCGCAGGTGGGAGGTCGCTGCGCCACATCGCTTCTGGAGCGGCGGCGACCTCCTCGTTGGTGCGGCCGCTGCGCACCGACCGGGGGTGTTCCTCGGGATCCCAACCGGACACCGCGTGCTCGTCCTTCTTGTGCAGCAGCAGCCACTGCCGTTCGCCGCGTCGCACCAGCACGAACCGGCCCGCCAACTTCGTGCCGTGCAGGTCGAAGTGCAGCGTTCCGGCCTCGATCGCCGCGGCCGGGTCGTCGGTGTCCACCGGCTCCCAGCTGCCCCGGTCCCAGACGATGACGTCGCCGCCGCCGTACTCACCGGTCGGGATGGTGCCCTCGAAGTCGGCGTACTCCAAGGGGTGGTCCTCGACCTGCACGGCCATTCGGCGCACTGCGGGGTCGAGCGTCGGTCCCTTGGGGACCGCCCAGCTGACCAGCACGCCGTCCAGTTCCAGCCGCAGGTCGTAGTGGCGGCGGCGAGCCCGGTGGCGTTGCACGACGAATCGGTTGCCAGCCGCGCGCACCTCGCGGTCGCCGCTGGGCTCGGTGGTGCGGCTGAAGTCGCGCATCTCCCGGTACTTCGCCAGGCGGTCCTCGTTCACCTCTTCCACATACCCGATTCCGCCCAGCGGCAAAAATCGACGGCGTCATTCCAGGACGAGCAACTGCCGTTCGGCTGCGATCGCGGCACCGGCGGCCCGGACTTCGGCGTGTTCCGGCGCGTCGGGGTGGACCAGCGGGTTGGTGTTGTTGAGATGGGTGAACAGGAACCGGGATTTCGGGTGGCGGGCGATCTCCTGCAGGGCCGCGCGGATCGGCAGGTGGCCCATGCTGCTGGCCGGGCGATCGCTGCCGGAGCTGCGGGTGAGCTCGTCTTCGGTGTGGAACGTACCGTCCAGCAGGACGGTGTCGGCGCCGTCGATGATCCGCTCGAACGCCTCGTGCCAAGCGGGCAGGCATGGTGCGTACACCAGGCTGCGCCCGGAGCCGGTATCGGTGAACCGGTAGGCGACAACCCAATCGTGTCCGGCCAGACCGCTTGCGTAGCGGGGGCGTTTGTCGCCGACACCGATGACCTGGACCGCGATGCCGCCCGCGAGCACCAGGCCGTTGGAGATCTGCTCCGACCGCACCGCGGTGTAGTTCCCGATGATCTCCGTGATCGGGAACGCCTCGCGCAGTGCTCGGTGGACCCCCTCGGTCGCGTAGATCGTGAGTTGGCTGGCTTCCCGCAACGTCACCAGCCCCAGCGTGTGGTCCAGTTCGGCGCTGGTCAGCAGGACGCCCTCGACGGGGGTTCGGCGGGTGCCCGGCGGCGGCCGGAGTTCGGGTGCGGCCAGCAGTTGGGTGCGCAGGTCCGGCGAGGCGTTCACCAGGTACCACGTCGTCCCGTCACCGCTGATCGCCAGGCAGTCCTGGGTGCGCTGGGTGCCGAGTTCTTCGGCCCGGCAACAGCTTTCGCAGCCGCAGTTCCACTGCGGCAGGCCGCCACCTGCCGCGGTTCCCAGGACGCGTACGCGCATCACATCCGCCTCGGCACCGCGGGCTGCGGTGCGAACTCGGTCCTGACCAGGTCGTGGTGTTCGGACAGCGCGCAGGCGGGGTCCGTGACCGCCGCATCGCCGACCAGTTGGTAAGCCTGGCACCGGCAGCCGCCGAAGTCGAATTCGCGCAACGCGCAGCTGCGGCACGGGTCCGGCATCCACTCGGTGCCGCGGAAGCGGTTGAACGCCACCGAGTCGAACCAGATCTCCTCCAGCGACGCATCGTGCACCGATGGAACGTGCAGGTCGGGAAGTTGTCCGGCGGCTGGGCAGGGCAGCACGGCGCCATTGGGCGCCACGGTCAGCTGTCGGTTCCCCCATCCGTAATTGCACGGTTTGGGACGCGGGCTGAAGTAGTCCGCGGCCACGTACACGATCTCCAGCCGGTCGCCGTAGCGCTCGCGGGCCACCGCCGCGTCCTCGTCCGCTTGCCGCACCTGCGCGCGGCTGGGCATCAGCGCGGCGCGGTTGCGCAGGGCCCAACCGTAGAACTGGGTGTTGGCCAGCTCGACGCGTTCGGCGCCGAGTTCGACCGCGAGCTCGACGATGTCGAGCAGCGCGGCGATGTTCCCGCGGTGCAACACCGCGTTGACGGTCATCGGCAGTCCGGTTTCGGCGATGTCGCGCGCCACCGTCATCTTGCGGGCGTGCGCCCGTCGCCCGGCGATGGCATCGGCCGACATCGCGGCCGCGTCCTGCACCGACAGCTGGACGTGGTCCAAGCCCGCTGCGACGAGTTCGGCCAACCGCGTTCGCGGCAGGGAGAAACCGCTGGTGACCAGGTTCGTGTAGAGGCCGAGTCGGCGGGCCGCCGCGACCAGCGTGACGAGGTCCCGGCGCAGCGCCGGTTCGCCGCCGGACAGGTGCAGTTGCAGCACACCGATCGCGCGAGCCTGTTCGATGACCCGCAACCACGCCTCGGTGCTCAGTTCGTCCCGGTAGTCGGCCAGGTTCAACGGGTTCGAGCAGTACGTGCACTGCAACGGGCACCGGTAGGTCAGCTCGGCCAGCAGGCCCAGCGGCAGCCCGGACCGCGGATCTCGGGCGTTCGGGCCGGATTCGACGGCAACCGCCTCGCAACTGCCCAGCATCTGGCGAGCGGCCAGGTCCGAGAGCAGGCCGAGCACGGACTCGACGGTCACGCCCTGGTACGCCGCCGCCAGATCGCGGACGATTTCGGCGACCGTGCGCCTGGTGTCGCATCGCCGAACGACGTCCGCGGCTGTGTCGTTGAGCAGCAGGACACCTTCCGGGAACAGCAAGGCGTGCTTCGCGCGGACCCGGTCGTGAACCAGTCGAACCCCGCGCCGCAGCCCTGGGCGGCTGTCGGCCGTCACCCGCATGACTGTCCTTTGTAGTCGATGGCGTCCAGCATCGCCCACAGCACGTCGCATTTGAACGACAACGCCCGCACCGCCGCATCTTGCTGGTCGCGCGTCTCGCAGTGGTCGAGCACGACCTGCAGCGTCAGCGCGCTGTCGGCGCGGGCCGCCGGGATCCGATGTTCGAAGTAGGCCAGTCCGTCGGGCTTGATCCAGTCGTAGTGGCGTCGCCAGGCCGACACCCGGTCGGACATGTGATCGGGCGAGAACATCTCGGTAAGCGCGGCGGCCACGCTCTCGATCCACGGTTTGCGGCGGCAGAAATCCAAGTACGCGTCAACCGCGAACCGCACACCAGGCAGCACGTGACGTTCGTCCAGGACCTCGGCCCGCTGCAGGCCCACGGCTTCGGAGAGCACCAACCAGTCGTGCAGGCCACCGTCGGTGTCGCTGGTGCCGTCCTGGTAGCCGATGCGCCCGGCCCAGATCCGCCGCACCTCCGGCAATGGGCAGTTCGCCACGATCGAGGCGTTCTTCTGCGACAAATTCCGTTGGTAATACCACCGGTTGGCGACCCACAACCGCACTTCCGACGGAGTGCAGCCGCCGCCGTGCAATCGCTCGTGAAATGGGTGGTGCGCCCAGTAGCGCGGCGACAGCCGTTGTAGGGACTCCTGGAATTCCGGTTGGGTCAGCGGTTTTCTCACCGGCTGCCCTCGCCAGCGTAGGCGGTCACCTCCGGCCGCGTCTCGTAGTGCTCGACCTGCGGCGGAGTCCAGGTCGGCGGTGCCGGGGCGGGAGTGGCTTCCGTGGGAGCGGGCATCACACGACCTCCAGTTCGCGAACGGGGAAGACCGAGAACTCGAACGCTACTCGGCGCGCACCGCGCGGATCAAGAATTCGACCCGCGATCAACACGACCGACGCAATCGGTGCGTCCGATCAGTCATCGCGATTTTCCGTTCGGCAATTCGCCGATGAGCCGCTTGGCGGATTTCCCGGCAATTGCGGGAATTTCCCAGGCGGCGCGCCGCTGGTCACCGAGAGGTGTCGGTATGACCCGTGTCACAGCCTGTCACGCTTTTGCGGGCTGTCCCGTTCCACCTTCGAACACGTCCGCGTGGAGTTGGGAGGACGGGACGATGACGGTTCGGATCGTGGTTGTTGGCGGAGGTTATTCCGGACTCGCCGCGGCGAAGCTCGCCGCGAAGTGGACCGGTGCTCAGGTGACGTTGATCAACGCCGGTGATCGGTTCGTCGAGCGGGTTCGGCTGCACCAGCTCGCCGCTGGCCAGCGGCTGCGCGACCGGCCGCTGGTGGATCTGCTCGCGGGCAGCGGTGTTGAGCTGGTCGTCGACCGGGTGACCGAGATCGATGCCGCGCAGCGGGTGGTCCGGCTGGCGAACACGTCTCGGGTCGTGCGTTACGACCGGCTGGTCTACGCCCTGGGCAGTGTCGCCGACATGGAGTCGGTGCCCGGTGTCGCCGAGCACGCCTACACCGTGGCTACCGGCGAGCAGGCGTCGCGGCTGCGGGAGCGCATCGGTGACAGCGACGTGATCGCGGTGGTCGGTGGTGGGCTGACCGGCATCGAAGCCGCTGCCGAGCTGGCCGAGGCACACCCCGGTTTGAAGGTCCGGTTCGTGACCAGGGGAGCGCTCGGCGCGACGCTTTCCGAACGCGGTCGGAACTACCTGCGGCGCACCTTCGACCGGCTCGGTGTCGAGCTCCGGGAGCACGCCGGTGTTTCGGAGGTTCGCGCCGACGGGCTGCTGCTGGACGACGGTGAACACGTGGCCGCGGACACCGTGGTGTGGACGGCCGGTTTCAAGGTGTCGGAACTGGCCCGGAAGGCCGGTTTCGCGGTTGACGACAACGGCCGGTTGATCGTCGACGAGATGCTGCGGTCGGTCTCGCACCCGGAGATCACCGGAATCGGCGATGCGGCGGCGGTGCGCATGCGGACCGGGCAGGAACTGCGGATGGCGTGCGCGACGGGCCTGCCGTCCGCCCAGCACGGCATCCGAGCGCTCGCCAACGACCTCGCCGGGCGCCCCACTGCGCCGTTGCGGTTCCGGTACTTCAACCAGTGCATCAGCCTGGGCAGGCGGGACGCGTTGGTCCAGTTCGTGCACGCCGACGACAGCCCGCGCGAGGCGGTGCTGACCGGGCGGAAAGCGGCGCTCTACAAGGAGGCCATCGTGCGCGGCACGGTGCTGTTCGAAAGGCACCCTGTCATCCCGACCTCCTTCTGACCGCGTCAGGTTCCCTTGGTGGACAAGGAATTGGCGGTGTGGACCCGTTCGGTGAGCGGGTGGGCGCCGGGGCGGGCGTCGAAGTCGTAGGCGCGCTCGGAGTGTTCGGCTTCGTCGACGCCGGTCGACTCGGCTTCCGGGGCAACCCGGAAGCCGATCGTCTTCTGGATGACCCAGGCGATCACGAAGGTCAGCACCAGCGAGTACAGGAGGGTGGCACCGGCCGCCACCGACTGCCGCCCCAGCTGGTCCAGGCCGCCGCCGTAGAGCAGCCCGTCGGCGCCCGCCGAGTTCACGCTCTTGGTGGCGAACACGCCGATTAGCAGCATGCCGACCAAGCCGCCAACTCCGTGCACCGCGACCACGTCCAGCGTGTCGTCGTAGCCGAACCGGTGCTTCAGCGTGACCGCCAGGGCGCACAGCACACCGGCGGCCACGCCGATGGCCGCCGCACCGAGCGGCTCGACGTAACCGCACGCTGGCGTGATCGCGACCAGGCCAGCCACCGCGCCGGAAGCCGCGCCGAGGGTGGTGGGCACGCCGTCGCGGAACTGTTCGACCAACAGCCAACCCAGGACGGCGGTCGCGCCCGCGGTCATGGTGTTGATGAACGACGTCGCGGCCAGCGGGGTCGCGCCGAGCGCGGAACCGGCGTTGAAACCGAACCAGCCGAACCACAGCAATCCGGCGCCGAACAGCACGAACGGCAGGTTGTGCGGGCGTGCTTGGTGCTGGGGCCAACCCCGGCGGCGGCCGACGACCACCGCGAGCGCGAGCGCGGCGGCACCCGAGTTGATCTCGACCGCGGTGCCGCCCGCGAAGTCCAGGGCCTTCAGGTCGTTGACCAGCCAGCCGCCTACCGCGTCCGGTGCGGTGAACCCGTCCACGGCGAAGATCCAGTGCGCGATCGGGAAGTACACCAGGGTGACCCACACGGCGACGAACACGATCCACGGCCAGAACCGGATGCGTTCGGCGACCGCGCCGACCAGCAGCGCCACGGTGATCACCGCGAACATCAGCTGGAAGGCGGCGAACGCGAACAGCGGCACCTGCTGCCCGGCTGGCCCGACCGCCACGTCGTGCAGTCCGCGCAGGCCGCTGTGCCCGAGGCCGCCGATCAGGCCGCCGAAAGCGTCGTCGCCGAAGGCGAGCGAGTAGCCGTAGAGCACCCACAGCGTGCCGACCACGGCCAGGCAGGCGAAGGTCAGCATCATCACGTTGAGCACGCTCCGGGAGCGCACCATGCCCCCGTAGAACAAGGCCAGGCCCGGTGTCATGAACATGACGAGTGCGGCGCTGACCAGCAGCCAGGCGGTGCTTCCGGTATCGATGACAGCCTCCTCCACAGCACGGCGGATTCGGCTGGCCAGCATCACCTCGGCGCGTTACGGGAAACTGACTCGGGGTGTTTCGCAGGAGTAAAAAGTCGAGTGGTGGTGCGTCCCGCGTAACGTGGTTGACATTGTGCAGCAACGAAGTCACGCAGCGTCGCGCCCGGACGGCTGATCACGCGGTGCCGGGATCCCGGAATCCTGGCGGTGTCTGGGAACCTGTCTTCGAAGCGGTCCTGCGGTGCTCGACTGCGGGGCGATTTCGCACGAAATCGCCGTGCCCTGCGTGGGGCGCTCAACGACATGCTCTGGAGCTGGGAGGAGTTGGTCATGCCGCAGCCAGAAGGTGCCGAACTGGAGGCGATCCGGGCTCGTCGGGAGGAACTAAGGCAGAAGTACCTGCGGCCGGTCGGGCAGCGTCCGGCCACGCCGGTCGGCGGCTTCCACCACGTCGCGCTGATCTGCCGCAACGTCGAGGAAACCATCCGGTTCTACCAGGAATTCCTGGGATTTCCGCTGGTGGAGCTGGTGGAGAACCGCGATTACGCCGGGTCGAGCCACTTCTTCTTCGACGTCGGCAACCGGAACCTGCTGGGATTCTTCGACTTCCCGGGCCACGACCACCCGCCGTTCAGCGAGACGATCGGCGGTGTGCAGCACATCGCGCTGTCGACCACGCCGGAGAACTTCGCGGCGGCGCGGCAGCGGTTGGACGACGCCGGGGTCGAGTACCTAGGCCCGGACCGCGGTGTGGCGGACAGCCTCTACATCCGGGATCCCAACGGGATCGGCATCGAGTTCTACCGCGCGGAACTGGCCGTCTTCGACGGGCACCGACTGCTCGACAGCTGGCCACGAAGCGCTGGTCAGACGCTGGGGGAGCGGTAATCGCCCGCAACCCGCGCAACGGTGTCGCGCGAGCACGTCGCTCGATGGTCGCTCCGTAGAATCAGCCCGTGGAGCTCTTTCGCGGCGCGCTCGGCGCGGGTGCCGACCAGGCGCTGGAGGTCGCGGTCGCGCATGCGATGTTGCGCCGCGTCAGCCGTGGCGAGTCAGGTCCGGCGCTGCGGGTGTACCAGCCGAGCACGCGGGTCGTCGCCTTCGGCCGACGGGACTCGCTGCTGCCCGGCTTCCCGGCTGCGGTGCGTGCCGTGCGGGAGGCCGGGTTCACCCCGGTGTTGCGCGCACCGGGCGGTCGGGCGGTGGCCTACACCGAGCGGTCGCTCGTGGTGGACCACGTCGGCCCCGACCCCGGTTACCTGGCGGGCATGGACGAGCGGTTCGTCGGCTACGCCGAACTGTGGGCCGGGGTGCTCAAGGACCACGGAGTCGGGGCGCAGGTCGGCGCGGTGCCCGGTGAGTACTGTCCGGGCGCGCACAGCGTGAACGCGCGAGGCCGGGTGAAGCTGGTCGGCACCGCGCAGCGGTTGGTGCGCGGCGCCTGGCTTTTCAGCGCCGTGGCGATCTTCGACGACGCCGAAGTGCTGCGGCCGGTGCTCAGCGAGGTCTACCGGCACCTGGAACTGCCCTTCGACGACGATTCGGTGGGCTCGGTGCGCGCGGAAGCGCCAGGGCTTTGCCTCGACACCTTCGAAGCAGCGGTGATCGGGGCATACGACGAGCGGTTCGGTCTGGCCCCGGCTCCGCTGCACGAAGACCTGCTGGCCAAGGCCCAAGACCTGGCCGACGGCCACCGCATCGCGGACGCTTCGCCCACCGGCCGCTGACGGCGCGCCACGGTCAGACCAGGGCCGGGTCCAGCTCCGCGCTCACCGGTTCTCCCGCCGGTCGGGGCGGCCTGCGCAGCACGACCATGCCGACCACGGCGAACACCACGACGGCGATCGCACCAATCGCGGAGACCACGTGGAGTCCGCTGGTGAACGCCTCCCCCGCCGGTGCCAGCACGCTCAGCGGGTCGGCCAGCCGACCTGCCGCGTTCACCGCGCCGGGCATGCCATCGCGGATTTCGGCCGCCACGGGTGCGGGCAGTTCGGGCGGAGTCGTCACCACGTTGCGGTAGACGGCGGTGCCGATGCTGCCGAACAGGGCGATACCCATCGCGATGCCGAATTCGGCGCCGGTTTCCGAGATCGCCGAGGCGGCCCCGGCCTTCTGCGGCGGCACCGAGCTCACCACCATTTCGGTGCAGAGCACGCCTTGCGGCCCCATCCCGAAGCTGGCGACAGCCATGCCGATGATCACGAGCGCGACTCCGTTGGCGCCGTCGACCAGGGTGAACAGGGCGATGCCGACGGCCGCGAGCAGCATGCCGAAACCGAGCACGAACTCCGGCCGGAACCGCTTCGCCAGCCGCGGTGCGATCAACGATCCGACCACCACGGCCCCGGCCTGCGGCATCAGCAACAGCCCGGCCTCCAGCGCGGACAACCCCGCGACCAACTGCAGGTACTGGTTGACCAGCAGGAAAACCCCGCCCATGGTGATGGCGCCGACCAGCGTGATGCCCAGCGCGACGCTGAACGCGCGCACCCGGAACAGCCGCAGGTCCAGCATCGGATCGGCGATCCGCCGCTGGCGGCGGGCGAACGCGACGCCCAGCGCGACTCCGACCACCAGTGCCGCCAGGCTCGTCGACTGCGGGCCGTGCTTGGCGAATTCCTTGAGCGCGTAGACGATCGGCAGGATCGTGCCGAGCGACAAGGCCACGCTGACCAGGTCCAGTCGGCCCGCGTTCTCGTCGCGGTACTCCGGCAGCAGCGTCGGCGCGAGGGCCAGCAGCAACACCATGACCGGCACGGCCATCAGGAAGACCGAGCCCCACCAGAAGTTCGCCAGCAGCACGCCACCCACCACCGGGCCGATCACCATGCCGCCCATGAAGCACGTCATCCACACCGCGATCGCGGTGCTGCGCTGCCGCGGGTCCTGGAACATGTTGCTGATCAACGCCAGCGTCGAGGGCATCAGGGTGGCCCCGGTGACGCCCAGCAGCGACCGAGCGGCGATCAGCATGACCGGGTCGGTCGCGAAGGCCGCCGCGATCGAGGCGATGCCGAAGCCCGCGCCACCGATCATCAGCAGCTTCCGGCGTCCGATGCGGTCGCCGAGGGTGCCCATGGTGACCAGGAAACCCGCGATCATGAAGCCGTAGCTGTCGATGATCCACAGCAACTCGGTGCTGCTCGGCCGCAGCTCAGCGGCCAGATCCGGCACCGCGAGGTGCAACACGCTCATGTCCAGCGACAGCAGCAGCGTCGGCAGCGCGAGCACCGCGAGCCCGATCCACTCCCGCCGCCCCGCAATCGGGTTCGTCGCCACGCCCAACCCCTTCCGTCGGCACCGCGGCTGCTTCGGCGCCACGGGTGTTGTCACCGGTATTGACCGCGGTCACCCGCAGAACTAATCGGTCGGCTGGCACCGGATTGGCGATGTCCGGTTTGGACGGTCTCCCGCAGCGGCCCGGTACACCCGCCACTCGTCCGGATGGCGCAGGCAACCTCCGGCTCGCTGTCGACGTCTCCTGACCAGACGACGATGCGCCGCTCGTGGCGTCGAACCACTGGAGGGATCGCGATGACCCGGAAACTGTTGTTCGGGGCTGCCACGGCGGCCGTGCTGCTCTCCGGCGCCGCCCCGGCCGCCGCGCAGCCGACGCCCACCGCTGACGTCGACGGCGACGGACGACAGGATCCGGTTGCGTTGCAACAGGTTTCGGAAGACACGATGCTGCTCCGGGTCGGGTTGGCGGAGGAATTCGTGGACACCGTGGTGCCGGGCAACGCCGCTGGTCAGCCACCCGTCCCGGTGGACGTCAACGGCGACGGGTTCGACGAGGTGCTGGTGCCCGAGTCGGTCGGCGCGAACACGATCATCTACACGGTCTGGGCGTACTCCCGCGAAGCGGGCCTGTTCGGCGTGCCGCTGCGCGACGGTGCGCCGTGGCGGATCGCCGAGGGCGGCGGTGCCAGCGCGGTGTCCACCTACGGCTGCGGGCCCGGCAAGCCCGGTCGCGTGCTGGACAGCGTCAACGCCTACCAGGACGACACCGGCAGGTTCCAGGGCAGCCGGGTCACCTACCAGTACGCCTACGGAGTGGCCAACGCGGTGTACACCATCCCGATCAAGGACGCGGACCGCGACGACCCGGTGCTGCGGGCCGACCCGGCGACCTGCGCGCCGCTGTGACCTGGTCGGTCACTTGTTGACCGCGAGGCGCAGCAGCGTCGGTCCACCGGGAACCCGCAACTCCAACGACTGGATCTCGGCACGCCGCAGCGGTGTGGTCATGGCCAGTTCCGCGGTGTCCTTCGGCATCGCGTACCAGGTGGCCAGATCCGCGGTGCGCCCGTCGCGCTGGACCGCGACCAGCACGTAGTCGCCGCCCCTGCTGCCCTCGTAGCGGCACGACATGTCCACTCTGGTGCCGGTGGGCACGTCGCTGAGGTTGATGTTCGCGTGCACCGGATAGGCCCCCAGCGCGGTCATCTCCGCGCCCACCGGGTGTTCGGTCAGCGGGGTCGCGAGCACCAGCGCCAGGCAGATCAGCAGTCCGGCGGCGGCCGCGGCGGCGGTCGCCAGCAGTCGGCGCCGACGGGTGCGCTGGACCTCCGTCGCGAGCTTCGACAGTTGGTCCGACGGCGCGGGCTCGGCGCTGACCTGGTGCGCGTCGACCTGCGCGAGCAAACCGGGCACACCGGCCAGCAGGCGAACCGAGTCGGCGCAGGCATCGCAGGTGGTCATGTGCTCCTCGAACGCCGACCGGTCCTCCGGCGACAGCGCGCCGAGCACGTAAGCGGCGTCGAAATCGGCGAACGGGTCCGTTCCCGGTTCGAAACGCTGACTCACCGGGTCACGCCCCTTTCTTCGAGCGCCAGGCGCAGTGCGCGCAACGCGTAATGCGTCCGGGACTTGACGGTCCCCTCCGGCACTCCCAGCTGATTTGCCGCATCTGCCACCGACATGCCCTGGTAGAAGCACAGCGCCAGCACCTCGCGGTGCCGCGCCGACAGTTCGGCGAGTGCGTCCGCGACCAACCAGCCCTGCACGGCCCGGTCCGTCTCGTCGGCGGTCGGCGGTTCCGGCGGCGCGTCCGTCACGACCTCCGCGTGGGTGGCCGCCGAACGCCAGTCATCGATGGCGATCCGCCGCGCCACGGTGAACAGCCAAGCGCGGGCGGATCGCTGGGACTGGTCGAGCACCTTCGGGTGCCGCCAGGCCCGCAGCAGTGTTTCCTGCACGACGTCTTCGGCGCGGCTGCGGTCGCCGCCGGTCAATCGCAGGGCGTAGGACCACAACGCGGACGCGTGCTGGTCGTGCAGCAATTGCATCAACCGCGATTCCGGTCCGTCTGTCACGCCGCTACCCGTCTGCGGTCCCGGACCGCCAGCAGTGCGGCGCCGAAGACGATGCAGCCCGCTTCGGTGATCACGCCCCAGACCTCCTCCGAGGTCGCGAACTGTTCCTGGACGCCGAAGAATCCCACGGTTACCGAAAGCACGTAGGCCAACAGCGTTGCCGCACCGAATCCAATGGCGGCCAGCACGGGCAACCAGTGGTGCCACACCAGCACAGCAGCCGCGATCACAACGCCCGCGACGACGTTTACCAGGAACAGCGGCCCGACCACCGGTGTGGAGCTGGCCCAGTCCAGCCACACGACCAAGTGCACCCACGCCGATCCGAGCAATCCCAGGACTACGAGCAACCGCAGTATCCAGCCCGTCATCGCGTCACTCCTGCCTAAACCGGTCTGCTACGCCAGTGGACACGTGATGCCGCGCCCCCCGGTTCAATTCCGGGCGGAATTCGGCGCCGACACGCGGTCGGGCGGATGTCGGGTCGGGCAGCGGCGCCGGATTGGTCTAGGGCACTGTCCACTTTGTGGGCGCCTTGACCTGGCATAAGGGGCTCCTTATCGTCAACCGGGATGATGCGCGGTGCCTGGTCCACCGTGGACTTCGGGCAGGTTGCGGCGTGCGGCCGGAAATGTTGCCGCAACAGCCCCGAACAGCGGTCTGATGTCGCGTCGTCGAGCTCGGTTGGAAACTCGCTCGACGGCGCGCGGAAGAATGCCGGAAATGTCGGCATGGCTGATCGCGTCGTGGTGGATCCGACGCGTTCGCCTTGCCAGGTTCGGCAGGCACACCGTTGAGCCCTCTCGATCCTGCGGGGCCGGAGCACGCGTCTGAGTCGTTGGTCGGACGCGCCGAAGATCTCGCGTCGATCGTGTCGTTCTTCGACGAGGCCGCCGTTCAAGGCGGGGCGCTGTTGCTGTCCGGGGAAGCCGGAGTGGGCAAGACGGCGCTGTTGAACGCCGTAGCGGAGGCGGCGTCGCGGAAAGGCACCCGGATCCTGCGCGCCGCTGGCGTGGAGTTCGAGGTCAACGTCAGCTACTCGGGGCTCAACCAGCTGTTCTTCCCGCTGCACGACAGCATCGGCGCGCTCGGTGACGCGCACCGCGACGCACTTCGCGTCGCACTGGGTTTCGGCACCGGCCCACCGCCCGACCGGCTGCTGGTCTCCAACGCCGCGCTCCTGCTGGTCCGCATGGCGGCCAGCGAAATGCCGCTGCTGCTGATCGTCGACGATCTTCCCTGGCTCGACCGGGCCAGCGCTGCCGTGCTGGGATTCGTCGCCCGCCGACTCGTCGGCAGCCGGGTCGGGCTCCTCGCCGCGTCGCGGTCGCAGACCGGGAGTTACTTCGATCCGGGCGGCCTGCCGTACCACGAGGTGCGGCCGTTGGACGACGCGGCGGCAACGGAGCTGATCAACGACCGATTTCCGGACCTCGCCTCCCAAGTGCGCCGACGCCTGCTGATCGAGGCGCGGGGAAACCCGCTAGCACTGCTGGAGTTGCCCGCAGCGCTGAGCGAGTCGCAACTTTCCGCGTCAGCCGCATTGCCGCCGCTGCTGCCGCTCAGCCAGCGCCTCCAAACGCTTTTCGCGTCGAGGATGGCCAAGCTCCCGGCTTCGTCCCGGAAGTTGTTGCTGCTGGCCGCACTGGACGGTACTGGCGATCTCGACGTGCTGCGGGCGGCTGCGGCCGGTCAGTACGACCTCGACGATCTCGCCCCTGCGGAACGCGATCAGCTGGTGCGGGTCGAGGGGACCACCCGCAGGGTGTCCTTCCGCCACCCGCTGATCGGGTCCGCCGCTGTCGAGGTCTCCACCGATCAGGAGCGCCGCTGGGCGCACCGCTGCCTGGCCGACGCCCTGGTGGATCAGCCGGAGCGCCGGGCCTGGCACTTGGGCGAGGCGTGCGTCGGCCCCGATGAGCACGTGGCGGACCTGCTGGAACAAGCCGCGCGCGGGGTCCTGCGACGCGGCGATGCGGTGCGCGCGGTCGCGTCCTTGACCCGGGCCGCGGAGCTGAGCCCGCTGGCCACCGACCGGACGCGCCGCCGAGCCGAGGCGGCCTACATCGGCGCGGACGCGAGCGGCGAGTTGAGCAGTGCGTTGCAACTGCTCGACGGTGCTTGCGGCGTGGATCCGGGCAGCAGTGGATCGTTGCACGCCGCCGCGGCGGCGGTGTACCTGCTGATCAACCGCGACGGCGACGTCGACACCGCCCACCGGTTGTTGGTCGGTGCCATCGAGGCTGGCGACCACGGCTACGACGCCAGCAACAACGCCCTAAACGAAGCGCTGCACACCTTGCTCCTGGTGTGCTGGTTCGGCGGGCGTCCCGAACTGTGGGAGCCCTTCTACGCCGCGCTCGACCGGCTCACGCCCGAGGTTCCGCCGCTGTTGTCCGTTTGCAGCAAGACGTTCCCGGACCCGGCCCGGACCGGCGTCGCGGCGAAAGCCGAGCTCGACGCCGTGCTCAGCGGTCTGCACAACGAGGTCGACCCGACCCGCATCGTGCGGATGGGTACCGCGTCGGTCTACCTCGACCGGTTGGCCGATTGCCGCGAGGCGTCCTGGCGGGTCGTCCGGCAGGGCCGCGAGGGCGGTCCGGTCCGCAGGCGCATTGGCGCGTTGATGCACCTCTTCCTGGACGGTTTCCTCACCGGGAAATGGGACCAAGCGGCGACCTTCGCCGACGAAGGAATGCGGCTGTGCGAAGAGCACGAATATCGCTTCTTCAGCTGGTACTTCCGCTACGACCAAGCGCTGCTCGCAGCCGTGCGCGGCAACTTCGACACCAGCCGCGCGCTGACCGACGAGATCGTGCGATCGGCCGCGCCGCGCGGGGCGCACGGTGCGGAACTGTTCGCCAACCACGCCCGCGTACTCGCCGACCTCGGCCGGGGTGATTTCGAGGACGCGTATCAGCACGCGACCGCGCTCAGCCCGGCCGGAACCCTCGCTTCCCACGTCCCGCACGCCCTGTGGGCCACCATGGACCTCGTCGAAGCGGCGGTGCGCACCAACCGCGACGCCGAGGCGGCCGCGCACGTCAACGCCATGCGCGAAGCTGACATCGCGGCGCTGTCCCCGCGCCTAGCCCTGCTGGCAGGCGGCTCCGCCGCGATGGCCGCCGCCGATGGCGACATGCGGCTGTTCGAGGAAGCGTTGGCCATTCCCGGCGCCGACCGCTGGCCCTTCGAGGCGGCGCGGGTGCGACTGCTCTACGGGGAACGCCTCAGAAGGGCCCGTGCGACCGCGGAATCGCGGATCCAGCTTCGAGCGGCATTGGAGATCTTCGAGCGGCTGGGCGCTCGACCGTGGGCCGCTCGCGCCAACAACGAGTTGCGTGCCGCCGGGTTGGCCAATCCGAAGGCCGAGGACCCGGAGTCCGCTTCGCTGACCCCGCAGGAGCGGGAAATCGCGTTGCTGGCCGCGTCCGGACTGACGAACAAGCAGATCGGCGAGCGGCTGTTCCTCTCCCACCGGACGGTCGGCGCCCACCTGTACCGGATCTTCCCCAAACTCGGCATCGCCTCCCGCGCCGCCCTTCGCGACGCGCTGGCCGATCTGCCGGAACAACCCGATTAGCGGTTTCTTGCCGAAACGGGACCCTGGCGGTGTTCTCGCCGGTCGGTTCGGTGTTGTCGCACGTCACACTGCACGGCAGGGCGCACAGTCATTTGACGGATGTCGGGTGGGTCGGGGGCCGGGCACAGTTTGATTCAGCGGCAGGTATCAAGAATTCCATGCCGATTCCCAACGAGGTGCACCATGAATTCCTGGCAGGAACGTGTGCCCGGACCGAAGGAGACCTCGGTCCAAGGGAAGTCAACGCCGCCCGGAGACGGTCACCGATCCGGACATCGGAAGGCAAACCCGGACATCCACTGGCCGTCCGGGTTCACGCCGGACCGCGCGGACTTGTTCGTCCACAACGAAATGAGGATCGACGCGCAGCGGGCGCTGGTGTTTCGACATCTGGTGGAGGCGCCCCGGTGGCCGAATTGGTATCCGAACGCGCAGAACGTGCGGATCACCACGCCACCGGCCGATCGGCTGCAGTGGGGCACCAGGTTCGAGTTCGACACCTTCGGCATGCACGTCGATGCCACGGTGGGCGAATTCGTGCGGGACAGCCGATTGGGCTGGTTCGCCACCGGGCACGACTTCGACGCCTACCAGGCGTGGTTGCTGGTCGGAATCCCGCCGAACGCCACGTGCGCGGTGACGGAGAAGGTGGCGCGCGGATCGGTGGCCATCGCGATGCGCGAAGGCGACCCGGACCGGATGTTCAACGGGCACGAGCTGTGGCTGGAGGCGTTGAAGAAGTTGGTGCAGCAGTAGCTGTTGGCTGGTGCCGATGGACGTGGCAGCGCGGAATGCGGGATGCGGTCGATCCCGGGGGGCGCAGGTCCGCGTTGTCCGAAAAGGGGCGAGGAATGGGGCGCTTGTCGGGGGACCGCCCTATTCCTCCCCTGTTCGACCAGATCGTGCGTCGGCGTCATCGTGGTCGGTGGCTTCGCCGAGGTGCCGCCAGGCGGCCTGTTCGGCCGCGACCAGCGCGAGCTTGGCAGTGACCCGCGCGATGCTGTCCGGGCCCAATTGCAGTCTCAACGGCGGTTTGGCGGCGTGGGCGATGTCGACGATCGCCTCGGCCGCTTTGCGCGGATCTCCGCGCTGGGCCCCGTTCATCCGCACCAGGTCGACCCGGCGCTGACCGGCCGTCGCGGCGTAGTCGTCGAGGCGGGTGGCGGCCAGGCGCAGGCTCGTCGGGTCGAAGATGTCCGTTCGGAACATGCCGGGTTCGACCACGGTGGCCCGCACACCGAGTCCGTCGAGATCTGCGGCCAGCGCCTCGGTGATCCCCTCGACGGCGAACTTGCTGGCCCCGTAGATTCCGTAGCCCGTGCCCAGCGCGAAACCGCCCGCCGAACCGATGTTGATGACGTGGCCGGAACGCTGGCGGCGCAGGACGGGCAGCACGGCGCGGGTCACGTTGAGCAGTCCGAAGAAATTGACGTCGAACAACGCGCGGGCTTCCGCGTCGGAGGTTTCCTCGACGGCGCCGAGCAGGCCGTAGCCAGCGTTGTTGACGAGCACGTCGATGCGGCCGAACCGGTCCAGTGCGGCGTCCACCGCGTTCCAAGACTGGTCGGTGTTGGTCACGTCCAGCGGCAGGATTAGCAGATCCGGTCGGTCCGAGTCGATGGCGGCGGTGACAGCGGTGGTGTCCCGCGCGGTGGCCACCACTTGGTCACCGCGGGCGAGCGCGGCGACGGTGATCTCCCGGCCGAGACCGCGTGACGCGCCGGTGATGAACCAGACTGCTGCCATGCACGTGCACCTTTCGAGCGACTCCCTGCCGCACGAAAACCGGTGGGAGCCCACCAGCGAACAGGGCGCCACGAGGGAAGAGCGACCAGACCCGAGCGTCGCCGTCACCGATGCTAGTGCGGCTCCTCCCGCGCGGCTGGCCGTGGTACGCGGAGCCGGAATCCCGGTTTTGAACCGGATGCGGTCGCTGATCGTGTCCATTGGCATGACTGCCGAAAACCACACCCGCCGATCCGTCCTCCTCACCGGTGGCGCCGTCGCCGGTGCTGCCCTCGGAACTGTCGCGTTGACCGCCTGTGGTGGCGAAGCCGCACCACCCGCTCCGGCGAACGAACCTGGCGCGCCACCCGCCCCGGCTGGCCAGAGCCTCGGCGCGCTCAGCGCGGTGCCGGTCGGGGGCGCGGTGGCGGTCACCACGCCCGGCGGGCAGCAGGCGATCGTCTCCCGTCCGAACGACACCACGGTCGCCGGGTTCAGCGCGGCCTGCACGCACCGGGGTTGCCCGGTGGCGCCGCAGGGCACCGAGTTGCGCTGCCCCTGCCACGGCTCGGTGTTCGACGCGTTCACCGGAGCCGTCAAGCACGGTCCCGCCGAGACGCCGCTGACCGCCATCCCGGTGAAGGTCGACAACGGCCAGATCGTCACCGCCTGACGCGGGCGTCCCTTGATACCCTGCCGGGGTAGCTGACCTCGTCGAGTTCGTCATCGCGACCCGTCGCTGACAGCGCCGGATCCGGATTCGTCCGGATCCGGCGCTTTGTTTTTCGGTGTGCGTGCCGAGTTGACTAGGGTACCCCCCTAGGGTATAAATTGCGGTGTCGGCGCGTCGGACGGCGCGACCGGCGGGAAACCGGACGACTTCTGGAAAGGCGCAGTCGGATGAGCGAGGCGATCTACAACGTGACCGGTATGACCTGCGGGCACTGCGTGCTGTCGGTGACCGAGGAGGTCAGCGCGATCGACGGGGTGACCGATGTCCAGGTCGACCTGCCGACCGGTGCGGTCACCGTCACCAGCAGCAAGGAAATCGGTGTGGACCAGGTCCGCGCCGCCGTCGAAGAGGCCGGTTACCAGCTGGCCTCCTGACGGCCGACTGCCGATCACGAGGATGTGACATGAACACTGCGGGGAAGCTCTCCGCCTACGGTGCGGCGCTCGCCCTGGTCGCCGGTGGCGGCTGGGCGATCGGCACCGCTGTCGGTCCCTTCACCGGTCCAGCCGGTGCGCACGGCGCGGAGGACGCCGGGCACGGGGACAGCAACAGCGGCACCGTCGCGGAGACCGCACAACCCGACCAGCCCGCGGGGCTGGCGTCGTCCAGGGGCGGTTACACCCTCACGCCCACCAGCACGACGCTGCGAGCGGGAACCACCAATCCGTTCTCCTTCCGCATCATCGGCCCGGACGGCCAGCCGGTGACCGGCTTCGACGTCGAACACGAGAAGCGCATGCACCTGATCGTGGTGCGCCGGGACACCGCCCACTACGAGCACGTGCACCCCGAGATGAGCCAGGACGGCACCTGGTCGGTGCCGCTGCGGCTGCCGCAGGCGGGCAGCTACCGCGCCTTCGCCGATTTCGCCCCTACCGGCGGCGAGGCGATGACGCTGGGTGTCGACCTGGCCGCGCCGGGTGACTTCCAACCAGCCACGTATGCTCCGTCGCTGATGGCGACCACCGACGGGTACCAGGTGCGGCTCGACGGCGAGCTGATCCCGGGGCAGACCTCGAAGGTCGCCCTGTCGGTGTACAAGGACGGTCGAGAGGTCGCGGATCTGCAGCCCTACCTCGGTGCCTACGGACACCTCGTCGCGCTGCGGCAGGGCGACCTCGCCTACCTGCACGTGCACCCGGAGGGCGTGCCTGGTGACGGCCGGACCCCACCCGGCCCGACGGTGACCTTCGACGTCGTGGTCCCGTCGGCCGGTGCGTACCGGCTGTTCCTGGACTTCCAGCACGAAGGCCAGGTCCGCACCGCGGAGTTCACCGTGCCGACCACGGGCGGCGCCGCCCACGCACCGACGACACACAACGGCCACGGCGGCCACGGCTGACCGGCGACGCGAGGAAGGAGCACTGACGATGACATCCGATCTGCACGACTCGAACCCGGTCGCCGGGCAGCGGGTCGAACTGGCGATCAGCGGCATGACCTGCGCGTCGTGCGCGGCGCGCATCGAGCGCAAGCTGAACAAGCTCGACGGGGTCACCGCCACCGTCAACTACGCCACGGAGAAGGCGCAGGTCGTCTTCCCCGCCGACCTGGCCCCAGATCGCCTCGTGGCGGAGGTCGAGGCGGCCGGTTACTCGGCGGCCCTGCCGCGTCCCGCGGCGGAGCCGAGCACCCGGACGGCCGAGGACGAACCGGACGATCCGACCCGCGCGCTGCGGCAACGGCTGATCGGCTCGGTGGTGCTGTCCGTTCCGGTGATCCTGCTGGCGATGGTTCCGGCACTGCAGTTCACGTACTGGCAGTGGATCTCGCTGACCCTGGCCGCCCCGGTGGTGCTCTGGGGCGCGTGGCCGTTCCACCGGGCGGCGTGGACGAACCTGCGCCACGGCGCGGCCACGATGGACACGCTGATCTCGATGGGCACCCTGGCGGCGTTCCTGTGGTCGCTGTACGCGCTGCTGCTGGGCACGGCGGGAACTCCGGGCATGACACACCCCTTCGAGCTGACCGTCCAGCGCACCGACGGAGTGGGCTCGATCTACTTGGAAGTCGCGGCCGGGGTCACCACGTTCATCCTCACCGGACGTTACTTCGAGGCCCGGTCCAAGCGTCGTGCCGGAGCGGCGCTGCGGGCATTGCTGGAGCTCGGCGCCAAAGACGTGGCGGTGCTGCGCGGCGGGCGCGAGGAGCGCATCCCGGTCGAGCAACTGGCGGTCGGCGACCGCTTCGTGGTTCGGCCCGGCGAGAAGATCGCCACCGATGGCGTGGTCGAGGAGGGCAGCTCGGCGATCGACGCGAGCATGCTCACCGGCGAATCGGTGCCGGTGGAGGTCAGCTCCGGTGATCACGTCGTGGGCGCCACGGTCAACGCGGGCGGTCGACTGGTCGTGCGGGCCACCCGCGTCGGCGCCGACACGCAGTTGGCGCAGATGGCGCAGCTGGTGGCGGACGCGCAGACCGGCAAGGCCGAGATCCAGCGGTTGGCCGACCGGATCTCGGCGGTGTTCGTGCCGATCGTGATCGCCCTGTCGGTCGGGACGCTGGCCTTCTGGTTGGGCTCCGGTGTCGGTCCGGCAGCGGCGTTCACCGCGGCCGTGGCGGTGCTGATCATCGCCTGCCCGTGCGCCCTGGGACTGGCCACGCCGACCGCGCTGCTGGTCGGCACCGGGCGGGGTGCGCAGCTGGGCATCCTGATCAAGGGCCCGGAAGTGCTGGAGTCCACCCGGCGCATCGACACCGTCGTGCTGGACAAAACCGGCACCGTCACGACCGGTCAGATGACGCTGGCGGACGTGCACGTCGCCGACGGCGTGGACCGCGACGAGGTCCTGCGGCTGGCCGGAGCGCTGGAAGACGCCTCCGAACACCCGATCGCGCAAGCGATCGCACGCGCCGCGAAGGAACGGGTGGGCGAGCTGCCCGCGGTCGAGGACTTCGCCAACGTCGAAGGACTCGGTGTGCAGGGGGTCGTCGACGGGCGTGCGGTGCTGGTCGGGCGGACCGCCCTGCTCGCGGAGTGGAGCCAGCGGTTGAACCCGGAGTTGGCCAGCGCCAAGGCCGCGGCCGAAGAGCAGGGCAAGACCGCCGTAGCGGTCGGTTGGGACGGTGCTGCCCGCGCGGTCCTGGTCGTCGCCGACGCGATCAAGCCCACCTCGGCCGAGGCGATCGCGCAGCTGCGCGGCTTGGGGCTGACCCCGGTGCTGCTCACCGGCGACAACGAAGCCGTCGCGAAGTCGGTGGCCGCGGAGGTCGGCATCACCGAGGTCATCGCCGAGGTGCTGCCCGAGGAAAAGGTCGACGTGGTGCGGCGGCTGCAGGCCGAGGGCAAGGTCGTGGCGATGGTCGGGGACGGGATCAACGATGCGGCTGCGCTCGCGCAGGCCGATCTCGGCCTGGCGATGGGCACCGGAACCGACGTGGCGATCGAGGCCAGCGACCTCACGCTGGTCCGCGGCGATCTCCGGGTCGCGGCCGACGCCATCCGGCTGTCCCGCCGGACCCTGCGGACCATCCAGGGCAACCTGTTCTGGGCCTTCGCCTACAACGTGGCCGCCCTGCCGCTGGCCGCGGCGGGTCTGCTCAACCCGATGATCGCCGGTGCGGCGATGGCGTTCAGCTCGTCGTTCGTGGTCGGCAACAGCCTGCGATTGCGCGGCTTCCGCAGCGCGATCACCAACACCGCGCCGCTGCCGAGTCCCAGCGAGCCGGTGGTGCAAAACCCGATCACCGTCAAGTGATCTGACGACCAGTGCCCGCCGACCACCGCGGTCGGCGGGCACTGGCGCGTATGGAGACCGTAAAGAGCGCTTCCGCCCTCGGGGAACAAGTGTAGCGTCAGCAATGAACGAGAGAACAATTCGTTCATTGGTTCACTGACCGCAGGAGAGGCGTCATGCCCGCACCGTTCTCCGAGGACGAGCGCAACAGGATCACCGAGCTGCTGCTGGAAAGCGGCCGGGAACTGTTCGCCGTCCACGGACTGCGCAAGACCTCGCTGGAAGACCTCGTCCGCCCGACCGGGATCGCCAAAACCAGCTTCTACGCCTTCTTCGACTCGAAGGAGGCGCTGTACCTGGAGCTGCTGATCCGGCAGGCGCCCGAAGTCACCCAGGCGTTCCGCGAAACCCTCAGCGCCGCCGCCGATGCGCGCAGCGGCATCGAGGCGATGATCCGCGAGGGCATCAGAACTGCCACGACGGACCCGCTCTACCGGCGGCTGCTCGCGCACCCCGACGAGCTGGTCGCGGTGTCGCGCAAGGTGGGGCCGGAAGAGATGGCGCGCTCCCAGCCTTACGTGCTGGCCCCGATGCTCGAATTCATCGAGCAGGCCCAGCGCGGCGGTGCGCTCGTGGACACCGATCCGATGGTCGTGGTCGGCGTGATCCAGGCCGTGGCCTACACGGTCGTGCACTCCGACGAGATCGGTCCGCAGTACCCGGCGATCCTCGACCTGCTGATCAGGAGCGTCGCAATTGGACTCACTTCGGAGGACATCCGATGAACCCGGTCATCGAGGTCAGCGACCTCAACTTCAGCTATGCCCGCGGCAAGGAGCCAGCGGTGCGGGGCATGGACTTCTCGGTGGCGCGCGGTGAGATCTTCGGCTTCCTCGGCCCCAGCGGGGCGGGCAAGTCGACCACGCAGAAGATCCTCACCGGGCTGCTCGACGGTCACCGCGGCACGGTTTCGTTGTGGGGCAAGCAACCCAAGGACTGGGGCGGTGACTTCTACCAGCGGATCGGGGTGTCCTTCGAGTTGCCCAACCACTACCGGAAGCTCACCGCGCTGGAGAACCTCCGGTTCTTCGCCTCGCTCTACGACCGCCCGACGCGTGATCCGATGGAACTGCTCGACAGCGTGGGGCTTTCCGACGCGGCGAACACCAGGGTCGGGGAGTACTCCAAGGGCATGCAGATGCGCCTGGTCTTCGTCCGTGCGCTGCTGCACGACCCCGACCTGCTGTTCCTGGACGAGCCGACCACCGGTCTCGATCCGCGCAACGCCCGAGTGGTCAAGGACATCGTTCTCGACCTGAAGGCACGCGGCAAAACCATCTTCCTGACCACCCACGACATGGCCACCGCTGATGAGCTCTGCGACCGCGTCGCCTTCGTCGTGGACGGTCGGATCGCCGCGCTGGACACCCCGAAGGAGCTCAAGGTCGCCCGCAGCAAGCGGCAGATCCGGGTCGAGTACCGCGACGGAGCTGCCCTGACCGCGCGGGAATTCCACCTGGACCGGCTGGCCGACGACGAGGACTTCCAACGCATCCTGCGCGAGGAACGCGTGGAAACGCTGCACAGCCTGGAGGCCAGCCTCGACGACGTGTTCGTCGAAACCACCGGACGGAGCCTGCGATGACGCGTCTTCGGGTCGCCCTGCGCCTGGAGTTGCTGACGCAGGTGCGCTACAAGTTCCTGCACGCGGCGGTGTTCTCCGGTCTGCTGTGGATCGCCGTGCTGCTGCCAATACCGTCCGAGGCGCGGGTGGTGTTGGAGCCGTACATCGTGTTCGGCGACTTGGCGATCGTCGGGTTCTTCTTCATCGCCGCCTCGGTGTTCTTCGAGAAGGACGAGCGAACGCTGTCGGCCATCGCGATCACACCATTGCGCTTCTCGGAATACCTCGGTGCCAAGCTGCTCACGTTGACCGGGCTGACCGTGGTGCTGGCCGTCGGGGTCGCGACCGCGACACGCGGCCTGGCCTACGATCTACCGGTGCTGGTGCTCGGGGCGGCGCTCGGTGCGATTCCCATGCTGCTGGCTGGTTTCTTGTCTTCGCTGCCGTTCCACTCGGTCAGCGACTGGTTCATGCTTGGCATGTTGCCGCTGGCCCTGCTGACCGCGCCGGTCTTCCACTTCGCCGGGCTTTGGGAGTCGTCGCTGCTCTACCTGATTCCCACCCAGGGGCCGTTGTTGCTGATCGGTGCGGCGTTCGAGCAGAAGTCCCTGAGCGGCTGGGAGTTCGGCTACGCCATCGGCTATCCGCTGCTGGTCCTGGCAGTGTTGTGGAACGCCGCCGAGCGCATGTTCGTCCGGTACGCGCTGGCGGGGAAGGGGAGTGCGGCATGAGCGCGGTCGTGACCCAAGTCCCGAAAAGCCGTTCGGTGACGAGGACTTTCCTCGGCAAGGACCTCCGCGGCATCTATCGAGAGCCGTTGCTGATCGGCGTCCTGATCGCACCGGTGCTCTGGACGCTGATGGTGCGTCTACCGCTGCCAGCGGCGACTGCGCTGTTGCGGGAGCGCTACGGCATCGACCTGGTGCCGTACCACTCGCTGATCCTCACCGGCTTCCTCGTGCTGACCGCACCGATCGTCACCGGTGGGCTGGCTGGCCTGATGGTGCTGGACGAGCGAGACGAAGGCACGTTGCAGGCGTTGCGAGTCAGCCCGGTGCCGTTGCTCGCGTACGTGCGCTACCGCGCGAGCATCGCCGTGGTGCTCACCATCTGCTATACGGTCGCCACCACGGCAGGCACCGGACTGCTACCGGCTCGTGCTGTGCTGGGCACGGTTTTCGTCGGAATCCTCGGTGGACTGTCCGCGCTGGTGGTCGCCTTGCTGCTGCTCGCGTTCGCGGGGAACAAGGTCGAAGGCATCGCGGTGATTCGGGCCCTCGGCGTCCTGATCGCCGGAATTCCGCTGGTGCCGTTCTTCCTCGACGCCGGATGGCAATGGTTCTTCGGACTGCTGCCGACCTACTGGCCAGCGAAGATGTTCTGGGTCGTCTACGAAGGCGGCACGTGGTGGCCGTACTTCGCGATCGGCGTCGCCTACCACACAGCCCTCGCCTGGCTGCTCTACCGCTACTTCCAGCGCAGCACCGCGTGAACCCACCCCGGTCCTCTGACTGTCAGTGGTTGTCGGAGCACTTCCCGTAGCGGCGGCTGCGGGAAAGGTGGGTGGCGCAATGTCCGGCACCAACGGGTCGGGGACTGGGCCAGGCGGATTGATCGGTGTCGATGACCTGGAACCGCCCAAGTGGGTGGACGTGCATCGGAATGTGGCCGAGGCCGGGATGTGGCAGACCTTGCGGGAACTGCCGACCGCAGCGGCGCTGGTGACCAGGTTGGCCTGGTCGACCGCGCCACGGCTGACCTTGCTGGCGGTCGTCGTGCAGCTCGCGTCGGGTTGTGCGACGGCCTTCGGCCTGTTCGCCACGGCGAACGTGTTCAGCGAGTTGCTGGCGACCGGCCCGACACCGCAGCGGGTTCTGGCATCGCTTCCGGCGATCGCACTGGTCGTCGCCTCGTTCAGCATCAGGGGACTGCTCGACACCGCGGTCAGCGCGGTGCAGGGCGCGTTGACGCCGCGAGTTCGGTACGCGGCGCAAGACGAGATCAACACCGCGATCGCCGAGGTGGACCTGATGGCCTGGGAGGACGCCGACTTCCGCGAGCTGGCGCGGCAGGGTGGCCGCCACGGCGTCGTCGCGGTGGAGACCAGCTTTCGCGGCGTCGCCGAAATCACCTCCTCCCTGGCCGCACTGGTCACCGCTGGCCTGTTGAGCGCGTAGTTGGTCCCGGTGTTGTTGGTGTCGGCGATCGCGGACGCGTGGGCCGCGATGCGGGTGGCGAAGCTCGGAAATGTTGACCGGACTACGGGGCGACACGCCGGGCTGATCGGCGCGAGGGCTGTGGTTGATCGGTAGAAGGTCACGTGAACGACGGCGGAAGGAAATCACGTGACCTTGTGGGATGACGTTGATCGGGACGTTGCCCGGATCGTGCTGCCCCGCTGGGGCAAGGTCGTGAGGGTAGACGAGCCAGTGCCCTGGCAGGTCGTCGACGATGGCGGAGTACCGGTCGAGCCGATACACGGGTATTTCCGGTATTTCGTGGCCAGTGGCCACGCGACATCGAGCCTGCGCAGTTACGGCTACGACCTGCTGCGTTGGTGGCGGTGGCTGCAGGTGATCGAGATGGAGTAGGACAAGGTGACCTCCGCCGAGGTTCGGGACTATGTGTTGTGGTTGCGGCAGGCGAAGAAGCCCCTCCGACACGCACGAACCCGATCAGCGGCAACGGCTGGCCAGGTCAACCCGGTGACCCGTAAGCGGAACCTTAGCGATGTGTACGAAACCCGTACGGTGCGACATTCGAACGCGGTTTTGCGCAGCTTCTACGACTACTTCATCGAGCGGGGCGAGGGACCGCTGGTCAACCCGGTTGTTCTGGACCGGTCAGGGCGACGGGCCAATGCCCATCACAACCCGCTGGAGCCGTTCCGGCCGGAGGGCCGGATCCGCTACAACCCCAAGCTTCCCAAACAGCAGCCGAGGGCGATGTCGGACGAACGGTGGAACGACCTGTTCGCCGGGCTGCGATCCAACCGCGACCGGGCGCTCCTCGCGCTGGCTGTCGCCAACGGAGCCCGGGCCGCGGAGTTGCTGGGGTGTACGGTCGACGTCGACTGGGGCGAACAACTCATCCGCGTCTACCGCAAGGGGACCGGCGCCGCGCAGTGGTTGCCGACAAGCCCCGAGGCATTTGTCTGGTTGCGGCTCTACCTCGCCGATCTCGGTACACCGCTGGAACCCAACGATCCAGTGTGGTGGACCATGCGGCGCCGCGACCAGGGCAGCGGGCTGTAACGCCAGCAGTTGAACTACGAGGCCCTGCGGGCGGTATTTCGCCGAGTCAACACCCTGCTCGGCGCGAACTGGACCATGCACGACCTCCGGCACACCGCAGCGATCCGTATGCGCCGTGACGAAACGCTCTCGCTACGCGACGTCCAGGAAATCCTCGGACATGCCCATCTGGCCACCACCGCTGAGACATACCTTGCCGAAGACCAAGAGCAGATCATCCGCCGCGTCGCCCAGCATCTCGCGGCGCGCGAGAAACGGGTAGTACCTCCTTCACCTCCGGTCGGGGCCGGCTACGACGCGGATGATCTCAACGTCCTGTTCGGAGGCCAACTCTGATGGCCACAACGCATGAACTCAGTCGGCCGCAAGCACAGCAGCCCCTGCTCGTACCGCGTGAAGTGTCTTGCGAGCATCCAGTAAGCCCGCTGGACAAGCACTCGATCCGCTCCATTCTCGAACGCCTACCGCAGCTTCCAGTCTGGCCCGAAAACAAGAGAGCGAAAAGCTACACGGAGGGCGCAACACGCATCCTGGAATGGCTAGCGGAACACGGCGGCAAAGGATGGCAAGCTCGTTGGGGGACAGCCGACGGCGATGGTTCCACCTGGATGGATGATCTCAGCAAAGACGATCGTTACCAGCGGTCTATCATGGTTGGTGGGCTGCGGTTTCTGCTGCTAGCGCGTGTCTTCCGGCCTGGCTATGAGTTCTTCGGTCACTTTAAGGCTCACGTCCTGTATGACCAGGCTCAGCAAGTTATCGAGCCCGATCTGTTCACGCGCCTCAACGACCTCGGACTGGAGCTGGGCCTTCCGATCTACCCGCTCAATGAAGGCGAAAAGGTCTGTGCCAAGCTCGCGCTGCACACCGGAAAGAACGTCAGCGATCTCGTTGAAGAAGACCTTGAGTCGTAACGGCCATCCCGATTAACGCTCCCGTTCTGGATTCTCCCTCTGGTCGGGGCTAATGGGACAGCCGCTCACTCGCGAGCCGACGACCTGCTCAACCGTGCTTTGCAGCGGCAGGGCCGCCACGCTGCCACATTTCATGGTTCCCGCATTCTGCCGTGATCTTGGCCGCCGCCTGAGCTGCGGTGAAGAAGTCTTCGGCCACCGGCGAGAGGTGCGATGCCGCCATCGCGAGGCACACTTGTTCGGGCGCTAGATCCGGGACGGACACGTAAACGACGTCCGGGTGTGAGTAGAACACGGTCGCTGAACGGGCCAGGAACGAGATGCCCCGGCCGGCCGCGACATGCTCGAGTGTTTCGTCCACCCCGCGCACCAGGTATCCGGCGTTGGGGTGCGGGCGCCTGGTGGGCTGCGTGCTCGTGTCGGCAACCCAGACCAGCGGCTCGCCGGCCAGGTCGGCCTCGGTGACTTCTTCCTTGCCGGCCAACCGGTGGCTGACGGGCAGCACCGCCACCCGTGGCTCGGTGTAGAGCGGGGCGACGCGCAGGCCGGCCTCGTCGATGGGCAGTCGCACGTAGCCGATGTCGATGCGGCCGTCGAGCAGCATCGGGGCCTGCTCGTCGGCTTCGATGCGTTGCACGTCGACCAGAACGTCCGGGTGCTGGCTGGCGAACTGTTGTACCGCCGGGGCGACTGCAATGCCTGCCCGGAAGCCGACCATGAGCCGCTGGCTGCCCCGCGCGGCCACGCTCACCCGGCGGCGGGCCGCGTGCGCGGAGGCCAGCAGCGGGCCAGCGTCGCTCAGTAGCTGCCTGCCGGCGTTGGTCAGCGCCACTCCATGGCTGTCCCTGGTCAGCAGGGGGGTGCCGAGATCCTTTTCCAGCGCGCGGATCTGCCGGCTGAGTACCGGCTGCGCGATGTGCAGCTGCTCGGCGGCGCGGCCGAAGTGCAGCTTCTCGGCGACGGCGACGAAGTAGCGCAACTTGCGCAGGTCCAGATCCACGGTGCCTCCCGGTCCGGCGATGCCTCCAGGGTATCGCAACTGCTGAAAGAGGTCTTGGACAGCCACTCAGGCCGACGGCAACCATGGAATCGAGCGTCATCCAGGCGCCTCATTCGACGGCGTCGACGACACAGCCCGTCTCACACGGCGGGGTCGGCAAGGGCGTTCTATCCAACTCCAGAAAGCAGCACACCATGAGCAGCATCAGCATCATCGGCCTGGGGACCATGACCCGCGCCATAGCCACCCGCGCGGTCGAGGGCGGCAACGCCGTCGAGGTCATCGGCCGCGACGCGGCCAAGGCGAAAGACCTGGCCGCCGAGCTCGGCGGCGGCGCCACGGCCGGGACTTTCGGCACCACCCCGGCCGACGACCTCGTCATCCTCGCCGTGCCCTACGCCAGCGCCGTGCCGATCGTCGCCCAGTACGGAGACGCGCTCGCCGGCAAGGTCATCATCGACATCACCAACACCTCCAACCCCGACGCCACCGGGCTGGTCACCCCCGACGACACCTCCGGTGCACAGGAGATCGGCAAGGTCGCACCGGCGAGCGCGCACGTCGTGAAGGCGTTCAACACCGTCTTCGGCCACATCCTGGCCCAGGGCGGCCCGCTGGACGTGCTTCTCGCCGGCGACGACGCGCAGGCCAAGACGAGCGTCTCGACGTTGATCGAGACCCTCGGGCTGCGCCCACTGGATGCCGGCGGCCTGGAGGTAGCGCGCTGGCTGGAAGGGGCGGGCCTGGTGATGATCAGCCTGGCCCGCCATGGCGTGGGGAACTTCAACTTCTCCCTTGGCGTCAACCTCGCCGGCTGAGCACGCCCGCACCACCACTTCTCGCGTCACATCACGTCCGCCGATCTGCGACGCGAAAGCAGCCTTCCACCTACTCTCGCAAGGAAAAGTTGTGCGCGTTTTCGTTACTGGCGGGACCGGCCATACCGGTTCATACATCATCCCCGAGCTCATCGCCGCCGGGCACGAGGTCACCGGCCTGGCCCGCTCGGACACGGCCGCAGCGGCGGTGTCCGCGCTCGGCGCGACGGTGCGTCGCGGCGACCTCGAGGATCTCGACGGGCTCAAGGAGGCGGCCGCGGACTCCGACGGCGTCATCCACGTCGCGCACAGGCAAGACCTGCTTGCATCCGGCGGGATCGACGCCGTAGCCGCCGCCGAGGTCCCGATCATGCTCGCCTACGGCGAAGCGCTCGCGGGAACCGGAAAGCCGCTAGTCGCGGCGGGCAGCATCGGCTCGCCCGGCAACCTGGGCCGGCCGGCCACCGAAGAGGACCCGGCCCTACCCGGCGGCGATGAGCACACAGGCACCCTGCGGGTTCGCAACATCGTGGAAACCACCGTCATCGGCCTCGCCGAGCACGGAGTGCGGTCCTCAATCGTGCGGATCGCCAACATCGCGCACAGCACGACCGATCAAGCCGGCTTCCTCCAGCAGCTGATCGCGCTCGCCAAGGAGAAAGGCGTCGTCGGCTACCCCGGAGACGGCGCCAACCAGTGGAACGCCGTGCACGCCCGCGATGTCGCCTCCGTGTTCCGCTTGGCGCTGGAGAAGGGCCCGGCAGGCAGCTACTGGCACGCGGTTGCGGACGGGGCCATCCCGCTCCGCGACATTGCCGAGGCCATCGGCAGCCGACTGGGCCTGCCCGTCGTGAGCATCCCCGCCGACGTCCTGATGGTGCCCGGATACTTCGGGTTCCTCGCCAACATCGTCACGCAGAGCTACCCGGCGTCCAATCTCATCACCCGCCAGACCCTCGGCTGGGAACCCGCCCAGGCCGGCCTGCTCGCCGATCTGGACAACGGCCACTACTTCCCCGCCAGCTGACGACAGGAACCCAATGACGACTGTGGGACTCATCGGAAGCGGAAACATCGGCACCACCGTCGCGCAGCTCGCCGTCGAGGCCGGGCACCAGGTCGTGCTCAGCAACTCGCGCGGTCCCGAAACGCTCGCGGACACGGCCGCGACATTGGGGTCGCGAGCGTCCGCGGCGACGAGCGAACAGGCCGCGGCGGCCGTTGACATCGTCGTCATCACGGTGCCGGTCAAGGCGTTCCCCAACCTGCCCGCCGCGCCACTGGCCGGCAAAACGGTCATCGACACGTGCAACTACGGCCCCGAGCGTGACGGACACATCCCCGAACTCGACAGCAACGCGCTCACCTCAAGCGAACTGCTGCTGCGATACATCCCGGACGCCCTGCTCGTGAAAGCGTTCAACAACATCTTCTACAAACACCTGCTGTCACTCGCCCGCCCAGCAGTGGCGGCCGACCGCTCGTTCCTGCCAATCGCCGGGGACTCCACACAGGCAAAGGCGGCCGTGACCAAGTTCATCGACTCCATCGGGTACAGCGTCGTGGACGCGGGACCGCTGACCGACAGCTGGCGGCAGGCGACGGGCACGCCGGTGTGGGGCACCCCGTACGGGCCGTACTCGAACGAGAAGGGCCAGCCGGTCGGCGAGGACGCCATCCGCGCGGCACTGGCCGCCGCAACGCGGTAACCGCAGGTTGGCGCGGCTTGCGGTGTGGGTCCGATCGTGTACCAGCGATCGACCTGCACCGCGGAGTCGCTCGTGACCTGCTCTGGGAGGACCCCGAGCACATGGCCGACATTGACGAGGCCCTGGACGACGCGCTGGTCACGATCGTCATCGCAGCCGACCATGCCGGCGGCTCACGCTGAGACTCGGCAGGCGTTGATGTACTGACTGCAAATCACACCGCACGGCGGGCTACGTGTGACTCCCGGCGACGGGTGCGATCCGACGCGCGCACCGGAACCGTAGGACTTCCCTCAGGCGCTCGCGTCAGGGCGATGCGCTCGGATGATGAGGTCGGCGGTGTCTGTCATTGGCCTCCCACCGGAACGGGAGCAGACCCGGTGGCTCCGCGGTCATCGCTGCGCTGTCGAGGAGATGACGCGGGGATGGCGTTGTCGATGAGGACGGCGGCGATGGCGGCGGCGGTGGGGAAGCATTCGCTGTCGAGGACTCGGGTGCGGGCGGAGGCGCCATCGATGAGCAGCGCCAGCTGTTCGCCGAGTTGTTCGGGGTTGGTGGCGCCTGCTTCGCGGGCGGTTTCGGCGAGCCGCGCGGCGATGGCTTTCTTGTAGTCGCGTGCGCATTCGGATGCCGGGTGTTGAGGGTCGTGGAGTTCGACGGCCGCCCCGATGTAGGGGCACAGGGGGGTGGACGCTGGCACATCGAAGGCAGCGAGGAGTCGTTCGCGGGGTGTGAGGTCGGTGCGGTCGAACACCCCGGGCAAGACGTCGGGATCGAAGCGGCGCAGGTATTCGGCGACCAGTTCGTCCTTGCCGGCGAAGTGCTGGTAGGCCGTGTGCTTCGACACCTGGGCCACCGCGCAGAGCTGGTCCATACCGGTGCGATTGATGCCCTGTTCGCGGAACAGTTGTTGTGACGCGCTGAGGATCCGCTCGCGCGCGCCCCTGCCCCGGCGGCGGCCTTGGGGCCCCTTCTCCAACTCCGTCATGCATCCAGCATAGCCGAGTTGAGTACCGACCAGTGTACATAACTTGCGCTCCGACTGGTCGCCCGATACGTTAAGCACACAGGACGGTGTACATAACGTACCGGCTGGTTCCGAACACCCGGCAATTCGAAGGAGTGATCGTGGGAAAGCTCGACGGCAAGGTAGCGGTGATCACAGGTGGATCAACCGGCATGGCGCTGGCCGGCGCCAAACTGTTCGTGGACGAGGGAGCTCACGTCTTCATCCAGGCCCGGCGGCAGGACGCGCTGGACGACGCCGTCAAGCTGATCGGCCGGAACGTGACCGCCGTGCAGGGTGACGCGGCCGAACTGGCCGACCTGGACCGCTTGTACGACACCGTCAAGCGGGACAAGGGCTCGATCGACGTGCTGTGGGCCAGCGCCGGGATGGGCGAACCCGCCGTCCTCGGCGAGATCACCGAGGAACAGTTCCACCGCGCCTTCTGGCTCAACGCGCGCGGCACCCTGTTCACCGTGCAGAAGGCCCTGCCGCTGCTCAACGACGGAGCCTCGGTCTTCATGACCGGCTCCAACGCCTCACTCGGGGCCTTCCCCGGCTGGAGCCTGTACGCCGGTAGCAAGGCCGTGCAGCAGGCATGGGCCCGCGTGTGGCTCAACGAGCTGAAGGACCGCAAGATCCGGGTGAACGTCCTGACCCCCGGCCAGGTCGCCACCGCCAAGCAGGAAGAACTGTTCGACGACGCCACCAAGACCGCGTTCGAATCCCTGATCCCGCGGGGAAAGATGGGCCGCCCCGAGGAGATCGCCACCGTCGCGCTGTTCCTCGCCTCCGACGACTCCAGCTACGTCAACGGCCTGGAACTGGTCACCGACGGCGGCACCACCGCGATCTGAGCGGAAAACCCGGCATGTGCGGGCACGCCCGCAAGAACACAGCCACCACGGGCGAAGAAACCGTTCTCGGACGCGGACACCGCACCACGATGAAGTGTTGCGTGGCCGCGAGAAGAAGGAAGAGAGCACACCTCATCAGCAGCATCAGCTTCATCGGCACCGGGAACATGGCCCGCACCATCGGTGCCCGGGCGGTAGCGGGCGGCAACACCGTCGAGATCATCGGCCGCGATGAGTCCAAGGCCGCCGACCTGGCCCAGGCTCTTGGCGGCGGCACCACGACGGGAAAGTGGGGCGACGTCCCGGCCGGGGACATCGTCATCGCGGCCCTGTTGTACGACGCTGTCGTTCCGGCCATCGCCCAGTTCGGCGACGCCCTCGCAGGCAAGGTCATCGTCGAGATCAGCAACCCCTTCAATGCCACGTTCGACGGGCTGGCCCACAGCGAGGAGACCTCGATCGCGCAGGAGGTCGCCAAGGTGGCCCCGGCCAGCGTCAGCGTGGTGAAGGCATTCAACACCATCTTCCGTCAGGTCCTGGAGAAGGGCTGGCCCAACGTCTTCTTCGCCGGCGACAATGCGCAGGCCAAGGCGGCTGTGGCGGAGTTCATCAAGAGCATCGGGCTGCGCCCGCTTGACGTCGGCGGCCTGAAGATGGCGCACTGGCTGGAAGGCGCGGGCGTGGTGACCGTGGGCCTCGCCAGCAACGGGGTGGGGCACTTTGACTTCGCCCTCGGTGTCGACGAATTCTCCGGCTGAGCCGCACCGCCCCCGGTCCGGGCCGTCGGCGAAAAGGGGCGCCGCGCGCCCTGACAATGGTTGATGGATCACCGAAATGACTCGCTGACGTTAGTCGGACAACCAGACACCCCGGCGACCGAAGGCCCCGGAGCTGGTGCTGAATAGCCACAGGGTGGCAGACCGCGCGCTGAGATTTTGGCCTGAAAACACCGTCCCCAGCTCGGGGACGGTGTTTCCTCTTGCCGTTACTCGGGATTGCGCTTGAAAACGCCCTCGCCATCACCGCCGCCCAGCAGGAACCTGAACCGGCTAAGGTCCTCGCGGAGCTTGGCCGTGTCATAGCCAGGCCCTCCGACGAATCTTCTGAACGACTCAGCAAGCCGATCGCCGTCACTCTCAAGCCAGTCGCCCAGGAACTCCAGCAACTCAGCAAGCTCGGCAGCATCGACGATGTCCAGGGTCATAGAAGGCATAGGGTCGGCAGTCCTCGGCCAGCTCTCGCGACATCAGCGCCCCAAGCTTGGCAGCCGCTGCCGCAGTGCCAGCGGAACCCCTGCTTAGTCCGGAAAAGCTACGACAACTTCCTTTCGATGGTCTCGCGGCAGTTGCGGCTGCACGTGGTCGAAAACCTGCTCAGCGCCCGGGACGTGGCCCTGGAACGGCATGCCTTCACGCTCCAGGACACCCTGCTGGCCGAGCACCGCCGGGTGGCCGCTGAGGTGACCCGCGAGGCGATCCGGTTGGAACACCGCAAGAGTTTCGTGCGGTTGCTCGGCCGCGCCCTCGCCGGAATCGGCACCGGGCTGGCCTACGTCGTGCTCGGGCTCCTGCTCTATGCCGCTGGCCCTCGCGGGTGCGGCAGTGGTGGCGATGCGCACCGCCTCGGGTGCGCTGTCCCAGTCCATGGTTTCGATCAACCGGCTCTACGAGGACTCGTTCTTCCTGCGGTTCTACAACACCCTGCTCGCGGACGCCCGCTCCCGGCACCTGCGCCGGTCGGCGCTCACCGCACCGGCCGGTCCAAGTGTCATCCGGTTGGAGAACGTCTCGTTCACCTATCCAGGCAAGGACGAACCAGCGCTGCGGGACATCAGCCTGACCCTGCGCCGCGGCGAGGTCGTGGCGTTGGTGGGGGAGAACGGATCGGGAAGAGCACCCTGGGCAAGATCATCACCGGCCTGTACCCGACGTCGTCGGGCAGGGTGTGGTGGGACGACGTGGACCTGGCCACCGCCGACGGCCGCACGGTGCACGAGCAGGTCGCGATCATCGCGCAGGAACCCGCTCGTTGGCCCATGACGGCTGCGGTCAATGTCCGAGTCGGTCGACTGGACAGGCGCGATCCCAGCGACGAGGCGTGGCACACCGCGATCCGCGAATCCGGTGCCGACGAGGTGCTCAACGGTTTGCAGCGCAAGGGCGACACCGTGTTGTCCAAGTTGTTCCGCGAAGGCCAGGATCTCTCCGGCGGCCAGTGGCAGCGGCTCGGGGTTGCGCGCGGGATCTACCGGGACGCCGCGATCTTTGATGAACCCACTGCGGCCCTCGACGCGAAGGCCGAGGCGCGGGTGTTCGCCGGGTTGCAGCACGCCGCGGGGACACGAGGTGACCGTGCACAGCGGACGACCTTGCTGGTTACCCACCGGCTGGCCAACGTCCGGCACGCCGACCGGATCCTGGTCCTCGACGGTGGGCGGATCATCGAATCCGGCACCCACGATGAACTCATCCGCAATGGCGGCCTGTACCACGAACTGTTCACGATCCAAGCCAGCGCGTACGAGAACTGCCAGGTTGGCGCAGCGGATCAGGAACATTCGAAGGATCGCTAGATATCCCAATTGTCCCATGGATTTCGGTTTCGGAGGAGGTGGGCATGGCTTGCAGCGGCGGCTTCGTTCGAGGAGAGCAGCCCGCCGACCACTCGTGAAGAAAGCATCAGTTCCGCGGTGGAAACCCAGCGAACGCTGCACGGCGACGCACTGCTCTCCGATGATCGCGAGGCACGGCATCTCGTCGAGGTCTCCTACGACCGGACGCCGAACTCATCCTCGATCGCACTACCGCCTGAGGATCATTGCCCGAGATCTGGCAAGCCGGTGCCCGCGCAGTGCACGTCGTGACGTGGAACTACGCCCGTTCCGAGGTAGTCCGAGACCGCATCGTCGACGCAAGAATTCCGCTGGCTGGCGAAGACCCCGTGGGAGTAGCCGTCATCCAGCACGACCATTCGCGATCCCGGCAGCGCTGCCTGCATCGCCCGAGCCCGGCGTACGGCGTCGTCGGGTCGTGCGTGGCCTGAACCAGCAGCACCGGCGGCATGTCGGGATGGCCGAACCGCGCAGTCTCACGAGGTTCCGGCTAGTACCGACAGGCCGTTGCCTCAAGCCCGGCCAAGATGGGCGGCGGATCGGCACCTCGCAGCGACCGCACGGCTTCCAGCACCTCCGCGGTGCTCGGTCGACTGCTGTCGGCGCACTTCACAGTCCGCAGCGCGGCCCCGTAGTTGCCAGACTCCGCCTCTGGCAGCTCCGCACCCAATCCTTCGTGCTCTCCATTGTGGACATACGAGCTGAGCGCACGGGCGAAGGGCTCCCATCGCTCGGTGCGGGACAGCGTTCGGTAGACGAGGTAGTCGAACTCCGCAGCGCCGAACGTTCCGCGCCCCGGACGCGCGGCAAGTGCGGAGCGTGCTCGCAGGTACTCGGATCGAACGGCGTCCGGGGTCGATCCGAGCCCGAACGACGGATGCGACGCGATCCAGCCGAACAGCACATCTCGCTGCGACGACATGGCAAACCCCTGTCGCACATCGAAATCGAGCCAACGCTGCGGACTGACGACGTTGTCGAGCACCATCCGCCCAACCCGCGAGGGGAACTCGGCGGCGTAAGCGGCTGCGAGGTAACTTCCGTAGGACACGCCGAGGAAGTTCAGGGTCGGCTGGTTCAGTGCTTGCCGAATCCGGTCCATGTCCCGAGCGGTGTTCGCGGTGTTGATGTGTGGCAGCAACGATCCGCCGTGCTGACGGCAGTCGATGGCCATGGTGCGTAACCGTTCGAGGAACGCGCGTTCCTCGGTGGCGGTGGTCGGCACCGGCTCCGGACCGGGGTGCTGGAACAGGCCGCCCAGCGGTCCGCAGTCGACAGGGTCGCTCTGCCCGACGCCGCGTGGGTCGAAGCCGATGATGTCGTAGGCGCGCTGGACTGCTTCGGGCATCTTGGCCCGTTTGCTGGCGGCGTAGTCGAGTCCAGCACCACCGGGGCCGCCTGGGTTGACCAGCAGCGCGCCTCGGTACTCCTGCGGGGTTCCGGACGCCTTGATGCGGCTGATCGCGATCGACAGCTGTCGGCCGGTCGGCTCGGCGTAGTCGAGCGGTACGGCGATCTCCGCGCATTCCACCGCGGGATCGGCCGGGCAGGGGCTGAAACGCGGCGGCTCGGCCGCGCTGCCGGGTGCGGCGCTGATGAGTGGCGCGGTGAGGGCGAGGGCGAGGCCCAGTCGAAGAGATTTGATCACGGTCCGTCACTTCCGATGTCACGCGATCTGGCGATTTGCCAGGTTTGTTGAAAATGATTATCATCGCCGTCTGTCGGGCACAACCGTCGGAAGGGAGTTGGTGTGGGCCACCTGTTGTTGGTGGAGAGCTGGGTCGGCGCGATGAGCACGTTGTTGCCGCGTGGCATCAGGGAAGGGGGGCACCGGTTCAGCTTCGTCACCCGCGATCTCCAGCACTACCTGCGGGCGAAACCCGTTGTCGGCGTGCATCCGTTGCTGGGCGCGGAAAATCTGCTCACCACCGAGACCAACGACGTGCCGGGCCTGTTGACGCACCTGGAGCGGCTCCAGCCGGTTCTCGGCTTCGACGCGGTGCTGACCTCCTGCGACTACTACCTGGCGGCGGCCGCCCGAGTCGCGGAGCGGCTGGGGTTGCCAGGGGCGCCGCCGGAGGCCGTTGAGCGCGCGTGCGCCAAGGACCGCACCCGCCTGGCGTTGCGCGATGCCGGTGTGCCCGGCCCCGCTTTCGCCATTTCCGAGACCGCCTCCGGCCTGGTGGAAGCTGCCGAAGCGCTCGGATATCCGCTGGTCGTCAAGCCGGTTGACCTGTGCGCGGGCATGTTCGTGCGCAAAGTGGACGGTCCGGCCGAGTTGCGGGAAGCCCATGCCGCGCTGCAGGGCTTCCCGGTGAACGCACGTGGCCAGCAGCGCAACCCCGTGGTGCTGCTGGAAGAACTGCTCACCGGGCCAGAGGTGAGCGTGGAGACGGTGACTTTCCAAGGGCGCACCACGGTTGTGGGTGTGACGGACAAGAGCGTCGCCGGGGAACCGTGGTTCGTCGAAACCGGGCACATGTTCCCGGCAGCACTGGATGCCGACACCGAGAAGGCCGTAGCGGAGACAGCCGTCACCGCCATCGAAGCGCTCGGGTTGGACAACATCGTCGGGCACACCGAGATCAAGCTCACCCCGCAGGGGCCGCGCATCGTCGAGGTGAACCCGCGTCCGGCTGGCAATCAGATCACCGAACTCATCCGACGCGTGATGGGCATCGATCTCGCCGCGGTCTACGCGCAGCTGGCGCTGGGGGAGAAGCCAGACCTGCACTGGGTCGACACCGGTGCGGCCAGCGCGGCGATCTCGTTCCTGCTCCCGCCGGGGGAGGGAACGATCAGCGAGGTCCGCGGTACCGATGCGCTCGCCGCCGATCCGGCGGTGGTGGATTGGGCGTGCAAGGGCGTCGGGCATCGTGCCGGTGCCGCAACCAGCAACAACCACTACCTCGGGCACGTGATGGTCACCAGCGACCGCCCGGCCGCGGCGCGCGGCAAAGCGGAATCGCTGGTCGCCGGGTTGGACGTGCGCTACGCCGCGGAGGCCGACGCGTGACGCCGCACTCGGTCGCGGACCTCACCGATCAGATCCTCGACGGATGGTTCGGCGACCACGACGCCGAAATCAGCGTCGCATTCCTCACCCAGCAAGGCGTGCGGCATGCCAAGCGGGCGCGCTCGTACCGCAACCACGTGCTCAGCCTGCGCATCGAAGATGCAGTGGGGTCGTGCGCGGTGGAATCGGGTGCGCTGCCCGAGGACGTCGTCCTCGACTGCGTCGGGGCACCGGTCCGCGAGCTGTTGCACAGCCCGCTGCTACCGGTGCGGGTTGCCGCGCTCGACGCTTACTTGCAGTGGTTGCGCCCGCATCGGCAGCACGCCGAGGAAGTGGTCATCGGTCGTGGGAACTCGCTGCAGAAGTCATTGCACCGCGCCAAATCCGTGGTCGACTTGCTGCCCATGGCGGCTGGGCGGCGGGTGCTGGTCATCGGGGTCGTCAACTCCCTGCTGCACCACCTGCGCGAGCGCGGGAACACCTACGTCGCGTGCGACTACAAGGGCGGCGAGACCGAGTGGGGCGATCCGGTTACCACCGACGCCGCGTCGGCACTCGCGGACTGCGATGCCGTGCTGGCATCCGGCATGGTCGTCGGCAACGGCACGTTCCAGCCGCTGCTCGACCACGCCAGGGAAACCGGGAAGCCGCTGGTCATGTTCGCCCAGTCCGCCAGCGGAATCCTGCCGCACTTCCTCGGGAGCGGGGTCACGGCCATCTCAGCGGAGCCCTATCCGTTCTTCTGGCTCGACGGCGGACCCAGCGCCATCTACCGCTACGGCCCGGAGGTGCGCCGATGAGGGGGAATCGGGACCTGCTCGACCTGCTGCGCGACACGCCGCTGGCGCGGGTGAGCGCACCGCTGCCGCAACCACATCCGGGGTTCTGGGCGAAGCTGGAATGCCTGAGCGCGGGCGGGATGAAGGCCCGTGCGGCGGTGTCGATGCTCACCGGCGCCCGCCGCCGAGGCGAACTGCGGCCCGGCGCGGCAGTGGTCGAATCGACCAGCGGAACGCTCGGCGTCGGCCTGGCCTTCGCGGGGCAGGCGCTGGGACATCCGGTGGTCCTGGTCGTGGACCGCGAACTCGAACCAGGCATGCGGGCGCTGCTGCAAGCGCACGGAGCGCGCGTCGAGGTGGTCGACCAGCCGCACCCGGTCGGCGGGTGGCAGCAGGCCCGGCTGGATCGCGTGCAGCAGGTCCGCCGCGACTTGCCGGAGGCGTTCTGGCCCGATCAGTACAACAACCCGGACAACCCGGCGGGCTACGAGTCGTTGGGCGAGGAGATCACCCGGCAGATCGATCACGTGGACGTGCTGGTGTGCAGCGTCGGCTCCGGCGGGCACAGCGCGGGCGCGATCCGCGCCATCCGGCGCCGCTGGCCGCAGGTGCGGCTGATCGGGGTGGACACCGTCGGCTCGACGATCTTCGGGCAACCCGCCCGACCGCGGATCATGCGCGGGCTGGGCAGCAGCATCCACCCGCGCAACGTCGCGTATGGACAGTTCGACGAGGTGCACTGGATCGGACCGCGCGAAGCGGTCCAGGCGTGCCGCACCTTGGCCCGGCAGGCGTTCATCACCGGCGGCTGGAGCACCGGGGCGGTGGCGTTGGTGTCGGCGTGGGCTTCCCGCGTCCATTCCGGTGCGACGGTCGTGACGGTTTTCCCCGACGGACCGCACCGCTACCTGGGCACGATCTTCGACGACGACTACTGCCGGACGCGCGGCCTGCTGGACCAGCCGACGGCGACCCGTCCCGTCGAGATCGCCCACCCGGCGGTGGAGGTGGCGGGGTGGACGCGGTGCCGGATCGTCTCGGATCCGCTGCTGGCGGTGGAGATTCCGGCATGAGACTGCGCTGGCGGGTCGGCGGCCTCGCGTTGCGGGAGCCGTTGCGCATCTCCCGGTCGGTGATGTCCGAACGCGATGCGGTCACGGTCGAGATCGAGCACGACGGGGTGATCGGCCGAGGCGAGGTCGTCACCAGCAGCTACTACGGGCTCACGGTCGAGCGCATCGAGTCGGAGCTGTTATCGGCGCGCGAAGCGCTCGCAGGAGCCAACGATCCCGGCCGGATCGGCTTGCTGAGCGCGGTACCCGGAGTCTCGGCGGCGCTGGATGCGGCCCTGCACGACCTCATCGCGACACTCCGCGGCGTGCCGGTTTTCGAGTCGTTGGGCGCTGCTCACTGGCAACCGACTCCGACGGCTTTCACGATCGGCATCACGTCGACCGAGCGCGCCGCGCGGACCGCGCGGGAGCTCACCGGACGGGGCTTCACCGTGCTCAAGGTCAAGCTCGGCGCGGGGGAGGAGCGGCAGGAACTCGCTCGGCTGGCGGCCGTTCGCGAGGCCGCGCCGCACGCTCGGCTGCTGCTGGACCCCAACGGCGCGTGGCAGCCGGAGCAGGCGGTGCGGATGCTCCACGCCGTGCAGGACTACGACGTCGATGCGGTGGAGCAGCCGATCAAACCGGGCACCCCTGACCTGCTCGCCGAGGTCGCCGCCCGGTCACCGGTGCCGGTCATCGCCGATGAGGATGCGGCTACCGCGGAAGACGTCCGAGTCCTCGGCGGACGGGTGCACGGCGTCAACGTGAAATTGCCGAAGTGCGGTGGAATCCGAGCTGCGCGGGAGATCATCGGCATCGCTCGGGACAACGGTGTGGACATCATGCTGGGCTGCCTGGTGGCGAGTTCGCTGGGCATCGCCCCAGCCGTGCACCTCACCGGTTTCGCGCGTTGGGTGGACCTGGACGGCCACCTGCTGTTGGCGCACGACCCGTGGACCGGAATCGGCGGTGCGGACGGTGTGCTGCGCATCGTCGGCGATCGCGGGCTGGGGGTTCGACCGGCGGTGTCGCCGTGAGGACCTGGCGGCTGATCCGGAGTTTTCCGCTCGCAGTGCAGGTGCTGCTGGTCAACCAACTCGGCGTGAACACCGGCTTCTACCTGCTGATCCCGTACCTGGCCGGGTACCTGGGCCAGGACCTCGGGGTATCAACGGCGTTGGTCGGGGTGATCCTCGGCGTGCGCAACCTCAGCCAGCAGGGCCTGTTCCTGCTCGGCGGATCGGCGTCGGACCGGCTCGGCGCGCGGGGTGTCATCGTGGCCGGATGCGCGTTGCGCGCGCTGGGTTTCGGCCTGTTCGCCTTCGGCACCTCGGTGTCCGTGCTGCTGCTGGCATCGGTGCTCAGCGGGCTGGCCGGGGCGCTGTTCAACCCGGCGGTGCGCGCCTATCTCGCGCAGGAGGCAGGCGATCGGCGAGCCGAGGCATTCGCGCTGTTCAACGTCTTCGCCAACATCGGTGCGCTGTTGGGGCCGTTGCTGGGCAGCGCGCTGATCGCGGTCGGCTTCCAGCTCTCCGCCCTGGTGGCCGCGGTGATCTTCGCGCTGCTGACCGTCGCGCAGGTCGTCGTGCTGCCGGTCCGCCGGGTCGACCGCCCGACCACCTCGGTGCTCACCGACTGGCGGGCGGTGGTGACCGATCGCCGATTCCTGGCCTTCACCGGCGCGCTGACCGGCCTGTTCGCCTTGCAGAACCAGTTCTACCTGGTGCTGCCGATGCAGGCGGTCCGCCTCACCGGGTCGTCCGGCGCGGTGGCGGTGATCTTCCTGGTCGCCACGGTGGCGAGCCTGGCGTTGCAGGTCCGGATCACCGAACTGGTCCAGCACCGCTGGAGCCGCGGCAGATCCATCGCCACCGGACTAGCACTGATGGGCGGAGGATTCCTCGCCACCGCGCTGGCCGCGACCGCGGTCCCACCAACGCCCGCACCGGATGTCTGGGCGGCCACCGGGCGGCTCGCGCCCGTGCTGATCACGGCATTCGTGCTGGCGTTGGGCGTGATGCTCGCGCAGCCGTTCGTCTACGAGCTGATCCCGTCGTTCGGGCGGCGGGAGTTGTCCGGCACCTACTTCGGCGTCTTCTACGTGGTCTCCGGCGTGACGGCGGCAGCGGGCAACGCGCTGATCGGCTGGCTGACCGACCTGGCAGGTGACCAGTGGCCGTGGCTGCCCTCGGCGCTGTGCGTACTCATCGGAGGGTGCTCGGCGCTGGCAGTGTTCGCGCTGGACAGGCGCGGTGGCATCGGAGCAGAGAAAACGGGAGAATCCCTTTGCGCCCCAACATCATCAGTGCGAACTTCTTGACCGACAACCCGGCCATCTACGAACAGCGGTTCCCGGATCCCGAGCACGTCGCGGCCCGTTTCGTCGACGATCTCGTGAACCGCTTCGGCGCCGGGCGCGAGCTGCTCGACGTGGGCTGCGGCACCGGGCGCGATGCGCGCTACTGGGCCGGGCGCGGCTATCGGGTGACGGGCCTGGACTGCTCGCCGCAGATGGTGGCGTACGCCGAAGAACGCTGTCCGGCGGCGAACTTCGTGGTCGCCGACATGCGCTCCTTCCGGCTACCCGGCGCCTTCGACGTCGTCACCTGCCTGGACAGCGCGTTCCTGTACTGCCACACCAACGACGAACTCGACGCGTTCCTGCAACGCTGCCACGACCACCTGCGGACGGGCGGACTGCTGATCGCCGAGATGCGCAACGGGGCGTTCTTCCTGGGCAACACCGAACTGCTCGACGGAGTCCAAGATCAGGCGGTGGTGTGGGACGGGGTGGAGTACCGGTCGCGCACGAGGCTGTGGATCGACCACGCGAACCAACTGCTGCGCCGCGAACGCCGCTGGGACTGGCCCGGACGCGACGAACCGCTGCCCCAGCACTCCGCCTGGCGGTTGCTGTTCCCCCAGGAACTGCGCCATTTCGCCGACCGTCACGGGTTCGAGGTCGTCGCCATGTTCGACGAGCCGGGGCCACGCGCCGAAACCCCGTGGCACCGGGATGCGGCGCTGTCCACCCGGCTCAGCGGCGACCGGCTGCACCTGGTCCTGCGCCGCAACGGGTGACGCGCGCCGTGGACCGAACCTTATTGAGATGTCACGAAATTCGGCCGTGCCAACGGGAACGGAGAGATCTCCAAAATGCAACACGAATCCAGGCTTGCTCATGGGCTGAACCGGCGCGGCTTCCTGGGCCTGACCGCAGCAGTCGCGGCGTTATCCGGATGCGCTGGTGGGCCGCTCGACTCCGCAGCCGGACCGCCGCGCCCCGGCGGTCGACTCCGGGCGGCGTTCTCCGGCGGCGGTGCGGCCGAGGTGCTCGACCCGCACGAGACCGACCTCTACATCGAGATCGCTCGTGCCAAGGCGCTGTTCGACAAGCTCGCCGACTACGGGTCGGACATGTCCCCGCAGCCCCGGCTCGCGGCGCGTTGGGAGCCCAGCCAGGACCTGCTGACCTGGCGGATCACGTTGCGGCAGGCCGTTTTCCACGACGGCCGTCCAGTGCGTTCCCGCGATGTGCTGGCCAGCTTCGCGCGGATCGTGGAGCCGAGCAGCAGTCGCCGCGCCAAGGCCAGCCTGTCGGTCATCGACGTGCCCGGCAGCCGTGAGATCGACGACCGCACCATCGAGTTCCGCCTCAAGCAGCCCTACGCGGAATTCCCCAACGCACTGGCCACTTTGGGTGCTTACATCGTCCCCGAGGGCACGACCGACTTCGACCGGCCGGTGGGCTCCGGTCCGTTCCGGTTCGTCTCCTTCGCACCAGGCCGCAACTTCGTGGCGCAGCGCAACCCCGACTACTGGGAAGGTGCGCCCCAGCTGGACGAGTTGGAGATCGTCGTCACCAACGACGAGGCGGCGCGGGTGAACGCGTTGCTGGGCGGGCAGATCGAGTACGCCCACGACCTGACCCCGACCAGCGCCCGCACGCACGAGCGCAGCGGTCAGGTGCGGGTGCACCGGCTGCCGTTGAGCAACTTCCACGGGCTGGCGATGAAAACCGACCGGCCGCCGTTCGACCGACCCGAGCTGCGCCAGGCGATGTTCCACCTGGTCGACCGCGACGAGTTGGTCCGGTCGGTGTTGCAAGGCGCCGGACAGCTCGGCAACGACCTCTACGGCAAGGGCTACCGGTATTACGCCGACGCACTGCCGCAGCGCACCCAGGACCTCGACCGGGCGCGGGCGTTGGTCGAGCAGGCCGGTGCGAACGGGCTCACGATCGACCTGGACACCTCCGACACGTCCACCGGGCTCAAGGAAGCGGCGCTGGCCATCAGCGATCAGGCGAGACAGGTGGGGCTGAACCTGAACGTCCGGCTGGGCAACAAGGACACCTACTGGTCCGACATAGCCAAGAACGGGGTGATCGCCAGCTACCGATCCGGTGCGATGCCACTGGAGTCGCACGTCGCGCAGCGCCTGCTGACGACCTCGACGACGAACAACACGAAGTGGCAGCGCCCGGATTTCGACGCGCTCTACCAGGAAGCACAGTCCACAACGGACGAATCCCGGCGGGAGCAGCTGTACTTCCAGATGCAGGACCAGCTCCACCGCGAGGGCGGATTCCTGTGGTGGGGCGTGTCGGACTGGATCGTGGCCTCGGCGCCCAACGTGGGCGGCGTCGACGACCGGGCCCCGGCGAACACCCTTGACTGGGCCCGCTTCGACAAGGTGTGGTTGGCGTGATTCGCTACGTTTTCCGACGGGTGCTGCTGGGTGTCGCGCAGGTCCTCGTGGTGATGACGGCAGTGTTCTTCCTGACCGAGGCGTTGCCCGGTGATGCGGCGGTGACGATCGCGGGCGACAACCCGGACCCGGCGATCATCGCGCTGCTGCGGGACCGGCTCGGACTCAACGAGCCCGCCTGGCAACGCCTCGGCGAATGGCTGGTCGGTGCACTGCGCGGAGATTTCGGGCAATCCCTGGTAGGACCACGCGCGGTCGCCGACATCATCGCCTCGGCTGCGGCTCCAACCCTGTTGCTCGCAGCGCTGACGCTCGCGCTGCTCGTGCCGTTGTCGGTGGTGCTGGGCATGTTCGCCGCGCATCGCGAGGGCAGTCGGGTGGACCGGCTGATCACCAGCAGTGCGCTCGGTCTGTACTCCGCTCCGGAGTTCGCGATGGGGGTCCTGGTGGTGACCGTGTTCGCCGTGCAGCTGGGCTGGTTCCCACCCACCGCGGTCGGAACCAGCTCGTTGCTCAGCAATCCCGCAGTCCTCGTCCTGCCGGTGTTCGTGCTGTTGCTGCGGCCGGTCTGCTCGCTGAGCAGGCTCGTGCGAGCAGGCATGATCGACGCGCAACGGGCCGAATACGTCCGCCACGTCCGCCGACTGGGCCTCTCACCGGCCCGCGTCCGCTTCGCGCACGCGCTGCCCAACGCGATCGCTCCCGCGATCCAGCAGTTGGCGCGCACCACGGACTGGTTGATCGGGGGAGTGATCGTGATCGAAGCGATCTTCGTCATCCCCGGCCTGGGAACCACGCTCGTCGAGGCGGTCTCGGCGCGCGACCTGCCGGTGATCCAGGGCTTGGCGGTGGTGCTCGCGACCACCACGGTGCTGGTCAACCTCGCTGCGGACATCGCGGCTCGCGTACTGGCCCCTGCATCGGAGGTGGGCAGGTGAGGAAGTACGCGCTGCCCGCCGGATTGGTCGGCGTGCCGGTTCTGCTGGCTGCGCTGGGACCGTTGCTGGCCTCCGATGACACGACCAAGGACGTGGCCTTCGCGGTCGGCGGCGGGCACTGGTTCGGCACCGACTTCGTCGGCCGCGACGTGTGGAACGAGGTGCTGCTGGGCGGCCGGTCCCTGGTGCTCGCCGCCGGGACGGCGACGGCCTGCACCTACCTGCTGGCGGTACCGCTGGGCCTGGTGGCGGGGATGACGAAGAACCGCGTCCTCGACGAAGTGCTGATGCGACCGCTGGATCTCGTGCTGGCCATCCCATCGATGTTGATGCTGTTGCTGCTCGCCTCGATCGCGCCCGACGCCACGTGGGTGCTGATCGGGATAGTCACGCTGATCAACCTGCCGGACGTGGTCCGGGTCAGCCGCGCGTCCGCGCTCTCGCTGGCCAGCCGCCCCGCTGTGGAGGCGATGCGATTGCAAGGCGAAAGCCGCTGGCGGATCGGGGTGGGCTACGTGGCCCGCGCCATGCGGCGAACCCTGGCCGCGGACCTGGGCACCCGGTTCACCGGGGCGATCTACCTGGTCGCCTCGGCTAGTTTCCTGGGCGTGGGCATCTCCCCGCAGGCCAGCGATTGGGCCGCGATGGTGGACCGCAACCGCACCGGCCTGTTCATCCAGCCCTGGGCGGTGGTCCTGCCCGCGCTGCTGATCGTGGCGCTGTCGGTGGGCGTGAACCTCGCCTTCGACCGGTGGCTGCGCGAACGTTCGACCGCCCTGGAGGCCCGGTGACCGTGGTGCACGTCCGAAACCTAACCGTCGCCGTCGGCGACCACGAGATCGTGTCCGGGGTGTCGTTCACCCTGGCTGCCGGTGAGGTGACCGCGCTCGTCGGCGAGTCGGGCAGCGGCAAGACGACGACCGCGTTGGCGCTGCTCGGCGAGAAGCCGACTGGTGCGCGCGTCACCGGTCACGTCGAAGTCGCCGATGTCGCGGTGGATTCCGACCACCCGCCCGCTCCCGGTCTGGTCGGTTACATCCCGCAACACCCGTCCACGGCGCTGAATCCGGTCCGCCGCGTCGGGCCGGTGCTGCACGAGATCGCCCGCCTCCACGCCGACACCCGAGCGGACCGCAGGCGGCTGATCCGGGCGCGAGTGCTCGAAGCACTGCGGCAAGCGCAACTTCCGGATGGCGCGAAGCTGCTGCGCCGCTATCCGCACCAGCTCTCCGGCGGGCAGCAACAGCGCATCGTGCTGGCCCACGAACTCGTGGGCCACCCGCGCGTCCTGGTCGCTGACGAACCAACCACCGGCCAGGACGCGGTGACCCGAGGTCAACTCATCGAGGAGCTGACAGCGGTTGCGGCGCAAGGCATCGCGGTCCTGCTGCTGACCCACGACCTGGACCTGGTGCGTGCGCTGGCGCACCAGGTGCTGGTCATGAACGGCGGCGGTGTCGTGGAATCCGGCCCGTGCCGGGAAGTCCTCAGCTCGCCCCAGCACACCTACACGAAACGCCTGATCGACGCGCAGCCCGAACTGACCGCCTCGCGCGCGCCCGTTGGCACGGGGCGAGCGCTGGTGGCGGTGCGCGACATAACCGCAGGTCACGGCCGGATGGACACGCTGCACGGCGTTTCGGTTCAGGTCCATGCGGGCGACAGGTTGGCGATAGTGGGCCTTTCCGGTAGCGGCAAGACCACACTGGCTCGGTGCATCGCGGGTCTGCATCCGCACCGCGCAGGCGAAATCCGGTTGGCGGGCGCAGTGCTGCCGCCGCGCCTGCGCCGCCGCTCCCGCGATCAATTGGCTCGCGTCCAGTACGTGTTCCAGGACGCCCGAGCGTCCTTCAGCGAGTTCGTCCCGGTGCTCGACCAGATCGCAAGAACCGCCGAGCGACTGCGCGGTGCGAGCCGTCCAGACGCACGCATCCGCGCGGTCGAAGGTCTGGCGCGGCTGGGCGTCCCGGAATCCAACGCGCGCCGACTGCCCGGTTCGCTCTCCGGCGGTGAACTCCAGCGAGCCGCCCTGGTGCGCGCCCTGCTCAGCGAGCCGGATATGCTGCTCTGCGACGAGATCACCTCCGGCCTCGACGCGTTGACCCAAGCCGATCTGCTTGAAGTGCTGCACCGGCTGCACCAGGACACCGACTGCGCCCTGGCCGTGATCACCCACGACCTGGCGGTGGTCACGGGCCTGGCGAACCGAGTCCTGATCATGCACGAAGGCCGAGCGGTCGAACAAGGCCCAACAACGGAGGTCCTGACCAACCCGAAGCACCGAGCAACCCGAGAACTGGTCGAAGCCGCAACGAAAACCACCACCCGCTCCGCGGGGGGGGGGGGGGGGGCCCCCGGGGGGGGGGGGGCGGGCCCACCCCCCCCCCCCCCCCGCCGGGGGGGGGGGGGGGGGGGGGGGGGGGGGGGGGGGGGGGTTTT
>NZ_JALBWV010000058.1 GCF_022678645.1 Saccharopolyspora soli | reverse complement strand
CGACCGGCCTGGCCGTGGTCATGGTTTTGGCCGCACTCACCCACGCCCGCCGCAAGGAACCCGGCGCGATCGCCTTCGACATCGTTCTGCTGATCATGAGCGCTTTGGTGGCCTGGGGACGCTTCGGCCCCTACAGCTTCTGACCCCGCGCCGGGCCCCGCCGGGTCCTCAACCCGTTCACCGGAAAGGAGCCAATCCTGATGCGTGTCACTGTCTTCGGTGCGACCGGCGGTATCGGCCGCCTCGTTGTCCAGCAGCTGCTGGACGACGGCCATCAGGTCACCGCCCTGGTCCGCACCCCCGCCAAGCTCACCCTCACCTACCCGAACCTCACGGTCGTCATCGGACAGTTGTCCGACCGCGATGCCGTCCAGCAGGCCGTGACCGGCGCGGACGCGGTGATCAGCGCGCTCGGCCCGTCACTGAAGCGGTCCGCGACCGGCACCCCGCTGGCCGACGGGACGCGGATCATCGTGCAGGCCATGGAGAAGGAGAAGGTGGCCCGCTTCATCGGCCTGGCCACGCCCTCGCTAGCCGACCCGCGGGACAAACCGCACTGGAAGCACAAGGTGCTGCCCGTCATGGCCCAGCTGATGTTCCCCAACGCGCTCGCGGAGCTGAAGGGCATGACCGAGGCCGTCACTTCCTCCGATCTCGACTACACCATCGCCCGCATCACCAACCCCACCAACAAACCCGCCACCGGCCGGATCCGCTCCGGCTTCCTCGGTCATGACCGCATCGGCTCCGTCATGAGCCGCGCCGACATCGCGGCTTTTCTCACCGCCCAGCTCGCCGACACCCGCTACCAGCGAGCCATGCCCGCCATCAGCAACTGACCCACCTTTCAAGGAGCAGGCCGAAATGACCACAACCACCGACCTGTCCTATGTCGACCCGGCACGGATCAATCCCCGCGCGGTCCGCCTTGTCGAGGCGGTTGAGACTCTGATGTGGACGGTGGGCGGTCGAGTGGACGGTGATTCCGAGGGCATGCATGGTTCGGGTGCACGACGGCTGGCCTCACGTTCGGACTCAGGATCTCGTTTCCCTGATCAACAACGCTTGCCGATGTCTGCCGACAAACGCCGGTGACGCTCATCCAGATGAGGCAGGCACGCTCACCATTCGACCGCGATGTACTTGGATTCGGTGAATTCGAGCATTCCCTCGTGCCCGCCTTCCCGACCGATCCCGCTCTGCTTGGTGCCACCGAAGGGAGCGGCCGGATCGGACACGACACCCCGGTTGAGGCCGACCATGCCCGAGTCCATCCGTTCGGCTACCCGCAATCCCTTCGCGAGATCGCCGGTGCACACGTAGGACACCAGACCGTACTCCGTGGCGTTGGCCAACTCGATCGCCTCGGCCTCGGTGTCGAAGGCGACCACCGGGGCGACCGGACCGAAGATCTCCTCCTTCAGCACCGGCGCATCGGGGTGCACATCGCTGAGCACCGTGGGTGGGTAGAAGTAGCCGGGTCCGTCCACAGCGGCTCCTCCGGTAACGACCTTGGCGCCCATCTCCACGGTCTGGCTGACCAGTGACGCGACCTTGTCCCGGGAGGTGGCGTTGACCAGCGGGCCGAGGCGGACATCCGCATCGAGACCGTGCCCCATGCGCAGCGACGCCATTTGCGCTGCCAGCCGCTGGGTGAATTCGGCGACGGCCGGCCGTTCGACGTAGAACCGGTTCGCCGCGGTGCACGCTTCACCGCCGTTGCGCATTTTGGCGACCATCGCGATGTCCACCGCCGAGTCCAGATCCGCGTCCGCGAACACCAGGAACGGCGCGTTGCCGCCGAGTTCCATCGACGAGCTGACGACCGTATCGGCCGCGCTCGCCAGCAACCGGCGACCAACCTCGGTGGACCCGGTGAACGACACCTTGCGGACGCGCGGATCGTCGAGCATCGCCCGCACCACCGAACCGGAGCGGGACGAGGGCAGCACGTTCACCACACCACCCGGCACGCCCGCCTCGGTCAGCAGGTCCGCGATCGCCAGCGCGGTCAACGGGGTTTCACTGGCCGGCTTGAGCACCACGGTGCAGCCGGCCGCGAGCGCCGGGCCGATCTTGCGCGTCGCCATCGCGGCCGGGAAGTTCCAGGGCGTCACCAGCACCGAGACACCGATCGGCTGGCGCAGCACGAGAATCCTATTGGCCCCCGAGGGCGCCGTCTGCACGGTGCCCATCGAACGCACGGCTTCCTCGGAGTACCACCGGAAGAACTCGGCTGCGTAGGCGACTTCGGCACGCGCGTCGGCGAGCGTCTTGCCGTTCTCCAGCACGATCAGCGCGGCCAACTGCTCGGCTCGCTCGGTCATCAGGTCGAACGCGCGGCGCAGGACGTCCGCCCGCTCACGGGGTGCAGTCGCCGCCCAGGTCGGACCAGCCGCGTGCGCGGCCCCCACGGCGTCCAGCCCGTCCTGGACGGAAGCGCTCGCCACGGAAGCGATTTCCGCGCCGGTCGCGGGGTCTGACACGCTGATGCGGGCACTGTCGGAGGACGGGCGGTAGATGCCGCCGATGAACAGCTCGACCGGAACGTCCTTCACGATCGAGTCGGGGTCGATGGTTGTCAACGGGACTCCTGTCAGTACTCGTTGGCGATGAACAGCTCCTGCGCGGGGAACTTCGTGATCACGTGCACGCCGTGCTCGGTCACCACGACCTCCTCCTCGATACGCGCCGCGGAGAAGCCATCCGAGGCCGGGCAATAGGTTTCGAGCGCGAACACCATCCCCGGCTGGATCTCCACGGGGTTGTCGAGGCTGTTGAGCCGCGAGATGATGGGCCGCTCGTGCAGGCCGAGTCCGAGCCCGTGGCCGAACTGCAGGCCGAAGGCAGCCATCTCGCTTTCGAAACCGAACTCGGTGGCCGGTGGCCACACCCGGGCCACCGCGTCGGTGCCCACGCCGGGGCCGACGATCTCGATCGCGGCGTCCATCCATTCGCGCGCCTTCGTGTAGGCGTCTCGTTGGGAGGCGGTCGCGCTGCCGACGCCGAACGTGCGGTAGTAGCAGGTCCGATACCCGTTGTAGGACTGGATGATGTCGAAGAACGCTTGATCACCGGGCCGGATCAGGCGATCGGAGAAGTTGTGCGGGTGCGGGTTGCACCGCTCGCCCGACACCGCGTTGATCGCCTCGACCTGGTCCGAACCCATCTCGTAGAGCCGCTTGTTGGCCAGTGCCACGATCTCGTTCTCGCGGATCCCGGGTTTGAGCACCTCGACGATGTCCTGGTACACGCCGTCGACCATCGCGGCCGCCTGGGTTAGCAGGGTGATCTCGTCACTCGACTTGATCTGGCGGGCGTCCAGCATGAGCTGCTGCGCATCCAGCACCTTCAGCCCCTGCCGCTGCATCTCGAACAGGAAAGGCGGCTCGACGATGTCCACCCCGACCGGCTGGTCGGCGAGGCCCGCGTCGGTGAGCATTTCCTTGATCTCTCGCACCGCCGATTCCATCAGCCCGGCGCTCGGCGCGATCGCACCCCGCAGGCCGAGCATCCCGGCGCGGCAGTTCTCCGTTGCCAGCCAGGGGGCGTACAGCTGGTGGTGCTTGGCCGCCGAGCCGAAGTCCCAGAGCACGGGCTCGCCACTGCGGGTCAGCAGCGCGTAGCGGGTCATCTTGTCGCCCAGTGCGCCGCCGATCCACGTCTGCGTCACGTAGCGGATGTTGTAGAAGTCGAAAAGCAGGAAAGCGCCGCATTCGCTGGATTCCAGTGCGGCTCTGGCGCGCCCGAGCCGGTAGCCGCGCAACCGGTCGAAGTCCACTCGCTGCTCGAAGTCGACCGCGCCGTGCCCCGGGGCGGGCAGCGGGCGGCTCTGCACGGTAGTCGTCATCTTCAGCCGTCCAGTCCGTCGTCGACAGTTGTGTGTTCGGGCGTGAGCTCGATGCCGGATCGCCTCGCTTGTTCGAGGATCAGCTCGGCGAAGTCGTTCTCCCGCGAACCGGCGCCGATCGCCTCGGCGATGAGCCCAGCGGTGGCCGAGGCGACGGGCATCGGGGCTTCCAGCTCACGCGCCGCGGCCAGGCCGAGGTCGAAGTCCTTGCGCAGCAACGGCATCGTGAATGTCGTCGTGAAGTCCAAATTGACCAGTGCGGGAGTCTTGTAGCGGGTGAACACGGAGCCCATCACGGAGTTGTTCAGGAACTCCAGGAACGCCGTGCGGCTCATTCCGCCCTTCTCCGCAAGCACGGTGATCTCGACGAGGGACTGGGTGACCACGCCGAGGAACACGTTGTGCGCGATCTTCGCCAATCGAGCGACCTCGCCGTCGCCGACGTAGGTGACGCCCCTGCCGAGCAGTTCCAGCAGCGGCCGCACGGCGTCGAACGCCTCCCGAGGTCCGGACACCGCCAATGTCAGCTTGCCCGAGCGAACCACTTTCGGATTGCCGCTGACCGGTGCGGCCAGGAAGTCCGTGCCGCGCTCGGCGGACGCAGCGCGAGCGGCGGCGGACGCCTCGGTGGACACGGTCGACGAATCGACGATCAACCCGGGGCTGGTACCGGCTGCGGTCAACACGCCGTTCTCGCCGGTGGTGACCGCAGCCAGGTCTTCCGACGCCGAGACCATCACGAACACCACGTCGCGATCGGCGAGATCGGCTGGTGCGTCCACCACCGACGCGCCTCGCTCGGACAGCGGTTCCGCCTTCGCACGGGTCCTGTTGTACACGGCGACGTCATGGCCTTCGTCCAGCAGGCGCGCGGCCAGCTGGAAGCCCATTCGCCCCGTGCCGATCCACCCGATCCGCGGGCGCTCGGCCGGACGATAACCCATCTGGTCCTCCTCGATGCATTCAGAATCAATTCCGCCCCCAGCGGCGCCAGCAAGAGCTCGGCGCACCAGATCAGTCCGCAGTCATTTCTGCAACCGATTGCAATACAGCTTGCTCCCGCTACCGCCGTGATGTCAAACGCCGTCAGACATTCCAGCGACAACCAGCTGCGCGACCGGTTGCAAAACCTGCCTATCATGTCCACCATGGGCAAACCGCCGACCATCGCCGACGTCGCCAAACTGGCCGGAGTGCACAAGGCCACCGCGTCCCGGGCACTGAACCCCCGCACGAGCAACCAGGTGACCCCCGCCACGGCGCGGCGCGTGCTGACAGCCGCGAAGCGGCTGCACTACCAACCCAACAACGTGGCCCGCAGCTTGAGCACGAGCCGGTCCGCGACCATCGGGGTGCTCATCCCCGATCTCACGAACCCCCTGTTCCCGCTCGTCTTGCGCGGGATCGAGGACGCGCTGGGCACGCACGGCTACACCGCCCTGCTGGCCAACACCGACGACTCCCCGGAGCGGACTCAGGCGCAGTTCGACGCGTTGCTCTCGCGCAAGGTCGACGGATTCCTGATGGCGACGGCGCGCCGCGAGGATCCGCTGCTGGCGCGCGCGCACGAGCATGGCATCGCGGTCGTGCTGATCAACCGCTCTACCGACGTCCCGCTGTTCCCAGTCGTCACCGGCGATGATTCGGCCGGGATGGCTGCGGCCATCGAGCACCTCACCGATCTCGGACACCGCAGGATCGCGCACCTGTCCGGGCCCAGCACGATGTCGACGGGCTTCGGGCGCGCACAGGCATTCCGGCAGACCGCTGCGGCGCACGGGCTGCCGCCCGCGGACACCCCGGTGGTGGAGTGCTCCTCCTACACCGAGGACGCGGGTGCTGCGGCCGCGCGTCGCTTGTTCGACGAGAATCCAGCTGTCACGGCGATCTTGGCTGGCAACGACATGATCGCGCTGGGTGCCCTGGACGTGCTGCGCGAACGCGGGCTGGACTGCCCGGACGACGTCTCGTTGATCGGCTTCAACGACATGCGCTTCGTGGACAAGCTGACCCCGCCGCTGACGACGGTCCACGTGCCCCACCACAGTCTCGGCGCAGAAGCCGCCCGGCTCCTGCTGGAACAATTCGCGAGCGCGGATCGCGTTCCGAAGACTGTGTCGTTGCCACTTCACCTGGTGGTACGGGGATCGACCGGACCTGCGCGAGCTGGCCGCTAGGCGACCAAGCGCAACGGTTCTTCGAGCGCCTGCGTCAGGGCAGCCATCCAGCGCGCCGCCAAGGCACCATCGATCGCGCGGTGGTCGACCGACAGCACGAGGGACAGCTGCGTCGCGACCTCGACCTCGCCATCTGCCACAACGGGTTCCGGCACTGCGGCGCCGACCGCCAGGATCGCGGACTGCGGTGGATTGATGATCGCCGAGAACTCCTCCACACCGAACATGCCCAAGTTGGTCACGCTGATCGAGCCGCCCTCCAGATCGGACTGCCGGAGGGTTCCGTCGCCCGCCCGACGCACGAAGTCCCGCACCTGAGCCGCGATCGCGCTCGGCGACGTCTTCTCCACACCTCGCAGGACCGGCGTGATGAGCCCGCGCTCGGCGGCGATCGCGACCCCGATGTCGACCGATTCGAACTGGCGCAAGGCGTTCTCGGTCCAGATGACGTTGGCCTCCGGCACGCTCTGGTGCGCGACCGCGACCGCGCGGAGCACCAAATCGTTGACGGAGATCTTTGCCGGTGAGATCTCGTTGAGCTGCCTGCGCAGCGCCAGAAGAGCATCGACGCGGGCACGCCGCGTGACGTAGAAGTGCGGGATCACCTGTTTGCTCTCCGTCAGCCGGGCCGCTATCGCGCGCCGGATCCGGGAGTGCGGGACGTCCTGATATCCCGCCTGCGGCGGTGGTACCGCGGCTTGCGGCCGCGGAGCCTCGGCGGGCTCCGGCGGTGCCGCCTGCTTCGCCTGCGCGATCGCCGTCTCGACGTCGCGCCGGACGATGCGACCGTTCGGCCCGGTGCCCCGAACCTGCTCCGGGGTCAGGCCCGCTTCCTTCAGCAGCCTCCTAGCGAGGGGGCTGCTGAACACCCGCTCGGGCTCGGTCGGCTTCGGCCGCGCAGGCTCGGGCACCTCCTGCGGCGGTGCGACCGGAGGTGGTGCGGATGCACCTGGCACACCGAGGTCGGCGAGCAACTGGTCTACGTCGACGTCCTGCTCGCCGTCGGCACCCAGCAGTGCCATGGGCGAGCCGACCTCCACCGAGGTTCCGCTCGGCAGCAGCGCCCGGAGGAGCACGCCATCCATTTCTGCTGCCACCTCGACGGATGCCTTGTCGGTCTCGATGAGCGCGATCGGCTCCCCCGTGGTGAACGGGGTGTTCTCCGCCACCAGCCACTCCGACAGCACAGCTTCCGTCGCACCGGCCGCGACTTCGGGCATCCGCAGCAGCGTTGCCATTGGTTGGACTCCTTGATTTCTCCGAGGTCAGTTGGCAGCGATCGTCCGCAGCACGGTGACGACTTCTTCGGTGCGGGCGATTGCCGCGCGTTCCAGGACCTTGCTGATGCTGGGGGCGGCCTCCCGGCCGGTGACCCGCTCGACCGGCGCGTCCAGCCAGTCGAAGCACCGGCGCTGGATCTCGTCGGCGAGCCAGCCGCCGTAGGAGGTTCCGACGGCGCCCTGCTCGACGATCAGCACCCGGTTGGTCTTGCGGACGCTGCGCTCGATCGTCTCCCAGTCGAGGCTTGCCCGGTCGAGCCAGCGCAGGTCGATCAGATCCGCTTGGACCTCGGGCACCTGGTCCAGCGCATCGAGGCAGTGCCCGACCATCGACAGGTACGAAATCACGGTGACGTCGCCGCCTTCCCTGCGCAGCGCCGCCTTGCCCACCGGGATCCGGTAATCGAGGTCGTCCACCGGCCCCACCCCGGTCGAGGCGTAGAGGTCGACGTGCTCCAGGACGACCACCGGATCAGCACAGGCCAAGGCGGTGTTCACCAAGCCGACGTAGTCGAACGGGTTCGACGGCGCCACGACGCGCAGTCCCGCGGCCGTCGTCAGGATCCCGGCGGGATCCATCGAGTGCTGGGAGCCGTAACCGGTACCGGCCGCGAGCTTGCTGCGCAGCACGAACGGAACCGCGCTCTCGCCACCGAACATGTGACGCGCCTTGGCGACCTGGTTGAACAACTGGTCCGCGGCCACCCACATGAAGTCCGCGTACATGAACTCCACCACCGGCCGGAACCGCCCGTCCAGCGCCATGCCCCCGCCCAGCCCGGTGAAAGCGTTCTCGCTGATCGGAGTGCCCAGCACGCGGTCCGGGAACAGCTCCAGCGCCCGCTTCGTGGCGCCATTGGTGCCGCCCTTGAGCCGGTGGACGTCCTCACCGAGCACGATGATCCGCTCGTCGGTCTCCATCCGGCGAGCGAGCACGTCGCTCACGACATCGATGAACCGGCGCTCGCCGAGTTCACCGGCGAAGGTGTCCGCTTCCTCGTACCGGCTGCCGGCAAGCTCTCCGAGGTCCCCGCGGACACCGACGTCGACGAACCCCGGATCCGGCCACACGGCCGCCTTGATCTGGCGTTGTCCCGGCTTTCCGCCGGGCACGGGGTCCAGCAGGCTGTCGCCGATCTCCCGCAGCACCGCGACGACCTCGTCACGGGCTGCCGTGACGTCCTCGGCCGTCGCGAGGCCGCGCCGGATGACATGGGTGCGCAGCAACTCGATCGGGTCGCGGTCCCGCCACGACTGCTCCTCGGCCCTGTCGCGGTAGCCGAAGGCGCTGCCCGGGTACGGCCCGTTCTGGTGGAAGTACCGGTAGACCTCGGCCTCCACGATCGTCGGTCCGTTGCCCGCGCGCATGTGGTCGAGTGCCTCGCACATGGCGAGGTTCACCGCCAGCGGATCCATGCCGTCCACCCGCCAGCTCGGGATGTTGAACCCGAGGCCCCGCGCTGACAGCCGGGGCTCGGCGGTCGCTTCCCGGACCGAAGTTGAGACCGCGTACTGGTTGTTCTCGATGAAGAAGCAGATCGGGAGCCGCCAGGCCGCGGCGAGGTTGAACGTCTCCACCACCGATCCGATGTTCACGGCACCGTCGCCGAAGTAGGTCACGGTAACCGCGTCGGTGCCTGCCCGGCGCTGGTTGAACGCGAAGCCCGCGGCCTGGGGCACGCCGCCCCCGACGATCGCGTTCGTGCCCATGGCCCCTGCCTCGCGCCAGCGCAGGTGCATGGATCCACCGCGGCCCTGGCAATATCCCTCGGCCAGTCCGCAGATCTCGGCGAGGGTCCGGCGCAGCACGGTGCGCACGTCGTCGTTCAGTTCCGGCAGGACACCCGACTTGCGCGGCATGACGTGGCCGAACGCCTTCGCGAGGAACTGGTGGTGACCGCGGTGCGAACCGTTGACGTAGTCGTCGCTGCGCAGCGGCAGCACCGAGCCGACCGCGCCTCCCTCCTGGCCGACGCTCGAATGCGCCGGTCCGTGGATGAGCCCCTGGCCGGCCAGTTCGAGCACGTACTCCTCGAACGCCCGGATCCACAGCACCTCCCCGAGCAGTTGCAGCAGCAGGTCGGGCTCGGCGGCGTCCCAGTCCTCAGTGGACGCGGCCAGCCCGACCCACGGGGCGGCGGCGGTGAGGTTCTCATGGCTGGGCATCGATGCTCCTCAAAGACGACCTCTCAATAAATGGATCCAATCGGACCGTCGTACGTAGACTATGCCTACTATTGTGCAGAGTTGCAAGACCGATTGGATCCATTGGAGGCTAGATGTCCATCCCGGGAGTGACCCGCGTCGACCATTTCGGCATCACCGTCCCGGACCTGGATCAGGCCCGGCAGTTCTTCGTCGATGTGCTCGGCTGCGAGTACCTGTACACGCTGGGGCCGCTGCGCGACGACGAAGGCCGCTGGATGAGCGAGCACCTCAACGTGGCCGACCGGGCGGTCGCGCCGCGCATCCAGTTCTTCCGACTCGGCGGCCAGGCGATCCTCGAAGTCTTCGAATACCAAGCGCCCGATCAGCGCACCGAGCCACCGAGCAACAGCGACGTCGGCGGTCACCACATCGCGCTGTACGTCGAAGACCTCGACGCCGCGGTCGCCGACCTGCACCGGCGTGGCCTGCGGGTGCTGGGCAAACCGACGGCCAGCCGGGGACCGCACGAGGGCCAGCGGTGGGTCTACTTCCTCGCTCCGTGGGGTCTGCAGTGTGAGCTAGTGTCCTATCCGCGGGGAAAGGCGTTCCACCGCACCCCGGAAGCCTTCGGTTGAGGACAGGAGGTGGCAGTGGCCGATACCAACGGCGCCCCGCCATCCACGGTGGCCAGTCAGCGCGTCGCCGACCACCTGCGGGAGCAGATCCTGTCCGGGAAGCTCCCCCCCGGGACCCGCATCATCCAGGACGAGCTCGCCGAAGAGCTCAACACCAGCCGCATCCCGGTCCGCGAGGGGCTGCGCATCCTCCAATCACGGGGATTGGTCACGATGCGTGCGAATCAAGGCGCCTGGGTTACCCAGATGGACATGCGCGAGTGCGGGCTGAACTACCAGATCCGCGAGCGGCTGGAACCGTTGCTGCTGGCCGAATCCGCGCCACGACTGTCCGAAAACGACATCGCGGAGCTGGCCGGGATCCAGGACCGAATCGAGCGGACCGACGACGTCGAGGCGTTCCTGGTGCTGGACCGGCAGCTGCATTGGGCCAGCTACCGACACCACCGCGCCGAGGGGCTCGCGTCGATCGTCGCGCGGCTGTGGGACACCACCCAGCACTACCGGCGGGCGTTCACCCGGCTGACCTGGACACCGCGTCGCTGGATCATCGACTCCGAACACCGGCTGCTGATCGAGGCGCTGCACGATCGCGACCATAATTCCGCCCAGCGGATCTTGGAACTGCACATCCGCCGCACCCGCATCGAACTCGACCGCCACCCAGAGGTGTTCCAGGTTCGGTAACTCCGAGCACGGCGGCCAGCGGATACGGTGTCGCGTCGCATTGCACAGGCAGCGACAACCGGTTGCAGTTAGCTCTTGTCTCCACTCTTTCTGCCACCCTGGGCGTTCCGCAAAAACCAGCAGCTTGACAACGCGACAACTTACCAGCAAGGTTGCAACCGGTTGCAGGTCGGCTCTCGGTAGGATTCGAGATTTGTTACGCGCGGCCCGCTCTGCCCCGCAGTGCCACTGACGTACTCCCCGCCACCGCAACCGGCTCGACGAGAACCCGTGCCACGAGGCACACGTCGCAACGAAGCGAGCTGGAGCCAACATGACGAACCGTACTAAATGGACAGTCCTAGGGACGTGCTTTCTCGCGTACACCTTCGACGCCGTAGAGCTCGTGGCCTTGACGGTAGCGCTGCCCACCATCCGCGCGGATCTGCATCTCAGCCCAGTTCAAGGCGGCTGGCTGGCGACCATGACGTTGCTGGGCATCGGCATCAGCAGCCTGGGTTCCGGCTGGTTCGCCGACAACTACGGGCGCAAGCCCGCGTTGTTGATCTCGCTGGTCGTTTTCGGTGTCTTCACCGCGCTGCTGTCCGTGACCACCAGTTTCTGGCTCTTCCTCGCATTGCGGTTCATCGCTGGTTTCGGCTTGGGCGGGGTGTGGAGCGCGGTATCAACGCTGGTCGTGGAAACTTGGCCGAAAGCGCAAGGAGCCCGCGCGGTCGCGTTCGTGATCGCCGCGTTCCCGGCTGGCGGGGTGCTCGCGTCCCTGGCCGGATCGCTGCTGCTGCCCGATTGGCACCTCATGTTCCTCGTGCTCGGCGTCGCGGTGGTGATTCCGGTCGTGGCCGTCATCTTCACGATTGAGGAATCGCCTCGTTGGCTGGAGCAACGTCGGGCACGACCGGTGACCGATGGCAAGCGCGCTTCGGTCGGGATCGGCGAGATCTTCCGACCGGGGTTGGTGAAACTGACCGTGATCGGAACCATCGTGGTGGCCCTGGCCCAGGTCGGATTCTGGGGCGTCAACACCTGGCTGCCGACCTTCCTGGCCGACCGCGGTCTCGACATCAACGTCGTCGCGCTGCTGGTCGCCGCGAACAACGCGGCGATGTTCGTGGGGTACAACGTGTTCGGGTTCGTGGCTGACAAGATCGGCCGCAAATCGACCCTGATGCTGACCCTGCTGGCCTCAGCCCTGATCCTGCCGATCTACGTGGTCACCCGAAACGAGGTCTTGCTGATGTGGATCGGTCCGCTGTTCGCTTTCGTCGCCTCATTCGGTGCTCTCTTCGGTGCCTACCTCGGTGGTCTGTTCCCCACCCGCGTCCGGGCCAGCGGTGCGGGGTTCTGCTTCAACGTAGGACGAGGCGCTTCCGCGTTCGCTCCCCTGGCCTTGGGCGGGATCGCCGGCGGGTACGGTCTGGTTACGGGTCTGATCCTGTGCGGCGGTTTCTTCGTGGTGTCCGCGTTGACCATGATCCCGCTGCCGAACGACCGACTGGTCGAGGAAACTCCCAACACCTTGCCGACCACCTCGGATGTGGTCACCAGCTGACGTCGTACCGCGCACTGCGTCCGGCACCGAACCCCGTGGGACAGCCGATACCTGCTGTCCCACGGGGTCCGGCCTGGAATGGACACTTCCACTGCTCCAACATGGACGGACAGGCACGCAGACGGGGGCAAACGCAAGACTCTGGTTGGCGTTTTGCGGCCAGCCCGTAACTATGGCAGTCGCCCGGAATCCCATGTGTTCTCCGCAGGAAGTTGGCCTTGCGGCAGGGACAGCGGGTCGCTCGCTCACGCTGTGAAGCGCTGGCGTATCGGGGTGAGGAAGGTTCGTGCGGCTGCGGTGGGCGTCCCGGCCGGAACAGCGATCGTGACGTCCCATCGTGGCGCGTCGGTCGGGAGGGTCAGGCTCGCCAGCTTGCCAGCCTTCTTGCGGGCAATAGGACCGGGTACGATCGCCACCCCCAGCCCCATGCCGACGAGATCGAGAAGGGTGTGGACATCGTTGACCTCGGAAGCGATGTGACGCGAGATCCGGGCCGCTGCGAACGCGTGGTCGGTGACTTGCCGAGAGCCCCAGTCTGGGTGGAAATCCACAAAGGACTCCTCGGTCAGCGCCTCCCAGTCGACGCACCCGGTGCCAGCGAGCCGGTGCGTCGGATGGCAGATCAGCGTCATGGGTTCGCTGGCCAGCTGGATCAAGGTGACGCCAGGCGGGCAGTTGGTGGATCCGGCGATGAAGGCCACGTCGAGCAGTCCGCCGCGCAGGTCTTCGAGAAGGTGCATCGACCCGGCTTGTTGCACCAGCAGCTCCACCCCCGGGTGCACAGCGTGGAAGCGGGCGAGCTCCTCCGGGACATCGACCACGCCCAGGCACTGCTCGGTGCCGACGCGCAGTCGACCACGCAGCAGTCCCTGGACGGCGGCGACCGCCTCGCGAGCGGCCGTGACGCTAGCAAGGGTGTGGCGCGACTCCTCCAGCAGCGCCTGCCCAGCTTCGGTGAGGTGCACGCGTCGCGTGTTGCGGATGAACAGCTCTGCGCCAAGCTCTTTCTCCAAGGCCCGGATGGAAGCCGACAGCCCGGACTGGGAGATGAACAGGCGCTCGGCGGCCCGGGTGAAGTGCCGTTCCTCGGCCACGGTGACGAAATGCTCGAGTTGCCGCAGGTCCACGATTCAGAACTCTAGCTGCTCGCTGTCATCGGTTTCTACTGTTGGACTGCTGAGTGGGGGTAGGGAGATGGTGGGTGCACGGCAACAACGGAACCCGATGTTCGCGGAACGGAGCCGATGTACCCCGCACCTCAACTGAGCGTGGACGAGGCCAGCAGACTGGCGGTCGCCGCAGTCGCCGCCGACCTGGAGCACTGGGCGTGCTCGGTCGCTTGCGGTGGGCAAATCGAGCTCAGCGAGCTGATCGAAGTCCTCGGCATCATCAGGACGACCAGCATCCCGCGCTCCGCACCCAACTCCCCCATTGCCGCACAAGACTTCGATGGAGAACCGGACGACGGAGGAACCGCACATGCAGTCACGCCAACTCGGTGACACCAGGGTCAGCGCGATCGGGCTCGGCGGCATGCCGATGTCGATCGAGGGACGCCCCGACGAGCAGCGTTCGATCGCGACTATCCACGAAGCACTGGAAGCCGGGGTCACCCTCATCGACACTGCCGACGCCTACCACCGCGACGCCGACGAGGTCGGGCACAACGAGTCCCTGATCGCCCGCGCGTTGGCCAGTTTCGGCGGCGACAGCTCGGAGGTGGTGGTCGCGACCAAGGGTGGCCACCTGCGCCCAGGCGACGGTTCGTGGATCCTGGACGGATCGCCGGAGCACCTCAAGGCGGCCTGCGAGGCATCGCTGAAGCGACTCGGCGTCGACGCCATCGGCTTGTACCAGTTCCACCGACCTGACCCGGCCGTTGCCTACGCCGAGTCGATCGGCGCGATCCGCGATCTCCTCGACGAGGGCAAGATCCGGTTCGCTGGCATCTCCAACGCCAACCCCGACCAGATCCAGCAGGCCGATGAGATCCTCGGCGGCCGGCTGGTCAGCGTGCAGAACCAGTTCTCGCCTGCCTTCCGGTCCAGCGAGCCGGAACTCGATCTGTGCACGGAAATGGACATCGCGTTCCTGCCGTGGAGCCCGCTGGGCGGGATCGCCCGCGCCCGCGAGCTGGGCTCGCGATTCGCGGTGTTCGCACAGGTGGCACGGGACCACGGGGTGAGCCCGCAGCAGGTCTGCCTGGCCTGGATGTTGGCCAAATCACCCGTTGTCATCCCGATTCCGGGCGCTTCGCGCCCGGAGAGCATCCGCGACTCGGTCAACGCGGCGAACCTGAAGCTGTCCGAAACCGAGTTGGCCCAACTGGATTCCGCCTAGCACTGCCCCGAATCCGTCCGGACCGACGAATGAAAGATCAAAGAACATGCGAACGACGAGTCTCGGTAGGACCGGCCTGCAGGTTTCCCGAATCGCATTCGGAACCTGGCAACTTGGTGGTGACTGGGGTGGTTTCGACGAGGACGCCGCAGTTGCCGCCATCCGCCACGCGCGTGATCTGGGCATCAACTTCTTCGACACCGCCCAGGGTTACGGCTTCGGCGCGTCGGAACGCCTGCTGGGCAAGGCGCTGCGCCACGAGATCACCAGCGACCGCGACAGCGTGGTCATCGCGACCAAGGGCGGCATCCGACCCAACCGCGGTGGGCGCGACGCCTCGGCGGCGTACCTGCGCCGTGGCGTCGAGGACAGCCTGCGCGCCCTCGGCGTCGACACCATCGACCTCTACCAGGTCCACTGGCCGGACGTAACCGTCCCGGCCGAAGAGACCGCGAGCGCGCTCCAGGAGCTCGTCGAGGCCGGAAAAATCCGATACGCCGGAGTGTCCAACTACGACGCCAAGCAGATGGCGGAATTCTCCGCGATCCGCCCCGTGGACACCCTGCAGCCGCCCTACCACCTGTTCCGACGCGGGATCGAGGCCGAGATCCTGCCGTACACCATCGCGCACGACATCGGCGTGCTCGTCTACAGCCCGCTCGCCAGCGGACTGCTCACCGGCCGGTTCGACGAGAACACCACATTCGAGGAAACCGACTGGCGCAGCAGGGCAACCGCCTTCACCGGCGAGAAGTTCCGCCGCAACCTCGCCATCGTGCGCGAACTCGAAGAGTTCGCCGCGGAGCGCGGTATCAGCGTCAGCCAGCTCGCCATCGCGTGGGTCCTCGCCCAGCCCGGCGTGCACGTCGCCATCGTCGGCGCCCGCAGCAGAATCAACATCGAGTCCAGCGCCGCAGCCGCCGACGTGCAGCTGAACGCACAGGACCTCGCACGAATCAACACGATCGTCGCCGACGCCGTCCCAATCGAGGGCGCCACCCCGGAAGGCGTGCTCTAGCACGCGACAGCAGACTGGCTCCGACTCGGTGACGGCACCTCCCGAAGCTCGTGGGACGCCGTCACCGAGTCGCGATAGCAATGCACACGATCGCCGGAGACGCCTGCCCCATCTGGCAATTCCAATCGTGCCGTCGCGGAATGGCTCGATCATCTACGAACACGTTCGCCGCCAATCGAATCCGTTTCCGCGATTCCTGGACCACGCACCGGCACGGTCACGGCTAGCGCGAGGACCGTGAAAGCTCGGTGGCGCTGGAACCCGACACTTCGCTCACCGTCCACTCCGGTCGGCTAACTGAACCGGCCTCGACAGCGCTCGTGCCGCGAGCAGGACGATGACGTTGGAAGAGAACAGGAACGCGGCAGCGCGGGCAGAACGGTCACCATCAGTGCGGAGATGCCGAGAATTCGTCCGCACAGGTCGAACAGTGGGCTGGGCAGTACCCATCACCACCACGAAACCAGACTTCGGACGGCGGATGTGGTTCGGCTACCCGACGAACGGCCAGACAGCCGGCAGATCCAGACCGCTGGTGTGCCGCGCAGTAACGCTCTGCCGTACCGCTCAGCCGATGTCGACGGTGATCTTGCCGGTGGCGGTGCGATCGCCGATCGCGGTGTGCGCGTCGGCCACGGTGCCGAGCGTGAAGTGCCGTGGGTCGAGCAACGGCGTGATAGCGCCCTGCTGCACGAGTTTCGCGACTTCGCGAAGGATGTCGCCGTGGTGTTCCCGGCCGCGACCCGACAGCATCGGCAGCAGCGTGAAGACCCCCGAGTACGTGGCGCCGCGGAACGACAGCGGCGCGATGCTGTGGGTGCCCCACCCCAGGGAGCTGACCACGTGCCCGGTGTAGTTCCGTACCGCCGCGAACGACGCGTCCAGCACGGCCCCGCCGACGGTGTCGTACACCACGTCGAACCCCTGGCCATCGGTGTGCTCGGCGACGTACTGCTCGACCGCGGTCGCGGTGAAGTCGATGGGGGTAGCACCGAACTGCTCGACGACGGCCAGTTTTCGAGGCGACTCCGTGGCGTACACGTCAGCACCGAACGCCCGCGCGATCTGCACCGCCACGTGGCCGACGCCGCCGGCACCACCGTGCACGAGGACCTTGTACCCCGAGCGCACCCGTGCCCGGTCGACCAGTCCTTCCCAAGCCGTGATCGCCGCCAGTGGCAACGCGGCCGCCTGCCGCTGATCCAGCGACGTGGGCTGGCGCGCGATCAGCCGGGCGTCCACCGCTGCGTACTCCGCGAGCGATCCCTGCAGCTCGCCGACTCCGCCGGTCAGCCCGTACACGGCATCACCAGGAGTGAAACCGGTGACACCCACGCCGGTCGCCTCCACCACGCCGGCGAGATCAAGACCGAGCACGGCGGGCGGCTGGACCCTGGCGTGTGCGGCCTGCCCGGCCGCGATCTTCGTGTCCAGCGGGTTCACGCCGCTCGCCGCGATCCGGACCAGCACCTGACCTGGCCCGGCCTCCGGCTGGTCGAGTTCCCGCAGCATCAGCGGGCCGCCGAACTTCTCCAGCACCACCGCACGCATTACCGCCACCTCATCTTTGTCTTGGTCTGTGTGAGATCTCGAATTTCCTTAATCGAACAGACTAGTTCGTCTGATTAAGGGGGCAAGGCGACCACGGCGTGAGCCTTGACACGGTTACTGGGCGTTCTAATCGGACGTACTAGTCTGTCCGGCATGTCGACCCGGGTGCGCAAGACCAACACTGAGCAGAAGATCCTCGACGCCGCTGCCGAACTGTTCCACCGGCACGGCCTACGCGGCGTAGGCATCGACCAGGTCATCGCCGAGTCCGGCGTCGCGAAGTCCACGCTCTACGTGCACTTCCGCACCAAAGAAGACCTCATCGCGGCCTACATCCGCAGAACGGACGACTCCTGGATGAGCCAACTGCAGGCCGCTGCCCAGCGAGCCGGCGACTCGCCCCGCGAGCAACTCGTCGGACTGTTCGACGCGCTGCTGGACGCCTTCGCCCGGCACGGCTTCTTCGGCTGTCCATTCATCAGCGTGGCCGTCGAGGCCAGTGCCGACACCGAGGCCCACGCCAACGCGGTCAGTCATACCCGCCGCCGCCAGGAGTGGCTGCGCGAACTGTGCCGGGGCGCGGCGGCCGACGATCCGGACGCTCTCGCCGAACAACTCGACCTGCTCATCGACGGAGCCCTCGCCTCGGGTCGGCTCCTCCAGGAGCGCCACGTCGTCGACTCGGCCAAGGCGGCCGCCCGCAGCCTCGTCGACTGCCACACCAAGGCGAGCTGACCGCACTCATGAACACAGCCAGCCAGCGCGCCTGTGCGGTGGCCATCCTGGTCTTCGGCTGAACAGGCCGACGTTCATCCCACCGCGCCCGTCGAGTGCACGACCTTCCCGCCGACCACGGTCAGCTCGGACGAGATCGTGGGGATCTTTTCGGATGGCACGGTCAGGTAGTCCTCGCTCAGGACTGCGAAGTCCGCCCTGGCACCGGGATTCAGGTGGCCCCGGTCCCGTTCCTCGAAGCTCAGCCACGCGCTGCCGGCGGTGTACGCCTCCAGTGCGCGCTCCCGGCTGAACAGCTGTGGGCCGGACCGTCGTGGTTCGCCGTCAAGCGAGGTACCGGAGACGAGCCACCACAGGGAAAGCCAAGGGCTGTAGGACGAAGCGCGGCTTGCGTCGGTGCCTGCGGCCACCGGGATGCCCTCCGCCAGGACGTCAGCGACCGGTGGGACGGCCGTCATCGACCCTGGCCCCCACGCCGCCTCCGATGCCGATGCCTTGAACACCTGACGATCGTCGAGCACGATCCCGGCGCCCAATGCCTTCAGCCGCCGCAGGTTCCGGCTGCTGATCCGATCCGCGTGGGACAGGGTGAACCGGAGTCCGGTCAACGGGATCAGCCGGTGGACTGCCTCCCAGCAGTCGACGATCACATCGATCGAGGAATCCAGGACAGCGTGGATGTTCATCGGCCAGCTACGCGCCGCAGTCGCATAGCTGATGTCGTACAGCTGGGCCGCGGCCTCCTCACCGATGCGAAAGTCTTCCAGACCTTCGAAATCATGGCATCCGAAGTGGACCACTTCCCCGATGCCGAGGACCTGCAGCATCTCGTCGCCGAACCGCGTCTGCGCGTGCCGCAGCCAGTCGCCGAGCTGCGCGTGTTCCTGTCCTGGATCGACCGCGGACAGGAACAGCCGCATCCGCATGGACAGCTCGTGATCGCGCCAGAGCGCGAACAGCGGGTCGTACCGCTCGGGACTCATGCCGAAGCCGCCCGGGTCGACGATTCCCGTCAGACCGCTGGCGTGCAGGTCCGCGAACATCGCCGCGGTGGACCGCAGTTGCTCGTCCGGTGTGGGCGGCGCGATGGCGGCGAGGCAGTGGCTGAACGCGCCCATACCGCGCACCCGGCCGGTCGGCTCACCGGCAACCGGATCGCGCTCGACCCAACCGCCCGGCGGGTTCCCGGACAACTTGTCAAGACCGGTCGCCCTGAGCGCGGCCGAGTTGAGCACCGCGACCTCGTACAGAGCCTGCAGGTACACGGGATGGTCCGGGGCAACCGCGTCCAGCTCGGCCCGGGTAGGCTCCCGGGATTCGGCGAACTGGCACGGGTGCCAGCCGCCGATCGCGCGGATCCACTCGCCGGGCGGGCGGTCCCGGGCAACTGCCTCGACGGTGGCGAGCGCGCTCGCCACGTCCGGCACTCCCGTCCAATGCAGCTCCGTCGCCCAGGTGGCACCAGCGCGGGTAGCGTGCATGTGCCCGTCGATGAGGCCTGGGATCATCCGCCGACCTCCCAGGTCCACCACTCGGCTGCCGCGCCCCGCGAGCTCCTGCGCATCCTCACCGCACGCGAGCACCCGGCCGTCGCGAACGGCGAGCGCGGTGACCTCGCGCCCGCGGGCCGCCCAGATCCGACCGTTGACGTAGACCTCGTCGGCGGCGCTCTTCGTCGAGTCAGCCACGTGACCTTCTTTCTACAAGGACCAGTTCTTCAGCAGCCCGTCCCGCGAGGAACGCACGCGCTCCCGCAGTGCCGACAGGTCGTGCCGGAGCATCCTGCCGCCGCCCTTCACCTGCTCTCCCGCGACGAACACGGCCTCCACGTTCTGGCTGTCCGCCAGGGTGACAGCCGCGGGCAGGTGGTTGACGAGAAACAAGTTCGGCAGCTCGACGTCGAGCAGGATCAGGTCGGCCTGCTTGCCCGGTGTCAGCGAGCCGATCCGATCGTCGAGTCCGAGCGTGCGCGCCCCTTCGATCGTCGCCATCCGGACCACGTCCTCGGTGGTGATCGTCAACTCGGGCAGGCTCTCCCCACGGCCGAGGGCCAAGTGGTTCTGCCATCCCCGTTCGGCCTCGAGTGTTCCCCGCATCTCGGCGAACAGGCTGCCGCCAACGCCGGAAACGACGTCCACGCTCAGGCTGGGCTCCAGACCCGCCGCCCGCAGCCGTCCGGTCGCCGGGTAGCCGTGTCCCATCTGCATCTCCACTCGGGGGGAGATCGAGACATGACCGCCGGAGTCGGCGATCATCCGGAACTCCTCGTCCGTGCAGGTGTTGCAGTGGACGTAGATCAGATCCGGCCCCAGCAGCCCGCGCCGGTGGAGCTCGCTGACCGAACGCGCCTGTCCCAGCAACCCCACCCCGACGTGGGTCGACACGCGGACGTCCAGTTCACGCGCCAGCACCAGATCCACCAGCGCTTCCTCGATCGGCCCGAACTCCGGTCCCAGACTGGCGAGCGCGAACGTCAGCAACGAGTCTCGCGCGGAGAAGTAGCGCTCGGCGACCCGGACGACGTCGGAGCGGTACCAGTGCGCCTGCGGCGACCAGGGATTGCCGTAGCCGAACACCGCGCGTATCCCCGAGTCGGCCAGCCCGCGCACCGCCTCGTCGGCATGCTCGGGCGTGCGAATGATGTGCGACCAGTCCATGATCGTGGTGATGCCGGCGTCCAGCGCCTCGATCGCACCGAGCAGATCGGCGACGTACACGTCCTCCGGAGCGAATTGCGGCCCGAGCTGGAGCAGCATGTGCTCGACGTACTGCCCGAGCGTCCAGTCGGCGGCGATTTGGCGGACCGCGGCCTGCCACAGGTGACGGTGCGTGTCGACCAGCCCCGGCAGCACGATCCGGTTGGTAGCGTCGACGAGCCGGGCGTCGCTCACCGCGATCTCGGGTGCCACGGCGCGGATCACGCCGTCCTCGATCAGCACGTCGCCCTTGGGCAAGGTGCCGATCTCGGGGTCGACGCTGAAAACGATGCCGCCGGAAATAAGGGTTCTCGTCGTCATAGCGCTCACCACTCGACCGCGATGTGGTCGGACTCGGTCGGTTGCCGCAGGCCGGGAGTCGGGTTCGTGCCGGACGGCGCATTTTGGACGGTGCCGAGCCCGCGCCCCGCTTCTCCCGAGTGCCAGCGGAAGAACTCGGCCACGTAGGCGATTTCTCCGCGGGCGTCCGCGAGCGACTTGCCGTTTTCCAGGCGGTGCGAGCCGTTGACGCAGTCGTCGCTGCGCAGCGAGCCGACTGCGCCGCCGTCTTGGCCAATGCTCGAATGCGCCGGACCAGGTACGAGCCCCTGCCCCGCCAGTTCGAGCGCGTGCTCCTCGAACATCCGGATCCACAGCGCCTGCCCCAGCAGCAGGTCCGGATCCGCGGTATCCCGGTCCTCGGCCGACGCGGCAAGCTCCGCCCAGGGGGCGGCGGCAGCCAGGTTCTGACGGGTGGGCATCAACGCTCCTCGAAGAAGATCTTCACCAAATGGATCCATCTGGCAGCATAGTCCCGTACTATGCGTGCCTGAAGCGCCAAAAGCAAGATAATTGGATCCATTGGAGATGCGATGTCGACGCGCGACGACCACGGCAGCTGGATGCGCGAGCACCTCGACGTGGACGACCGGACCGGCTCGACTGACAACCGCACATGTCCGTGCTGGTGAACCAAGCGCCCTGGTTCGCGCGCTGGCACGGCCAAGAGCATCGCCGCGCTGGCCGCGATTCCGCCGCACCACCGACTGCATCGGCTGCTCGTTCCGGCGTCATATCTGGGCTGCTGCGCGGGATTCGTCGATCAGGCCGCGGCAAGGCCGAAGCTCGCCACGCCAAGGAGGACGATCATGACTGAGCCGGTCGGCATCATCGGCACGGGAGCCATGGGCTCGCGCTTCGCCCGGCGGCTAGCCGCACTGGGACACCCGGTCCACGCCTGGAACCGCACGCAGGCGCGGGTGGAGGCCCTGCGAGGCACGGGCATCGTCCCCGAGTCAACCCCTCGCGCAGTGGCCGAGCAGTCCGAACTGCTGGTGTGCATGGTGTGGGATTCCGCGGCGCTCAGAACAGTGGCGCAGGGCTCCGATGGGTTCCTCGCCGGGCTGACCCCGCGTCACGTGGTGGCCGACGCCAGCACCGTGGAGCCCGAGGTGAGCGCCGAGATCGCCGCCATCGTGGGCGACACCGGGGCGGCCATGCTCGATACCCCGGTGTCCGGCAGCCTCGACGCCGCCGAGAGCGGCCGCCTGATGATCATGGCGAGCGGGAACAAGAGCGCTTTCGACCGCGCGCGCCCGGTGCTGGACGCACTGGCACGGTCGGTGCAGCACGTCAACGAGGTCAACGGCAGCGCACTCGCGCTGAAACTGGCGATCAACCTGCAGGTGGCCATTCAGGAGGTGGCGTGGGGCGAAGGGCTCGCCCTCGCCGGCGCGTTCGGCATCGACCGCGCCCAGGCCACGCGAGTGATGCTCGACAGCGTCATCGCCTCGCCAATGCTGCACTACCGCGCGCCGTTCGTCCTCGACCCACCGGACGAGGTGTGGGCGAGCGCGGCTCAGCTGCTCAAGGACGTGTCGTACGCGGTCGATCGCAGCGAGGGGCGGGCGGTCGTCGGCCGCCGCGCTCGCGATCTCCTGGCAGGGATCTGCACCAGCGGTCGCGCGGACCGCGAGGCCGCGGAACTGATCATCGCCGCCGCGGACGGCGAACAGCAGGACGGAGCGGCGCGATGAAGGCAGCCGTGTTGCACGGGCCACACGATCTGCGGCTCGAAGAGGTACCCGACCCGCCGGACCCGAGTCCGGACGAAGTCACCATCGCGGTACACCGGTGCGGGCTTTGCGGCACCGACGCGCATGAATACGCGCGCGGCGGCCCGATGACCCCGCTGCACGACCCGCACCCCTGGTCCGGCCATGTCGGACCCACGATCATCGGGCACGAGTTCATGGGCACCGTGGCGCGGGCGGGCAGCGCGGCGGGCTTCGGCGAAGGTGACCGGGTCGTGGCGGGCGCCGGGCGCTGGTGCGGCAACTGCCCGGCCTGCCATACCGGGCGGACGAACCTCTGCCATCGCTACTTCACCTACGGCCTGAACACCCACGGCGGGATGGCCGAATACGTCACGGTGCCCGCGGCCATGTGCGTGCGGCTGCCGGACAGCTGCCCGGACGACAACGCCGTGCTGGCCCAGCCCGTCTCGATCGCGATGCACGCGCTCGACCGGGCTCGCGTGCCCGACCGCGGCGAAGTGCTCGTCATCGGTGCCGGTGGAGTCGGCGCACTGCTGGTGGCCGCCGCCGCGGATCGCGGGCTCACGGTCCACGCGGCCGACCTCGACCCAGCACGGCTGGCTGCCGCGCGACGCCTCGGCGCGGCCACGACCCAGCTGGTGGACTCCCAGGCCGGGACGACGCTGTTGAGCGGGCTGGACACCGTCTTCGAGACCTCGGGGGCGGCCTCGGGCCTGCGGCTCGCGCTCCAGGCCACGACTCCTGGCGGACGGATAGTCGCGGTAGGGCTGCCCAACCGCCCCGCCGAATTCAACGTGCGCGCCGCCGTGGTGTCCGAAAAGGACATTCTTTCCTCCAGCGCCCACGTCTGCCGACGTGACCTGCCGAAGGCGGTCGACCTGCTGGCCCGGCACGATCTCCGCGCGGAGATCGTCGCCCGAGTGCTGCCGCTGGACCAAGTCCACAACGGACTGGAGGGTACCGGCAAGACCGTGATCGACATTCTGGAAGGGAAAAATGATGACACAACGGCGTCTCATCAACAACGGCACAGTCGTGTCGATGGATCCGGCGATCGGTGACCTGACCATCGGCGACGTTCTCGTCGAGGGCGACAAAATCCAAGCCGTGGCACCGGATCTCGGAGCGGTTGACGCCGACGTCGTCGACGCCACCGGCTGCATCGTCCTGCCGGGCCTGATCGATACCCATCGGCACACGTGGCAGGCGTTCCTGCGCGGCATCGCGGCGGACTGGACGCTCGGCCAGTACATGACTGGACTTCACCTCGGGCTGAGCGGCTTCTTCACCGCGGAAGACACCTACGCGGGGAACTTCGTCGGCGCGGTCGAAGCCCTCGACAGCGGCATCACGACGCTGCTCGACTGGTCGCACAACGTCAACACACCCGAACACAGCGACGCGGCCGTGCAGGCACTCGCCGATTCCGGCATCAGAGCCGTGTTCGCCCACGGCGGCGGCGCGGACATGTACCAGGTGCCCAGCGACATGCCGCACGACCAGGACGTGCGCCGCGTGCGCGAGGAGTACTTCTCCTCCGACGACAACCTCGTGACCATGGCGATGGCCTTGCGCGGCCCGCAGTTCGCCACCCTGGACGTCACCGAGTCCGATCTGGCGCTCGCGCGCGAACTCGAACTGCCGGTCACCCTGCACGCCGGTGACGGCGAATGGGGCCGCACCGGGCCGATCCGCCAACTGGCCACCCGGAACCTGCTCGGGCCCGACATCACCTACGTGCACTGCAACACCCTCGGCGATGACGAGCTGCGGCTCATCGCCGACTCGGGAGGCACCGCCTCGATCGCGCCCGACATCGAAATGCAGATGGGACACGGCTGGCCCGCCACGGGGCGGCTGCTGGCCGTGGGGATCCGCCCCAGCCTGTCGATCGACACGTGCGTCTCCAACGGCGGGCACCTGTGGGGCACCATGCGGGTCACCCTCGCCACGCAGCGCGCGATCGACAACTCCGAACCGGGCGCCAGCGACCGTCCCGCCGTCTCGCTCGGTTCGCGGGACGTGCTGTCGTTCGCCACCATCGACGGTGCACGCGTGCTCGGGCTCGAGCACAAAGCGGGTTCGCTGACTCCGGGCAAGCAGGCCGACATCCTGCTCGTCCGCAGCGACACCCTTTCTCTTGCGCCGCTGAACAATCCGGTCGGCCAGCTCGTCTACGCGGCGCATCCCGGTCTGGTCGACACGATCCTGGTCGCCGGTGAAGTCGTGAAGCGCCGCGGAATCCTCGTCGGCGACGTCGCCAAACGGGCATGCCAGTTGGCCGCCGAGCACCGGGACGCGTTGTTCGACCGAGCCGCGCGAAGCCAGCGACTCGCCGACGCCCGGGTCGGCGGCGGGTGGCAGCCCGCTCCGCTCGCAGCCGGGACCTGAGAACGAAGGAGAAAAGACAATGGGAATCGCCACCTACGGCAGCACCAACGTCGACTGGGAGGCGCGCATCGACATGGACCGGCTGCGCACCGAGCGGCTGGCCCGGTTGCGGGAACACCTCGAACGGTCCGAGTTCGGGGCGCTGCTGGCGTTCGACTTCTACAACATCCGCTACATGACCGCGACCCACATCGGCACCTGGGGCATCGACAAGATGGTCCGGTTCGCGCTGCTCATGCGCGGCGCCGAACCCATCGTGTGGGACTTCGGCTCCGCGGCGAAGCACCACCAGCTCTACAACCCCTGGCTCACCGACGAAGACGGCACGTCGCGCTCCAGGGCCGGGATCTCGACCCTGCGTGGCGCGATCCATCCCGGTGCCGGGCGGGCGGAGTCGGTGGCGGAGAAGGTCGCCGAGGAGCTGCGGGCCCGCGGGTTGGAGAACGAACCCCTCGGCGTCGACTTCATCGAGCTGCCCGTGCACCGGGCCCTGCTCGCCGAAGGGATCGACGTCCAGGACGGCCAGCAGGTCTTCCTCGAAGCGCGCCGCGTCAAGACCCACGACGAGATCTCCTTGCTCACCCACGCGTGCGGTCTCGCCGACATGGCCTACGAGGAGTTGTACCGGGCGCTGAAACCGGGCATGAAGGAGAACGAAACCGTCGGCCTGGTGTCGAAACTGTTGTACGACAACGGTTCGGAGTTCGTCTCGGGCATCAACGCGATCTCAGGTGAGCGCTGCAACCCCCACCCGCACCTGTACTCCGACCGCATGATGCGCCCCGGCGACCCCGCCTACTTCGACATCGTGCACACCTACCTGGGCTACCAGACCTGCTACTACCGCACGTTCGCCGTCGGCAGTGCCTCCCCCGCAATGCGCGACGCCTACAAACGGGCGCGCGAGATCATGGACATCTCGCTCGCCGCGGTCAAACCCGGCGTCACCACCGCCGACATCGTGTCGCTCTGGCCGAAGGCGCAGGATTTCGGCTTCGACAACGAGGAAGCGGCCTTCGCGCTCCAGTACGGCCACGGGGTCGGCATCTCAGTGTGGGAAAAGCCGATCTTCTCCCGCCTCACCTCGATCGACAACCCCGAAGTCATCGAAGAAGGCAACGTGTTCGCGCTCGAAACCTACTGGCCTGCCAAGGACGGCTGGTCCGCCGCCCGCATCGAAGAGGAACTGGTGGTCACCGCCGACGGTTGCGAGGTCATCACCCGGTTCCCCGCCGAGGAGCTGCTCGTGGCCGGGCAACGCTACTTCGCCGCGACCGGTCCACTGCCAGCCGTCCGCGAGTCCCAGTCCCACCTCAACACGCCCGAGGGCCGGAACGGAGCCCGTTCGTGACCACCCGGACCGAGTACCGGATGCGGATCGGCGACATGTGGGTCGAAGCGGCCGACGGCCGACGGTTCGAAACCACCAACCCCTTCACCGGCCAAGCCTGGGCGAGTGTGCCTGACGCCGGGCCGGAGGACGTCGACCGCGCCGTCGAGGCGGCCACCGCCGCGATGACAGGCGAGTGGGGCCAGGCCACCGGCTTCGAACGCGCCCGCCTCATGCGCAAGCTCGCCGACGTCGTCGAGCGTGACGCGGAAGAACTCGCCGTGCTCGAAAGCACCGACAACGGCAAGCTCATCCGCGAAACCTCCGGGCAGGCACGGGCGCTCCCCGACTGGTTGCGCTACTTCGCCGGGATCGCCGACAAGCTGCAGGGCGAGGTCATCCCCGCGCAGAACCCGGACTTCCTCATCTACACGCGGCACGAACCGGTCGGCGTGGTCGGGGCGATCGTGCCCTGGAACTCACCGCTGTCGCTGCTGATGTGGAAGCTCGCCCCGCTGCTGGCCGCTGGCTGCGCACTCGTGGTCAAACCGTCGGAATACACCCCCGTCACGGCACTCGAACTGGCCAGGCGAGCCGAGGAAGCGGGCCTGCCACCCGGGGTGCTCAACGTGGTGACCGGACAGAGCAACGAACTCGGCCGTGCCCTTGTCGCCCACCCCGGAGTGCGGCAGGTCGCGTTCACGGGATCCCCAGGCGTGGGCATCAAAGTCGCTCAGGGCGCCGCCGCACACCTGGCCAGGACCACATTGGAGCTGGGCGGCAAGTCCGCACAGGTCGTCTTCCCGGACGCCGACCTCGAAGCCGCCGTCAACGGCATCATCGCCGGAATCTTCGCTGCCTCCGGCCAAACCTGCGTCGCCGGGTCCCGGCTCGTGGTGCACGCGGATGTGGAGGAAGCACTGTTGGAACGCCTGGTGGCACGCGCACGCACCATCGCACTCGGCGATCCGCTCGATCCCAGCAGCGAGATGGGACCACTCGCCAACGAGAGCCAACTGAAGACCGTCACCGGCTTCGTCGAGCGTGCCATCGCAGACGGCGCCCGGGTCGCGCACGGCGGCGGGGCCCCGGCGTTGGGCGGGCTCTTCTACCAGCCCACCATCGTCACCGACGTGCGGCCGGACATGGAGATCGCGCAGGAGGAGATCTTCGGCCCGGTGCTGTCCGTCCTGCGCTTCCGCACCGAGGACGAAGCGATCCGCATCGCCAACGCCACGCGCTACGGACTCGGCGCGGGCGTGTGGACCAACGACGTCCGCAAAGCCCACCGCGTGGCCCACCAACTGCGCGCGGGCAACGTGTGGATCAACGCCTACCGGATGGTCGCGCCGAACGTACCGTTCGGCGGCAACGGCCACAGCGGCTGGGGCCGGGAAAGCGGCATCGACGCGGTGCGCGAATACACCGACACCAAAGCCGTGTGGGTCGACCTGGCCGGCAACACGCGGGATCCGTTCAGGCTCAACTGATCCCGAACGGACAGCACGGCGACGGGGCCAGCACGGCTCCACCGATGTCGGGTGCGCAGCATGCGCATCGACCGGCACCAGGTGAGGTTGTCCAAGTCGTGGAAGGTGCTTGCAGTACACGAACGGTCTTACGCGCTGGGGTCATGTGGGGTCGCCCGTGTTGGTGCGCGTGTTTTGCTTGTGCCAGTACATGTTCCGGTCGGCGTCGTGGAGCAGTACCTCTGGTGGCGTTGCGGGGTCTGTGGTGGTGGCCAATCCGACGCTGCCGCGGATCTTCAGCCGCCATTGGCCGATTTCACGCTCGGCTCTCAGTCGTTGGGCAATGTGGTCGCGGAAGTGCTCTGCTGCTTGGGCATCGGTGGCGAGTCGGACGATGGCGAATTCGTCGCCGCCGATGCGGGCGACGGTATCAGCGGGGCGTGCGACGCCCAGCAGTTCGTCTGCTGCGGCGAGGATGACGTGATCACCGGCTGCGTGGCCGTAGGTGTCGTTGATAGGTTTGAGTTCGTCGAGATCGATGACGAGCACCGCCACAGCGCCTTCCTGGCCGTCGAGCTGTGCGAGTTCGTGTTGGAGGCGGTTTCTGAACAGGGTGCGATTCGCCAAGCCGGTCAACGGGTCGTGCAGGGCGAGGTGCTCCAGGTGGGTGTTCGAGCTGAACTGGTCGTCGAGTTTTTCGCAGTAGCTGACCAGGCATGCGGGCTGGCCGTCGGTTGTGGGGATGACGCTCGACCTGATCAGCACCCAGACGGGGTGGCCATCCTTGTGGCGATAGCGCTTCTTCAGAGTTGCTGTTTTCTTCCGCCCGCTGACCAGGTCGTCGAGCACCGCGGCGCTGCTTTCCACGTCATCGGCGTAAGTGATGTCGGCGGGCCGCATCGACAGCATCTCCTGCCTGCTGTAGCCGAGCAGATCGCACCACGCGTCGTTGACGTCGATCCAGCGTCCGGCCAAGTCCAGCAGCGCCGCTCCGATGGGTGCGTGGGTGAAAGCGCGTTCCCAGATCGGGTCGGTCGCCGAACGATCGCTGGATTCCACGCCGTGTCGGCGCCGACCGATGCGGTTAGGAATCATCGCACCACATCTCGCCCGCTGCCGTGGCCTCCTGGTGCCCTTGCGCGCCTCGCTGCTCCGGCGCGGCGGCCAAGCTGGCGCGGCAGGTTCGGATGATCTGTCGGGTCGCTGACGTCTCGGGGCACCGTTGGCAACGGATGCAGGTCACCGAGACCGAACCGGTCAGCTCGTCTACCGCGACACTCGCCTCGGCTTCGCAACTGGGGCACCAACGGTGCCCGGTGACGATGATGATGTGGGACGGGGAGCTTATGCACTCATGCGCCCATCGGCGATGGAAGTGGCACGTGAGGCGTTCGTGAGGTGAAAGGGTCTCGTGTTCCTCCGCAGCGTCTTCAGCGACGAGCCAATCGGCGAGTCGGCGATCGCCCAGATACGCGTAATGATCACTTACCCGCCGCACATCCAGGGGCTCAGGCTGAGCCCGCTGAGGACTTTCCGTCAGGTGATCGACAGCGGCTGACCGTCCGGGACTGGATTGCAGGATCATGATGTCAACTTCGGGTTGCACGGACTAACTCGGGTAACTCCAAGTCTCTTGCCCAACCCCAAGCCACACCTTCGTGGTACTACCTAGGCCGATACGCATTTCTTAGCGCACGCCGACCAGCCTCCGCCGCCTACGTCACAACCGTCACTGCGGCAGCTCCAAACTCTTGTGTTCCAGACGTATCCAGTACCGCGATGCCGAAATGGAGTGGGCTGACCCCGGCGGAGACATGACAGTGCGCCTGCCCACTGCCGCCTCCGTCAGGTACTGCACGAGCGCATCAACCGAGGTGAGTTCCTCCCAGGTGCCAAGCTGCCGTCCGAAAACGACCTCGCACAGTCCTGCGGCGTCAACCGGCTCACGATGCGGCGCGGATTTTCAGCCGCATCCGCCAACGACGAAGCCCGACATCAAGTGAGCATGTCGACAGTCCCCGGGAAGCTAGCATGGGGGTTGGCACAGGCGGTGTGTGGTGAGACATGATGTCGAGCCAACAGCTAGGCAACCTTCCGGCTGAGGTGACCACCTTCATCGGTCGTCGCGGGGCAACGGCCGACGCCAAGCGTGCGCTGTCGACATCGCGATTGGTGACCTTGACCGGTGTTGGTGGGATCGGCAAGTCGCGGTTGGCACTGCACATCGCGCGGGAGTTGCGGCGGGCGTTCGCCGACGGTGTGTGGCTGGTGGAATTGGCCACGCTGCGGGATTCTTCGCTGCTGGGGGACACGGTCGCGACAGCGCTGGGCCTGAGTGACCTGTCGAATCGTGATCCGGAAACCGTGCTGGCCAGCTACCTGGCTGATAAGCAGCTGCTGCTGGTGCTGGACAACTGCGACCACCTGTTGGACGGCTCAGCACACCTGACGGCCAGGCTGTTGCGAGCCGCGGCGGGACTGCGGGTGTTGGCGACCAGTCGGGAGCCCATGGGGATCACCGGGGAGTACGTCCGGCCGGTACCCCCGCTGTCCCTGCCAGCCCCGGACGCGTCCTCGGCGGGCAATGATTCCTGGGCGCGCCGGTATGAGGCGCTGATGTTGTTCGAGCAGCGGGCGGCGGCCGTGGTGCCCGGGTTCACCCTCAGCGCCGACAACGAGATCGCGGTGGCCCGGTTGTGCCGGCGGCTGGACGGGTTGCCACTGGCGATCGAGCTGGCCGCTGTCCAGCTGCGAGCTCTGACGGTCACCGACATCCTGGCGCATTTGGAGGATCGCTTCCGGCTGCTCGCGGGTGGCGACCATGCTGCGCTATCCCGTCACCAGACACTTCGGGCCGCGGTGGAGTGGAGCTTTGACCTGTGCACGCAGCTGGAACGCACGTTGTGGGCCCGACTGTCGGTGTTCGCGGACGAGTTCGACCTGTCCGCCGCCGAGCACGTGTGCACGGGCGAGGGCCTGCTCGCCGACGACGTGTTCACCGGGATCGTCGGCCTGGTGGACAAATCCCTGTTGACCAAGTGCGAGGGTGCTTCGGTCGCCCGTTACCGGATGCTGGAGACGATCCGCCAGTACGGCCGGGAGGAGCTGGGGGGCGAGAAGGAGGTCGTGGTCCGTCGTCGGCATCGGGACTACTACCTGCGCCTGGCCGAAGAGTCCGATGCCGAGTCGTGCGGGCCGCACCAGAAGGACTGGGGCGACCGCCTGCACGCCGAGCGGACCAACTTCTGGGCCGCACTGGAGTACTGCTTGAGCTCTCCCGGCGAAGAGAGGACAGGGCTTCGGCTTGCCGCCGCGCTGTGGTTCTACTGGGTGGCCTGCGGTTTCGTCCGCGACGGCAGGCAATGGCTGGACCGGGCGCTGGCGGCGGACACCGAACCGACGGTGCAGCGGGCCAGAGCACTGTGGATCACCGGTTGGATCGCTTGCCTGCAGGGCGACAACGCCGCTAGTTTGCAGCGGCTGCGCGAGGCCATGGTCGTGGCGGATTCCGTCCATGACGACACGGAGCTGACCTACGCGATCCAGTTCCTCGGCGACGCCGAGAAGTGGGCGGGCAACCTGCCGCGTGCAGTGGAACTCCTGGACGATGCCCTGTCTCGCTACGAGAAGCGCACCACGTGGACGGCACCGGCACTGCTCGTGTTCACCCAGCGGGCCCAGGCCGCCGGCCTGCTCGGCGACGTAGAGCTGGCCGTGGAACTACGCGACAAGTGCCACGCGATCTGCGCGAAGCTGGGCGAGCGCTGGGTGCTGTCGTGGACGGAGTGGAACCTCAGCGTCACATGGTGGGCGGCGGGCGACCTGGCACGCGCGGCCGCGCGTGCCAGGAACTCACTGCGCCTCAAGCGGGAGCTGAACGATCGGCTGGGCATCCCATTCTGCGTGGAGGTGCTGGCCTGGACGGCCGTGGCCGACGGCGAATACGAGCACGCGGCCGTGCTCCTCAGCGCTGTGACCCGGATGTGGAACCTGATCGGAAGCCCGCTGGTGGGGCTGGACACCCTGCTCGGCTGGAGTGCGGCGGCCAACGAGCAGGCCAAGAACGCCCTCGGTGCGGCAAGCTACGACGCCGCTACCCGGTTGGGCGCCGAGCTGTGCGCCAACGACGTCATCGCCCGCGCGCTCGGGGAAATGGGCGCCCCGGCGGAAGCCGCCGCACCGCGGGTGCCCTCGACGCAACTGGTGTTGACCAAGCGGGAACAGGAGGTCGCAGCGCTGGTCGCCCAGGGAATGTCCAACAAGGACATCGCGGCCACCCTGGTGATCTCCCAGCGCACCGCGGAAGCCCACGTCGAACACATCCTCGCCAAGCTTGGCTTCACTTCCCGCGCCCAAATCGCGACCTGGATCGCCGGGCAGCAGCACGGCTGACAAGACGACCGACGCCGCCAACACCGCAGCAATCCTCAGCTCGCGGGCGGTTTCCCGTTGACCACCGCGGCGGACGGCGGGTGGACCAGTTGATCTCCGCTCCTACCGCACCACTGCCGCGGGGAAGCTACGTGCTTGGAAAACGACATCCGGGACTGGATCAAGCGGCGGGGTCGCTGCCCACCAGCATCGGTGCGTACACCGACTCGACCAGGGCACGGCGCAGCCCGCCCGGGACGATCGTGGTCAGGCCGACAACGGCGCCGACGCGACGAAGGTTGGTTCGTCGCCGATGGGCTTGCGCGTCATGGTCAGTGAAACGCTCATCCCTAGCAGCAGGAAGAACCCTGCGACGAGGAACGCGGTCGTGTAACCGTGCGTGATCTGCACGACGTAGCCGGTCACGATCGGCGCGGCCAAGCCGAAAGCGTTACCACCGATCAACGCGATGCTGTTGGCCCGGCCCGCCAACCTCGGCGAACGCAGCAGATCGGCCAGCAGAGCCAGGTTCATCGACACCGCACTGGACACGAAGGTCATCGACACGCTGATCAGGCCCAGGATGACCGCCATCGACGAGACGAACGGGGTGATCAGCACCACCGAGGACAGCAGTAGACATCCTGCCACCATCAGCCTGCGCTTACCGGAAGCGACGGCGTCCTCGTCGAGCATCCGGTCGAACACCACGCCCAATGCGATGCCCAGCACCATGGCGACGACGTACGGAATCGCGGTGAACGCTCCCGACTTCAACACCGACAGGTTGTGGACCTGCTCCAGGTAGCCGGGCAGCCAGGTCAGGAACATGTACTGGGTGTAGACCGCAGCGGACTGCACCAGCGTTACGCCCCACATGCTGCGCCACCGCAGCAGTTCCAGGACACCCGCCCGCAGACCTCCGGTCTCCTCGGCCTGCCGGGCCAGACCCCGTTCCCGCAGGATCTTGTCCCGCTCCTCGGTGCTCAGCCAACGCGCTTTGGCCGGGTCCCGGAACCAGACGAGCCACGCGGCCAGCCACCCGAAACCGACGGCGCCGAGAATGACGAACGCGATGCGCCAGCCGAACTCGGTCACCAGCGCGGCCGTGACGATGGACCCCAGTGCGGGACCGGCGTAGGCACCGGAGTTGTAGGTCGCGACGACGCGACCGCGTTCGGCGGCGGGGGCCCACTCCTGAACGACCCGTCCGCACGCGGGGTAGGTGGTGGATTCACCGATTCCCATCAGCAGGCGGGCGCCTACGAGCGCCCCGAAACCGCGGACCACCCCGACGAGCACGGTGGCTGCGGACCACACCGCGATGCTGATCGCGTTGGTCCACCGGGTACCCATCCGGTCGGTGATGATGCCGGCGGGGATCAGGCACAGCAGATACGACCACAGGAACGCGGACAACAGCAGGCCCATCTGGCCCGGCGTCAGCCCGAATTCCTTGCTGATCGGGGTGGCTGCGACCGACAGCGCGGACCGGTCCATGTAGTTGATGGCGACCAGCAGGAACAGCAGGACGTATATCCACAATCGTCTTCGGGCAGCGCGCATGGTGAACCTCGTTGTTCGATATCAGATGAGAAAAACGGAAAGTGGTTGTCCGGCAACCATTCCCGGCGGAGCAGCGGAAGATTCGCCGGGATCGCCGCGACTCAGGAGAGCAGGTCGATCATCGTCGGCGCCGACTTGCCGGGCAGCCATGCCTGGATGCCACCGCGGAGCTGGGAGTGCGCGATCACCTCGCGATCCCGCAAACTGATCATTCGATCGTGCCCGCAGACCAGCACCATGCTGGGATCGGCAAGCAGCATTTCGCGGATCTTGGCAATGCTGCGCCGGCTCGCCTCGGCGTACAGGGTCATGTCGGCATCGCCGCTGAGCAGTTCCGCCTCGTTCTTCACCGCGTCACCGCTGAACAGCAGCGGTCCCTCGGAACCCGCGATTCGGTAGGCGAAATGTCCCGGGGTGTGGCCGGGGGTGGCAATCGCGCGCACGTCCCGAAGTGGTTCGGCCCCGTCTTCGATCCGCACCACGTTCTCGGCGGTGACGAGCTTTTCCACGTGGAATTCCGGAAGTTCCCAGGTGCCGACCGGCTGGACAGCCGCCCATTCCAGTTCAGGGCGCGGCACGATGACCCGTGCGTTGGGAAACAGGGGGAAGTTGCAGGCGTGGTCCCAGTGGCAGTGGGTGAGGATGACGGTGGTGACATCAGTGGGCTCGACGCCGTATTCCCGCAGCGCCGCGAGCATGGGCGTCCGGTAGCCGTAGCCGCCGGTGTCGACCAGGATCGTCTCGCCATGCCCGCGAAGCAGTGGAACGGTGCTCCACCCCAGGCCGCCGTGATCCGTGCTGCGCCCAGGAAATCCCTGGATGAGGATGCTCAGTTCGTACATCGATGCCTCTTTCTCGGTGTGCGAGTCAGCGGTCGCGGTTCGGTCCCGCGATCCGCACGCCGTACCCAGCGAGCGCGGCGAGGACGCCCGGCATGCCGCCGGTGGGTTGCACCTCCAGCACCTCGTAGTGCGCGATGCCCTCGATGGCGAAGGGGTCGGTGGCGGCCAGCTGTTCGATCTCCGCGCGGTCACCGTCTGCGGCCAGGATGAATCCGCCTTCCCGGGGGACTCGGCGACCGGCGACCAGGAACCGACCGGAGGCGAACTGCTCGTCGAGCCATGCGCGGTGTTCCGTCAACACAGCATCGACCTGATCGAGCGGGACCTGGTAGGTGGGCAGGAGAACGAACACGAAGCACCTTTCTGGGACGCGAGGGCGGGAATGGTGTGGGGCTGGCTACCAGCGCGGCAGGGTTGCCGGTGGCTCGCCGGGGTTGTCCCAGGACAGGAATCCGGTTTCCTGCCACCGCTGGTGGCAGGACTCCAACTGGTCGGGGTCGACCGTCACCCCGAGTCCCGGACCCGTCGGAACGCGCATCCGGCCGCCGGTGATGGGCAGTCGCTCCCCGACATCGGCCTGGAGGTACAGGTAGTGGCTGTCCGAGGCGTACGGCAGGTTCGGCAGACAGGCTGCCAGCTGCAACTGGGCGGACTGGGAGATCGCCGTCTCCATGCTGCTGTGGATGCCGACGTCCCGACCGAGCAGTTCGGCCATTCGACCGGCGATCATCGACGCCCGGAAGCCGCCGTACCAGTTCAGATCGATCAGCGGGATGTCAATCGCGCCGAATGCCTGGTCCAGGGCCATGGTTTCCAGCGAGGCCACCGCCTGGTTGCTGGCCAGCGGCACGCCCGGGCTCAGCTGCCGGATCCGGGCGTTCTTCGCCAGGGTCGCCCCCGGATCCTCGACGAACTCGACGCCAAGATCCCGGCAGATCGACAGGAACCGAGCCCCGGTGCTCACCCCCCAACCGCCGTTGGGATCGATTCGCAGACGATGGTCGGGGAACTCGCTCCGCAGCCGGTGCAATGCGCGGAGTTCCCGATCGGGATCCAGCACACCGCACTTGTACTTCAGGGTCGCGAAGCCGTACCGGTCCACCACGTCGTGCGCCGACGCCAGCAGGCTGTCCTCGGTGTCCTGCTCCGGGGTCTCCCCGAAGTAGTAGAGGTAGCCCGCGATGTCGATTTCGTCCCGGACTCGGCCGCCGAGCAGGTCCGCCACCGGTCGGCCGGTGGCCTTCCCGATCAGATCCAGGCACGCCATCTCGATCGCCGAGTAACTTTGCACCGCGACGGTGCCGGAGAACAGTTCCACCAGTCCCTGCGGCGCCATCCGCCAGCGCAGCACCTCCAGCTGGTACGGGTCCATGCCGATCAGGGACGGCGCCACCCCGGCGAGCAGGGTGTAGCGCAACTGGTCCCCGCGGCACTCCCCGTACCCGACCAGTCCGTCCGCTGTGGACAGTTCGATGATGATGCGCTGGAACGCGCGCACCTGGCCCTGCGTGTAGCGCAGCGAGTTGCTGATCGGCAGGGTCAGGGGCAACACCCGAACCCGGTCGATGCGCAGGTCACCGGAGTCGGCCGGGCGGCGATCGGCGGAGGAAATCATGCGTGTACCGCCACAGCCCCGGTCACCTCGGCGACTCGGCGTTCCCGCACGAAGACGGTGAGTACCGCGGCCACCAGCAAGCTTGCGACCAGCACGTACAGGCCAGCGGTGAACGAGTTCGTCGCCTGCTGCACGTAGCCCATCAGGTACGGGCCGATGAAACTACCGATGTTGCCGATCAGCGAAATCATGCCGATCGCCGCGCCGGTCAGGTGCTGCGGCACCGTCTCCATCGGAATGGCCCAGAACGGGGCATGCATGGCGAACAGGAAGAATCCGGCGGCGACCAGGCAGGCCAGCGAAGCGATGTGGTTCCCGGTGAACAGGGTGGAAACCAGCAGGAACAGCGCGAGGCAGGCGAGGTCCACGCCGACGAAGACCTTCCGGCGCCGGGTTCGGTCGGCGAACCGGCCGACCACCAGCAGCCCAACCAGGGCGGCCAGGTATGGAAGGGTGGACAGCAAACCGGTGTTGACCAGGCTGGCCGACGAGATCTGCTTCATGATCGCGGGCGCCCAGGTGAAGAACCCGACCGCGCCGAGCAGCCAGAAGAGGTAGATCGCGGACAGCAGCAGCACCTGCGGGTGCAGCACGGCTTGCCGGAATCCGGTGACCTTGACGCGCTCGGTGGTGCCTGCCTGGCCATTCAGGATGTAATCGCGTTCGGCCCGCGGCAGCCACCCGGCTTGCTGCGGCTTCGCGGCTCCCACGGCGAGCACGAGCAGGGCGAACAACACCGCCGGGAAACCTTCGATGATGAACAGCCAGCGCCAACTGGTGGCTTCCACGATCAGGCCCGAAATCGGCCCCATGATCACGAAGGACAGCGGCAGGCACAGCAGCCAGATCGAGTTCGCTGTGGACCGTTCCCGGTCGGTGAACCACCGGGACAGCATCACCAGGATGGCCGGCCACACCGCCCCCTCGATCAAGCCGAGCAGGAATCGCAGCACCAGCAACTGGATCAGGTCCTGTACCAAGCCAGTGGCTATCGCCAGCACGCCCCAGCCGATCGCGAGGCCCACGATGAGCCGCTTCACGTCGAAACGTTCGGCGAGGATGCCGCCCGGGATCTGCAGGATCAGGTATCCGATGTAGAAAACGCCACCAGCGAGTCCGGCCGCGGCGTTGTCGATGTGCAGATCCGCATTCATGCCGCCAATCACAGCGAAGCCGATGTTGTTGCGATCGATGAAGTTGATGACGTAGAGGAAGAGCAGCGGAACCAGGATGTGTGTCCAGCGCTTGGCTGTGATCCGGCCGGCGGCATGCGCCAGGGACGACATCGTCTCGGAAGACACGGAACTCACCTCTTCTGTGAGGCCAGAAACGACTAGCGGGAAAGGGAACGAATGGACTGGCGGTGAAGTAGTCGACTGGGGACCGTATGCGCCGTTTTGGCGACGGGCTTGTCATCGATGAGGTCGAGCACGAGTTCAGCCGCGAGCGCGCCCATCTCCTCGACAGGTTGCCGGACCACGGTGATCGGCGGCTGGTGAAATTCCATCCACGGCGCGTCGGTGAACCCGACCAGCGAAAGATCATCGGGGCAGTGCCCGTCCTGGTCACGCAGCCCCGCGAGGATTCCTTCGGTCACGGGCGTGTTGAAGCCGATCGCGGCCGTGATATCAGGATGTCGGTGGCGCGCCTGCTTGATCGTCGATCGAGCTCCGGCGGCGGTCTGGTCCGTGTAGTAGATCAGCGGTTCGTGGCCGCTGGCCGCCATCGCGGCGCGGTAGCCGGCTTCCCGGCGCTCGGTGGTCGAGGCCGCCGCCGGTCCGAGCACGGCCACGATCTGCCGGTGCCCGGCGCGGAGCAGCGCCTCGGTCGCTTCCCGCATCGCCTCCGGCTCGTTGGTGACCACCGACGGAGCATCGAGTGCCGGCAACGTACGGCTGACCAGCACGCAGTTCCCGACCGCCGCGATGTCCTCCGCGGTCAGGGAACTGGCCACGGCCGGGGCGACGAGCAGTCCGCTGGGGCGGTAAGAGCTCAACAGGTCGAGTTGCTGCCGTTCCGTCTGGGGATCGTCATCGGAGTTCAGCAGCATGAGCGTTAGGCCGTGTTCTCGGAAAACCGCCTCGATCGCCTTGTGCAGGGTGGCGTAGAACGGGTTGGTGATGTCGGTGATCAGCAACCCGACCATCGGCGTCCTGGTGGCGCGCAGGCTGCGACCCACCGCGTTGGGGCGGTAACCGACCGCTTTCACGGCAGCCAGTACCTTTTCCCTGGTCTGCTGGCTGACGTAACCGCTACCGCGCAGCACTCGGGATACCGTCTGCGCGCTCACGCCGGCGCGGGCAGCCACCGTCTTGACCGTGACGCTGGGCTTGCCGCCGTCGGTTAACGTTGCCATGTGTTAACGTTGACATGTACGACCGAATAGAGCAAGAGACACGTTTCCGCCGGTCATCGGCGTGACAAAACCGTTACCTGGACAACTCGTCGACGGCTGCGGCCACTTCCAGACCGTGCGCGTGCAGCCACGTCTCGGCTGCGCGGAGCATCTGCCCCACTCACCGAATCGCCGAATCTGCGGCTGGCTGCCCGTGGCGGTCAGCCGTTGAGCGCCAACGGCATCAAGATCCGCCCCAAACTCCTGGTGCACCGCGCTGCCTCGCAGCACAGCCAACCCGCGGTCGTTATCCGCCGGGCATCGGAAAGCCGTTTCAGGACAACGACTCCCCCGCACTCCCCGCTACCGCAGCCGTCCGCGTTCGCGTCGAACGACTCGCTGCGCCCGTCCGGTGCGGTGACACCGGCGGCGTCTAGCACCAGCGAAAGCCCCGGCGCCGCCATCGCCGGGAGCGAGTCCTACTCGCTCGGGTAGCGCAGGTTTCAAGGACTCCTACTGGGTGTGCAAGGACCTGGTGGACGAGACCGGCCAGTTCCTGGCGGAAATCGACGCGGCGACCTCCAACGAGTCCTACAACGACACCGCGGTGATCTTCTCCGTGCTCAGCACCATCGGCCGTACCATCGACGCCGACCAGTATTCCGACGATGGGCGTTTCTTCACCTACGACGGGGAGCTGGACACCCCGCCGATCAGCTACTGGCCGATCGTGGAGTCCTTGAGCCGCAACGGAATCCCCTTCGACTCGGTGATCTTCCCGAATACCCGGCTGCGGCCGGACGACGTCACGGCGGCGAAACTGGCCAGATACCGGACCGTCGTGGTGCCCAGCTGTTGGGCCGTCAACCCGGCGCAACACCAGGTGTTGATGTCCTATCTGGAAAATGGGGGCAACGTGATCCTGCATGGCCCCTATGGTGCCGACCTTGCCCCGGAGCAGGTCAAGGCGATCATCGAGCACCCACGCACCCTGGTGGTAGCCGATCAGGAAGCGGTCGCGTCGGCCCTGCCTCGGCAGGTGGAAGCCGAGCTCGGACCGTTGGCCGCGGTGAACCTGCATCGCCTGCCGGATGACAGGATGGCCGTGCACTTGGTCAACTACGATTTCGACGAGGCGACGGACGCGGTGGTGCGCAGGAAGAACCTGGAGTTCGTCATTGCTGCCCCGGTCACTGCCGCCGAGGCGGTCGTCTACCGGCCTGGGCAGCAACAACAGATCATTCCAGTATCCGCTACGCGGGGTCGAGTGAGTTTCGTGTTGCCGGAATGCGACACGTACGCGGTGGTCGAACTGCGCTAGTCGGACGCGAGGAACAAGGGGTCAGGCGATGCGTTCCTGGTCCCTTGTTCTGGCCGTGCAGACCCCCATTGACCCGGCCCCACCGACACGAACCCTCGTGCACGTGCAGCGCCACTGCCGGTACCCCGTCGATTGCCTCGCGCACGGCCCTCAGGGTTTGCGGGCGACGCCGCCGAACTCCCACAGCTTCTTGTCCTCGGGTGCGACTACGGGAATTTCAAAGGGCAGGTCGAAGGTCATTTTCTCCGCGTACGAGTCTGGGCGCCAGAACTCGATGTCGACCAGACCTGGTTCGAGGATCTCCAGGCCATCGAAGAAACGGGTCACCTCCGCAGGTCTGCGGACTCGGCCCCAGGGCATCGACCGGTTCATGTACTCGGTGAAGTAGTCCATGGGGGCCTGGTCCTCGGCCACGAGGTGCGAGATGACGACGTAGCTGCCGGACGGCAGCGCGTCGAGCATCCGGGTCACCACGTCCCCGGGCTTGTGCTCGTCGGGCAGGCAATGCAGTACGGACACGTAGAGCGCAGCGACCGGTTCGTCGAGGTCGATGAGTTTCCGGGTGCTTTCCCCGGCCAGGATCTTCTCCGGCTCCGCCATGTCGGCCTGCAGCGCGGCCGTCTTCCCGTTGCCCTCCAGCAACGCGCGTCCGTAGGCGAGCACCACGGGGTCGTTGTCGATGTAGACGACGCGCGCGTCGGGGTTGAGTTCCTGCGCGACCTGGTGCACGGTGCGCTGGGCGGGCAGGCCGCTGCCGTTGTCGATGAACTGCCGGATCCCGGCCTCCTTGGTGAGGTAGTGCACTGCCCGCCCGAGGAAGGACCGGTTGTCCCGCGTGAACTGGAATCCTTCCGGGAAGACCTTGGCCAGTTCGTGCGCGGCCGCCCGGTCCACCTCGAAGTTGTCCTTGCCGCCGATCGCGTAGTCGTACATGCGGGCGACGCTCGGGACGGACGTATCGATTTCCGGCGGCACCCCGCCCTCACCTGCTGCGGACACTTGAACGTCCTCCCGATCTGCTCGTCCTTCCCAGACCCGCGCGCGGTCGACCGGCCCGCGTCGGCAATGGGCAGGCAATCTCGCCCGTGCGACACCGATTATTCACCCGCGATTGCCTCGCCGAACGCCGGCCATTTCGATGATCCGGCTGGGCCATGCGGGCACCGGCAAACGGGCGACGGGTCCTGAAACGGGTTGGATGGCACGAGCCGCCGCGCACGGGTGTGGAGATCGTCGGCCGAAATACGCCGCGTCGAGTTTCCAGGTCCACATCGGCATGGCGAGCGGGTGGGGACCGGTGCCGTAGGTCGCCCGAACGGACCGGTCCCCCAGCGGCTCAGCGGGCCGGGATGTCCACGCTGTAGACGGGCTCACCGGATTGTCGCTTGAGTTGCACGGTCATGGTCCGGTTGCGGGAGTTGATGCTGACGCTGCCGTAGTAGCGGCCGTTCAGCGCGATGAACCGCTCCTCGGGACCGAAGGTGGGCGAGAGCGGCTCGGATTTGGTGCGCTGGCTGGATCCGATCGGGCAGCCGACGAACTCCCACATGCCGTAGCGGGGGTATTCGATGGCCTGCGCCCAGTGCACGTCGGCGGTGATCCAGACGACGTTCTTCGCCTTGATCTTCTGGAAGTCGTCCATCAGCAGGCCGAACTCGTGCTCGTAGGCGACGTAGTCGTCCACCGGCGGCGTGGACCGGATGATGGAGATCGGGCTGGAGGTGACGATCACCTTCCACGTGGCGTTGGAGCTGCGCATGGAGTCGACCAACCACTTGCGCTGCTCAGCGCCGAAAAGGATCTTGTTTGGGCCGTCGGGGGCATCGAGCGGAGAGGCGTACTGCCTGCCGTCCACCACGAACACCTCCAGTTCCTTGCCCCAGCGGATGGACCGGTAGATCCGCTCCGGGCCGGAGGAGATGGGCCAGTAGTCGTGGAACGCCTGACGGCCGATCGGCATCAGCGGCTCCGATGGGCCGCGGAAACCGTCCGTCACCTCGTGGTCGTCCCAGTTGACGATGAACGGGACCCGGGAGGCCAACGTCTGGAGGTACGGGTCCTCCCGCATCTCCTTGTACTTCGCCCAGTACATCTCGCGGCTCGTGGCCGGGCCGCTGGCCGCGGTGGGGACGTCGCCGTAGATGGTGTCGCCGTTGAAGATGAAGAACTCCGGGTTCTCGGCGAGCATCGAGGCGAACGTCGGGTACGGCGTCGGGTTCTGGAAGCCCGATCCGGTGTCACCGCTCCAGACGAAGTGGACGTCGCGCTGGTCCTCCTTCTTCGGCGCCGTGACGAAGGTGGCGATTGGCCGCCGGACCGTGGGATCTTCGCCTTGGAGCCGCACCATGTAGAAGTACCGGGTACCCGGCGTCAGGTCACGCAGGGTCACCTGTCCGATGAAGTCCCGCTCCGCGGTCAGCGTCACGGTCTCGCTCACCAGGCCCTGCTGGCCGGCGACCTGCGCCTCATCGGACCCGTACAGCACCTGCATCGTGCCTTCGCGGCTGCCCCGGGCCCAGATCATCGCACTGGTCAAGGTGACGTCGCCGGTGACCACCCCGTGGGTCAGCCGCAGCGGCCCGCTATCCGCAGTGGACTGTGCGGGCTGCGATTCGGCCGCGACTGCCTGCGAGCCCATCATGGAGGCGGTGACCGTGCCCGCGAGGGTGGCACCTCCGCCGACGAGGAACCGCCGCCGGTTGGCGGCGTTCTCGGTGGAATGACCGTCCACTGTCTCTCCTTTGCTGGAAACGAGCGCTTGGACACTAGGCAGGCGTCATGGCAAGCCAGGAGCCAGCAGCGGAAGTGGAGGTGACAGATCTCAGAACAACCGGGACCTGACCTTGTTCGGCTTCGACCGAAGCCGTCAGGACTGAACTCCTCAACCGAGAGAGGCGGAAGACCTCGATCGACTTGGGCAGTCCTCGTCGAGTACCGTGTTGTCCACTGTGGATGGCGAGAGAGCCTGCCAAGCGGGTCAGCGCCGTGCTGTGGCTGATCGGCCCGGACAGCGGCTTCGTCACCGGCCAGACCGTCATCGTGGACGGTGGCGGGGTGTTCGTGTGATCAACAGCTGGAACACACCTCAGGACGCCCGGCCTGTCGACCCGGCGCGGCTGCACCCGCTCGGGGAGATCCCCGCGAGCACACCCGGCGAGCTCGACAAGGCGGTGCGAGCCGCGGACGAGGCGCAGCGCGGCAACTGGTCGGTGGACGGCAAGCTGCGTCAGGACCTGCGTTTGAGGGTGATCGAGCTGATGCGTCCAGCGAGTTCATCCGGTACTTCCCAGTCCTGGGGTATTCCTGTGGCGCAGGTGTCGTGCGCGGTTGCGGCCCGGATGATGGCTTCGGCGTCGTGTTCTGTGAGGCCGCTGAACCGGACCCGCGCTTTGCCGGGGCCGTCGACGGCTACGACCCCGTGGTCGGGGCACCCGCCGAGGCAGGCGACCTTGCGGACGTGCACGGTCACCTCGTTGGCATTGGCGGTGATAGCGGCGTTGAGGCGATGGCCGAATTCGCCGCTGGTGTGGGGGTCGTAGCGAGGGCAGGTGCGGCAGATCAGCAGAGGCATCGTTGACTCCGGATGCGGATGGTGGGCGGGGACGTCTCTGCCCGGCCGGTCGGGGTGCGTGCGGGCCGGGCAGAGACTGTGGAAGTGCCTCAGCTGTCGGCTGTTTCCTTGTGGAAGCGGCCGTCTTTCATGATGTAGTGCAGGTTGTCGTGGTCCTGCAGGATGGTGATGTCGGCCAGCGGGTCTCCGTCTACGAGGAGGAGATCCGCGAGGTAGCCGGGCTGGACCTTGCCGAGTTCGTCGGGCTGGAGCATGATCTCGCCGCCGAGCGCGGTGGCCGACAGAAGCGCTTCCATGGGTGTGAATCCGAGCCGCTCGACGAAGTGCTGCAGGTCGCGGGCGTAGGTGCCGTGTGGAGTCCATGCGAAGCCGTAGTCGCCGCCGGGGAGCACTTTGATGCCGCGGCGGTGCATTTCGCTCAGTGCCTCGGTGGCGATTTCCAGTTCGCGTTTGTACCCGACGGCTTCGGCTGCTTCCTGGGGGAATCCGAAACTCTCGGCTTCGTAGAGCGTGGCGATGAGCCAGTTGATGGCGGGTGCGACGAACACCCAGTCCTTGTTGGCCTCCAACATGTCCATGCCTTCGGCGTCGGTGAAGCTGGCGTGGTAGATGATGTCGACGCCGTGGCGCAGGCACATCTTCACGCTCTCGGCACTGCGGGCATGGGCGCAGACCCGCTTGCCGCGGCGGTGGGCCTCGGCAACCGCGGCGGCGACTTCTTCGTCGGAGAAGTAGGTGTCTTCGGCGCGCTGGGTGCCGGTGATCTCCTCACCGGTCATGGACAGTTTGATCTGGTCGACGCCGACGTCGATGAGTTCGCGCACGGCCTTGCGCATGCCTTCGGGCCCGTCGGCGAACAACGTGATGCCCTTGACCAGGGCGCCGCCGGTGACCGCGATTTCCGGGCCGTTGGCCAGGTATCGCGGCCCGGGGAAGCGACCTTCGTTGATCACGTTGCGGCACACCACGTCCAGCCGCATTTTTGCCGAGGCGGCGCCCAGGCACATGGTGTAACCGGAGTCCAGGAACATGCGGGCGGACTCGATGGCGAACAGCAAGTGCTCCTCGACGGGCATGGCGCCCAGGCCGTCGAGATCGGCGCTGTTGTTCCAAGTGAAGTGGGTGTGCGCGTCGCAGAGTCCGGACATCAGCGTGCGGCCGCGCCCCTCGATCACCCGGGCGCGTTCCGCCTCGGCGGGATCGACCATGCCGACCGCGGCGATGCGGTTGTTCTCGACCAGGACGTCACCGGGATACGGGTCGGCTCCGGTGGAGTCGAAGATGCGGACATTGCGGAACAGGGTCTTGTCAGTGGGAATGGACATCGGGCGTCTCCTTTCCTCGTCGTTGAGGAAGTCCGGTCCCTCTCGCCCTCCCAGGGCGCGATGTTGTGGTGCTAGAGGAACTTCAGCAGGTGATCGGTGGTGGCGCGGGAGGCTTCGAGTGCGGTCCAGTGCCCGACACCGGGCAGGACTTCCACGGTGGCGTTGCCGTGGTGCTCGGCGAGCTGGTGGCTGATCTCGGGCGGGCCGACCTTGTCCTCGTCACCGGTGATGAGCAACAGCGGGAGCGCGGTGTCGATCGCTCCGGGATCCGTCGCCGCTGCGAGGGCCTCGCAGTTGCGGGCGTAGCCCTCCGGATCCTGGCGCATGACCAGCTCCCGGACGAAGGCTGCCACTTCGGGCTTGTCGCGGCGGGTGGCCTCGGACAGCGCATTGGCCACGACTCCGGGAGCAACGGCGGCGGTGCCCTGTTCCCGCAGCACGGCAGCCCGGTCGCGCTGGGCCTTGCGGCCAGCCTCGGCCGGTTCCCCGACCGCGCCGAGAAGCACCAGAGCCGACACCGCATCCGGGTGGCGCGCGGCCAGAGCGCGCACGACCAGCGTGCCCATCGAATGCCCGACCACAGCGGCTGGGCCGGCGTCGAGCGTGTCGAGCACCGCGGCCAGGTCGTCGGCGTGGCTTTCGATGCTGATCCCGTCAGCCACAGGCGAACGGCCTGCACCGGCGGTATCGACCCGGATCACGCGGAACCTTTCAACCAGCGCGTCGGCCTGCACTTGGTAGAAGTTGGACGTGCCGCCGAGACCGTGCACCATCAGCATTGCGGGACCGGCCCCGTCGACCTCGACGGCGATTTCCTTGCCGTTGACCTTCAACATCTCTCCCTTCATTGCTCTCAGGTGGCTCAGGCGATGCGGTTGCGGAGCCGGCCGAGCCCGGTAACCGACACTTCGACGACATCGCCACGGCGCAGGAACTTCGGCGGGTCGTAACCGATGCCGACTCCGGCAGGTGTTCCGGTCGCGATCACGTCTCCGGGCAGCAGCGTGATCCCTGCGGAGACGGTGGCGATCAGTTCCGGGATGTCGAAAATGAGGTTCTTGAGCAGAGCGAACTGGCGGACTTCACCGTTGACCGTGGTTTCCAGCTCCAAAGCGGCGACATCGACGATCTCGTCGGCGCTGACCGCGTACGGCCCCATCGGGCAGTGCGTGTCCAGCGACTTGCCCAGCAACCACTGCTTGTGGTCACGCTGCAGGTCGCGGGCCGTGACGTCGTTGACGAGCGTATAGCCCCACACGTGCCCGAAAGCCTGCTCGCGGGAAATCCCCCTGCCGCCACGGCCGATGATCACACCAAGCTCACCCTCGTAGTCGAGCTCGCAGGTCACACCCGGATGCGACTGGACATCAGCGTGCGGCCCGGTCACCGACGTCGTGGCCTTGCTGAACACGATCGGCTTGTCCGGCAGCTCCTCGGACCGCTCCGGAGTGTCGTAACCACTGCGCCCGAACTCCGCCGCATGCTCGCGGTAGTTCTTCCCGACGCAGAAGATGTTGCGGCGCGGCACCGGAATCGGCGCCAGCAAGGTCACCGCATCCAGCGACACCTCAGCAACATGCGCGACCTCCCGCTCCAACAGCGGCCCCCACCGTGCCCAATCCTCGATCAGCCCGAGCACGCCAATGCCTTCCGGAAGCAAGCCCGTCACCTCACTGATCACCCCGCGCGCGGCATCGACAACACCGACCCGCTCCTCAGCCCCCGCGGAGAACGTCACCAGCTTCATAAGCCAACCAATCGTGACCAATAGATACCAATGTTGGATAGCTGGAACCGTACGCGCGGGGGCCAACGCTGTCGATCCCTTTCAGCTGAGTTTTCTCCGGAATCCATTGGTTGCGATTGGTTCATCAGGTTAGATTGGTGGCGTGATGAGCGTGGAACAGTCACTCCGGACGCTGCTGAGCGAGGGAACCCGCGACGGCACACTCGGCCCTGGCGCCAAACTGCCCACCGAGCGTGCTCTGGTCGAACAACTCTCCGCACCCCGTAGCGCGATCCGGCGCGCACTGGAAACCCTGGAACACGAAGGGCTCGTCGTGCGCCACGTCGGACGCGGCACCTTCCTCACCGAAACCGCGCAGCAGCCCGCCGCGACCGCGGCCGACGACACAAGCCCGGCCGAGATCATGCAGGTCCGTCTTCTCGTCGAGCCCCCGGTCGCCGCCCTCGCCTCCCGGGTCGCCACCCAGGCCGACCTTGACCGCATCACCCGCTGCCTCGACCGAGGAGGCGAAGCCGACGACTTCGCCAGCTTCGAAACCTGGGACGCCAGACTGCACCGCGCCATCGCCGAAGCTACGCACAACAGTCTGCTCATGACCATGTTCGACGTCATGAACACCGCACGGGGCCTTCCCGTGTGGGGAAGCCTCAAACGCCGCACCTCCACCCCGGAACGGCGACGCTGCTACCACACCGAGCACACCGCCATCGTCGAAGCACTCCGCGACCGCGACCCCGACACCGCGCACAACACGATGCGCAGCCACCTCAACAACGTCGCCAACAACCTGCTCGGCCAACGCTGAACCGCCAGCAGCGACTGCCAGCAGATAGTTGTACCGGGTCGTCTCCGGGTGGTTGGCCGAACGCAAGCTGCGGTCCCAATCCCGCAGATACCCCGCCCACACCGTGGACAGGCCCACACTCAGGCGATCAAGATCAAGAAGCGGCATCGCGAACCTCCGAAGTCAAGGTGTCCAACAGCGGCGTGCTTGACTTCGAAGAACCGACCCACAACATCAAAAAAGGTCTCCGCAGACTGTGACCTGCGAAGACCCTTCCGACCGTCGGGACGACAGGATTTGAACCTGCGACCCCTTGACCCCCAGTTTCGTCCACAGAAGACGGTCATCAGCGAAAACCCTGAAACCGCAGGACAATTCGGTGCGGTACAGCACCGTTGAGAGCAACACAACGCAGTTCAGGACTGCACGTTCCTCCCATTTCCCTCCCACAGCTTGAGAGCGCCTGCACAGCCAAAAAAACCGCCGCGGCGAGGATGTTCCCGCGCCGGCACCGGGGTGGTCGCCAACACGGCTCCCGGCACGGCGGCGTACCGCCGCTGCCACATCCCCACGTCGCACCACGGTTACAGCGACCGTCGCCACCCACAAACACATGATCAGGTTTCTTTTCGAAGGGGCTCGGTCAATTTCCGGGTATTTGGTCCTCGATGTCATCGGGACTTTGGGCCCAGGGCGGCGAAAAATCATGGATCAGGCGAGAAAAACCACCTTCGGAAGGAAGATGCGGGAATAGCGCGCTCCCGTGGCGCGTTAACCATAGCGGGTATCGCATCGGCACAAATCCCGCGCCTCGAACGAGAATCAGAGCTCATTCGCGATATCTGATCTCCATGCACAAGACAGGGGAATAGTTCAATGTACGCAAGTATGCGAGCAGTCGTCGCGTTGGCGCTAGCCGCGCCACTGGCACTGGGAATCGGGGTGGCGGTTTCGACTGCCGCCAACGCGGCACCGGCTTCGGCGGTGGTGGTGGACCAAGGTCAGGGCCACAATAGCGATGGGACCAGCAGCGGTTCCGATGGCGAGGCCGGCACCGACTAAGACGCCGCCATTTCCGCCATCCGCCACGCGCTTGACCTTGGAATCAACTTCTTCGACACCGCCCAGGGCTACGGCCTCGGCGCGTCGGAACGGATCCTTGGCAAGGCATTGCGCAAGGTGATCACCAACGATCGAGACGGCGTGGTCATCGCGACCAAGGGCGGCATCCGGCCCAATGGCGGTGGACGCGACGCCTCAGCGGCATAGCGGCGTCGCGGTGCGGAGGAGAGCCTGCGAGCGCTCGGGGTCGACACCATCGACCTCTGCCAGGTCCACTGGCCGGACGAGACCGTTCCGGCTGAGGAGACCGCAGGCGCGCTCCAGGAACTCGTCGAGGCGGGCAAGATCCGATATGTCGGCGTGTCCAACTACGACGCCAAGCAGATGGCGGAATTCTCCGCCGTGCGTCCGGTGGACACCCTGGCAGCCGCCCTACCACCTGTTCCGACTGGGGATCGAGGCCGAGATCCTGCCTTACACCATCGAGCACAACATCGGCGTGCTCCCCTACAGCCCGCTCGCCAGCGGAATGCTCACCGGTCGGTTCGACGAGAACACCACGTTCGAGGACACCGACTGGCGCAGCAGGGCGACCGCCTTCACGGGCGAGGCGTTCCGTCGCAACCTGGCTGTGGTGCGCGAACTCGAAGAGTTCGCCGCAGAGCGCGACATCACCGTCAGCCAACTCGCCATCGCACGGGTTCTCGCCCAGCCAGGCGTTCACGTCGCGATCGTCGGTGCCCGCAGCAGCGCCAACATCGAGGCAAGCGCCCAGGCCACCGACGTCGACCTGAGCGCGGACGACCTCGCACGAATCGACACGATCGTCGCGGACGGTGTCCCCATCGAGGGCGCCACCCCAGAGGGCGTGCTCTAGTCCGAATCGACCGGACACTGCGCCAGCCGACTTCGATGCGCGGTGACGGCACCGCCGGGTGTGCTCGGCGCCGCTGTCACCTCGTGCCCCGGTCCGGCGTCGCACCGGGGCACGAGGCAGCGCCTTACGCGCGCAGCCGGGAACCTGATCAACGAGAAGCTCTCCCGGCTGGGCGCGGTCGGTTCCAGCGGAAAGCTCCGGATGAAACATGTCCCTGACTTCATTTAGCCTGCGCGAAATGTTCGGCCCTTAGCGTGCTTCGTGTGATCACAGATCACAGATCACACCGAGATGAGGGGTGCCGATGGATGGTTCCGTCGTTACGGTGGAGACCGTCTACGACGAGGTCTACAGCAGGCTGCGCACTGGGATCACGAGTGGTGTCATCGCCCCCGGGGGCAAGATGTCGATCCGGTCGATCGCGGACCGTCTCGGCGTGAGCACCATGCCGGTGCGAGAGGCGTTGAAGCGGCTGGAATCCGACGGCTTGGTCGTCTTCCACCGGCGCAGCGTGACCGTCGCGGCGCTCTCGGCGAAGGAAGTCGAGCAAATCTTCGACATCCGATGGCGGTTGGAAGGACTCGCGAGCGAGTGGGCCATCAGCAAGGTGACCGACCGGGACATCGCCGAACTCGACGCGATCCTGTCGTCGATGGAACGAGCCGACATCGAGCCCTTGCAGTGGCGGCTCCGCAACCAGCAATTCCACCTCCGGTTCTACGAGTGCGCGGGCAGTGCCCACCTCCTGGAGCTGATCCACAAGGTGTGGGACAAGGTGGAGCCCTACATGGCCATCTACGCCACGAACGTCGAAAGCTTCGATCAGGCTCGCCGGGAGCACCGCGAACTGCTGGCGCTCATCGCCGAGCGCGACCCGCCCCGGCTGCTCGATGCCACTGAACGGCACCTCGCGGACACCAGAACCGTTGTGCTGGCGGCACTTTCAGCTTAGAGGTTGCACGACTTGGCTTCCGTAGCGGTGCGGGTAGCGGAACCTCCGACGCTCCCTGGACTGCGGGAGCCCCGATTCATGTATGTCCGATGCACAGCGCTGGGCTGTCCTCGCCGGGACACGTCTGAGAACCCGCAGCGGCGCAAGCTTGGGAGAGCAGGAAAGACGAAGCGGCTTCGCAGCTTGTCTGACGCCGACCTCCCAACCAAATCGCGCGCCTTCCAAGTAGCCATTTCCGCGCCCACCGTTGTGCGCATCTCCACGCTGTCACCCCACCCACCGGAGGTCTTTCCATGACCGCACAAGTGGACCAGGAACTCTTCGAAAGCGAATACGAGAACGAACCGGTCCCGATTGCCAAGCGGCGGTCGCTGTTCTCGGTCACGAGCGTGTGGGCGGGCTTTCCGATGATCATCACCGGCGCCGTGACAGGGGCGACGCTGGTGACCGGGATGGGATTCGCCGCCGGTGCCGCCGCGATGGTGATCGGCAACCTCCTGCTGTTCGGCTACGTCGGGCTGCTCAGTGCTCTCGCTGCCAGCCGCGGGGAGAACTTCTCGTTGCAGGCGGCCCGCACCTTCGGCTCCAGGGGCTACGTAGTGTGCTCGGCTTTGCTCTCGACGCTGGTCCTGGGGTGGTTCGCCGTGCAGACCGGCCTGGTGGGCGACAGCGTGGCCAGTTCCTTCGACGTCGACATCACCCTCGTCACCATCGTCGCGGGAGTCCTGTTCACCGCGATCACGCTGCTGGGCATCCGTGCGCTGTCGATCATCGGACTGATCTCGGTCCCCCTGTTCCTGGTCCTGGGCGTCTACGCGGTGGTCCAGGCGATGGCAGGCGGCGGCGCGGTGTGGTCCTACCCAGGTGACCCGGCTGTGGATCCGCTGTCCCTCGGGGCGGGCGTCACGCTGGTCTTCGCGCTCTTCGCCGACTCCGGGACGATGACCGCCGACTTCACGCGTTGGTCGAAGAACCCGAAGGAAGCGGTCATCGCGACCGCGTCAGCATTCCCGGTCAGCAACCTGATCGCGATGCTCATCGGCGGCAGCATCGCGGCGGCGACGCTCGGCGGGGACGCCGACGTGTTCGGCCTGATCGTCGGCAAAGGCGGGATCTTCACCGTGCTGGCCGTGATCCTGCTGTTCGTCAACCTCGGTTCGGTGTGCACGCACTGCCTCTACAACGGTGCGGTCGGGTGGTCGACCATCCTGAACGCCAAAATGCGCGTGCTCACGCTGGTCATGGGTGTCGTCGGAATCGTCATCGCCTCCTTGGGCATCTGGAGCTACTTCATCGACTGGCTCAACCTGCTCGGTGTGGTCGTACCCCCGATCGGCGCGATCATGGTCGTGGACCAGTTGCTGCGTCGCCGGGCGACAGGGCCGATGCCGGCGGTGCGGTACCAGCCCTTCGTGGCCTGGGCGGCCGGTTCCGGAGTGGCGCTCATCGTGAACTTCCAGGCTCCGTGGTTCTCGACCGTCGTCGTGGCGATCGCCGTTTCCGCCGTCGGCTACGCGCTGCTCGTCGGCGCCGGTCGCGACGAAGCTTCCGCCGATGTCGTCGTCGCGAGCGACCCCGAGCCCGTTTCCTCCGCAGAGAAGGACAACTCATGACAGTCGATCACCACGAACTCACCGTCACGCGATTCCACGCGAGCCTGCTCGCGAAGGAGTTGACGGCGGAAGAACTGACGCGGTGGTACCTCGACCGCGTCAAGAAGCACAGCGAGGCCGGCGCCGAACTCCAGGCGGTGGTGACGGTCAACGACGACGCGCTGGCCGAGGCCCGTGCGCTGGATGCCCGGTTCGCCGAAACCGGGACGCTGAGCGGACCACTGCACGGCGTACCCGTGCTGGTGAAGGACCAGGCGGAGACCGCGGGCATCAGAACGACGTTCGGTTCAAAGCTCTTCGAGGACTACGTCCCCGATACTGACGCCACGGTCGTCGCGAAGCTCAAGCAAGCCGGTGCCGTCATCCTGGCGAAGGCCTCCATGTGCGACTTCGCCGCGGGATGGTTCTCGGCGTCGTCGATGACCGACCACACCAAGAACCCTTATGACCTGACCAGGGATTCGGGTGGGTCGAGTGCGGGCTCGGCGGTGGGGGTGTCGGCGAACTTGGCACTCCTCGGGGTGGCTGAGGACACCGGTGGCTCCATCCGGATCCCCGCGTCGTTCACCAACCTGTTCGGCCTGCGGGTAACCACTGGGCTGATCAGCCGGACCGGTTTCTCGCCTCTGGTGCACTTCCAGGACACCCCCGGACCGGTCGGACGGCACGTCGAGGACCTCGCCGTCCTGCTGGAGGCAATCGTCGGCTACGACCCCGCCGACCCGTTTACCGCCGTCAACGACCCGAAGCGCGAAGCCGGCGAATACGTTGCGGCGGTGGAGAACGCGCCGGATCTGTCACAGTGGACGGTGGGCGTAATCGACTCGGCGTTCGGATCGGACGACGTGGACGACGCGAGACTGGTGAACACTGTGGTACGGGAGGCGATTGGCGCTCTGCGCGGTGCAGGGACCACGGTGCAGGAGGGTCTCGCCATCGACGACCTCCCCCGATGGATCGCTGTGACGTCCCTGTACGCCAAGCAGTCCAAGTCCGACATCGACGGGTTCCTCTCGACCCGCCCGTCGACGCCGGTGAACAGCTTCCGCGAGGTTTATGACAGCGGGGTCTTCCACCCGCTCAACGACCTGTTCCATGACATCGCGGGAGCGCCGGTCGACGCGGAGGAAGACCCGGACTACCACAGGTTCCGGGTCAACCAGGAGAAGTTCCGCCGCATGATCCTCGATCTGATGGCCCGCAGCCGCACGGACTTCCTGATCTACCCGACGGTTCAGGTAGTCCCGCCGACGCGCGCCGACCTGGAGGCAGGCCGCTGGACCGCGCTGACGTTCCCCACCAACACGGTGATCGCCTCCCAGACAGGACTGCCCGCAGTGACGGTTCCGGCGGGCTTCACCCCGGCGGGGCTGCCCGTGGGCTTGGAGGTCTTGGGACGGCCGTTCTCGGAGCGGGATCTGCTGAGCTTCGCGCGAGCGTGGGAACGGGCCGCGCGACCCCGGCGGGCGGCTTCCATTGATTGACTTGACGACGCGGCGGATCGATCTGAACTCCGATCTGGGCGAGAGCTACGGCGTGTACCGCTACGGCAACGACGACGAGATGATGCCGCTGATCACCTCGGCGAACGTGGCCTGCGGTTTCCACGCCGGCGATCCCCGCGTCCTGCGGGATTCGGTGCGGCTCGCCGCGCGCGATGGAGTGCGGATCGGCGCCCACGTCGGGTTGCCCGATCCGCTCGGGTTCGGGCGTCGGGCGATGGAGATCTCGCCCGATGACGCCTACTCCTACACGCTGTACCAGCTCGGTGCCCTGGGCGGATTCCTGGTGGCACAGGGGCTGTCGATGAGTCATGTGAAACCACACGGCGCGCTGTACATGTCGGCCACCCGCGATCAGACCATCGCCCATGCCATCGCCGCGGCGACTGTCGACTACGACCGCGGTCTGGAGGTCTACGCCCTGCCCGGGTCTGCGATGGCCTCGGCCGCGGCGGAACGGGGACTGCGGGTGGTGCCGGAGTACTTCGCCGACCGTCCCTACCAAGGGGCGGACGTGACGATGTTCGGCTGGACGCCCGAGGACATCGGAAGCGCTGCGGACGCCGGTGCCCGGGTAGCCGCGATGCTGGCCGACCCGGTGTTCGCCGACGTGCGGACCGTTTGCGTGCACAGCGACACCCCCGGTGCGCCGGGAATCATGAGCGCGGTGCGAAAATCGTTGCTGGACAAGGGACTTTCGCTCGGACCATGATCGCTTCGAGCGCGGAGGAGGAGGGACGATGACAGGACTTGGCGGGCTGAACCCGTCAAGACAGTCACTTTCCCGCATTCAGGCCTCGTGTCGAGAATCGCCCCGCGAAGCACCCGGGTCAAGTCTATGCAACACGTTTTGGTACTGCTTGGGGATCCGAAGCAATCGATCCTCGATCTCGGAAGAGAAGCTCCACGCCAGCGGGTTCACGTGACCTCGTCAACCGCGACCCGGCACCGCCCATCGGCACCTGGCCCGGCAACGCGAAACCCGCCCCCTCACCCGTGGTTGCTGTTGCGCGCCACCGAAGAAACGAGGGTCGCCGTGCCCGGCACCAGCGGGCTGGGGATGCTCGCGTGTAACGGGCTTTGGCGCGCCGGAGAACGCACCGAGCCCGCGTCCTCGATCGGCGCGACGTCGTCGCCCATCGAGTGGGTGCCGACCGATGAGCCCAGCAGGCGTTCTGCTCGGAAACCCCGCGCTCGCCGGGATTTGACCGATTCTCAGCTGCACGCAGGGCGCCAGCGCAGGCTCGCCCACGACGGCGATGCAGTTGCTTCTTACCTCGTGGTCGACGGCGACAGCGGCCATTCCGCGTTCATCCGAGTGATGGGTGCGGGACCTGTACCGCAGAGTGCGGTGCCCCTCGGCGTGCGAGCGCGAGATTCGCAACGAATACCAGGTCAACGACCAGAAGGAGCAGTGACGTGAAGAATCCGATGACCCGCCGCACCTTGCTTGGTGCTGCAGGTGCACTCGGCCTCGCCAGTGTCACCGGAGGGACGGCTGCTGCGGCACCGGCCACCCTGGTGGCGCGTCCCACACCCAAGCGCGGCTTCAATCCGATGGAGACGACAGTCGCCGACATCCACCGCGCCTACCACACCGGTCAGCTCACCTGCCGGGAACTCGTCCAGTCCTATTTGGACCGGATCGCCGCATATGACAAACAGGGGCCTGCGGTGAACTCCATGCTGTTCGTCAACCCGCGGGCGCTGGAGCTCGCCGACCAGCTCGATCGGATGCCACGCGGCATGCAGGGACCCCTGCACGGGATCCCGGTGGTGCTCAAGGACAACTACGACACGATGGACATGCCCACCACCGGCGCCTCCGCGGCGCTGGCGGGCGCGCAGCCGTCCCGGGACGCCACCGTGGTCGCCCGGATGCGCCAGGCCGGTGCGCTGATCATCGGCAAGGCCAATCTGCAGGAATTCGCGCTCGGCGGGGTCACCGTCAGCTCGCTGGGCGGGCAGACGAAGAACCCGTACGACCTCACCCGAACGCCGGGCGGTTCCTCCGGCGGTACCGCCGTCGCGCTGGCGGCCAACTTCGCCGCGATCGGCGCGGGCAGCGACACCGTCAACTCCCTGCGCTCCCCTGCTTCGGCGTGCGACGTGGTCGGCTTCCGGCCGACGTCCGGGCTGGTCAGCAGGGCTGGTGTCATCCCGGTGTCGTTCACCCAGGACGTCGTGGGACCGATGGCCCGCACCGTTGCCGACGCGGCGCGGCTGCTTGACGTGATGGCCGGCTACGACCCTGCCGACCCGATCACCGCAGACGGCGTCTCCCACCAGCCGGGCACCTACAGCGCATTCCTCGACCGGAACGAGGTGCGCGGCGTCCGCATCGGCGTGCTGGACACGCTGTTCGGAACAGGCCCGGAATCCGCCGAGGTCAACGCGCTGATGGAGGAGGCGATCAAGCGGTTGGAGCGGTTGGGGGCGACCATCGTGCACCTGTCCGACCCGGCGCTGGACTCCGCGGCACTGAGCCGCGACCTCGACGTCCAGGTGTACGAGTACGCCTCCGCCATCAACGACTACCTCGGCATGCCGGACGTGCACGCCCCGGTGCACTCGCTGGAAGAGCTCATCGCCTCCGGCAAGTGCCATCCGGACGTTCAGGGCTTCCTCAACTCGGCGGCTGCCCACCCCAACGGGCTGGAGGAACCGGAATACCAGGAACGCCTGCTCGGCATCGAAGCGGTGAAGCAGCGGGTGCTGGATGTCATGGCACGCCACGAAGTGGACGTGCTTACCTACCCGCACCAACAGATCCTCGCGGTCCCGATCGGGGAAAGCAATCAGGCCAAGCGCAACGGAATCCTGGCCGCGCTGTCCTCCTGCCCGGCGATCACGCTGCCCGCCGGGCTGACCGCCGCCACCGCTGCCGCGCCGAGCGGCGTGCCGGTCGGCATCGAGTTCCTCGGCCGTCCGTGGAGCGAACCGCAGCTGATCGGGGTGGCACACGGATTCGAGCAGGCATCCGGCGCGCGGCAGCTGCCCGACTCGGTGCCCGCCCTGTCCTGAGCATTCACCTGCCCGAGCGGAGGCCCTGCCAGCGGACCGCTGGCAGGGCCTCCGCGGTCTCAACGCTGGCCGCCATCAATGCGGCCTGGCCAGTGGTTCGGGGACAGCTCGGGACAGGTAGCAACCGCCCGTCCTACCTTGGATCTAGCGCTACTGGGCGACACGCCTCCGCGTCGGCGCTGACTACTGTCTGGCCTGCTACCGCGCAGCGGCGACGACGATGCGGTCCCCCGGTTGCAGCTAGCGGGTAGGCCGAGACTGCACCCCGCCGGGGGGCGGGATTCGCGCTGGCGGCGACGACATCCCACCCGTGCCGGGCCATGCTCCATGACGTGTACGGCCGCGTGTCATCAAGCGAGACGTCGATTCGCATCTTGCTCAGATGCAGTGATACGCGACAGCTCCGAAGTCCGATCACGGCCCAAGGAACGATCACCATGTCCGACAACCCGATGTTTGTCCCATGCCGAGACGTGGCGCACCGTGGGCAGGAGTTGCACCTGTCGCGTCGTGGAAAAGGCTTACGGATGCTTACCCCGCCCGCTGATGCCTTGTATCTCGACCTGGCCAGTGTTGAACAGCTGTGGCGTTACCTGCGTGACCTGGCGGCAGAACTGCACGCCGAAGCGAACCGGTAGATCGGTCCGCCACGAGCCGTAGTCGATGATGCGCGGTGGAACCGCATGCGGGCAACGACGATGCGGTGCAGTGCCGCGTTGGCTCGGCGGCCCCCGCGGTTGAGTCGGTGCCGGCCGGTCTTGCCGGAGTGGGCGGGGATCGGCCAGGCGCCGGAGAGCTCGGCGAACGGACTTGCGTCCTCGGTCGGTCAGGATTGTCGCCGACAAGCAGCGGCTCGGATGGTCAGGAGTGGACGGCTGGGCGCAGCTGCAGCCTGTCCGGCGTGGACCGTTATTAGGCAGGTGCCGGTGTCGACGGTGTGGCTGTGTTCCCGTCGCAGCCGGTCTCGTTCTTCCTCGCTAAGCCCGCCCCATACACCGGCGCGTTGTCCCGTGTCCAGTGCCCAGGCCAGGCATTCGCTGGTCACCGGGCAGTGCTGGCAGACGGACTTGGCTTGGATGAGCTGGTCCAGGGCTGATTGGGTCGTGCCGGTGGGGAAGAACAGCTCCGGTTCCTCGGTGCGGCAGGCGGCGTGGTCGCCCCAGTTCATGTCGATCGTTTCCGTTTCGGTGCTCCTGGCCGGGGCGGAGGTGGGACGGCGGCGTTTTCGGTGTTGGGTTGTGGGTATGGCCCGTCCCCGTGTCCCCGGCTGCGGGGACGGGCCATGGCT
>NZ_JALBWV010000057.1 GCF_022678645.1 Saccharopolyspora soli | reverse complement strand
GGGGGGGGGGGGGTGGGTTGCCCCAAAACCCCCCCCCCGGGGGGCTTTCCCCCCCGCGCCGGTTGGGTCCTTCGCCCACAACCCACAACCCCCACGAATCCCCGGATCCGACCACTGAGCGGACGCGGCGGATCAACCGCGGTTGGCGACAGGCACGCGGCGACGCCGCGTATCGGACACCCCCAACCCGGGGATCCCGGAGTCGAGACGTCATCCGAGGTTCCGCCATCGGACCACCCACCCAAACCAACCCCCTAAGTTGGACCGTCGTGTATGTGCGTCATTTGCAGGTGACCGACTTCCGGTCCTGGCCGCACGCCGACCTGGCCCTGGAACCGGGCGTCACCGTGCTGGTCGGCGCCAACGGACAGGGCAAGACGAACCTGGTCGAAGCCATCGGCTACGTCGCCACCCTCGGCTCGCACCGCGTCGCGACCGATGCGCCGCTGGTCCGCGACGGAGCGCAGCGCGCAGTGGTGCGGACCGCCGTCGTCAACAGCGGACGCGAGCTGCTGGTCGAACTGGAGATCACCCCCGGCAAGGCGAACCGAGCGCGGATCAACCGAAGTGCCGCCGCCAAACCCCGCGATGTGCTGGGCATCCTGCGCACCGTGCTGTTCGCCCCGGAAGACCTGGCCATCGTCCGCGGCGATCCGGGCGAGCGCCGCCGATTCCTCGACGACCTGCTGGTCGCCCGGTCACCCCGCTACGCGGGTGTCCGCGCCGACTACGACCGGGTGCTCAAACAGCGCAGCGCCCTGCTCAAGTCCGCAGGCGCGGCACGCAAGGGCGGCGGATCAGCGGACCTGCGAACGCTGGAGGTCTGGGACGGCCACCTCGCCCGCAGCGGCGCTGAGCTGCTGGCCGGACGGCTCGACCTGGTCGCCGCCATCACCCCGCATGTGACCAGCGCATACGCCAACGTCGCGGCCACCGACGAGGTCACCGCCCCGTCCGGCCGGGTGGCCGACGTGCGCTACCGCAGCAGCCTCGGCGAAGCCCTGCCGGAGGGCTACGGCGTGCCGCTGGGCAAGGCCGCCGATCCGACCGAACTGGAATCAGCCCTGCTCAGCGAGCTGGAGCGGGTGCGTCCGCAGGAGATCGAGCGCGGCGTGTCGCTGGTCGGACCGCACCGCGACGACCTGGAACTGCTGCTCGGCGAACTGCCCGCCAAGGGCTACGCCAGCCACGGCGAATCGTGGTCGTTCGTACTGGCGTTGCGGCTGGCTTCCTACCACCTGCTCACCGAAGATGGCGCCGAGCCGGTGTTGATCCTGGATGACGTCTTCGCCGAGCTCGACCGCCGCCGCCGAGGCCGGTTGGCCGAACTGGTCGCCGAGGCCGAGCAGGTGCTGGTGACCGCAGCGGTGCCGGAGGACGTTCCACCAGAACTCACCGGTACCCGATTCGACGTCCGCGAAGGCGAGGTGCAACGTGTCTCGTGACCGTCCGAAGTCATCAGATGTACCCACAGTGATCAATGAGGCCGGGAAACCTGCCGAACTACCCACATCTGGGGATAACCCTGTGGATGGTGTGGATAACTGGACGGCACCAACCGACCAAGTCAGCGGCTCCGACGGGGCCGCGCTGACCGGTCCGGACCTCGCCCGCGCCGCCCTGCAGGCCGCCCGCGAGCAGTCCGCGGCACGCCGCCGCGAGGCCCGGAAGACCGGTGGCCGCACCCGTCCGCGCCGCCGCCGCGGCTGGTCCGGACCCCGTCCGGACGACCGCGACCCGCAACCGCTGGGACGGCTGGCCGCCCGGATCGCCACCGAACGCGGCTGGACGGAACACCTCTCCGGCGGCCAGGTCTTCGCCAAGTGGGCCACCCTGGTCGGCGGCGACGTCGCCGAACACACCAAACCGGTGGCGCTCAAGGACGGCGAGCTCACCGTGCAGGCCCAGTCCACCGCGTGGGCCACCCAGTTGCGCCTGCTGCAACGGCAGATCCTGAAGCGGATCAGCGACGGGGTCGGCCGCGACGTGGTGCGCCGCATCAAGGTCCAGGGCCCGGCCGCGCCCAGCTGGCGGCATGGTCCGCGACACGTTCCCGGACGCGGCCCGCGGGACACCTACGGCTAGTAGCCTGCCCGGTGGGCCGCCGGTCCACCGGCGTCGCCCACGAGCGGCCGATCGTCGCAGAGATCTCCCGGCAGCTATCCACGGCTCTCAGATGGTGGATTGATTCGAGTTCTTCGCTCTGTGAGCAAGTCAGGGGTGTCCTTGCCCCACTTCTGCGACGGGGGACCAGTAGAATCAAGTGAGGGTACGGCCGATGCGCTCGCAACATGCGCCGCCAGGCGCGGGCGTCGGCACGCACCGGGTGCGACACCGACAGCTGAGTCGCCCCGAAGTGGTCTGCGGTGCGGCACCGGGAGCGTTCGAACCGGCACCAACCGATCACCCTGACAGCACAGTCGGCTCAAGGAGAAATCGAGGCCCCGTGGCACCGAAGAAGAGCGATTACAACGCGTCATCCATCACCGTTCTCGAGGGCCTTGAGGCCGTCCGCAAGCGTCCGGGCATGTACATCGGATCGACCGGGGAACGCGGTCTGCACCACCTGGTGTGGGAAGTCGTGGACAACTCCGTCGACGAAGCGATGGCCGGGTACGCATCCAAGGTGGAGGTCACCCTGCTCGCCGACGGCGGCGTGCGCGTCGTCGACGACGGCCGAGGCATCCCGGTCGACATGCACCCGGTGGAGAAGAAACCCACCCTCGAAGTCGTCCTGACCGTGCTGCACGCGGGTGGGAAGTTCGGCGGCGAGGCATACGCAGTCTCCGGTGGTCTGCACGGCGTCGGCGTCTCGGTCGTCAACGCGCTTTCCTCGGCGCTGGAGGCCGAGATCCACTACAACGGCTACGTGTGGCGGCAGCGCTACGAGGACTCCAAGCCGGTCGCCGACGTCGAGCGCGGCGAACGCACCAACAAGACCGGCACCACCATCACCTTTTGGGCCGACCCGAAGGTCTTCGAGACCACCCGCTACAACGCCGAGACCGTTTCCCGCCGCCTGCAGGAAATGGCGTTCCTGAACAAAGGCCTGACGATCGTGCTCCGCGACGAGCGCGCGGCCGAAGAGGACGAGGCCGGTGAGGACGCCAGCGGCACCGCCGCACGCGCCACCGAACGCACCTTCCACTACCCGGGAGGTCTGGAGGACTTCGTCCGGCACATCAACGCCACCAAGGAACCGATCCACAAGAAGGTGGTGTCCTTCAGCGCGTCCGGCAAGGGCCACGAGCTGGAGATCGCGATGCAGTGGAACTCCGGCTACAACCAGTCGGTGTACACCTTCGCCAACACCATCAACACCCACGAGGGCGGCACCCACGAGGAAGGCTTCCGGTCCGCGCTGACCCGCGTGGTCAACGTCTACGCCAAGGACAAGAAGCTGATCAAGGACAAGGACGGCAGCCTCACCGGCGACGACGTCCGCGAGGGCCTGGCCGCGATCGTGTCGGTGAAGGTCTCCGAGCCGCAGTTCGAGGGGCAGACCAAGACCAAGCTGGGCAACACCGAGGTCAAGTCGTTCGTGCAGACCACCGCGTTCGAGTGGCTCACCGACTGGTTCGAGCGCAACCCCGCCGAGGCCAAGGTGATCGTCAACAAGGCGGTGTCCTCGGCGCAGGCCCGAGTGGCCGCGCGCAAGGCCAAGGAGCTGGTGCGCCGCAAGAGCGCGATGGACATCGGCGGCTTGCCGGGCAAGCTCAAGGACTGCCAGTCCAACAACCCGGACGAATGCGAGCTCTACGTCGTGGAGGGCGACTCCGCGGGCGGCTCGGCCAAGGAAGGCCGCGAGTCGCGGTTCCAGGCGATCCTGCCGCTGCGCGGCAAGATCATCAACGTGGAGAAGTCGCGGATCGACAAGGTCCTCAAGAACAACGAGGTCCAGGCGATCATCACCGCCCTGGGCACCGGCATCCACGACGAGTTCGACCTGTCGAAGCTCCGTTACCACAAGATCGTGCTGATGGCCGACGCCGACGTCGACGGTCAGCACATCCGCACCCTGCTGCTGACCCTGCTGTTCCGGTTCATGCGACCGCTGATCGAGAACGGCCACGTCTTCCTCGCGCAGCCACCGCTGTACAAGATCAAGTGGCCGCGTTCCGAGCCGGAGTACGCCTACAGCGACCGGGAGCGCGACGCGCTGCTGGAGCAGGGGGCCGCGGCCGGTCGCAAGCTGCCCAAGGACGACGGCATCCAGCGCTACAAGGGTCTCGGCGAGATGAACGCCGACGAGCTGTGGGAAACCACGATGAACCCGGAGTCCCGACTGCTGTTGCAGGTCTCGCTGGACGACGCGGCCACCGCGGACGAGTTGTTCAGCGTGCTGATGGGCGAGGACGTCGAGGCCCGCCGCTCGTTCATCACCCGCAACGCCAAGGGCGTCCGGTTCCTCGACGTGTGATCGCGACTAACCCACCGAACTTCTCCAGTCCCGAAAGCGAAGGAAGAGCATGACGGACATCCTGCCGCCGGAACACGGCCGGATCGAACCGGTCGACATCCAGCAGGAGATGCAGAACTCCTACATCGACTACGCGATGAGCGTCATCGTCGCGCGGGCGCTGCCGGACGTGCGCGACGGCCTCAAGCCGGTGCACCGACGCGTGATGTACGCGATGTACGACTCGGGCTTCCGCCCGGATCGCGGCTACGTGAAGTGCTCCCGCGTGGTCGGCGACGTGATGGGCAACTACCACCCGCACGGCGACTCGGCGATCTACGACGCCCTGGTCCGCCTGGCCCAACCGTGGTCGATGCGCCACCCCCTGATCGACGGCCAAGGCAACTTCGGCTCCCCGGGCAACGACCCAGCAGCCGCTATGCGCTACACCGAGTCGCGGTTGGATCCGTTGGCGATGCACATGCTCGCCGACATCGAAGAGGACACCGTCGACTTCGCCGACAACTACGACGGCCGCACCCAGGAACCCACCGTGCTGCCGTCGCGGTTCCCGAACCTGTTGGTCAACGGTGGTGGCGGGATCGCGGTCGGGATGGCCACCAACATCCCGCCGCACAACCTGCGCGAAGTTTCCGAAGGCGTCGTCTGGGCGTTGGAGAACCCGGAGTGCACCGACGAGGAACTGCTCGACGCGCTGGTGGCGCGGATCAAGGGTCCGGACTTCCCGACCCACGGGCTCATCCTCGGCACCAACGCGATCGCGGACGCCTACCGCACCGGCCGCGGCTCCATCAAGATGCGGGCCGTCGTCACCATCGAAGAAGACACCAAGGGCCGCACCACGCTGGTCGTCACCGAGCTGCCCTACCAGGTCAACCCGGACAACCTGATCGAGAACATCGCCGCGATGCACCGGGAGGGCAAGCTCACCGGCATCTCGGACATCGCGGACGAGTCCAACAGCCGACGCGGCATGCGGATCGTGGTCACGCTGAAGCGCGACGCGATCCCGAAGGTGGTGCTGAACAACCTCTACAAGCACACGCAGCTGCAGACCACCTTCGGCGTGAACATGCTGGCGCTGGTCGACGGGGTGCCGCGCACCCTGCGGCTGGACCAGGTGATCCGGTACTACGTCAAGCACCAGATCGAGGTCATCGTCCGGCGGACCAGGTACCGGCTGCGCAAGGCCGAGGAGCGCGCCCACATCCTGCGCGGTCTGGTCAAGGCACTGGACATGCTCGACGAGGTCATCGCGCTGATCCGGCGCTCGCCCACGGTGGACGACGCGCGCACCGGTCTGATCGAGCTGCTCGACGTCGACGAGATCCAGGCCAACGCGATCCTGGAGATGCAGCTGCGCCGGTTGGCCGCCCTGGAGCGGCAGAAGATCATCGACCAGTTGGCCGAGATCGAGCGGGAGATCGAGGACCTCAAGGACATCCTCGACAAGCCGGAGCGGCAGCGGCAGATCATCCGCGACGAGCTGATGGAGATCGTCGACAAGTACGGTGACGACCGGCGCACCAAGATCATCCCGTTCGAGGGCGAGGTCTCCATGGAAGACCTCATCGCCGACGAGGACGTGGTCGTCACGATCACCCGCACCGGCTACGCCAAGCGGACCCGCACCGATCTGTACCGGGCGCAGAAGCGCGGCGGCAAGGGCGTGCAGGGCGCGCAGTTGAAGCAGGACGACATCGTGTCGCACTTCTTCGTGTGCTCCACGCACGACTGGATCCTGTTCTTCACCAACAAGGGGCGCGTCTACCGCGCCAAGGCGTACGAGCTGCCGGAGGCCAACCGCACCGCGCGCGGTCAGCACGTGGCGAACCTGCTGGCGTTCCAGCCGGACGAGCAGATCGCCCAGGTCATGCAGATCAAGGACTACACCGCGGCGCCGTACCTGGTGCTGGCGACTCGCAACGGGCTGGTCAAGAAGTCCCGGCTGACCGACTTCGATTCCAACCGATCGGGTGGTTTGATCGGGATCAACCTGAAGGACAGCGACGAGCTGGTCGGGGCGGTGCTGTGCTCCGCCGAGGACGATCTGCTGCTGGTGTCCGCGGAGGGCCAGTCGATCCGGTTCCACGCCACCGACGACGCGCTGCGGCCGATGGGCCGGGCCACCTCGGGTGTGCTGGGCATGCGGTTCAACGACGGTGACGAACTGCTGGCGATGGGCGTCGTCCGGCCCGACCGGTACGTGCTGGTCGCCACCGATGGCGGCTACGCCAAGCGCACCCCGATCGATGACTATCCGGTGCAGGGCCGGGGCGGAAAGGGAGTGCTGACTCTTCAGTACGACAACAGGCGTGGCAGGCTGGTGGGGGCGCTCATCGTCGAGCTCGACGACGAGCTCTACGCGATCACCTCGACCGGTGGGGTCATCCGGACCACCGCCAAGGAGGTGCGCAAGGCCGGTCGGCAGACGAAGGGGGTTCGTCTGATGAACCTCGACGAGGGGTCCACGCTGGTGGCCATCGCGCGCAATGCGGACGAGGCCGCCGACCCGGACGCTGCGGGGCCGGAGCAGCAGAAGTAAAACCGTGGGAGACCACGCCGCACACCGCCGACGATCATCGAAGGATCGCTCGTGACACCTTCCGAGAAGCCGGAGCAGTCGGGCCCGCAGCAGGATGCGGACCGGGCTTCGGTCAGCACCCAGACAGTCGACGACAGCGCCGGGACCACCGGCACCGAGTCCGGCTCGGAACCGACGCAGCCCGCCGACGGCGGCAGCGGGGATGCGCTGCACGGGACAGACGCGCCGCCCCCGTGGCAGCGTGCCTCGGCGACCGCGCCGGACACGCCGGTCGTACCGGCCGCCGTGGACCCGGAGGCCGATGACACCCAGAACATCCCGAAGCACGTGCAGGACCAGGAGACGGTGCGCACCAAGGTGCCGCAGGCCGCGCGGACGACCGTGTCGTTCACCGGCGGTGGCGCCACTGGAGTCGGCGCTGGTCGCACCACGCCGTCGGCGTCCGCCCGGCGGCCGAGCCGAGGGCCGCGGCGGGCCAGCCTGCAGGTCAAGCGGCTGGACCCGTGGTCGGTGCTGAAGCTCGCGCTGGTGTTGAGCGTGGCGTTGTTCTTCGTGTGGATGATCGCGGTCGCGGTGCTGTACGGCGTGCTCGACGGGATGGGCGTGTGGAACCAGCTCAACGGCACGTTCACCGAGCTGACCCAGCCCGACGACGCGGCCAGCGAACCGCTGATCAGCGCTGGCCGGGTGTTCGGGGTCGCCTCGATCATCGGTGCGATCAACATCGTGCTGGTGACCGCGCTGGCGACGGTTGCCGCGTTCATCTACAACGTGGCGGCCGACTTCGCCGGTGGCGTCGAGGTCACGCTGTCCGAGCGGGAGTGAGTCGCTGACGTGGCGATTCCGGATCGTGCGCCGGGATCGCCACGTCCACTCCGTCCCAACGACACCCCCTGTTCCGGGCGTTGGACGGTGTCCTGTAGTGTTTGAAGCACACCAAGGGCCTATAGCTCAGGCGGTTAGAGCGCTTCGCTGATAACGAAGAGGTCGAAGGTTCAAGTCCTTCTAGGCCCACTGGTCAATTTTTCTGTCAGATCCGAGAACTTCTCGGGCTGCACGCCGTGCTAGGAGGCGACCGGAAGTGAAGAAGCTGCTCGCACTCGCCGCAGTTGCTGGAGTCGTGCTGTTCGTCATCCGTCGCAACCGGGCAGCCAAGGCCGAAGCCGACCTGTGGCGCGAAGCCACCGCTGAGGTCTGATCGTTTTTCCAGGCGCTTGATTCCGGCTCGCTGAGCCGGTAGTCGTTGTGAGCGTCACCGGTCGGTAGACCTGCGTGGGGCTGCGACAGTCGGGGACGTAGCTCAATTGGCAGAGCACCGCCTTTGCAAGGCGGGGGTTAGGGGTTCGATTCCCCTCGTCTCCACACGAAGAGTGGGAGAGGTGTGTCCGCGGAAAGCGCGGACCTGGCTCTTCGCGTCATCACATGGGGGGCCGAGCCCCCCAAGCCCCCCACGGTGCGGTGGTCACTTTTCGCGGGCTCCCTGGTATTCGTGGGCTTCCGGGCCTGCTCATTGACCAGCATTTCGGTGGAGTTCCGTCGTCGGACCTGTGGTCAGTTTGCCCATCGAATTGGGTATTGCCCGGTATATCGGGGCTGCGCTGGTTGTTTGGGTGTTGTTCTGGTCGTTGGGTTCTGGGTGGGGAGTCGCTTCGTGTCCTGCCTTTGCTTCTCGCGGGTTTGGCGGGTTGGGTTTCGTTCAGTGGAAGGCTTTTTGTTCGGTCAGGTTCTTTGAAAGGGCAACATTTCCGGCATTCCGGTTCTGCGACGGGGCAGTGGAGGTGGCATGTCGGGTCGTTGGGTGTTGTCTTTGTGTTGGACGGCCGTGCTGTTGGACGGGTTCGACCTGGTTGTGCTCGGCACCGTGCTGCCGGTGCTGCTCGATACCGGGGAATGGGGACTCACCGCGGGCAGTGCTTCCGTGGTGTCCACCATCGGGTTGGTCGGCATGACCATCGGTGCGCTGGTCATCGGGACCGTCACGGACGTTGTTGGGCGTCGCAAGGCGCTGATCTTCTCCGTCGCGAGTTTCTCCTTGTTCACCTTGCTGTGTGCGGTCGCTCCTTCGGCTTTCGTTTTCGGACTGTTGCGCTTCCTCGCCGGGTTGGGCCTCGGCGGGTGCTTGCCCACCGCCATCGCGTTGGTCACCGAGTACGCCCGCGCGGGCAAGAGCGGTAGCGCTACCACCACGATCATGACCGGCTACCACGTCGGCGCTGTGCTCACCGCGTTGCTCGGCATCTTGGTGCTGCCGACGTTGGGGTGGCGCGCGATGTTCGTCATCGGCGCCGCGCCAGCTCTGGTGCTCGTTCCGCTGATGTTGCGCCACCTGCCCGAATCGGCCTCGTTCCTGCGCAACGCCGCCCCGGAACGGAAGCTCAGCGGCGGTGCGAGCGCGGTGGCTTCGTTGTTCCGAGGTGGGTTCGGTCGAGCCAGCATCGCTTTTTGGGTGACGTCGTTCATGGGTTTGCTGCTGGTTTACGGGCTCAACACCTGGTTGCCGCAGATCATGAAGACCGCCGGATACCCGCTGGGTGCCGCCTTGGGGTTGTTGTTGACCCTGAACATCGGCGCGGTGGTCGGGCTGGTCATCGCTGGTGCGGTGGCTGATCGAATCGGTCCGCGGTTGTCGACGATCGGTTGGTTCGTCGCCTCGGCGGTGTTCCTCGCCGCGTTGAGCATCCGGCTGCCGGGTATCGGTGTTTACGTCGCGGTCTTCCTGGCCGGTTGTTTCGTGTTCAGCTCGCAGGTGCTCGTCTACGCCTACATCGGCCGCGTGTACCCGGCGGTGAACCGAGCCACCGGGCTCGGCTGGTCGGCCGGGATCGGACGCATCGGGGCGATCTGCGGTCCGCTGCTCGGTGGGGCGTTGCTCACCGCCGGGCTGGCCTACCCGTGGGGCTTCTACGCGTTCGCGCTGGTCGGTGCGCTGGGCGCGGTCGGCGCCTCCGTCGTCCGGCGCCCGGCCGACGAGGCCCAAGCTGCACAACCCCAAGGAAGCGCGTCCTCGTAGGTCATGCCGCGTTGCGCATGGCTGCGCGCACGGTTTGGTAGGTCAGGCCGTGTGTTTCCAGTAGTTCCGCGGCGATTCCGTTGCCGTGCAGGAAGGCGAGCAGCAGGTGTTCGTTGCTGAGGTGGCGGTCGCGGAGCTCGATGGCTTCGCGCAGGGTCGCTTCCAGCAGGCGCTTTCCGGCCGCGCTGAACGGGGTGTGCGATTTGAAGAAGCGCCGCCGCTTTCGGGGTTGTTCGGCGAGCGCGTCCACACCGAGGGAGCGCTCGACGTTGGCGACGACGCTGTGCAGGTCGATGCCGAGTTCGCGGAGCATCTTCGCGTCGGATTCGCTCAGGCCGCCGAGTCGCCGGGCGCGTTCGTAGGCCGCCGTGACCGCGTCGCGGTGCACGTCGTGCTCGGACAGCAGGCGCCCCGCCGTGGTGGCTGGGTCGTCGACGAGCGCGAGCAGCAGGTGTTCTTCGGTGACCTCCGGGGCTTCGCGCTGCTCGGCTTCGCGAACCGCGCGGATCACCGCCTGCCGGGTCGCCGCGGTGAACTTCTCGAACATGATCACGACCTCCCGTGTTTCTTGTGCACGGCTTGCCTGGACACGCCGAGTTCGGTGGCGATCTCCTGCCACGACCAGCCCTGGTTGCGGGCGTTGCGGATCTGGACGGCTTCCAGCTGCTCAAGCAGCTTCCGCAGGGCCGCCACGGCGCGCAGGCCGACGCGTGGATCGCGGCTGCTCGCCGCCGAGGCGAGTTCCGTCGCTTCTGCCATGCTGTCAATCTAAGTTGACATCAGCAACTATGTCAACCCTGGTTGACATAGTGGAACCGTCCAGCACAGCCTCCGGTCAGTTCAAGGGGTCAGCGGGATCGTTCCGCCTCCACGGGGCTCTGCTGGCCGTCGGACTGCGCTGGCACGTCGGGGCGGTTCGCGCGGTGCCGAGCCTGGGTGTCGCGCCGGTTGAAGTCGCCGTTGGCGTCCGCGACCGGCATTTCCTCCGGGCGGCGGGAGAACGCCACCGCCGCGGCCGCCACCAGACCGGCCAGCGCCAGCAGCACCCACGGCCACTTGCGCCGCTTGGGCTTGCCCGGTTCGATGCGCGCGGCCAGCTCCTTGCGAGCCGCGATGGTGTTCTTGGCCAGCTGCTTGCGGGACTGCGCGGTCTTCTTCTCCCACTGCTTGCGTGCCTTGCGGCCGCGTTTGGCCAGTTCCTTGCGGGACATGCCGGTGGCCCGCTGGGCGATGCGCTCCTGCAGTTCGTCGGTGGAGATACCGCGGTTGGCGAGCTCCTGCTCGGCACGGGCTGCTGCATGTTTGGACAGCGCCATGCCCACCTCGCTGGCGCGTTTCGCGCCGTGGCGGGCGGACTTGAAGCCCGTCCCGACCGCTCTGCCCACGCTTTCGCCAGCTCGGGCCATCGCCTTCACCTCGTCCATCGTGTGCCTCCTTGGCCCGGCGTTCGCCGGTCGACCTCATCCGCCCACGCGCACCGCGTGGACACCGCCCGGCAGGCGGCGATCCGCCCATGGTGCACCCAGACACCTGGTTCGGCCTCTTCGATGGCAGGATGGTCGGGTGGCTGAAGACAACGGATCGCTCGTTGGGACGACGGTGACCGCGACCCTGCACACTTCGCAGGGCGACATCCGGATCAACCTGTTCCCCAACCAGGCGCCCAAGACCGTGGCCAATTTCGTGGGCCTCGCCGAAGGAACCAAGGAGTACACCCAACCGAACGCGAAGGGTGAGCGCTCCGGGCCGTTCTACGATGGGGTGATCTTCCACCGCATCATCGACGGCTTCATGATCCAGACCGGGGACCCGACCGGCACCGGACGAGGCGGCCCCGGCTACCAGTTCGGCGACGAGTTCCACCCCGAGCTGCAGTTCACCGAGCCCTACCTGCTGGCGATGGCCAACGCCGGGCCGAACACCAACGGCTCGCAGTTCTTCGTCACGGTGGCGGCCACGACCTGGCTGAACTACAAGCACACCATCTTCGGTGAGGTCGCCGACCAGGCGTCGCGTGATGTGGTCGACTCGATCGCACACGCCCCGACCGGCAAGAACGACCGCCCGGTCACCGACATCGTCATCGAGAAGGTCTCGATCGAACACGGCTGAAGAACCGGCCGACTAGCTGAAGAGCAGGTCCTGACGTGACTGTTCCGCCCGGATCCCAGCCTGGGGCGGACGGGGCGCCGCCGCAGCTGCCGACCTGCGTCCGGCACCCGGACCGCCCCACCGGGCTGCGTTGCACCCGGTGTGAGCGCCCGGCGTGTCCGGCGTGCCTGCGCGACGCCGCCGTCGGCCAGCAGTGCGTCGACTGCGTCGCGCAGGGACAGCGCAACTTCCGGAGGCCGGTGACGGTCGCGGGTGCGCGGCTGTCCGACAAGCCGATCTTGGTGCCGGTGCTGGTCGCGGCCAACGTGGCCATCTTCGTGCTCACCGCCGTGCAGGCGGGCAGCATCGGCGCCAACTACCAGTCGGCGTGGTTCGACGAGTTGGCGCTGTGGCCGATCCTGGTCGCAGGTGGCCAGTGGTGGCGGCTGATCACTTCGGGATTCCTGCACTTCGGCCTGCTCCACCTGCTGATGAACATGATCGCGTTGTGGGTGATCGGCCGGGACCTGGAGTTGGTGCTGGGACGGCTGCGCTTCGGCGCGGTGTACCTGCTGTCGCTGCTCGGCGGCAGTACCGCGGTGTTCCTGTTCGGCGACGAGGTCACCGCGGTGGCCGGTGCGTCCGGCGCGGTGTACGGGCTGATGGGCGGCATCGCGATCGCCGCGCTGCGGCTGAAGGTGAGCTTGCGGCCGGTGCTGGTGGTGATCGCGCTCAACATCGCGGCCAGCGTGCTGATCCCGGGGATCTCGCTGCTCGGGCACCTCGGTGGACTCGTGCTCGGCGTGGCCGCGACCGGTGCGCTGGTCTACGCGCCGCGCGACCGGCGGACGCTGGTCCAGGGGGCTGCACTGGCCGCTCTGCTGGTGGTGCTGATCGCGCTCTTGGTCACTCGCGACGTGCAGTTCGGCAACGTGGTGTGCATCGGCTCCGGGGCGAACACGCGCTGCGGGCTGGGCTCGTGAGTTCGCAGCCGCTGGCAGGAGGTCCTAGGGGCGCAGCGCGCTGAGCGCGTCCGCGACGTCCTGCGGGTCCGCGCCCAGGTCGAGCTTGGTCAGCACGACCAGGTCCGCCTCGGTGTCGAGTTCGAGTGTCTGCACCGAGCGGCCGAATCGGCGGTCGTGCCGGACTCGGACCGTTACCGCAGGCCAGGGCCAGTGTTGTGGACCGCGCAGGCCGCGCACGGTGATGCCGTCGCGGTTGGCCTGCAGCCGTGGTCGACAGATGCTCGCGTGCGCCGATACCGCGACGAGCGCCAGCAGGAGGACACCGATGAACAGGCGATCGACCGCGGCATCGGCGACCAGCCACCAGAGGGCTGCTGCGGCGGCGAGGACCCACCCGCACGTGACCAACCCGATCGGCGTTGTCCAGTGCTGGGAGCCGTTCGGTACATCCACCGTTATCCACTCGCTACGGATGAGTTATCCACAGGAGTTATCCCCACTGGGGATGAGTTACACCTGTGTCGTTCGCTGACCCAATGTCAAGACGTCAATGGGATGAGTGAGGCCCGAAGGGATTGACTCCTTCGGACCTCGACCACCAACCGCGTTCGTGGTATTGGCGGTCAGCGCCACTTCATCGTCATCAACAAGCCGATGATCATGAACCCGAAGCCGACGGCGAAGTTCCACCCGCCCAGGTCGGCCATGAACGGGATCTTGTCGCTCGCCAGGTAGTTGACCACCAGCCACAGCAGTCCGATCAGCATCATCGCCAACATCACGATTACGTAGATCGGGTGCGACGGACCGAGCGCCTTCGCCTTCACCGGCGTGCGGCGATCGGTCACCGGGGTGGAGGAGTCCTTCTTGCGGACCTTGGACTTCGGCATGGTGTCCTCGCCAGGTGGTGCGGCATCGTGCGCCGCGTGCTCGGGCGGTCGCCGTCCCGCAGGTCCCGGCCTCGCGGGACCGATGGCGACACGGCGTGTTTTCTACCTACCACGTTAACGTAATCACGGTGTCGATCTAGAGGCCGTCCTCGAAGTCGGTCGGGCGGAGCTGCCGCGCAACGTGCGAGGGGCGGCGAAAAGGAGATGCCGATCCGCGTACGCTGGCGGAATGCGCGTACTCGTCGTCGACAACTACGACAGCTTCGTCTACAACCTCGTGCAGTACCTCGCGCAGCTGGGCGCGGACTGCGTCGTGCGTCGCAACGACGTCGTCACCGACGACGAAGTGGCCGACGCCGACGGCGTGCTGCTCAGCCCCGGTCCGGGCACACCGGATCGCGCCGGGCGCTCGATGGAACTCATCGAGCAGTGCGCGGCGGAGCGCAAGCCGGTGTTCGGGGTGTGCCTCGGGCACCAGGCCATCGGCGCGGTGTGGGGCGGGATCGTCGAACGGGCACCGGAATTGCTGCACGGCAAGGTCAGCGAGATCCACCACGCCGGGGCCGGGGTGTTCGCCGGGCTGCCGGAGCCGTTCATCGCGACCCGCTACCACTCGCTGATCGTCCGCGCGAACACCATCCCGGACGATTTCGAGATCACCGCGCGGACCGCGTCGGGCATCGTGATGGGCATGCGGCACCGGGAGCTGCCGGTGGAGGGCGTGCAGTTCCACCCCGAGTCGGTGCTCACCGACGGCGGGCACCGGATGCTGGCGAACTGGATGGCCTCGGCCGGTCACCCGGTGGACGAGCACCTGGTCACCGAACTCGAACGCGGCATGCGCGAGGTCGCCGCGGCCGCCCACCGCTAGCCGAACGGTGGTATGAGGCCACCGTTCGACGGGGTGCTGGTGGGTGGGTTCCGGTCGTAGTCGCCGATGTACAGCGTCACCTGCTGGTCCTTGCCGACCTTCTGCCCCGCGCTCGGTGACGAGCCGACCACCCTGTCGCTCTGGCTCTGATCCGTGGTGGGCTGCGGGACCTCGACGATTTCGCCGTCCCAGCCGCGGGCCCGCAACGCCTGCTCGGCCTGGCTGGCCGACATGCCGACCAGCGACGGCACGGTGATCTGCTGTCCGTCGGAGACCACCAGGGTGATCTGGGAGCCCGGCCGGACCTTGCTCCCAGCGGCCGGGGTCTGGTCGATCACGTTTTCCGCTGGCTGGTCGGATGCGCGCACCTGCCGGTTGACCTTGAACCCGCCGCCTTCCAGGAACGCCTTCGCGGTTTCGTAGGGCTGGTTGCGGACGTCGGGGACCGGGACGGTCTCGACTTCCTTGCCGACCACCACGTTGATCGTGGTCCCCTGGGAAACGGTCTCGCCCCTGCTGTCCCATTCCATGACCTTGTCGAACGACCTGGGATCGTCGGTCTCCTGGACCTGGCTCTGCCCCAGCTTGAGCCCGACTTCCCCCAGCCGCTGCGCCGCCTCGCTGAGGGTCAGCCCGGACAGGTCCGGCACCTGCACGCTCGCCGGACCAGTTCCGGTGCAGAGCTCGATGTTCTGCTCCTCCTTGACGATCTGCCGCCCGGCCTGCGGGTTCTGCCCAACGACCCGGTCGACGTCGTCAGGGGAGGATGGGCACAACTTCCAGGAGACCTGCCACTGCTCGGCGGCGGCCTTGGACTGCGCCGCCGCACGGGTCATGCCGCGGAAGTCCGGCGCCGCCATCGTGCTCGGGTCGCTGTTGACCAAGCTGGTGACCAGCCACGCGGCGAGCGCGAAAACGGCCACGCAGGCCGTGGTGACGAGCGCGACCGCCCAGTGCTTGCGGCGCTTGCGCTCCTGCTCCGGGTTGGCCTGCTCCGGCTCCCGGTCCACCGACCGGTGGCGGCCCGGCGGAAGCAGCTCGGTCGACGAGGACTGCGTGAGCATCGCGGTCCGCTCGGCCTCCGACATGATCATCGGGGCCTTCGGGCGCTGCCCGGACAGCACCCGCACCAGGTCGGCGCGCATCTCCGCGGCCGACTGGTAGCGGTTCGCCGGGTTCTTGCTCAACGCCTTGAGCACCACCGCGTCCAGCGAGGCGGGCACCGTCGGGTTGACGTCGGAGGGCTTGCGCGGTTCCTCCCGGACGTGCTGGTAGGCCACCGCGACCGGCGAATCCCCGGTGAACGGCGGCTCCCCGGTGAGCAGCTCGAACAGCACGCAGCCGGAGGCGTAGACGTCGCTTCGCGCGTCCACCGCCTCGCCGCGCGCCTGCTCCGGCGAGAGGTACTGCGCGGTACCGATCACCGCGGCGGTCTGCGTCACCGCGGCCTGCCCGTCGGCCAGCGCGCGGGCGATGCCGAAGTCCATCACCTTCACCGCGCCGGAGCGGGTGATCATGATGTTCGCGGGCTTCACGTCCCGGTGCACGATGCCGTGCCGGTGGCTGAAGTCCAGCGCGGCCGACGCGTCCGCCATCACCTCCATGGCGCGGCGCGGCGGCAGCGGCCCCTCGGTCTTGACGATGTCGCGCAGCGTCCGGCCGTCGACGTACTCCATCACGATGTAGGGCAGCGGCCCGTTCTCGGACTCGGTCTCGCCGGTGTCGTAGACGGCCACGATGGCCGGGTGGTTCAACGCGGCCGCGTTCTGCGCCTCGCGGCGGAACCGCAGCTGGAACGTCGGGTCGCGGGCGAGGTCAGCGCGCAGGATCTTCACCGCGACGTCCCGGCTCAAGCGGGTGTCGCGACCCCGGTGCACCTCGGACATACCGCCGTAGCCGAGAGTCTCACCGAGCTCGTAGCGGTTGGACAGAAGTCGAGGTGAACTCATCGAAGCGTCGTTCCGATCCTTGTCAACGATCGTCCCATCATGCCGATTCGCCCCGTTCGGTCGGCGCCTGCGGGGCGACGTGCGGAATTCCCCCGACTGCGGTGTCCGGCCAACCCGCGAGGCTCGCCCCGATCATGGGCGCGTGCCGTAGCGAAGTTTGTCGTAAAGCCGCCGCGGAATCCAGATTTTGCGTTGGTGCGAGGCCGGATTCGCCCAAACCTTGATCGCGGTTGACGACCCAGTACGTGGTCAAGGCGATAACGACCAGCAAGGCTACCGCGAGCACGGCCAGCAGCACCCAGATGATCACCTTGTTGTTGCGCGGCCCCATCGACGGCTGCGGTGGCAGCTGCGGGGCCGGTGCCTGCGGCGGGATCAGCCCCGGCGGGTAGGTGTTGCTCATCGGCGGCAGCTGTCCGGGCATCTGGTGCACCCCGGTGCTCGACACGCTGACGTTCAGCTGCCGCTGCGGCGGCACGACCAGTGCGGACGGCGTCGGCAACGGCATGCCCGCGCGGACCGCCGCGACGGCGTTGGCGAACTCGCCACCGTCGGCGTAGCGCCGCCGCGGGTCCTTCGCCAGCGTCGCCTCGATCAGCGCCCGCACGCCCGGCGGCACGTCCGGCGGCAGCGGTGGCGCGATCTCGCGGATGTGCATCATCGCGACCGTCACCGCGTTCTCGGACAGGAACGGGCGGTGCCCCATCAGGCATTCGTAGCCGACCACCGCCAGCGAGTACACGTCGCTGGACGGTGTCGCGTCGTTGCCCAGCGCCTGCTCCGGGGCGATGTAGTGCGCGGTACCCATCACCATTCCAGAGCGGGTCACCGGCGCCGCGTCGGCCGCCTTCGCGATGCCGAAGTCGGTCAGCTTCACCTTGCCCTCGGGAGTGATCAGGATGTTGCCCGGCTTGACGTCGCGGTGCACCAAGCCCCGCTCGTGCGCGGCCTGCAACGCGCGCCCGGCCTGCTCCAGCATGTCCAGCGTGTGATCGGTGTTGATCCGGCCCTCGCGGGCCAGGATCGCGGCCAGCGGCTCGCCTTCGACCAGTTCCATCACCAGGTACGCGGTGTCCTCCGGCCCGTCCGGGATGGCAGCCGTCTCGCCGTAGTCGTGCACGGCGGCGATCCCCGGGTGGTTCAGCGATGCCGTGGTCCGGGCCTCGGTGCGGAAGCGGTGCAGGAACTCCGCGTCACCGCACAGCTCCGCCTTCAGCACCTTGATCGCCACGGTCCGGTCCAGCCGGACGTCCACCGCCTGCCACACCTCGCCCATCCCGCCAACGGCGATGCGCTGGCCGAGCCGGTAGCGGTCGGCGAGTAACTGGCCGGAGGTCAGCACGGATCAGCCACCCCCCTGCAGACCGGCACGGATGACCTCCCGGCCGATCGGGGCGGCGATCGAGCCACCGGTGGCCTCGGCGCCCTCGTCGCCACCGTTCTCCACGATCACCGCGACCGCGATGGTCGGGTTCTCCGCCGGGGCGAACGCGACGTACCAGCCGTGCGGCTGGTCCTTGGCGTCACCGTGCTGGGCGGTGCCGGTCTTCGAGGCGATCTCGATGCCGGAGATCTTGCCGGTGCCCTTGGTGTTCTTCTCCGACTGGATCATCATGTCGCGGATCATCCGCGCGATCTCCGGCGAGACGGCCTGGTTCAGCTCCTCCGGCCGGAAGGAATCCAGCTCGGCCATGTCCGGTGCGCGGGTCGCCTTCACCAACTGCGGCTTCATCAGCTTGCCGTCATTGGCGATCGCCGCGGCCACCATCGCGTTCTCCATCGGGGTGACCCGCACATCGCGCTGCCCGATGCCGCTCTGGTACAGCGACGCCGCGTCGGCCATCGGACCGAGGTCCGCCTTGGCGACGGTCATCGGGATCTCCACGTCCTGCCCGAAACCGAACGCGGCGGCGGTGTCCCGCAGCTTGTCCGGCCCGAGCTGCCCGGCGATCTCGGCGAACGCGGTGTTGCAGGAGTGCGCCAGCGCCTGCGTCAGGGTGTTGCCCGCGCACTGCGTGCTGCCGTAGTTCGGCAGTTGGGTGGTGGTGTTGGGCAGCGTGATCGTGGCGGCGTCCTGCACCCTGCTGTTCGGGTTGTAGCCGTTCTCCAAGGCGGCGGCCGCGGTGATCAGCTTGAACGTCGAACCCGGCGGGTACAGCTCGGACACCGAGCGGTTGGCCATCGGCTGGCGGGCGTCTTCGTTCAGCTTGTTCCACTGCTCGGCCACCGCGTTGTTGTCCACCGCGGCCAGCGGGTTCGGGTCGTAGGACGGCGCGTTGACCATGGCCAGGATCTCGCCGGTCGACGGGTTCAGCGCAACCACCGAACCCTGGAAGCCCTTGCTGGTCAGCTGGTCGTAGGCGACCTGCTGCATGGCCGGGTTGATGGTCAGCTCCACGCTGCCGCCGCGCGGCTCGCGACCGGTGACCATGTCGGAGAGCCGACCGAAGGCCATGCTGTCGTCGGTTCCGTTGAGGATCTTGTCCTCGGCGCGCTCGACGCCGTTGGAGCCGTAGTAGAAGGAGTAGAACCCGGTAACCGGCGCGTACAGCGGCCCGTTCGGGTAGGTGCGCAGGAACTTGTAGCGGTCGTCGTTGGTGGGCGTCGAACTCGCCAGCGATTGGCCACCGGCGATGATCTGCCCGCGCTCCCGGGCGAACTCCTCGTACATCGTCCGCTTGTTGAGCGGGTGCTCCCGGAGCTCGTCCGCCCGGATGACCTGGACGTAGGTCGCGTTGCCCATCAGCAGCACGACCATCACCATCATCGCCAGCGCCACTCGGCGCAGTGGCTTGTTCATCTGGGACGCTCCACCAACTCGGTATGTGCTTCCGCGATCGGCGCCTGCTGCTGCTTCGGCTTCGCGGGTGCTTGCGGACGACGTGCGGCATCGGAGATCCGCAGCAGCAGTGCGACCAGCACGTAGTTGGCCAGCATCGAAGAACCACCGGCGGCCAGGAACGGGGCGGTCAGACCGGTCATCGGGATCAGTCCGGTGACGCCGCCCGCGACCACGAACAGCTGCAGCGCGATGGTGAACGACAGACCGCCCGCGAACAGCTTGCCGAACGAGTCGCGCACCGCCAACGCGCTGCGCAGCCCGCGCATCATCAGCAGCAGGTACACCATCAGCAGCGCCATCAACCCGACCAGGCCGAGCTCCTCACCGATCGCGGAGATGATGAAGTCGCTGACCGCCCACGAGGTCAGGTTCGGCATGCCCGAACCCAGCCCGGAGCCGCCGATCCCGCCGTTGGCCATGCCGAACAGACCGGTGCGGAGCTGGTCGTTCTGCGAGCCCTCGGCCAACGGGTCCAGCCAGGTGTTCACCCGAGCCTGGACGTGCGAGAACAGGTTGAACGCCAGGACGCAGCCGAGCGCGAACATGGACAGGCCGAGGAACACCCACACCGCCCGCTCGGTGGCGATGTAGATCATCACCAGCACGATGCCGAAGAACAGCAGCGAGGTGCCCAGGTCCTTCTCCAGCACCACGATGCCGATGGACAGCAGCCAGGCCACGAGCACCGGTGCCAGGTCCCGCGGGCGCGGCCAGTCCACGCCGAGGAACCGCTTGCCCGCGGTGGTGAACAGCTCCCGCTTGGACACCAGGAACGATGCGAAGAAGACCAGCAGCAGGATCTTGGCGAACTCGCCCGGCTGGATGGACAGGAAGCCCAGGTTGATCCACAGCTTCGCGCCGTTGGCCTCGGAGATGCTCGACGGCAGCAGACCGGGCAGCGCCAGCAGCGCCAACCCGATGAAACCGCAGGTGTAGCCGTACTGGGCCAGCGTCCGGTGGTCCTTGACGAACGCCAGCACCAGGATGAACAGCACCACGCCCGCCGTGGTGAAGACGATCTGCTTGCCGGTGAACGGCGCGCCGACCACCGGGGCCAGGTCGAGCCGGTGCAGCATCACCAGGCCCAACCCGTTGATCAACGACACCAGCGGCAGGATCAGCGGGTCGGCGTACGGCGCCCACCGGCGCACCCCGAAGTGCGCCGCACCGTAGAGCGCCAGGAACGCCACCCCGTAGTAGAACAACTCCCGGGTGATCGTCTGCTCCTGCGACAGCTCCACGATGACCAGCGCGAACGTGACGATCACCGCCGAGCAGACCAGCATGAACAGCTCGGTGCCCCGCCGAGTGGCGATTCGGGGGGCCCTGCTGGCAGATCCGGTCGTGGTGGCCGGCTGTGCCATCAACTCACCATCCGGCAGGTCACGCCCGGTTTCTGCTCCTCCGTCTGCAGCGGGGTGGCGTCCGGCGTGGACTCGGGCGGTGGCGGCACGACCGAACCCGGGGGCGGGTTCAGGTTGGGAGTCGGCGTTGGTGTCGGCGTCGGCTCGGGCTGCTGGCATTCCGGCAGCAGCGCGGTCATCCGCAGCCGTCGCATCGCCTCGCGGGCTTCCTGCAGCCCGTTGACCTCGGTGATGCCGTTGCGCACGTCCGGCCGCTGGGCCTCTTGCAGATCAGCCAGCTTGATCGGCTTGCAGTCCGGTGCCGAACCACTCGGGCAGGACGTCTCGACCTGCCAGTTCAGCGAGACGCTGAGCACGCTGCCCTGCACGCCTTGGAAGATCACCACCTCGTCGGCGCCGTTCGCGCCGATGTAGTACTGGTTGAGCACCCACCAACGCCCGACCAGTGCAGCTCCAGCCAACACGATGAGCACGCCGCACGTCACCAGCAGCGGACGCAGCCAGCGGCGCTTGCGCGGCTGCTCCGGTGGGGGTGAGGTGGGCTCGAAACGCTGCGGCTGCGGCCGCGGCATGGTCACCGCGGACGCGCGCGCCGCCGACGAATCGGGTTGCGGGTGCTCATCGCCATTTCCCGCCGCGCCCCCGACTATCGGGGCGTCGTCGCCGAACTCGACGTCGACGACGTCGGCGATGATCACAGTCACGTTGTCCGGACCGCCGCCCTTGAGGGCGAGCTCGATCATCCGGTCCGCGCACTGCTGCGGGTCCGGGATGCGCAACGCCTCCGCCATCGTCTCGATGCTCACCGGCCCGGTCAGGCCGTCCGAGCAAAGCAGGTAGCGGTCACCGGCGCGGGCCTCCCGGATCGCCAGGCTCGGTTCCACCTCGTGGCCGGTCAACGCGTGCAGCAGCAGCGAGCGCTGCGGGTGGTTGGCGGCCTCCTCCTCGGTGATCCGGCCTTCGTCGATCAGCGACTGCACGAAGGTGTCGTCATGGGTTATCTGGGTCAGCTCGCCGTCGCGGACCAGATAGGCCCTGGAGTCACCGATGTGCACCAAACCCAGCTTGCTGCCCGCGAACAGCACAGCGGTGAGTGTGGTGCCCATCCCTTCCAGGTCCGGGTCGTTGGCCACCAGCTCAGCGATGGCGCCGTTGCCGGCCAGCACCGCGTTGCGGAGCTGACCCAACAGGTCGTCGCTGGGTTCGTCGTCGTCCAACGGCGCCAACGCCGCGATGACGACCTTGCTGGCGACCTCCCCGGCGGCATGTCCACCCATGCCGTCCGCGAGGGCGAGTAGTCGTGGGCCGGCATAGACCGAGTCCTGGTTGTTGGAGCGCACCAGGCCGCGGTCGCTGCGGGCTGCGTAGTGAAGGACGAGGGTCATGAGCGCAGCTCGATCACCGTCTTGCCGATTCTGATCGGAACGCCGAGCGGGACCTTCGTCGGTCCCGTGACCTTCGCCCGATCGAGGTATGTGCCGTTAGTGGAGCCTAGATCCTCCACGTACCAATCGGAGCCGCGAAGCGACAACCGCGCGTGCCGTGTCGACGCGTAGTCGTCATCGAGGACCAACGTGGAGTCGTCGGCGCGTCCGATCAGGATCGGACGGCCGTCCAGGGAGATTCGCGTACCGGCCAGAGCGCCGTGCGTCACCACCATCTGGCGGGGTGACTTGCTCTTGCCCCGGGACTTCTTGCCCGGGAGCCGACTCGCGCCTGGCATCGAGACCCGCATCCCGGACGCCGAGTAGAGGTCCGAGCGAACCACGCGAAGCGCAACCAGCACGAACAACCAGAGCAGGGCGAGAAACCCTGCTCTGGTCAGCTGCATCACCAGCTCTGGCACTTGTTGTGAACGCTCCTACTCGTGTCCGGACGCGGTTTCCGTCAGCTCAGCCCTGCTGAGCGCGGAAGATCAGGGACGAATGGCCGACCCTGATCACGTCGCCGTCTGCCAACTGCCAAGTTTGCACCGGCGTGCCGTTCACCGTGGTGCCATTCGTCGAACCGAGATCAGCCAACATCGCGCTCTGGCCGTCCCAGGTGATCTCGATGTGCTTGCGCGACACACCCGTGTCGGGCAGCCGGAACTGCCCCTCCTGGCCGCGGCCGATGATGTTCGAGCCGTGCTGCAACGTGTACGAGCGGTTCGAACCGTCGTCGAGGTGCAGCGTCGCGGTGAGCTGGCCGCGCGGACCGCCCGCGGGGTAACCACCGGGCGCGCTCTGCGGGTAAGCGCCGCCAGGTTGGCCGTAACCCTGGTCCGGGAAACCGCCGGACTGCGGGTACGCCCCGCCCGGCTGGCCGTAGCCCTGGTCATAACCGGGTTGCGGCTGGCCGTAGCCCTGGTCATAACCAGGCTGCGGCTGGCCATAGCCCTGGTCATAGCCCGGCTGCGGCTGGCCGTAACCCTGGTCATAACCGGCGGGGGGCTGGCCATAGCCCTGGTCATAGCCCGGCTGCGGCTGGCCGTAACCCTGGTCATAACCGGCGGGGGGCTGGCCATAGCCCTGGTCGTAACCGGGTTGCGGTTGGCCGTAACCGCCCTGCTGGTCGTAGCCGGGTTGCTGCTGACCGTAACCCTGGTCGTAGCCCGGCTGCGGCTGGCCGTAGCCCTGGTCGTAACCAGGCTGCTGACCGTAGCCGCCCTGCTGGTCGTAACCTGGCTGCTGGCCGTAGCCGCCCTGCTGGTCGTAGCCGGGTTGCTGCTGACCATAGCCGTAGTTGGGGTCTTGGCCTTGGCCGTAACCCTGGTCGTAGCCGTACTGACCCTGCTGGTTGTACGGGTCTCCCTGGGGGTAGTGGCCTGGTGGCTGGCTCATGGGTCGGTCTCCTGCGGTACGCGGTTGTGCCGGCCGTCGAGTCACGTCGGGGTCGACGGTCGAGCTGATTCGAAACTGTCCCGTGTGCAGCGTCTCAGAGCGCTCCAGGGAGACTACGACGTCACCATATGTGTCCCACCCCTGCTCGGTGAGATGCTCCTGAACGCAGTCGGCGAGGAGGTCGGTCACCCGGGCCTCATCACCGGTGAGCCGATCGTGATCGGACGGGCTCAGTTGCACAATGTAGTGGTTACAAGCGAGCAACCGTCCCCCGGCGAGCTCCCGGACCTGCAGCTCAGCTTCCCGCTGCAGAGCCTGGGCGACCTCCTGTGGGACGACCTTTCCGCCGAAAACGCGCGCAAAGCTGTTACCGACGATGCCTTCGAGTCGGCGCTCAAAGCGCTGCACGAGGCCCACGGCAAATTCCCTCCACGCGTACGACTCCTCCGGACCATCGTATCTGGGCCAACGGGTCAAGACACCGCCCAGTTCCCAACTGGCCCAACCCCCTGCCGAAGCCGCTCGTCAGCCCGTGCTAATCTGCTTCCGCCAACAAGGCAGCGGGAAAGTGCGAACGACCCCGCCGCCAACGGTTGGAAGCGAGCAAGATAAGCTTCTGACCAGCCACGGGCGAGTGGCGGAATGGCAGACGCGCACGGTTCAGGTCCGTGTGTCCGAAAGGACGTGAGGGTTCAACTCCCTCCTCGCCCACCGAGAAGAGTGGGAGAGCCCTGTCGACGGAGTGCGTCGACGGGGCTCTTCTCGTTATTGCGTTGGGGGGCCGAGCCCCCCAAGCCCCCCACGGTGCGGTGGTTGCCTTTCGTTGGCTCCTTGCTTTGGGGAGAGTTCCCGGCCTGTGCGCGAACCAGCTTCCTGGCTTCTGTCTGCTTCCTGGGTTTGCGGCTCTTGGTTGGTGTTTCTTCCTCTTTCGCTTGTCCGGCAACGGTTATTTCGGCGTGGCGGTCGCTTGGCGCTGGGGCTCTCGGTCCGTCCTTGTGTCGGTTCGGGGTGGTTTGGGGGGTTTGGTGGTTCGGGTTTGGATTTTTGTGGTTGGTTGTCCTTGTTCGTGCGCTTGCTCGGGTTTTGCGGTGGTTGTCGCTTCGGGTTGGTGGGGAGGGCGGCTTCGTGGTTGTTGGGGTGTTGATTGCTGCCGTTGTTTTCGCTGGGTTGATGGGTGGGTTGTTCGCCGGTTTCAGTTACGCCGTGATGCCTGGGCTTCGGGGCGTTGGGGATCAGGCTTTCGTCGCCGTCATGCAGCGGATCAACGTGGCCATCGTCAACTGGTTCTTCCTGCTGCTTTACCTCGGTGGGTTGGCTCTCAGCGCGCTGGCCGTCGGGTTGCTCTGGTTCGGCTCCGGCGGTGCGGCGTTGTTCTGGGCCATCGGCGGGTTCGTGCTCTACGTGGTGGTGTTCGTCGTCACCGCCGTGGTGAACGTCCCGTTGAACGACGAGCTCGCGGCTGCTGAGGACGTCGAGCAGATCGTCGACACCTCGGCGGTGCGGCGGCGGTTCGAGGATCCCTGGGTCCGGTGGAACCTCGTTCGGGCGTTCGCGTCCACCGGCGCCTTCGGATGCCTGGTGTTGGCCCTGGCCGTGGCCGTTCGGTGACGCCGGGCTTCGGGTTCTTGCTGGTATCGGTTGTGGCCGGAAGTTGTACGGTTCGGGTGTGATGGTTCGGGTGCTGGGGCTCGACGAGGTCGCGTCGCTTGCTGCGCGGGTTCATGGCCGCCAGGTCGACAAGGCCGGGCGGCCCTACGTCGAGCATCTCGCCGCCGTCGCTGATGGGGTGCGTGCTCGCGGCGGCAGTGCCGCCCAGATCAGCGCGGCCTGGTTGCACGATGCCGTCGAGGACGGGGCGGTGTCCGAGGAGTGGCTGCTCGGCGCCCCGCTACCGGCCGGAACCACGGACATCGTGCTCGCCGTGACCAAGCGGGTCGGTGAGCAACCCGCTGACTACGCCGCCCGGATCTTGGGGACTCCGGGGGCGTTGCTGGTCAAGGAGGCCGATCTGGCGCACAACGCTGATCCGGTGCGGTTGGGCGCCTTGGACGCGGCGACGCGGGAGCGGTTGGCTGGCAAGTACGCGCGGATGCGGGCGCTGCTCGGGTTGCCCGCCGATTAGCCGACCTGTGGAGGGCTTTTTTGAGTCGGTGGCAGGATTTCGGGTTGGAGTGGCACGAGTCCGGACACCCCGAGGCTCCGGTTCTGGTGCTGTCCAACGCGCTCGGCTGCACCTGGGAGATGTGGGATCCGCAGATCGACGCGCTCAACGCGGTTTACCGGGTGATCCGGTACAACCAGCCCGGACATGGCGGTTCGCCGGTGTTGCCCGGCCCCTACACGCTGGCAGGGCTTTCCGCCGTCGTTCTCGCCCTGCTGGACCACCTGGGTGTGCAGCGGGCGTCCGTCATGGGGTCTTCGCTGGGCGGGATGATCGGCCTGTGGTTGGGCGCGCATGCCGGTGGGCGCATCGACGGGCTGACCATCTGCTGCAGCTCCGCCTGCCTGGGGCAGGAGCAGGTCGAACTCGACCGGGCTGCGGCAGCTCGCGAGCACGGCACCAACGAATTGGTTTCGCCGACCATCGAGCGCTGGTTCACCCCGCACTTCCGGGAGTGGCACGCCGAGACCGCGGTGTACGCAGCGATGATCGCCAGCACCGACGACGAGGCGTACGCCTTGTGCTCGGAGCTGATCGGGCGCGTTGATCTGCGCCCCGACCTGCCCGCCATCACCGCGCCGACGCTGGTCGTCGCTGGTGCTGACGATCCCGCGACGCCGCCGGAGCACAGCGCGGCGATCGTTGCCGGGATCGGGGCAAATGCCCGGTTGGCGGTGCTGCCGCACGCCGCGCACCTGGCCAACGTCGAGCAGGCCGCGGAGTTCAACGAACTGCTCGGTCTCGACTAGCCAGAACTTCGGTCTTGGCGGAAGCGGTCGGCTGTGCTGGGCTTGGGCATCGTTCGGGTGAACACTGGAGGCGGCATGGGCGACAATTTCCGCTGCCTGTGCTGCCGACCGGGTGCGGGTGTCCCGCACGACACTGGAGGCGGCATGAGCGATCCCCGCTCCTGCCTTCGACCGGCATCCCGCGGTTTTGGACCGCGGTACGGGAGGCGACGATGGCGGGTAACAGCCGGGATCCTGGCCGATCGGTCACGGCACGGGCGCTCAGCGTCCTGACCGCCTTCGACATCGATCACGTCCGGCTCACGCTGACCGCCATCGCGCGCCGCGCGGAGATCCCGCTGGCCACCGCGCACCGGCTGGTCCGCGAGTTGGAGATGTGGGGTGCGCTGGAGCGCGACAGCGAGGGCCGCTACGCGATCGGCTTGCGGTTGTGGGAGATCGGCCTGCTGGCCCCGGTGAACAGCCGACTGCGCGAGGTCGCGCTGCCGTTCATGCAGGAGCTCTGCCAGAGCACCCACGACAACGTCCACCTTGCCGTGCGCGACGGGATGGAAGTGGTTTACGTCGAGAAGCTCACCACGCCGCGCGCTGTGCCGATCATCTCGCGCAGCGGCGGCCGACTGCCGCTGCACTCGACCGGGGTCGGCAAGGTGCTCCTCGCGCACGCACCGGCCGTGGTGATGCACCAGTACTGCGAGTGCGGGCTGTCCCGGTACACGCCCTACACGATCACCGAGCCGGGCCGCCTCGGCCGCGAGCTGCAGAGCGTGCGCAGCCGCGGCTTCGCCCAGGCCAACGAGGAGATGACGCTCGGGAACTGCTCTGTCGCGGTGCCGGTGCACGATGCGCACGGTGTCGTCGTCGCGGCTCTCGGGGTCGTGGCGCACAGCGTTCGCGCCGAGGTTTCGAAACTGGTCAAGCCGCTGTTACCGGCCGCCGAGGGGATCCGCCACCGGCTCGTCGAGCAGGAGCGGATCAACCTCGGGCTGCTGTCGCACTGATCCTGCCGCGCGGCAGGCACCCGCGGTGGTATTCGCGCCGGTCAGCCGCCTGGCTGGCGGCGCTTCCGGTGTCGTCGTCGCCGGCGCCGCAGCGGGATCACCTGAATGGCCGCATCGCTGGACTGAAGTCCTGTTGTCGTTCGTCGACCAGTCACCGACCGTTGCCCGCCGCCGGTCGCAGCACCCCCTGTTGAGCAGCGCGAGACCTGCGCGGACCTGTTTTAGTCAACGGTGGCGCCGCTGTGGGTGGCCGTGGAGTGCAAAGCGCAGTGCATGAGGGAGGCGGAACGCCGTGACCGGAATTCCGGGACGTGCCTGGACCGAGGAAGAGCTCCGAGCCTGCTCGACGACGCAGCTTCGGTCCCCGCTGGGGCTCGCCGACTCCATGGGACGGCTTGCCCAGCAGGCGGTGGACACGTTGGGTTGGGCGGGTAGCGTGCTGCCCCCGGTGAAACTGCTCGGGCGGCAGATCATCGCGATCGCCGAACTGCTCCCGGACGCGCACGCCGAGCGGCTGTGCTTCAGCAGCGGCCCGGTGCTCGACCGCGCCGAGATCGCCACCTGGGTGTGGCCCGAGATGGACGGTCGGGTGCCGCCGCCCGCCGCGCGGATCACCGGCGTGCTCGCTCCGGCCCGGCACTGGCGCAGCGCGCTGACCGCCGCCGTGCCGTTCTCCCGGTTCGCCAGCGCGGCGATCGTGGTGCCGCGCGACATCGCGGTGGCCCCCGATTTCACCTCGACGTGCCTGATCCGCGCTCGCCAGTTCGGCATCGCGGTGCTCAGCGCGGACGGCGACAACGTGCAGGTGGAGCTGGACGGGCGGTGTTTCGACGACGCGCCACCGGTGGAGCACACCGCGGTCTCGCGTTGGGTGAACGAGGTCGTCTACCAGCAGTTGCTCGCCACCGAAGCCCCGGCTCCGTCCCGCAGCTGATCCACGAGCCAGCCCCTGGGGATGGGTCGTGAGTGCGCAAGTGGGCTCCAACCCAACTACGCACTCACGACCGTATTTATTAGAGGGTGCACGGGTTGGTTTGCGTGGTGGTGCTGGTAGCGGTACCCCTGCGGGAGTTACTGCGGCTTTCTCGTCTCCGGGATCCCCGACATCATGTATGTACACCACGTCGGGGCTGTCCCCGCGGGGAGAACCCCAGGAGGGGTGGGCCACCGTGAACCTGCGGCGGTGCAAGCTGCGAGGGTGGGAGGAAGCGGCTCACGCCGCTTGCCTGACGATCCCCTCGCCACACCATCCGCGTATGTACTTATCCACAGGATTTGTGTAGTTGTCCACAGGTAGCGCGAGCGGCTGGGTGTCGCTGGGTGTCCTAGGTTTGACGGCATGCGAATCGTGATTGCCGGGGCCCACGGGAAGATCGCGCGGCAGCTCGGGGCGATGCTGGTCCAGCGCGGTGACTCCGCGCTCGGTCTGATCCGGAATCCGGACCACGCCGCGGACCTCCGGGCCGACGGCGTCGAGCCGCAGCTGGCCGACCTGGAGGACATCGACGTCGCCGTGCTCGCCGCGCTGTTGTCCGATGTGGATGCCGCGGTCTTCGCCGCCGGAGCGGGGCCGGGCAGCGGTGCGGCGCGGAAGGACACTGTGGACCGAGCGGCCTCGGCGTTGTTCGCGGATGCCTGCGAGCGGACCGGAATTCACCGCTTCGTGCAAGTCAGTTCGATGGGGACGACGCGGCCGAATCCGCCCGATGTGGACCCGGTGTTCGGCGCGTACCTGGACGCCAAGCGGGCCGCCGAGGAGGACCTGCGGCGGCGTGCGCTGGACTGGACGATCTTGCGTCCGGGGCGGCTGACCGACGATCCGCCGACCGGCCGCGTCACGCTCGCCGAGTCGGTCGGCCGGGCCGACGTCACCCGCGCCGACGTCGCGGCGGTGCTGCTCGCCTTGCTGGACGAACCCGCCTCGGCAGGGCGTGCGCTGGAGCTCGTCAACGGCGAAACGCCGATCCCCGAGGCACTCCGCGCCGCCCTCGGCTGAGCTTCGGCCGCCCCGAGTTATCCACAGGCACCGAGGACGCGATCGAGGTAGGCGTTGCGGAAGACGCCGTCCGGGTCGACGGCGGCGCGTACTCGGCGGAAGTCGTCGAATCGCGGGTAGCGCTCGCGCAGCGCCTCGGCGTCGAGCCGGTGCATCTTGCCCCAGTGCGGCCGACCGCCGACCGCACCGACGATGTCCTCGAAGGTGCCGAACCAGCGCCGGTACGGCATCCCCTGGAACTGGTGGATCGCGATGTAGGCGGTCGGCCGCTGGTAGGCGGTCGACAGCCACACGTCGTCGGCGGCCGCGACCCGGACCTCGATCGGGAACATCACCGGCTCGTCGAGCCGTCCCACCGCGACTCGCAGCTCGCCGAGCACGTCCCGCAACTCCTCCCGCGGGATGGCGTACTCGCTTTCGACGAACCGGACGTCGCGCGGTGTCGTGAACACCCGGTGCGAGCGGTCGCTGTACGAACGCGCGGACCAGGTCGCGCCGCAGAGCCGGTTCAGCGGCCGCACCAACGCCGGTGCCGCGCGCCCGAGTCGGCAGACCGCGCCGAACAACCGGTTCTCCAGCACCGAGTATTCGAGGAAGTGCCGGAGCGGGTGCAGCGGTCGCGGCGCTTGTCCGGCCGGAAGCCGGTTGTTCCGCTTTACCAGCGTGTTCGAGGCGTGCGGGAACCAGTAGAACTCGACGTGGTCGTTGTCGGCGGCGAGCTGGTCGAAGCGCTCCAGCACGTCGTCCAGCGGAGCCGGACGTTCGTCGGCGACCAGCGCGAACGCGGGTACGCAGCGCAGCGTTACGGTGGTGATCACGCCGAGCGCGCCCAGCCCGACCCGAGCGGCGGCGAACAGCTCCGGGTTCTCGGTGGCCGAACACCGCTTCTCGGTGCCGTCCGCGAGCAGCAGCTCCAGCTGCTCGACCTGGGTCGCCAGGCCGCCGAGCCCCGCGCCGGTGCCGTGGGTTCCGGTGGAGATCGCCCCGGCGATGGTCTGCTGGTCGATGTCCCCGAGGTTGGCCATCGCCAGGCCCAGTCCGTCGAGTTCGGCGTTGAGCCGGTGCAAGGGCGTTCCGGCGCGCACCTCGACCAGCCCGCTGTCCGGATCGGCTCGCACGATGCCGGACCAGTGCGAGAGGTCGAGCGCGCAGCCGCTGTCCGGCGAGCCGATGCCGGTGAAGGAGTGGCCGGTGCCCAACGGCCGGACCGTTCGCCCGTTGCGCGCGGCGGCGCGGATCGCGTCCGCGGCCTCGGCCGTGTCGCGCGGCGCCTCCAAGGTGCTCGGAGCGGCGGTCGCGGTGCCTGCCCAGTTGGTCCAGCGCTGCATGGCCCCTCCTTCGAGTGGATCTCGGAAAATTATGTGAATTCGATTCACGTAACAAGGGTTTTCGGCCTACCGTTATCGGCGTGCGCCGGTTCGATGAGATCACCCGCGACCTCGACCCACCGTTCGCGGTGGTCGACCTCGACGCGTTCGACCACAACGCCGCCGATCTGGCGCGCCGGGCGGCCGGGCGGCCGATCCGGGTGGCGACCAAATCGGTGCGCTGCCGCGACCTGCTGCACCGGGTGCTGCGCACCACCGGCTTCGCCGGGCTGATGTGCTACAGCCTCGCCGAAGCGCTCTGGCTGCACCGCGAAGGACTCAGCGACGACATCCTGGTCGCGTACCCGACCGCCGACCGCGCAGCGCTGCGCGAACTCGCGGCCGACCCAGCCGCCGCCGCGGCGATCGCGCTGATGGTCGACTCCGTCGAGCACCTCGACCTCGTCGACGCCGCGGTCGGCACCGACCGACCCGACATTCGGCTCTGCCTCGAAATCGATGCGGCCTGGCGACCGCTGCCCGGCCTGCACATCGGCACCCGACGCTCCCCGGTGCACACCGTTGCCCAGGCCCGCCAGTTGACTGAAGCCGTGTTGCGCCGCAACGGGTTCCACCTCGCCGGGTTGATGGCCTACGAAGGCCAGATCGCTGGTGTCGGTGACGCGCCGACCGGGCAGCGGCTGAAATCCGCTGCGGTGCGGTGGATGCAGCGCCGGTCGGCCGCCGAACTGGCCGACCGCCGGGCCGCGGTTGTGCACGCGGTGCGGGCACTGGCGCCGGTGGAGTTCGTCAACGGTGGTGGCACCGGAAGTCTGGAGCGCACCGCCGCCGAACCGGCCGTCACCGAGGTCGCCGCGGGCTCCGGGCTGATCGGCCCGACGCTGTTCGACGGCTACCGCGCATTCCGGCCGCAGCCCGCGGTCTTCTTCGCGCTACCGGTCGTGCACCGCCCGGCCCGGCGGATCGCGACGTTGTTCGGCGGTGGTTACCTCGCCTCCGGGCCGGTCGGCGCGGACCGGGTGCCCGCGCCGTTCCGGCCCGCAGGCTTGCGGCTGATCGCGATGGAGGGCGCTGGCGAGGTGCAGACGCCAGTCGTCGGCGACGAGGCTCGGCGGCTCCGGCTCGGCGACCGGGTTTGGTTCCGGCACGCCAAGGCCGGTGAGCTCGCCGAGCGGTTCGCCGACTACCACCTGGTGACCGGCGACCGGCTCGCCGCCACCGTGCCGACCTACCGCGGCGAGGGCAGGTCCTTCGGATAACCGCTGGGCATCCGGTTGGACAGGTAGCCGCGGATCAGTTCCTTGGCCTCCGCGACCAGCGTCGGATCGCCGAGCGGATCGCGCCGGAAAGCCAGGTGCAGCACCGCGTCCGCCGCTTCCACCGCGACCGCCAGGGGCAGCATCAGTTCGGCCGGATCGAGCCCGAACCCCTCGGCGATCAGCCCGGTGAGCTTCTCCGCGATCACCGCGTTGTTGTCCTTGCTCGGATCCAGCAGCCGCAGGTCCACCACGTCGCCGAAGTGCAACCGGCTGAACGCCGGGACCTCGCGGTGCATCGTCAGGTACACGTCGAAGACCGCGTCCACCGCGTCCCACCAGTGGTCCAGCTCCAACTGGTCGAACCGGGCGGATACGGTGCGCACGAAGCGCTCCAGGTTGCGCAGCGTCAGCTCCTGCACCACCGCGCGCTTGTCCGGGAAGAACTGGTACAGCGATCCGACCGCGACGCCAGCCCGTTCGGCTATGAGGGTCGTCGTTAAACCGTCATAGCCCACCTCGTCGATCAGTTCGGCGCAGGCGGAGAGCATTTTCTCCACGCGTTGAGCACTGCGCTGCTGGACCGGTTTGCGGCGCAATGGGGCTACTTCGGCAGGCAAGGCGACTCCTTGATCATGTTTACTGACCATCTTGCCGACCACGACCGTGCTTCTCATTCAGGGGAGCCCTGGGGGAGACGGTGCCGAGTTCGACCCGGCGGTCTGGTTCACCGGCGGCTTTGCGAGGATTGCCCTCAGTTCCGGTGATGTCCACAGTTTCCCGGCCCGGGGCCGGTCGTGCGCTCCGGACATGCCGTGGACCGTATCAGTCGATTGGGTGAATTAGCGGGCGATGTCTTGACCCGGCCCCGGTGCCCGGTCCCTGGCCCGCCGGGAGAGGTCGGGCTGACCTGCGGTTCCCGCGCGTTACATGGTTGGCATATGCATTGAGTCATGTTGTCAGCACTCAAGGTCGCTATCTAGTGTGGTCGCGTCGTCATTCTCCGTGACAGAAAGGTCATCGTGGGTTACTGCGCGGCTGCCTCTCGTTTTCTCGCCATGCCACGTGCTGTGCTCTGCAGGTGGACACCGAACGGGGGGACTGGCATCCGTGCCGCTGGTACCCATGCTTGTTCGGCTGCTTCGCGCGCGACGCGCACCGCGGCGCCGTGACCGCGCGACTGACCTCGCAGCTGTCCACGCCAGCAGGGCGGTCCCGCGCTGCTGGCGAAGCAGACGAACCGCGGCCCGCACCAGGGCTGTGGCATCCGTTGACCATCCCCGACGCCAACGCCCTGCTCGCCGACGGCGGCTACGGGCTGTGGGTCGAGCAGTCCGCGCACGGCGCGCTGCGGCTCAGCGGAGCCGGTACCGGTGCCGGGTTGCCGCTGGGCGTCCAACCGAACTGGGCTGATCTCTACCGCGCCCTGATCCGACTGCGCCGCACCCGCCGGATTTTCAACTCGACATGGCTGCACCGGCTGACCCGCTCGTTGGGCACGGACGGCGGCACTGGCAGTTCCGTGCCGCTGCCGGTGGACCGCGTGCACCTGATGGCTTCCGAGCAGCGGCAGCTGGCCGAGGACTGCCTGGCGGCGGTGACCGGTCCGAACCGCAGCGTGCCGTTCCCCGCGGAGCGGATCACCGTCAGCGGGCCGGAGCGCACCGTCCAGTTGCAGGCCGCTGGGCCTCGGGAGCAAGCGCTTTGCCAGCTGCGCGGTTGGGAGCGGCTTTCGTCCATTGTGGAGTCCGATCCGAACCTGCGGATGCACTGCGCGACCCAGCCGGTGCCCGCCGCGGTGGTGGACACCGCCACCGGTTCGGCCGCGCTGACCCGCATCGCCGAGCCCGCACCGGCGCATCCGACGCACCCCGGCGGCACCATCGCCGCGAACCTGTCCACGCTGCTGCGGCCGGTCGGCGACGGCACGCCGGGAGTGCTGCGCGTGGTGCTGGACAACCGCTTCGAGCGGCGGGAGGACGAGCTGGAGTACTTCCTGGAGCACTTCGTCCGCCCCTTGCTGCGCGCGTTCCGGCTCGCCCTCGACACGCACCGGATCGGCCTGTTCTCGCTGGACGACACCGGTGTCGCCTTCGAGCTGTCGCCGGAGTTGCAGGCCACCGGCCGGATCGTGCTCACCGACTACATGCGGGTGAGCCACGAGCCGACTCGCGCCGAGGTCGCGACCGGCGTGCGCGCGCTGGTCGCGACGCTGGACGAGCTCAGCGCCGGGTTCAGCCGCCTCGAAGCCGGGCGGCGGGAAAGCCGGGTACGGCGCGCGGTGGACCGGGTGATCGCCGAGGAACTGCGCTACCTGGCGCCGCACACCGCGGAACTGCTCTCCGGTGAACAGCCACTGCAGTGCTACGCGCACACCGTGCCTGAGTCGCAGGACGTGGTGCTCAAGTCGGTGCTGGACCGGGTCCAGCACCGCAACCAGCAGCGCCGCTGGAACGACCGGCTGCCGCAGCCGACCGTGGTCGTCGACATCGACCTGTGCGGACTCGTGCCGCTGCAACGGATCCTGGACGCCGCGCGCTCGATCTCCGGCCCGCGACCGGGAGCCCCGGAGGGCATCCTCGAACTGGCCGGTCCCGGCACGCTGCCGGTGCTGCCCACCCACACCGCCGCCACCTGGCACAACTTCGTCGAGCTCAGCGGCTTGGGCGAGCGCTACCCGTCGGTCGACTGGACTGCGGTGCACACCGACTTCGTGCGCGCTTTCCTTTCCCGGTCGCGGGAAAGGCTGCGCACCGACAGCGTGAACGCGGGACTGGCCCGGTTCGTCTGGGACGTGCAGGACGCGGGCGGGCGGGTGGTGTTCTGCACCGGCCGCCGGGAGCGGTTCCGGGAGCACACCGAAGAGGTGCTCGCCGCGGCCGGAGTGCCGGATGCGACGCTGCTCTGCCTGCCCGAAGACGGCAGCCGTCCTCGGGCCGAGCTCAAGGTCGAGAAGCTGCGCGAACTCGGTGAACTCGACGTGGTCGCGATCTTCGACGACGAACTGGCCAACCGGATCGCGGTGACCAAGGAGTTCAGCGCAGCGCTGGCGGTCGCGGTCGAGATCCCCGGTCTGGCCGCCGAACGCCGACCGGGGCAACCGGTGGCCGACTCCGCCGCCATGATCGCCACCTTCGAGACCACGCCGCGCCCCGGTACGAGCGTGGGCCCCCGGCTGTCCAACACGCACTCGCTGGAGGAACTGCAGATCGGTGCGCTGCGCAAGAACCGCCTGGCGCAGCACTGGGCCGTGCACCTCACCGAGCAGGAGTCGCACTCCATTGTGGACGCGATGCTGGTCGACGTGGACCGGGCGGCGGCGCGGACCGGCCGGGGTGCGGTCGCGAAGTTCGGCCTCGACGAGCGCAGCGGAACGGATCAAGTGCTGGCGGCGCTGCACCACGTGCTCACCCGCAAGCAGTTCATCAAGGGCTCGCGGGCCAATTACCAGCCGAGTGACCTGCGGCGGGACGCCGAACCCTTCGTGCGCCGGGGCGAACCCATCGACGTGGTGCTGCTGGGCTTCCCGGTCAAGCAGTGCCTGAACCGGCTCAAGGCGGGTGGTCCGCTGCCCGACCTCGCCGAACTGGGCAGCATGGCCCGGCTGCGGGAGCTGCACCGGGCGGTCAGCGCGGTGTACCCGCCCGGCCTGCACTTCAACATCCTCACCGACGGTCGGCACTTCCGCAGCCGCCCGTCGGCGATCACCGAGGCGTACCGCAAGAAGCTGCGCGAGTACGTCGAGCTGGTCGGCATCGGTGACCGCACCACCGTCGAGGAGATCGACGCGGTGGCCGAGCAGCGGTTGGGACCGGGGCTCCAGGCGCGCCGCGCGGTCCGGATCGCCCGCTACCGCCAACTGCTCAGCGATTCGCTGCGGCACTTTGACATCACCGACAACCCGCTGCGCACCTTGGAACGCGTGCACCAGCGCACCGCCTCGATAGCGGAGTTCCAGCCGCACATCATCGGGTTGTTCCGGGAAATCCTGATGTCGCTGGTGTACTCGGTGCCGGTCGTGGTGCCACCCGGCACCGACCGGCTCGAATGGTCCACCGCGGTCTACGCGGACATCTACAACCTCACCGATCAAGGAGTGTCAGCCGAGGTGCGGCAGGCGCGCTGCGCGGTGCTGCGCCGCGCCTGGCACACGGTGCTCCGCTACCTGGCGACCATGCAGGTCGACGAGGAGTTCGGCTACGAGCGGATGTTCCCGAACCGCATCCGGCTGACGCTCAGCGCAGTCCGCGAGGGCTGCCTCGGCTTCACCTACCTCGGCGGATCCGGTCTGCTGCCCTGGCAGGGCACCGGGGTGCTGGACGGCCGCGGCAACGTGGCGGTGGACTTCGCCATCTCGTTGCTCGACCAGGGCTTCGTCCCGGTGTACTCGCCGCTGCTCGGCCCGCGCCAACCCTGGCTGATGGTGCCAGCCCAGCGCACCCACCTGATCGGATCGCCCGCGACGGCGGTGCCGACCCAACGAGGCACGTCCCCACCACCGGGCATCCGCCTGGACCCGGACTTCGCCACCCGAGCCCGACTCCGCCGCAAGTAACTCGGGCGAACCCGGCTGAGCACCCGAGGATCGGATAATCCGGCTCCACGGAAAGCAAGTTGGCGTCAGGCAAGCGGCGAAGCCGCTTCCGCTTTTCACCACGCACGCGACTTGCACCGCCGCGGGTTCTCAGACTGTGCCCACGGGCGTTCTCTGGGAGGACCTACCTCGACGTGGTGTACTGGTCATACCTGATGTCGGGGATCCCGGACCGAGACGGCGTCTGAGGTTCCGCTACTTGCACCGCTTCGCAAAATGACTTTGGAATCCCTGAAGGCATGGAAAGGCCCTGGGGCTCGGTCGGGGATTCGAGCACCAGGGCCTTTCCAGACTCCGGGCCGTCCGGGGAAACGGTTTGTCCGGAGTGGTTGGACTCCGCGGACCGGCACCGGTCGGGGGGAGGGGAGTGCGTCAGCACCAGCCCGCGGAAATCTGGGGTGACCGCCGGATGGCGGTCCACTGTGGAGTTTTATTTGTGGCGACCGATGAACCCTCAGTCGAGGTCGGGGAATCACGACTGGTCGTTCACCGGCCGCCACCAGGCGGTTGCTCGGAGCCCGGGTCGGGGAGGAGGTCTTGCTGTCCGGGACCGAGTCCGCCAGCTTTACGGCACCGACGCCGCCGGGCGCAGCGCGTGCGCCGGGCGAAGGTGCCGAGCGGGACGGGGTGCCAAGGCCCCTGCCACCAAGTGGTCGTAAGCCGAGCGCCACACCGAGCACGGTGCTTTCTGCGGGCGCCAGCGGCTGGAGCACTCGGGGCAGTTGCCCTTCGCGTCGGCGTCGTGAGCGGCGAGCAGCGTCCGCCACCCCTCGGTGAGTCGAGGGAGTTCGGAACGCGCCACGGAGAGCAGGGAAGGGGCGTCCGCGCGGTTCGCGAGCTCGGTCAACACATCGAGCCGCTCCCGGACCGCGTTGCGCAGCACCTGCCCCAGAATCTCATCCACTGAAACGTCACCGTCACCTTCTCGCCTGCACGGCGGCATCCCGCAGTGCTACGGACAACTGGCTCATGCCGTTGGCCGACAGCGCTGCGGCGTGGCCGGGCGGTCCGACGAGCACCACCCTGTCCCGGTTGACCAGCACGTCCAGAAAACGCCGCGAGTTCGCCACATCCCGGCAGTCCACTCGCCACCACCGACGGCGGTCCGCGGGCGCGGTAGCGGATTCGGCCGATCGGCCGTCCTCGCCGTGTGCTGCCCGCATCGCCATCCCGTTCCTGTTCGTGCTCGGTTGCCTGTAGTGACTAGATTGGAGCTTGTTGACCCGGTTCGCCTAGAGGCAGGCGATAACCGGGCTGACGGCAACGACGAGCGGTCGACGGACTTCACCCCCGCCGATCACCTCTACCGATACGCACTTCACCGGGTTGCCGCAGTGCCCTTACTCTGCGACCAACGCCCGTGCAGAGCGTGAGGGGGTCTAAATGAACATCATCGGTTCTGGCGGCTCTCCCGTTACACCCGACGTTTGGAACGATCGGGAAATGCGGGATGCGCTGGCACGACGGGACGTCAGCGAGATCTACCGGCAACTGCGTCGGCACGGCGTCTCGCAGCGTCAGATCGCGGCCTCCACGGGGCAGTCGCAGTCCGAGGTGTCCGAGATCCTCAAGGGGCGGCAGGTCATGGCCTATGACGTGCTGGCCCGGATCGCCGACGGGTTGGGAATTCCGCGGGGCTACATGGGCCTCGCATACGACGGGGCAACCGCGATGCGGGTCGCCAAGGCGGCGGCCAACGCCCCCGATGCTGAGGAGGACGAGTCGGTGAAGCGTCGGAAGTTCTTGTCCCACGCGGCGGCGGTGACCATGGGTGCTGCCGTCTTTGGCGCGGAGGACAGCTCCTGGGTGCCCGCCAGCGCCCAGACACCGGCACCGGTACGCATCGGCATGACCGATGTGCAGCAGATCCAGGCCGCCACCAAGGCGTTGCGCGATCTGGACTACCGGTACGGCGGCGGGACCTGCCGCGACGCCGTGGTCGCCCAGCTGTCCTGGGCGCAGCAGCTGCTGGAGTCCACGGCCGCCGATCCGGTGCGCAAGCAGCTCTTCGTGGCCCTGGCGGACATGCACAGCCTGGCCGGTTGGACCTCGTTCGACATCGGTCTGCTCGACCCGGCTCGCGGCCACTTCGGCAAGGCGCTGGAGTTCGCCAAGCAGGCCGACGACGACAGCCTGGTGGCCAGCGTGCTCTACCGGATGGGTCGGGTCTACCTGCACTACCAGGAGCCCAATGAGGCGCTGAAGCTGTTCCAGCTGGGCCAGATCGCCGCGCAGGAGTCCGGTTCCGCGCTGACCGTCGCGGTGCTGTGCGCCAACGAGGCGTGGGCTTACGGCATGCTGAACAAGCCGGACCAGGTGCAGAAGATGGTGGGTCGCACCAAGGACGAGTTCGCCCGCTCCAAGGTGGACGAAGCGCCGGACTGGGTGCGGTTCTTCAACGAGAACGACCTGCACGGCATGATCGGTTCGGCGCACGACGCGCTGGCCAACTTCGACCCGAAGCGGCACGCGTCCATCGCGGTGGCCGAGACCATCAAGTGCAACGAGGCGTACGGCGCGGACATGCAGCGCACCCACGTGTTCGGGTTGAGCTTGCAGGCGACCAACCACTTCCGGGCCGGTGATCTGCAGGAAGGCATCAAGGTCGGGCGGCAGGCGCTGCAGTTCGGCGAGCGGGTCAAGTCCGCTCGGGTGGCCGACCGGCTCAAACCGTTGGAGTTGGAAGCGGGCAAGCACCGGATGAATTCCGACGTCCGGGACCTGTTCGAGGAAGTCCGGCGGTTCCGTCAGGTGTGAGACCTGCCGACCGGTTCGGTCCGGTCCGCCCGCGGTCGTTTGAGAACATGAGTATGAAGACATACCAGGTGGAAGAGGGTCGGTGCGTCCCGCCGGAGCTGGAGACCGCGCTGACCGAGATCTGCGCGTCCGTCGGCTTGGACTCGCGTGGCGCGCGCCTGATCCGATTCGTCAACAACGGGGTTTTCCTGCTGCGTGCGCAGCCCGTCATCGTCCGCATCGTGCTCTCCCCGTCTTTTACCTATCGAGCTTTCAACGCGGTCGAAGCCGCGCGATGGCTGGCCATCCACGACGTGCCCGCGGTGCGCCTGCTGCCCGGCCTGGAACAACCCGTGCAGGTGGGCGAGCACCTCGCCACGCTCTGGCAGTACGTGCCGGAGATCGGCCCGGTGCCCAGCGGCTGTGACCTCGGTGCGCTGCTGCGCCGCATGCATTCGATGCCGTTGGCGCCGAATTTCCTGGACTGGCAGCCGATGGCCGATCTGCGGCGTCGGCTCGCCGATGCGGTGGACATCGACCCGGCCGACCACTGCTTCCTGGAACAGCGTTTCGACTACCTCGAAGAACAGCTGAATTCGCTGCGTTTTCCGCTGCCGCAGAGCGTCATCCACGCCGACGCGCACCTGGGCAACGTGATCGGCGGTGCCGATGGTCCGCTGTTGTGCGATCTGGATTCGCTGTGCATCGGCCCGCCGGAGTGGGACCTGACGCCGATCGCCGTGGGGCGGCTGCGGATGGGGCACCCACCCGATTGGCACAACGAGTTGGCCCGCGCCTACGGCTTCGACATCACCGCCTGGGAAGGTTTTCCCGTGCTGCGCGAGCTGCGCGAACTCAAGATCACCACCGGTGTGCTGCCCATCCTGCGCAGCAATCCGGGAGTTCGCGAGCAGCTGCACCGGCGACTGCGCACGATCCGCGAAGGCGATCTCGTCACGCAGTGGGCGCCGTACAGCTAGCTTCGCTGTGGTTTCGCTGCGGTTCGCCTCAAGGCGCCGCCGCTGATCGAGCAGAGCCCTGCTTTCGACCGGCTGGATCGTCCGATCGGGCGATATTGCGCCAGACACCGAACGTCTTTGGTCATTCTTGGTGACGTGCTGCGGTCCGTCCGGGTAAATCATACGAGCGGATTGGGTGCATCGGTCGCGTAGCTACTGGATGGGCTGTCGATGAGGATCGCGAACTGGACGCCGCGGAAGCTGATCCCGAGCTGGCGCCGGGCACGGGCACGGCGCTATGCCCAGGTGCTCGACGAAGTGGTGAACTCCCAGCTGGAGTTGTTGCCGCGGCTGCCTGCCTACCTGCGGCAGCGCTGCGCCGACCATTTGGCCGAGTTGGTGTTGCTCGGTCAGGCATACCGGCATTTCGCGGCTGGCTGGATTTCCCACCGCGAGTTGGAACATCGCGGCCGAGCGACCTTGCACCGCTTGGCCGAGCCGGGTTGCGTCCCGGTGGTGCAACTCGCCGACGGCGAATGACCACTCGGCGACTAGGCCGGTTTCTCCCGTCACGGCCCCGTTCGGGCTGATTCGTGCCGGTCTGGCATGCGGCGAACTGGGACTTCGGTAACCGGTTGCGCAGGAGTTCGGTCCGGGCTAATTCATGGATTTCGCAACGACTTCAGTTCCGGCCGCCTTTCGAAGCGCTGGTGTGAAGCCTTGTCGCAGCACCGGAAACGACTCCTGATGAAGATCAACTAGACTGCCGCCGTCCAGCGGACCAGCGCTGCACGGACGTGCGGTTCGCCGGTTGCGAGAACAGGTGTCGAGTCGGTTCGGCAGGTGTACCGATTTCCAGCAACGTGCAAGGTCTGATCGCCCAGGACGATCTGCTGTCGCTGTATTGCGGACCATCCGGGGCGTCGTCCGGCGAGCAGCGGTTCGTGCTGCCGTTGGGCGAGTTGGTCGCCGGGAAGCTGCGGCGGGTGCTCGACGGTCGGCCGTTCGGATGGGCGGAACTGGACTACTTGGTCGAGTTCGTCGTTCGGCCGATCGTGGTGACCACGCGCGGCCTGCTCGTCGAGGGATTCCGCCCGGCCGGTGGTTTCGCCGTCGAGCTGGCCGCAGAGTTCGTCGCGACCGGCCGAGCGGTCCCGGCCGGTGTGCTGCCGGTGGACGCGGCGGGCGGCTCGGTGTCGGAGTCGATTTCCGCGCTGCACCGGGAGTTGGAGTCGTTGGCGACGGCATTCGCGCACGTCGCAGCATCCGATCGGGCTGCGGTGCGGGCCGCGTTCGAGCGGATCACCGCGCAGGAGTTGCGGTACCTCGCCGCCGAAACCGCAGCGCTGCTGGCCGGTGATCACCCGTGGCGGCACCACGTGCACAGCGTTCCCACCGGGCAGCACGAACTGCTCAGCGGTGTGATCCGGCGGGTCAAGCAGCGCAACATCGATCGCCGCCGCGATCGGAGCCTGCCGAGACCGGTCGTCGCGGTGGATCTCGACTTCTGCGCGCTATTGCCCCGGCAACGAGTTCGCGCGGCGTTGTCGCACCTCGGCAGGGCGCACGGGATCGAAAAGCTCGCGGCGGCGCACCGACTGGCCGTCCTCCCCGGCTTGTACCCGGCAGGGTGGCCGCTGTTCCTGGCCCACAACCGGTTGCGCGAAGACCACCCGGATGTCGACTGGGACGCGGTGTACGCGGAGTTCCGGAAAACCCTGTCGTGGAGCCACGATGCGCTGCTGACCGACGAGCCCGCACCGGGTTTGATCCGGTTCGTCCGAGCCGTCGAGCACGCCGGTGGACGGGTGGTCTGGGCGACCGGCCGACGGCCGCGCATGCGACCCGCCACCGGAGAACTGCTCGTCCGGCACGGCCTCGGGCAGTTGGACCTGCACACCACCCCCGATGAGCGGTCGGACGTCGGCGCGCACAAGGTCGAGGCGCTGCGCGAGCTGCCCGACGCCGAGGTGGTCGCGGCCTTCGACGACCTGGAATCCAACCGCGCGGAGCTGCGCGCGGCTTTCCCGGACGCGACGGTGGTCGCAGTGCGACCGACCGGGTTCAGCACCGAACCTCGGATCGATCCGGGCATCGCGACGTTCGAATTCCTCCCGCACCCGACACCGCTCGGCCGCGGTCACGCCAGTCGGCAGCAGCGGGCGAAACCCGAGTTGTCGCACGCCACGTCGATCGCGGAACTGCCGGTCGGCGAATTCAGCACCCGTCCGACGATCTGGGGTCGCGGTGTGCGGCTCACCGCCGAGCAGCAGGTCCGGATCATCGAGCTGCTGTGCGCCAATGCTGTCCGAAGTGGACGCATTTTGGGCCGTCGGGCGCGCGACGAGCTGGGGCGTTGCACCGATCCGGCGGCCATCGCCCGAGCCGTGCGGAAAGTGCTGATGGCGAAGCCGTTCGGCGCGGCGAGGTCGGTGTACCCGCCGGAGACCGCGGTTTCGGACATGACCGCCGCGATCGCCGCGGGCGAGCGCATCACCTTCGTCATGCTGGGACCGCCGGTCAAGCAGGACGGCTCGCGGCTGAAAGCACTGGGCGGTGCGCCGGATCTCGCGGAAGTCGCTGTGCTGGCCCGGCTCCGGCAACTCGAAGCGGCCGTCCAGCAGGTATACCCACCGGGCATCGAGGTGCTCGCGCTCGCCGACCCCAGCCACTTCCGGGCGCGGGATCCGCAGCGCTGCGCGGACTACCACGACGAGTTCGGGAAACTGCTGGAGCAGACCGGCGCGCGCCGCGCGGTGACGCTCGTGGACATCGACGATGCCGCTGACGCACATCCGAACTGCGGCGATCGGGCGCAGCGACCGGAGCTGCTGGCCAAGCACCGCGACCGGTACGCCACCGCGTTCGCCGGGCTGGACGTCCGGCGCGATCCGCTGCCGGTCCTCGCCGAAGCCGCCGAACGCGACCCGCGGGAGCCCGGCCAGCCGCGTTTCGTCGAGATGTTCCGCTCGGTCCTGCACGCGATCGACGTGCCGCACCAGGGCGGCGATCCGTTCGCCTGGTCGCAGCAGCTCTACGCGGATCCGTACGAGTTGGTCAACCCGGCGGTGCCAGCCCGGGTGCGGACCGCCCGTGCCGATCTGCTCGCCGCGACGTGGCGGGAAACGATCACCTACCTCGCGAACAAGCACGTCGACCACGAGCTGAACTACCAAGCGCTGTGGCGGGACCGGGTGCGGATGAGCCTGTCGATCCGACCGGCCGAGGGCCGCTTCCGCTTCCTCCCGATCGGCGGCTCCGGGGTGATGCCCTGGCACGGCACCGCGGCGCTGAACAACCAGCGCGAAGTGTCGGTGGACTACGCGATCTCCCTGGTCCACCAGGGCTTCGTGCCGGTCTACGCCCCGAACACCCAGCAGACCGAGAACGGCGTCCAACAACCCTGGTTCATGCTCCCGGCCAGCGAGGTGCACAACGACCTGGACTCAGCGGTGCTAAACCAGATCCGCCTCCGCAACAGGTGAGAAAGGTCGTGAGTGCACAACCGGGTAGGAGCCCGGCCGCGCACTCACGACCAGTGTTCGGTCTCAGTTTTTGATCTTGTTCTTTGAAGCGGCGAAGCCGCTTAGCCCACGTACGCCACTTGCACCGCCGCGGGTTCTCAGCGGTGCCATGCGGGGACACCCCGCACCCTGAGCTATCTCGGGAGGACAGCCTCGACGTGGTGTTGGGCATACATGATGTCGGGGATCCCGGACCGAGAAGGCTTCTGAGGTTCCGCCACCCGCACCGCCGAGCAAGACGAGTTCGGAGACATCTCATATGGGCGTGTCGGGGCTGGTCAGTCGGGGTAGTCGGAGCTTGCCGAACTGGAGGAGGCTCAGATGGTTCAAGTCGCAACCGAGCCGGTGATCGTCAAAGCACCCAAGGGAGACCTGGAAGGGGATCTCGTCGTGCCACCGCCTGCCCGTGCGGTGGTTTTGTTTGCGCACGGTTCCGGGAGTTCCCGGCACAGCCCCCGAAACCGCGCGGTCGCGGAGTCGTTGCAGAATGCCGGATTCGGCACCCTGCTGCTGGATCTGCTCACCCCGGAGGAGGCGAAGTTCGACCAACGCACCCACGAACTGCGCTTCGACATCGACCTGCTGGCCGAACGGCTGCTGCTCGCGATCGACGACCTGGCCGGGTGGTCGACAACGCGAAACATGCCGATCGGGCTGTTCGGGGCCAGCACCGGAGCCGCCGCGGCGCTGAAGGCCGCCGCTCGGCGATCGGACCGCGTCACCGCCGTGGTGTCGCGCGGTGGGCGCCCGGACCTCGGCGGCGAGGGGTTGGCTTCGGTGCAGGCGCCGACGCTGCTGATCGTCGGCGGCGACGACCGCGAGGTGCTCAACCTCAACCGGCAGGCGGCCAAGCTGCTCACCTCGTTGCCGCTGACCGACATCAAGATCGAGATCGTGCCGCACGCCGGTCATCTCTTCGAAGAACCTGGGGCGCTGGACCGGGTGGCGGAACTGGCCGCGGACTGGTTCCGCACCTACCTCGGTGCTGGCGTCGATCACCCGACCGGACCGGACGGCGGGCACTGGAAGCCGCCGGAACCCCGTCGACGGCCCCCGACGTAGTCCCGCACACCTGAACAACCAGGGACATCCGCTGCCACTCGACGGCCAGCGAGCACCTGAACCTGCTGGTGGAGCGCAGGCAGGGGCGGCACGGCACCGGTACGTGCGGCTGACGAACTCGCAGGCCGCGGACCTGCTGGAGGTGTTCACCAGCCGCCTCGGACCGAGCCGGGAACAGCCGACGGGCTGCGTACACCTGCTACGACCACCCCGCCGGACGGCTTGGCGTCGCCATCGCCGATGGTATGACCAGCGCCGGGCGGACCTCAGCGTGGCATGCGGCGCCAGATGGGTTGCGGGAGCAGGCGCATCGCCGCGAACACCCAGCGCAGGATCGGGGGCACCCACACCACGCGCCGCCCGCGCACCAGGGCCTTGACCGTCGCGTCCGCGACCTGGTCGGGCGTGCTGGACCACGGTGCGGGACTCATCCCCTGGGTCATCCGACCGATGACGAAACCGGGCCGCACGATCGACAACCGCACCCCGCTACCCACCAGCGCATCGGCGAGTCCGCTGGCGAACCCGTCGAGCCCGGCCTTCGCCGACCCGTAGACGTAATTCGCCCGGCGCACCCGCACGCCCGCGACGGAGGAGAACACGACGATCTTGCCGCTGCCCTGCTCCCGCAACAGGTTCGCCAGGTGTGTCAGCACGCTGATGTGCGCGACGTAGTCGGTGTGCACGATGTCGACGGCATGCGCGGCGTCCTGCTCGGCCCGCTGCTGGTCGCCGAGCACTCCGAAGGCGGTCACCGCGACTTCGATGGGCCCATGCCGGTCCACGACGCTGCGCAGCAGCTCCGCGTGGCTGGCGACGTCCGCCGCGTCGAACTCGACCCGCACCACGTCCGAGGCGCCGACCGCGCGGAGGGCGGCCTCCTCGGCATCCAGCTCCGCCGACCGCCGCGCCGCCAGGACCACCGTGCCGTGGCCACGCTTGACCAGGCGTTCCGCCACCGCGATGCCGATCTCGCTGCGGCCCCCGAGGACCAGTACCGCTCCGCTCATCGCGGCAAGTCTGCCATCGACGCCGCGCGGCACCGCACCGAACCCGACCGCACCGAGGATCCACCCAAATCGGACATCAAGACGATCATGCAAGACGACTGCGGACTACTTCGGTTGACCGGATCGGAGGCCGCCGACTACGACGTCCGGATCAATCCGCTCAATGCGTGACGGCTGTTTACCTGGCGCGAATCCGCGAATACGCTGCTCGTGATCGTTTCTACCCCGGACCGAGCGGATCTTCCCCATGGCAAGCGTTGACAGGCCGCACATCGACACGACCAAACCCAGCATCGCGCGGGTGTACGACGCATTCGTCGGCGGCAAGGACAACTTCGAGGTGGATCGCGAGGTCCTCCAGCAGATCCAGAAGATCGCCCCGGAAGCAGTGCAGGTCGGCAGACAGTGCCGCGCATGGCTGATCCGCGTGGTCCGATTCCTGGCCGGGCAGGCTGGCATCGAGCAGTTCCTCGACCTGGGCTCCGGACTGCCCACCGCGGAGAACACCCACCAGGCGGCGCAGCGGATCAACGCCGAAGCGCGGGTGGTCTACATCGACAACGACCCGTCGGTCGCGGCGCACGGCCGCGCGCTGTTGGAGGAGAACGAGTACACCCACTTCGCGGTCGGGGATCTGCGCAGGCCCGCGGAAATCCTGGCGAACCCGTCGGTCAGCAAATACCTGGACCTGAGCCAGCCGATCGCGTTGATCCAGTGCAACACCCTGCACCACGTCACCAACGACGAGGACCCGCTCGGCATCATGTCGACCTACGTCGACGCCCTGGCTTCCGGCTCCTACCTGGCGATCTCGCACCTGCACAACCCCGACGACGGCAGCTCGCGGGCCAAGCTCGCGGTCGAGTCCGAGGCGCGGTTCAACGAGATGATGGGCAGCTGCTACTACCGCAAGCGGGACGAGATCGCCGCGCTGTTCCGGGGCATGGGGATGGTCGAGCCAGGTCTGTCGTACCTGTTCGACTGGTGGCCCGACGGCCCGCGCCTCGTCGAACCGTCCGACGGCGAGTACAACCTGCTCGGTGGAGTCGCCCGCAAGCCTTGAGTCGTGGGGGGGGGAGAGGGGGGGGGGCCCCGGGGGGGCGCCCCCCCCCCCCCCCCCCCACGACCCTGTTCACCCGCGATGGTGGCTTACGCGTGCTGCGCCCGTTCGTAGAGCGGGAGCGTGATCGCGGGCGTGAACTGCGGGCCGCCCAGGTTCCGGGTGCACTGCGACAGGTCGCTGTCCAGCTCGCACCCCTTCCCGGCATCGTCGAGGTACCAGGACCGGGTGTTGACCCCGGCCACCGCACCGGTGTCGCCGTCGAAGCCCGCGATGCGCGGTCCGCCGCTGGAACCACCGCCCATGTCGCACGCGACACCGAACTGCCCCTTCGGCACCGGCCACGACGGCGTACCCGGATTCTCCCGCGCGATGCCCCAGCACCAGGCGAGTCGCTGTCCGGTGAACTCCGGCCGCCCCTGGTGACCGGGCTGGTTGGCGGCGCGCGGATAACCGAACTCGGCGACCTCCCGGTCACCGGGCAGGTCGAACGCGATGTCCTGGCTAGCGCCAACAACATCCGCGGCCGCCCGCCCGTCCGGCGCCGGGTTCAGCACCAGGAAAGCCTGGTCGTAGACGATCTGCTGGTCGTCGTCCACCCAGCTCCGATCTGCAATGGCCAGTCGAGGCACGAATCCGCCGAAAGGCATTGCGCCGTCCCGGAATCCGGGCACGAAGTAAAGATTGGTCGTCCACTGCGGATCCTGACCGAGCAGGTCGAAACCATGCACGCAATGCCCGGCGGTGACCGCGACGCTGCGGTTCGCGCTCCGCACGATCGTCGCCGTGCAACTCGCGTCCTCCCCGCGCTCGGTGAAGAACAATCGCCCCACCGTCCGGTCGATGGCCCCACCCCCGGACCACCCGGCGCCATCGGGCCCGTCAACCGGAGGCTGGGGCTGCTCCGGAACCGGCCCGGTGGGCATGGCGGCGATCCGCTCGGGCGTCCAGTAATCCCGAATGGCCTGCTGCTCCTGTGCACTGGCGGCGACCTGGTGGACAACAACATCACCGTCCACCGAGTCGGCGGCGGACGCGGCCGCCGGTGCCAGTCCCACGATCGTTGCCACGCCCAAGCCGGACACCACGGCCCGAAACCGCTGCCTTGTCGTTGGCATAACCAGGTTCTCCTCGATAGGCGTTCGGATGAACACCCGAATCCTGGCCAGCCGTTGTGAAAAACCCGTTCAGATCAAGTCATGATCCAATACATCTCGCAGCTCACCGAGCAGGTTCGACTTCGGCCGGATGTCCATTGTCGACTGTTCGACGGGACAACGGCGGACCTCGGTGCTGGCTGGGCCTTGTGCTTCGGAGAGCTGCCGTTGTCAAGCCGCCGTGTGCGCCAGCCAGTGGTCGGCCAGGGCGCGGTCCCCGGTGATCGTGACGTGGTCGGCTGGCAGCCGTCGGGTGAGCACCAGCAGCAGTTTCCCGACCGGACCAGCCACCGTGGCAGCTGCGGCCCTGGTCGCGGTCGCCCATCGCACGCCGTCGGGAGTGCGGGTGATCAGCCAGCCCAGGCCGGTATCGGGGCGGATCTGGAGGGTCTGGCCGGTACCGCGCAGTTCGGCGAAGGCCGGTTTGAGCGTCGGCGTGACCGGGTCGGACAGCACCTCCAGCCACTCGGTGATCGCGTCGGCCGCGAGGTCCGGCGCCACCTCGAACGCGGTGCCCGTGGTACCCGCCGCGTCCGCGTGGTGCACGATCGTGTCGTGGAGCATCCGGCGCAGCCAGAACGTCGCTGACCGCGGGCCGAAGAACGTCCACACCGGACTCCCACCGGCGGCCAGAACCGCTTCGGTCAGATCCGCAGCGCCCTCGTGCAGCCAGTCGGACCACTCCCCCGGATCGCCGGGGTCGGCGTCGAACGGGTCCGGCACTGAAGTCGGCCCGGACCGGACGATGTCCGCCGCCCAGCGGTGTGCCTGACCGATGTGTCCGACCAGCACCCGCAGCGGCCAGGCCGGGCACGTCGGCACCGGCCTGTTCGGATCCGCGTCGGCCACTGCCTTGGCGAACCCGGCGGTGTGCTCGTGCAGTCCCTCGACAAATCGTGCGACATCCATGGCCGTACCGTAGGAACTCCACTCGGCTGGAGGTTCAACCGATGGTGACCGGAGACACACTCGGGATCGGCGACCTGTCGCGGCGGACCGGCGTGCCCGTCCGCACCATCCGCTTCTACTGCGACGAAGGACTCCTGGAGACCGCGCGAAGCGCTGGCGGGCATCGCCGGTTCGACGCGGCCACGGTCGACCGGCTGAACCTGATCCGACGGCTGCGCGGGCTCGGGTTGGGCCTGCGGTCGATCACCGACGTCCTCGCCGGTCAACGATCCCTGGCCGACGCCGTGGCCGCCGAGCGGGCCGCGCTCGACCACGAAGTGGCGACGCTGGCCTGGCGACGCTCGATGCTCCGCGCGGTCGAGGAGGCGCCACCCACCGACCGCGCCGCCCGCCTTGAGCTGCTGTCCGCGGTGCAGGACGGATTCGCCGCGCACGACACCCTCGTCCGCCTCTGGCGCCCGATGACCACCGGACCGATCCCGCCGGACACGGCCAGCATGTTCCTCGACATCAGCGCGCCGCGTCCGCCGGATCTGCCGACTCCGGCGCAGGTCGTCGCGTACGCCGAGCTGGTGCTGCTCGCCGCCGACCGGGCACTCGCCACCCAACTGCGGGCCAGCACGCTCGTCAACCACGACCGGATCGCCGACCTCGGCGCCCTCCACGCCGCCGTCGGTGCGGCCTGCGAGCTGGCGTTCCCACAGGTGGCGACCGGGGCTCGGCCGCAACCTGGGCCTGCGCTCGACCGGTTCGTCGCGGCCCACGCCGCGGCGCTCGGTGCCAGCGACAACCCGGAGTTCCGGCGCGCGCTGAACAGGCGCACCGCCGCCGACCGGCACCCGCGATTGCGCCGCTACTGGCAGCTCGCTGGTGAGATCACCGGCGAATCCGCACCGGTCGGCGTCACGCACACCTGGCTGCTCGACGCCCTGGACCGCTCGGTCAGCTGAGGCTTTCCCGCCGCACCAGTGACCTGAACGACGCGACAGGACACAGCGGCGGGCTCTACGTCGACCCAGCTGTCCAACAAGGTCAGCACCCACTCGCAAGGCTGTCCTAAATGGACTCTCGAACCTTGGCGCCTGCGCGTCCCGTCGTCCGGTTTCGCGATCGACTATTGACAGGGTCTTTCGCATGGCTCATTGTCTGTTCGTCACACGCACATATGTTCGTCTGTCGCACAGGAGACAATGATGTCGATGCGGTCGCTGCTGCGCAGCGCTTTCACGTCGAAGCTCTACGTGACCGTGCTCTTCGCGATCGCGCTCGGTGCCGCACTCGGTCTCGTCGCGCCCGGCGTTGGCGCGTCGCTCGAACCCGTTGGCACCGGCTTCATCTCGTTGATCCAGATGCTCATCGCGCCGGTGGTGTTCTGCACGATCGTCACCGGCGTGGCCTCCGCAGGCGAGTTGACCTCCGTGGGACGAGTTGGGGTGAAAGCCCTGGTCTACTTCGAGGTCGTCACGACGATCGCGCTCATCGCGGGCCTGGTCGTGATGGACGTGTTCGAGCCCGGACGCGGGCTGAACGCCGATCCGAACGCGCTGCAGGTCTCGGGTTCCGCGCAGAAGTACCTGCGCAGCGGCGAGAGCCAGCACTGGTACGACTTCCTGGTCAACATCATCCCGCACAGCGTGGTCAGCGCGTTCACCGAGGGCAACGTGCTGCAGGTGTTGCTGATCGCGATCCTGTTCGCGATCGCGATCAAGGCCCTCGGGCACCGTGGCGAGCCGTTGGTGCGCGGGATCGCGCGAGTCGGCGACGCGGTGTTCGGCGTGGTCAAGCTCGTGATGTACGTGGCGCCGCTGGGGGCTTTCGGTGCGATGGCCTACACCACCAGCAAGTTCGGGATCTCAACGCTGACCAGCCTCGGCAGCGTGATCGCCCTGTTCTGGGCGACCGGCATCGTGTTCAGCCTGCTGGTGTTCGGGTTGATCGCCCGCCTGTGCGGTCTGCGGATCCTCAAGCTCTACCGGTACTTCAAGGACGAACTGCTGATCACGCTGGGAACCTCGAACTACGAAGCGGTGATGCCGCAACTGATGCGCAAGCTGGAGCACCTCGGCGCGCCGAAGCGGATCGTCGGGTTGGTGGTGCCCTCGGGGTACGCGTTCAACGGCGATGGCGTGTGCCTCTACCTCGGCTTCGCTTCGCTGTACATCGCGCAGGCGTTCAACGTCGATCTGTCGCTGTGGCAGCAGATCGGTTTGCTCGCGGTCTTCCTGATCACCTCGAAGGGCAGTGCCGGGGTCGCGGGCGCGGGCTTCGTCATCCTCGCGGCGACGCTGTCGACCACCGGTGTGGTTCCGGTCGTCGGGATCATGCTGATCCTCGGCATCGACCGATTCTTGTCAACGATGCGCGGACTGGTCAGCCTGTCCGGGCAGATCATGGGCAGTCTCGTCGTCGCCCGCTGGGAACGTTGCCTCGACGCCGATCGGGCCCGCGCGGTCCTGAACCGCGAACCGGTCGCGCCCCTGGCCGCGGACGACCCGGACTCCACTCTGCCGACCGACAGCGTTGCCACCGCGGGCAACGCCTCCTGACCCGACGAAACGAAAGGATCACAACACTGATGGCACGCCTGGACTACCGCAGCGGTGAGGGCGAGATCGCTGACCGGATCCGCGAGCGCCGCGGCGGGCATCTCACACCGTTGGATCAGACGCTGCTGCACAGCCCGCCGATCGCTGACGGTTGGAACAGCCTGCTCGGTGCGATCCGCACCCGCGCCAGCCTGCCCGCCGGCATCCGGGAACTCGCCATCCTGCGCGTCGCGGCGCTCAACGGCGCCGACTACGAATGGAACGCGCACGAACCGATCGCACGCGACGCGGGTCTGACCCGAACCGATGCGCTCCGCGTCGAAGCGCCCGCTGACGCCGCTGCGTCGCTCACCGCGCCGCAACGGGCCGCGCTCGCCTACACCGATGCGATGACTCGATCCGTCGCAGTACCCGACGAGATCTTCGACGCCCTGCGCGAACACTTCAGCGATCAGCACGTCGTGGAACTCACCGCGACGATCGGCGCCTACAACATGGTTTCCCGGTTCCTGATCGCCCTGCACGTCGGCGAGCCGAACGACCGGAACACCAGCGGTGGCATGAGTAGCCCCGTGTCAACCCCAGTCCCCGTCACCCGCACCTCAGGGGACCGTGACGCAAACCAGCCACCAGAAACCACGAAACGCGAGACTCGGCTGGACGCAACCACCACTGCAAATCGCGGAGAGGCGGGACTGTCATGAGTGGTCGGCTGGCGAGCAAGGTCGCGATCGTCACCGGCGCGGGCAGTGTCGGGCCTGGCTGGGGCAACGGCCGAGCGACCGCGGTCGTCTTCGCCCACGAGGGCGCGAAGGTGCTAGTCGTGGACCGCGATGCGGAATCGTTGGAACCGACGTTGCAGATGATCGCCGACGAGGGCGGCACGGCAGTGGCGCACACCTGCGACGTGACGGATTCCGCGGCAGTCGCGGGCGTGGTCGAGGCCGCGCGGTCCGCGTTCGGCCAGGTCGACGTGCTCGTCAACAACGTCGGCGGATCACGCCACGGCGGGCCTGTCGAGCTCGACGAGCAGACCTGGCAGGCCCAGCTCGACGCCAACCTCTCCAGCGCCTACCTGGGGTGCAAGCACGTCATCCCCGTCATGAAGGAACAGGGCGGCGGCGCGATCGTGAACATCGCCTCGACGTCCGGGCTGCGCTGGACCGGCTCGGCCCAGGTCGGCTACGCATCGGCGAAAGCGGGCGTCATCCAGCTCTCCAAGGTGGTCGCGGTGCAACACGCGCCGGACCGGATCCGGGTCAACACCGTCATCCCCGGCCAACTGCACACCCCGATGGTCGAAGCCCGGCTCGCCGGGCAGCGCACCGGCGGCGACGTCGAAGCGCTGCTCGCCCAGCGCCAAGCGCGCATCCCGCTCGGCTTCATGGGCGACGGCCGCGACACCGCCCACGCCGCGCTGTTCCTCGCCTCCGACGAGGCGCGGTTCATCACCGGCACCGAAATCGTCGTCGACGGCGGCATGACCGCCCGCTGCGACTGAGTGCCTGTCTTTTGTTCTTGTTTTGAAGCGGCGAAGCCGCTTAGCCCACCCTCGCAACTCGCACCGCCGCGGGTTCTCAGACGTCGTCTCGCGAGGACAGCCCCGACGTGGTGCATCGGACATACATGAGTCGGGGATCCCGGAGTCGAGACGGCGTCTGAGGTTCCGCCACCAGCACCGCAAAGCAAAACGAGCTTGGAAAACATGCTCTGAGCAGGAGACCGAGATGGCCACACCATCCAACCCAGGACCGCACCCCTCACCGCACGCCCCGACGATCGACCTGCCCGCCAACGCTTGCGACGCGCACTGCCACATCTTCGGGCCCACCGACCGGTTCCCCTACGCACCCGACCGCACCTTCACCCCGCCCGAGGCCCCGCTCGCCGACCTGCAGAAGCGGCACGACCTGCTGGGGTTCCGCCGGGCGGTGATCGTCCAGTCGGCCGCGCACGGCGCGGACCACGCCTCTCTGGTGGCCGCGCTGGACGAAGGCGCTGGCCGTTATCGCGGTGTTGCGCTGATCCGCCCGGAGACCTCCCCCGCCGAAGTGGCCCGGTTGCACGAAGCCGGAGTGCGGGGTGCACGGCTGCACTTCACGCCGCACCTCGGACCAGCACCTTCTCCGGAGACGATCGAGGCGATCATCGCTCTGGTCCGGCCGCACGGCTGGCACATCGCGCTGCACGTGGCTGGCGAGGGGATCGCCGAGCACGAGGACTTCGTGCGGTCGCTGCCACTACCCGTGGTGATCGACCACATGGCCCGCGTCGACCTGCGCCGAGGTCTCGAATCACCAGCGGTGACCGCGCTGCGACGCCTGCTGGACACCGGTCGCGTCTGGGTCAAGCTCAGCGGCGCTGACCGCCTCGCCACCGCACCGCCGGACATGGGTGACTCGGCCGCCCTCGCCCGGCTGCTGACGAGCAGCGCGCCCGAACGGGTCGTGTGGGGCACCGACTTCCCGCACCCCAACACCCACGGCTTCGTGCCCGACGACGGCGACCTCGTCGACCTGCTCACCGAGGTCGCCCCAACGGCCGCGCAACGCCACCGGTTGCTGGTCGACAACCCCACGGAATGCTTCGACTTCCCAGGCTGAAGTCCGCCTGCGGCCGCACGTCGCGACGCGCGGGTAGATTTGTTCCTGTTCCGCGCGCGCGGCGTCGCGGGATGCAAGACGACCAACGGAGAGTGCCAGGCGTGTCACGCGAAGACCCGGATTTCATCGATTCCGTCGACAAGGCATTCCAGGTCATGATGGTCTTCTCCGCTCAGCACCCGGAGTTGAGCATCAGCCAGGTCGCCGAACTCACCGGCCTGACCAGGGCCACCGCGCGACGCGTGCTGCTCACCTTCACCCGGATCGGTTTCGCCACGCAGCAGGACCGCCGATTCCGGTTGACCTCGAAGGTGATGCGCCTGGGCTACGGATACCTGTCCGCCTCCCCCTGGTGGGAACACGCCGAGCCGCACATGCGCAGCCTGTCGAACTCCACCCAGGAATCGTCCTCGCTGGCGACCCTGGACGGCACCGAAATCGTCTACCTGGCAAGGGTTCCGAGTCCGCGAAGCGTGTCGATCACGCTCAACATCGGCTCCCGGCTCCCGGCCTACCCGACCTCGCTCGGCCGGGTCCTGCTCGCCGCGCTGCCGGACGCCGAACTGGACACCTACCTCCGGGAAGTCGACCTCAAGCCGCTGACCCCGCACACCATCACGGACCCCGGTGAGCTGCGAGAGGCCCTGATGGCCGTTCGCGAGGACGGCTTCGCGCTGATCGATGGAGAACGCGAAGAGGGCGTCCGGTCGGTAGCGGCTGCGGTCCGGGACCGCGACGGAGTCATCGCCGCTCTCAACATCTCAGTCAACGCCGCACGCATATCGGCCGCGGAACTCCGCGATCGATGCGCTCCCCTGGTGCGCGAGCACGCGGACGCCATCACGGCCGAGATCACCCACACGTAGCGCTCCACCCCCTTCCGCAAGACCGGCACCGCAGGGAGAACCGATGGCCGAAGGCATGCTGTTCGTACTGTCCGAACCCGCACCCGGCCAGGAATCCGCTTTCCACGACTGGTACGACACCGAACACGCACCGGCCCGGATGGGCATTCCCGGCATCCGCACCGCACGCCGTTACCGCGCCGCGGACGGGCAAGCACCCGGCTGGCTGGCCACCTACGACCTGGACCTAGAAGCCCTGGAGACAGAGCAGTACCGGCGGCTGCGCGCCGAACGAAGCGAGCGGGAACGCGCGATCCTCGCCACCCTGTCTACTTTGGACAGACGCAGCTACGAGCTGCTGACGGACCACGGCCAGCGAACCCCGGAACCCGCGCCCACGATCGTCGCGGTCGCCATCACCGTGCCGACCGACTACGAGACCGAGCTGACCCGGTGGTACGAGCAGGAACACATCCCCCTGCTGCTGGCGACGCCGGGGTGGAACCGGATCCGGCGCTACCGCAGAACCACCGGAGCAGGACCGGTGTTCCTCGCGCTGCACGAGCTCACCGGCCCGGAAGCGTTCGCCACCGAGGAATACCGAACCGCGACCAACACCCCGTGGCGCAGCGAGATCTTCCAGCACACAACCGAGATGGAGCGCCGAACCTTCACCTTCCACAAGGAATTCCACCAACGCGCGACGACATGAACCACCCCGCCACCACCGCATCGCGGTCTCCCCGATGCGACGGGTTGCCGTTAAGGTGATCATCGAGGAACAGATGGAGGGCGCCGTCATGGAGCAGCAGGACGACTCCGGCTTGTCATCGGTCGACATGAACCGGCCGAGCGTCGCGCGGATGTACGACTACTACCTGGGCGGCAAGGACAACTACCAGGTCGACCGCGACGCCGTCGACCGCGTGGCGCAGGCCATGCCGGAGATTCGCGAGCTCGCCCAGGAGAATCGGGCGTTCCTGCGGCGGGCGGTGCGGTACATGGCCCGCCAGGGCATCCGGCAGTTCATCGACATCGGCTCGGGTCTGCCCACCGTCGGCAACACCCACGAGATCGCGCAGGCAGTCAACCCGGATGCCCGCGTGGTCTACGTCGACAACGATCCGATCGTGCTCGCCCACGGTCGCGCGCTGCTGGCCTCCGACGACAACACCACCGTGGTCACCGCCGACATGCGCCGTCCGGCCGAGGTGCTCGAACACCCCCAGACGAACGCGCTGATCGACTTCGACGAGCCGGTCGCGGTGCTGATGATCGCCATGGTGCACTTCCTGACGGCCGAGGAGCGGCCCGCGGTCATGGGTCAGCTTCGGGACGCCCTAGCTCCCGGCAGCCACATCACCGCTACCCACGTCACCACGGATCACAAATCGCCGGACGCGGTCGCCCAGATCGAGTCGATCTACGCGACCACCCCGACCCCCATCTACTTCCGCGACCACGCCGAAATCGCCCGCTTCTTCGACGGCTTCGACTTCGTCGACCCAGGTCTGGTCACCATCGACGACTGGCACCCCGACCGGGACGACCCAGCTCCAGAAGCCACCGGCTGGCTCTACGGAGCCGTCGGCCGGAAGAACTGAGCGAGGACCTACCGGTTCGGGCGGTCACGCGGTTGGATGCGACCAATTCCGCTGGGCGATCGACACCGCGAACTGTGACGATCGCCACCCGAAGAATGTGGTCGGATCCCGCCCGTGGGGGAACCTCGATCCATTTCCGGGGAATTGGTCCTCAATCGCCCGGGACTTTCGACCCGCCATTCGCGAACCGCGCGCCAAGAAATTGTCAGCGGACGGTTTCCGGTGCGACTTCACGGGAATACCTCGCTTGTCCTGGCGCGTTGCCGAGGCGGATATCGGGGGAGCCCGCTTTCCCCGCCTCGGACGAGGACCAGGGCTCGTATCGGTATCTCTGCAACATTTTCAAGACGGGGGAATAGTTCCATGCGCACAGTTACACGAGCAGCAGTCGCATTGGCACTGGCGGCGCCGCTAGCGCTGGGAATCGGGGGTGCGAGTTCGGCCACCGCGGTAGCGGCTCCAGCGACGCTGCTGGCGGACCACCCGGACCACGACCACGGTAGTCACGGCTCGCACAGCCACGCCCACCACCACGACCGTTCGGGCTCCAACACCGACAGCGCGGACGGCGCCAGCGGAGCATCCTGATCTGCTGGAACACACCAAGACGTCGCCGGGTCGCACCCGGTTCCGATGTCCGCATCCCCATGCCCCACGGGGTATGGGGATGCCCTTTTGGGCAAGCACCACGCCTACTGCCCGCGGCAGGGCTGCCATTGTCCGACCAATTCGCCGCGCGGTTGCCGACGAATGAGCTGCCTGCGCTGAATGGCTGCCCCTGGAAACAGCTCTGGCGCGAGCCCTGCTTCGCAACGGGTTCAACTTCCCCGCATCCGCGCCAACGGATGAGCTATGTCGCTTTTCCGAGGTTCAATCGACGTGGCCTGGCCACCAAACCAGTTCGGTCACGACCGCGGAATTCGATATCTGCCGCCCGGAGCCGACGGTTTGAGCATTCGACAACGATTCTTTTACTTCGCGATGGCGTTGTCGCCAATCCCACGCCTACCGCGGCAGCGGATTCGCAAGCACTCGACGTGAAACCGCGCAAACAACCTGAATCTCAGACAAACCACGCAGCAGCACGGCGTTGCGCGATTCCAATGCGGTGCGCAGCCACCGGCGCTGGCACCAACATCCAGTAATCTTCCGGCTGGCCCCGCAACGGCGCCTTTGCCACAGCCTGCGCCGTGGCCGGACCAGCCGACCCTTCGGCAGCACTTGGCACATCGCGGCTTACGAGGAGACAGCACCGCTCATGAACGCCGTACGCGGAACATCGGTGGACATCCCCACCCCGGATGGCGTCGCCGACGCCTACCTGGTCCACTCCGACGCCCCAGGTCCCCATCCAGCAGTCCTGCTCTACATGGACGCCTTCGGCCTGCGCCCCCACTTGAACGCGATGGCCGACCGGCTCGCCTCGGCTGGCTACACCGTCGTGGTGCCCAACGTCCTCTACCGGCACGGGCGCACACCGGTGGTCGATCTGCCCGAGTTCATCGATCCCAGCCAGCGCCCCGAGATCTTCCAGAAGATCGGCCCGCTCATCCAGTCGCTGACCCCCGAGCTCGCGATGCGCGACGCCGGTGCCTACCTCGACTGGCTCGCCAACCGCCCCGAGGCCACCAACGGGCCGGTGGGCATCACCGGCTACTGCATGGGAGCAGTACTCGCGCTGCGCACCGCTGGCACCTATCCCGAGCGCGTCGCTGCCGCGGGAGGCTTCCACGGAGGCAATCTGGCCACCGAAGCCCCCGACAGCCCACACCTCGTCGCTGACCGCGTCACGGCGGAGCTCTACTTCGGACACGCCGACCAGGACCCGTCGCTGCCCACCGCCCAGATCGACCGCCTCGAAGAAGCGCTCACGGCTGCGGGTGTCCGCCACCGCTGCGAGGTCTACCCAGGCGCTCACCACGGGTACACCCAAGCCGACACAGCTGCCTACAACCCCGAAGCAGCCGAACGCCACTGGACTGCGCTCCTCGACCTGTTCGACCGCACCCTCCGCGCCACCGCGTAACCGGTCGTGGGGGGGGGGGCCGCGGGGGGGGCGCGGGGGGGGGGGGCCGGGGGGGCGCCCCCCGCGCAGACCCCCCGCCGGGAGATAACAAACAGCCACCCACCCCCCCCCCCCAGTTAGATGTGG
>NZ_JALBWV010000056.1 GCF_022678645.1 Saccharopolyspora soli | reverse complement strand
CCCCGCGCGCGCCCCCCCCCCCCCCCCGGGCCGCCCCCCCCCCCCCCGCGCCCCCCCCCCCCCCCCCGGGGCCCCGCCGCCCCCCCCCCCCCCCCCCCCCCCCCCCCCCCCCCCCCCCCCCCCCCCCACCGGAGCTCCCGGAATGAGCGGAGCTTCCTTTCCGTCCTATTCGCGCGGCACCTGATCGCAGCGATACCCGGCTGTTCCAGCACTCGTCGAGCGCTGCCTTGGCCTGCCTCCCCCGTGCGCCGCGCATGGCACCCGCCCGACCAACGAGAGGAAACAACGGTGTTCACTTCACGGCCGACCTTGCAAGGCACCCACGGAATGGCTTCCTCGACGCACTGGCTCGCTTCATCGAGCGCCATGGCGGTGCTGGAGGAAGGCGGGAACGCCTTCGATGCGGCCGTCGCCGCCGGGTTCGTGCTGCAGGTGGTGGAACCGCATCTCAACGGTCCGGGTGGCGAAGTTCCGATCATCATCGCTCCCACTGGCGATAGTCCCCAGGTGATCTGCGGCCAGGGGCCCGCACCAGCCGCCGCGACGATCGAGCACTTCCAGTCGCTCGGGCTCGACCTGGTGCCCGGAACCGGGCCGTTGGCCGCTCCCGTGCCCGGTGCGTTCGACGCCTGGCTGCTGCTGTTGCGCGACCACGGCACCCGGTCGCTGCGCGACGTGCTCGAGTTCGCCATCGGATACGCCGAGAACGGCCACCCGGCGGTGGAGCGGGTCGGTGCCGCGATCGAAACCGTCAGCGAACTCTTCCAGCACGAGTGGACCACTTCCGCGCAGCTCTACCTCGCAGGCGGCCGCGCTCCCCGACCTGGCGAGTTGCTGAAGAACCCGACGCTGGCGCAGACCTGGCGCCGCGTGCTGGCCGAGGCCGAGGCCGCCGGTGCCGACCGCGAGGTGCAGATCGAAGCAGCCCGCCGTTGCTGGCGGGAGGGCTTCATCGCCGAAGAACTGGTGAAGTTCGCCGCCCAGCCGGTGATGGACACCTCCGGCGAGCGGCATGCCGGGGTGCTCACCGGTGACGACCTGGCGTCCTTCACCGCGACCTACGAGCAGCCGGTCAGCTACGACTGGCGGGGCTGGACGGTGTGCAAGGCCGGTCCGTGGAGCCAGGGACCGGCCTTCCTCCAGCAGCTCGCGCTGCTGCCCGAGGAGCTCGAATACGCGACACCCGACTACGTCCACGTGCTGATCGAAGGCACGAAGTTGGCGATGGCCGACCGGGAGGCGTGGTACGGGGATGCCGCGGAAGTCCCGCTGCGGACATTGCTTTCCGCGGAGTACAACGCTCAGCGGCGCGAGTTGATCGGCGAGCAGGCGTCCTGGGAGCTGCGCCCCGGCAGCCCCGGCGGTCGCGAACCGCGGCTGAGCCGCTACACCCTGCAACGCGGCGACGCCGCGGACCAACCGGCGGCACCGACAGCAGGCGCTGGTGAGCCGACCATCGCCGCGAACGGAGCCACCTCCGGCGACACCTGCCACGTGGATGTCGTCGACCGGTGGGGAAACATGATCGCGGCCACTCCCAGCGGTGGTTGGTTGCAGGCCAACCCGGTCGTTCCGGCGCTGGGCTTCCCGCTCAGCACCCGACTGCAGATGACCTGGCTGGAGCCCGGATTGCCGAACTCGCTGACGCCGGGTCGGCGGCCGCGGACCACCCTCACCCCGTCACTGGCCCTGCGCGACGGCGAACCGGTCATGGCGTTCGGCACTCCGGGCGGTGACCAGCAGGACCAGTGGAGCCTGCACTTCTTCCTCGCCGTGGCGTTGCGCGAACCAGTTCGCGGCGGATTGGACCTGCAGGGCGCGATCGACGCACCCAACTGGCACAACGAGAGCTTCCCCGGCTCGTTCTACCCGAGGCTGCGCCGCCCCGGCCGCGTGGTGGTCGAATCCCGCATCGGCGAAACCGTGGTCGACGAACTGCGGCGACGCGGACATGACGTCGCGGTCGGGGACCCGTGGTCGGAGGGCCGGTTGTGCGCGGTCGCCCGCGATCCGCGAACCGGTGTCCTCTCGGCGGCGGCGAACCCGCGCGGAATGCAGGGCTACGCGGTCGGTCGCTGACTCATCGAGCGGAATTGAGGAAGAATGCACGCCCAAGAAGGCCAACCAGGCAAAGCCCGGCAAGTTCAGACGCGGGCGAAGCCACCGAGTTCGTTCTGGACGGCGGTGGAGCGGATCGGCAACAAGTTGCCGCACCCGTTCTGGTTGTTCTGGATCTTCGCGGTTCTGCTCGGAGTGGTCAGCTGGTTGCTGGCGCAGTCCGGTGTCACGGTGACCAAGCCGGACGGCTCCGTCGACCCGGTGCGAAACCTCCTGTCGGCAGAGGGTTTTCGCTTCGCCACGACGAACGTCGTGGAGAACTTCGTGTCCTATCCCACCCTGGGACCTGCCCTGGTGGCCCTGTTCGGTCTCGCGCTGGCCGACCGCGCCGGACTGCTGAGCGCTACCGTTCGATCACTGGTCGCGCGGACCACGCCGAGACTGGCCACACCGATGCTCGCGTTCGCCGCGTCGGTCGCGCACGTCGCCGCGGACGCCGGTTTCATCATCCTGCTGCCGCTCGGCGGCATGATCTTCCGAGCGGTCGGCCGCAACCCGATCCTGGGGACGATCGTGGCGCTCGCCGGGCTGACCGGCGGTAGTTCGGCGAGCCCGTTGCTGATTCCCAACGACGTCATCCTGTCCGGGATCAGCACCAAGGCCGCGCGCATCGTCGATCCCAACTACACCATGACCCCGGTGGGCAACCTCTACTTCACCATCGTCTCCTCACTGCTGCTGACTGCGGTGATCACCGTCGTGGTCGACGGCTACCTCGCGAAGCGGCTCGACCGGCAGCACGCGGCCGAGCCGGAGGAAACCCCGGACGACGCCGCTGAACTGGGCACCCTGCGGCTGTCCGCGGCGGAGAAGAAGGGTTTGCGGTGGGCTGGCACCACCGCGCTGGCCTTCCTCGTCATCGTCGCCGTTTCGATGGCGTTTCCCGGCTCGCCGATGCGCGGCGAGGACGGCGGAATCATCGATTCACCGCTCATCAAGGGAATTCCGGGCTTCCTGGCGCTGTTCTTCGCGGTCACCGGATTCGCGTACGGACTTGCCACCAAGAAGATCGTCAACAGCGCCAGCGTACCCAGCCTGATAGCGGACGGCCTCAAGGACGTCACGCCCTTCCTGGTGCTGTTCTTCGCGATCTCCCAATTCATCGGCTATTTCGAATGGACGAACATCGGCATCCTGATCGCGACCAACGGCGCCGAACTGCTGCAGTCGGTCAACGCACCGGCCCCGGTGATCTTCGGCGGGCTGTTGGTGCTCATCTCGGTGTTGAACCTGTTCATCACCAGCGGCTCGGCGCAGTGGTCCCTGGTCGGACCGATCTTCGTGCCGATGCTCATGCTGCTGGGCACCAGCCCGGAGACCACCACAGCGCTGTACCGCATCGCCGACTCGTGCACGAACGTGCTCACGCCGGTGAGTCCCTGGGTGGTGATGGCGGTGCCGCTGATGCAGCGCTACCGCAAGTCGGCGGGACTCGGCACGGTCATCTCACTGACCCTGCCGTTGGCGGTGGCCATGTTCGTCGTGTGGGTCGCACTCTTCGCGATCTGGTACGGAATCGGGTTGCCGCTCGGACCGGGTGCCCCAGCGCGCTGAGCGACGACAAGACTTGAACCTGCGCCCCCTTTGACCCCTGGTCCGTCCACAAGAGACTAATATCAACCGAAGACCCTGAACCGCAGGACAGTCCGGGCAGTTCACCGCCTTTCGGCCGCGATCAGCGCTCCCAGCGAGTAGCGCACGCCAGCTGTACCGAACTGCACCAGATCGAGCGGGATCCACCGGCCAGCCCCGCCCAATCCGGCCCACCGCCTCCCTTCGTCCGCTCTTGTCCGGACACCGCCGCCGAGCAACGCGGCAAGCCATCCACCGCCGTCGTGGACCCAACTCAGTGATCGACTCCGGACTCCTTGCGGATCAACAGATACGACCATCCAGCGGGCAGCCGATTGCACGGTCGATGCTCGACCGATTACACCTCGTGATTGCTCCATTTGGCGGAACGCAATTTTCGTGCTGAATGGGGAGGATCGCCGGACATCGCACAAAATCCCAGCTCCTGGCTTCATCCGTCCCCCCGGCACGGAGCCTGGGGGCGGATAGGAGAGAGAACATGCCCCGAGGTTCTCTAGGCCGGAGCATCCTCGCGTTCGCCGCGGCGACGCTGGCCAGCCTGGCGCTCGCAGCGCCAACCGCCGGTGCCGCGGCCGCGCCGCTGATCATCGGAGGTACCGACGCGACAGAGACCTACAGCTTCATGGCGTCCATGCAGTCCACCTCCGACGGCGAACACCACTGCGGCGCCACGCTGATCGACAAGCAGTGGCTGGTCACCGCCGCGCACTGCGTGGCCGGGCAACAGCCCAGCAACATCCAGTACCGGATCGGGTCAACCGCCTACTCCAGCGGCGGTGAACTCGTCAAACCGGACAAGTTCGTGGCCCACCCCAAGTCGAAGCAGAAGCAGTCCGGCGACTCCAAGTCGAAACAACAGCAGCAGCCCAACGAGGACGTCGCCACCGGCTACGACGTCGCCCTGGTCCACCTGTCGCAACCGGTGGAAGCACAGCCGATCAAGATCGCTGCCACGTCACCGCAGCCGGGCACCGAACTGCGGCTGCTCGGTTGGGGCCAGACCTGCGAGAAGAAGGATTGCGGCAAGCCGCCTCAGACCCTGCAGGAGTTGGACACCAAGACGGTCGACCCGTCGAAGTGCACCAGCTCCGACAGCCCCTTCGATCAGGCACGCGAGCTGTGCATCGACAATCAGGACGGCAAGGCGAGCGCCTGCTACGGCGACTCCGGTGGCCCGGCTCTGGTGCGAGAGGGCAGCGGTTTCGCACTGGTCGGCGCGACCAGCCGCGGCCAAGCCGAGAACTGCCCGGACAAGCCCGGCATCTACAGCGACCTCGTGGCACACACCGACTGGATCAACGAAACCATGAGCTCCGGCGGCTCATCCGAGCCCTCCGACGAGCCCTCCGACGGTTCATCCGGGCCCTCCGACGGTTCATCCGGGCCCGCCGGCGGGTCCCCCGGCGGCCGCCCCGGCATGCCGTCGTTCCCGCCGGGGACGCTGCCCAAGTGGTGATCCCATAGCCTGCGGCAGGTAGCGGGGGTCGTGCACCAGGCACGGAAGGTTTCACGACCCCCGCCTTCGCGCTCGCATCCACGGCGAAGGCATGGGGTCGCGGGCTGGTTCGACGGGCGCCCTGGGGCTAGCGTGGTGCGGTGTGAGCAGGGTCAACGATGTCGGTGGTCAGCAGGGATTCGGCGCCATCAACCCGGATCCGCACGAGGAACCCACCTTCCACGCCGACTGGGAGGCGCGCGTCTTCGCCGTCCAACGGGTGCTCCTGCGGCGCGGCGCGTACAACCTCGACGAGTTCCGCGACGCGATCGAGCGGATGCCGCCCCAGGACTACCTGACGTCCTCCTACTACGAACGCTGGCTGGCGGGGATCGAGACGCTGCTGATCGAGAAGGGGCTGTTGGATCATGACTGAGCCACGTTTCCGCCCCGGCAGCCGAGTCCGCACCACGCTGGTCGACCCACCACACCACACCCGCCTACCCCGGTACGCGCGCGGGCAGGTCGGCGAGATCGTCGAATTCCAAGGGACGTATCCGCTGCCCGACGATCGTGCCCGGCAGCATCCCGACGTCCGAGTCGAGCCCGTCTACACCGTGCGGTTCAACGCCCGCAACCTGTGGGGCGGCGGCAAGCACTCCGTCACGATCGATCTCTGGGAGTCCTACCTCAAACCCGTGGAGGGTCATGAGTAGCCCTGTGCCAACCCCAGTCCTCCCAACCGCACCTCAGGGGACCGTGACGCAAGCCAGCCACAAGAAACCACGAAACGCGAGATCGAGTCGGACGCAACCACCACTGCAAATCGCGGAGAGGCGGAACTGTCATGAGTGGTGACCACGCCAGCCTGCCGATCGCCGCGCGCGTGCGCAGGCTCGAACAACGACTGATCGACGCCGGATTGACCACCGACGCCGAACTGGACTCAGCCGTCACGGAATTCCTCTCCCAGGCATCCCCGACCAACGGCGCCCGCGTCGTAGCACGCGCGTGGACCGACGACGCATTCCGCGCCCGCCTGCTCACCGACGCCAACACCGCACTGCGCGAACTCGGACTGTCCATGGGCGGCGGGCTGCAAGAACAACGGCTCAAGGTCGTCGAGAACACCTCCGACAGGCACAACGTCATCGTGTGCACGTTGTGCTCCTGCTACCCGCTGGCCCTGCTCGGCCCCTCCCCGAGCTGGTACAAGTACGAGGCTTACCGCTCCAGCGTCGTTCGCGATCCCCGCGCGGTGCTCGCCGAATTCGGCCTGCGGCTCGACCAGGACGTGGAGATCACCGTGTGGGATTCCAGCGCGGAGACCCGCTACATGGTGCTACCGCGACGTCCCGACAACACGGCCGTTATGAGCGAGGAGGACCTCGCCGCGCTCGTCACCCGAGAAGGACTGATCGGCACCGCCGCCGTGTAAACCCCGCTGCACCAAGCGCATTCTTAACGCTTGTTGACCCCTGCAACGTCCATACAGGACAGAGTGCGCAGGCAGGGGGTCATTGCTTGCTCGGCTGTGGCGCCGCGTCGTTGACGTAGCGGCGAACCGTCGTCCGCCGGTCGTCGACCTCGCGCCACTGATCGCCGTAAGCGGCGATGGTGGTCCACTCCTTGCGCACGAAGTCATGCGGAAAGCCCAGGGTGGGCGCGCTGAGCTCGTCCAACCGAGCCAGCTGCGCGTCGTCGAGGATCACGGCCGCGCTGCCCAGGTTGTCGACCAACTGGTGTTCCTTGCTCGCCCCGAGCAGCGGCACGACAGTTCCTGGACGCGTGCGCAGCCATGCCAACGCCACCTGCGCCGGGGACCAGCCTGCCTCCTCGGCTATGGCAACGACCTGCCGGACGACGGCTTCGTTGTTCTCGCCCGAACCGGTAGTCGGATCCACATCCAGACGGCCGGTCTCGCCGCGCAGGTACTTGCCGGTGAGCCTGCCTTCCGCAAGTAGGCCCCAGGCCACCACGGGCAGATCGAAGGCTCGGGCCATCGGGAGGAGCTCGCGTTCTGGCGTGCGGTCGAGCAGGTTGTAGCGAATCTGCAGACCGACGAGGGGCGACCAGTCGCGCAGGTCAGCGAGGGTGTTGGCCTGCGCGACTTCCCAAGCGGGCCAATCCGAAACCCCCACGTGGAGAACCTTGCCAGCCCGGACCTGGTCATCAAGCGCTCGCATGACCTCGGGTACCGGAGTCAACGTGTCCCGTACGTGGACCCACAGGAGATCGATCCGGTCGGTGCGCAACTGGCGCAGGCTGGCGCTCGCTGACGCCCTGTGCCTCGAACCGGACGCGCGGGACTACCTCCTGACTATCGCTGACACCGCCCGAGGTCCACTGCAGCGCAAGCCCGCCGCGCAGCGGGTGAAGCCGGTGACCCAGCAGTTGCTGGACGAGATGACGTATCTGCCCGCGCTGGTAGTGGGGCGTTGCCTCGACGTCCTGGCCTGGAACGCCGCGGCCGCGGCGTTGTTCACCGACTTCTCCGCCCTACCTCCCGAGAACCGCAACATGGTCCGGCTGACCTTCCTGGATCCCGCCTTTCGGACCCTGTACGAGGACTGGCAAGGCGTGGCCAAGGAATGCGTCGCCCACCTGCGGCTGGATGCGGGCCGCTATCCGGACGACAGCCGACTCGCGGCACTCGTAGGAGAACTGTCCTTGAAGGACAGTGATTTCCGTACCTGGTGGGCCAGCCACCAGGTACGCGCCGCGGGCCGCCGGAAGAAGACTTTCCGGCACCCGGCCGTCGGTACGCTCACCCTCGCTTCGCAGCGCTACGCGGTCGAGGGCGAGACGGACCAATACCTCGTCGTATACGCCGCAGATCCGGACTCTGCCGCACACGACTCGCTGCGCCTGCTCGGAACGTGGTCTGCCACGTCCGGCATGCGGGGACGCTAACGGTGTCCAGCATCCGAGTGCCGTCCACGATCGCACTGGAGGCACCGGTGATAGCGGCCACGACCTCACGCATGCAGCCGATTGAAGCTCGCACCTGGCAGCGCAGCGATAACCGATCCACTACACGCGGCATAGCGCTCGGCTATCGTGGCCGGGCAGCTGGCGGCGGTCGGCGAAAGTGACAGCACGCCGTTCGACAACGCCGACTCACCCCACTGTCCAATGTGGATGATGAATCACGTCCTTTGAGCGCGGCGGGGTTGAGGGGCGTCAGCGTTCGGTGGCTGGGTCCCGGGTGGGTTTCCAGTTTGGGGTTCCCGAGACGAGTCCGGCCTGCACCGCGTCGGGGGCCAGGGGTGTGATCGCCGTGTCTCCGGGTGGGGCGACCGGCGGCAACGGTGTGCCGCGCATGTGGTGGTCGAACCAGCCGATGGTCGCGCGCATCGCCTCGCCGAGGCCGGGTTCGACGTACATGCCCATGCCGTCGTAGCCGAGCACGACCAGCCGCTTCGGTTCGCCCGCCATCTCCATGACCCGCGTCATCTGTTCGAGGTCGTGGTAGATGTCGTCGCCGTTCGCACCGACGAACTGCAGCGGCGTCGGCGCCACCCGAGCGGCGAACCGCGCCGGGTACCAGCTGTCGAACTTCTCCAGTGACTCCACCAACATCTCGTTGTCGAAGCCTTCGTACATCTCAAGGCTCAGGCGCGCGTAGCCCTTTCCCGGCTCCGGCCAGCCAACGACATTGAGGTACGGCATCGTCGCGCCAGTGCCGGTGGTGAACCGCTGCTTGAGGTCCGCCTCGATGATCTCCTGCGGCAGCAGGTCCTCGTAGCCGAGGAGCGTGCTCGGGTACAGCGCGGAAACGCACTTCACGCGCCGGTCCCGCGCGGCGACCCGCATCGCGATCGCGCCGCTCGGGCTCACCCCGTGCAGGCCGATCAGGTCGGGATCGACCTCGGGACGGGAGCGGAGGTAGAGCAACGCACAACGCATGTCCTGCACGTTGTTCTCGAAGTACTGCTGACCCCGCGGGGTGCCCGTGCTGGCGCCGGACGTGCGGTAGTCGATCGCCAGGCAGACGTAGCCCGCACGGGCGAGGTACCACGCGACGCCCGCGTTGGCCTCCTTGGGCGTGATCCCGCTCCACGCGAGGACGATGCCCGGTCGTGGCGCCGGGTCGGTGATCTCCTCGGACGTGTAGAGATCGGCGGCGCACTCGGCCATCCCGCCTTCCGCACCGCCCACCGGGAACCTGACGTGCTCGACACGCACTCCCGGCGGGTAGACAAACTTGGTCACTGCTGGTCACCTTTCTCTTTCCCGGAGAACCACGAGCGCAGAACCGAGGGCGCGACGAGCGTGATCGTCCCGTCCGCCGCGCCGAGCACCCGCTCGAACGCACTGGTGTACGCCGCGACGGTCCGCTCGACCTCGGCATGTTCAGCCGCGCCCGACTCCACGGCGAAGAACAGGTCGAACAGGGCGGCGTCGAGGTCGCCGATGAGACCGATCAGGATCCGCCCGGTCTGGGCGGGATGTGCGGTCGTGAACGCCTTCTCCCGCACACCCCGCTCGACGATCTCGGCCAGCAGCGGCGCGATCCGTTCGACGCTCATGGTCCGCATCGCCTGGTTGACCAGTGCGTTCTCATCGGAACGCCGGATGCGCATCGCCTCGACCACGACTTCCCGGCGCTGCGTCTTCCAGTCCGCCAGCGACGCGAAGAACCGGTTGAGCTTGTCGGTCGCACTCAGACTGTCGTCCGCGATCAGCTCGCCGAGCTGCGACACGGACGCCGCCACGCTCCGCTCCACCAGCGCGTCCAGCAACTCCCGCTTGGACCCGAAGTAGTGGTAGAGCGAGCCGCGCGACGCACCCACCTCGCTCAATACGTCCTGGGTGCTCGCCTTCTCGTACCCCTTGGTCGCCACCAGGCGCTGGAATGCGTCGAGGAACTCACCACGCCGAGCAGCGTGCGCCGCCCTGTCAACCGTCCGCGCCACCCGCATCCTCCAATAATAAACCGACTGTCGGTTTATTATTACGCCAGCGCTGCGACGACGGCAAGGGGTATTTCGAGTGCGGCTGGCTTCAGCGCGTGCGGCGCTTGGAGAGCCGTCCGATGACCACGCCGATGATCACGCCGGTGAGCACCGGTGGGAGCAGCCTGCGGGCTGGCGCCTTCAGCAGCTCCAGCGCGTTTAGGCTGGCACCGCCGTTCGGTGTCGCGGGCGGGGCCGCCGCACCGGACCGCTCGCCGGAGGGCGTCGCGGGAGCGGGGTCGCCAGCCGCCTTGCCGCCGCCCGAGCGGATCTCCCCGGCGAGGTTGTCCGCGAACTGACCGACCAGGTGGCTGCTGACATCGGACAGGACGTTGCGGCCGAACTGCGCCGCCTTGCCCGTCACGTCCAGGTCGGTCACCACGGACACCTCGGTTCCGTCGTCGGCAGGCGCCAGGGTCGCCGCGATCGTGGCGTTGACGAAGCCGCCGCCACGGACCTCCTTGGCGCTGGCCGTCAGCACCGCGCGGTGGCTGGCCTCGTCCCGCTCGGTGAACGTCATCGTCCCCTGGTAGCGCATCATGATCGGGCCGAGCTTCACCGTCACGCTGCCCAGGACGTCGTTCCCGTCGACGCGGTCGACTGCCGCGCCGGGCATGCACGGCGCGATCCGCTCGACGTCGAGCAGGGTCGACCACGCCGTTTCCACCGGCACCGGGACCGTGAAGCTGTTCGATAGCTGCATCGTCGGCCTTCCTGGTCAGCCGCCGGACACCGCGGCGAAGATCTTCGCGGGAGTCAGCGGAAGGTTGTTGATCCGCGCGCCGAACGGCCGCAGGGCGTCCTCCACCGCGTTGGCGATCGTCGCGGGGACCGGGATCGTGCCGCCCTCGCCCGCGCCCTTGACCCCCAACGGGTTCAGCGGGCTCGGCGTGTAAAGGTGGACCAGCTCGACCGGCGGCACCTCGACCGACGAGGGCAGCGCGTAGTCCAGGTAGCTCGTGGTCTGCGGCTGGCCCGCCTCGTCGTAGCAGGGCTCCTCGTACAGCGCGTTGCCGATCCCGTGGGCGAACCCGCCGAGCACCTGGCCGTCGACCAGCATCGGGTTGATCACGGTGCCGCAGTCGTGGCCGATGACGTACCGCAGGATCCGCACCGCACCGGTCTCCGGGTCCACCTCCACGGTCGCGGCGTGCATCCCACTGGCATAGGCCGCCCGCTCCGGCGCGAAATAGGACGTCGCCTCGATCCCGGCGGGCACCCCGGCCTGCATGGTGATGCCGTGCTTGCCGATGTTCGCCACCTGCGCGACCTCGGCGAGCGTCACCCCGCGCTCCGGGCTGCCGACGACGCACACCCGGTCGCCGTCGAAGCGCAGGTCCGCGGCGCTGGTCTTGAGCAACACCTCGGCGACCTCCAGGATCAGGTCCCGCAGGCGCTGGGCCGCCTGGAACGTCGCCGAACCTGCGGTCACGGTCGTGCGCGAAGCGAAACTGCCCTGGCCGAAGGGAATCCTGGCGGTGTCGCCGGTGGCGACCGCGATGTGCCGCATGTCCAGGCCCATGGCGTCCGAGGCGATCTGGGCGTAAACGGTCTCGTAGCCCTGGCCGAGCGGCGTGGCCGCCAGCGTCACGAGCACCATGCCGTTGTTGGTCAGCCGCAGACGCGCGCCCTCGTACGGACCGAGCCCGCAGCCCTCCACGTACGCGCCGAGCCCGATGCCGATCAAACGGCCTTGTTCCCGCAGCTCCCGCTGCCGCGCGCGCTCCCCTTCGTAGTCGAACTTGTCCAGCACGGCCTGGTGCAGGGCTGGGAAATCGCCGCTGTCGTAGGTCAGCGGGCTGCCGTCGCGGAAGGTCAGGCCGACCCGGTAGGGGAACTCGTCGGCCTGCACGAGGTTGATCCGGCGCACCTCCGCGGGATCGGCACCGAGGTGTTCGGCGATGCGGTCCACCATCCGCTCCATCGCCACCACCGCCTGTGGCCGACCCGCGCCGCGCACCGAACTCGTCGGCACCATGTTGGTGTAGCAGGCGATCAGCTCGGAGTGGATGTTGGGGATGCGGTACTGGCCGGGCAACGTGCTCAGCGTGATCGTGGGGACCTGCAGGCCAGCGCAGTAGGCGCCCTGGTCGTGCTGGAAGACGTCCTTCACCGCGAGCAGCCGACCGTCGTCGTCGAACGCCACCTCGACGTCGTGCACCTGGGTGCGCTCCATCATCGTCGCGACGAAGTTCTCGCTGCGATCCTCGATCCACTTCACCGGGTTGTCGAGCAGCCTCGCCAGGTACGGGACGACCGCGTCTTCGCCGTGGAACTGCGCCTTCGGGCCGAACCCGCCGCCGTTGTCGCGCGGCACGACCACCCGGACGTCGTCCTCGACCACATCGCAGAAGGACGCGATCAGGTTCCGCGTGTAGTGCGGCGACTGGCTGCACGGCCACACGGTGAACTGGCCGGTCGAGGCGTCGTAGCGCGCGGCGATGCCCCTGGTCTCCATCGAGTGGCCGCCGCCACGGGCGATGATGAACCGCTCGCGCAGCCGGTGCGGGGCGGTCTCCAGCGCCGTCTCGGGATCCCCGGCCGTCTGGACGAGGTGGATCGCGACGTTGTCCGGCACTTCCTCGTGCACCTTCGGCGCGTCCTCGGCCAGCGCCGCCCCGGTCGACGCGATGGCAGGCAGGACCTCGTAGTCGACGTCGATCAGCTCGACGGCGTCCTCGGCGACGTGGCGGGATGTGGCGACGACGACGGCCAGGGGTTCGCCGACGAAGTGCGCGGCGTCCGGGGGCAGCGGGTACCTCGGCACGTCGACGAGCTTGGGGTTGGTGACCTTCGGCGGGATCGGCTTCACCAGGTCGGTGAGCTCCCGGCCGGTCCAGACGCCGATCACGCCGGGGACGGCTTTCGCCGCCGAGGTGTCGATGCCGAGCACGCGGGCGGCGGCGTGCGGGCTGCGCAGGAACGCGGCCTCGTAGCAGCCGGGCAGGTCCACGTCGTCGAGGTAGGTGCCCGCGCCGGTGAGCAGCCGCTGGTCCTCGCGGCGCGGCACCGCCGCACCGATCATCGCGCCCTCAGCCATGGTCCACGCTCTTCGTCCGCTCGGACGCCTCAAGGACGGCGTCGACGAGGCCCGCGTATCCGGTGCAGCGGCAGATGTTGCCGCTGAGCACCTCGCGGGCCTGCTGCGGCGTGTCGACCGCGCCCTCGCGCAGCGCTTCGGTGGCGCTCATCAGGAAGCCACTGGTGCAGAAGCCGCACTGCAACGCATGGTGCTTGTGGAAGCTCTCCTGCAATGGCGTTAGCTGTCCATCCGGCGACGCCAGCCCCTCGACCGTGTCGATCTCGCACCCGTCGGCCTGCACCGCGAGCATCAGGCAGGACCGCACGGCCGCGCCGTCGACGTGCACGGTGCACGCCCCGCACACCCCGTGCTCGCATCCGACGTGGGTGCCGGTGAGCCGCAACCGGTGGCGCAGGAAGTCGGCGAGGGACATTCGACTGTCCACATCGGATTCGTAGACGGCACCGTTGACCGTGGTGATGATGTGGTGCACGGTCAGGTCACCTCCTTCGGCTAGGACATCGAGCTGAGCACGCGGCGGGTCAGCACGCCCACCAGCTGCTTGCGGTACGCGGTCGGCGCGTGGATATCGCCGGGCGGGTCGACCTCCAGGCGCGCGGCATGCTGCGCCGCCACGAGCGCCTCGTGGGTCAGCGGGTTGCCGAGCAGGGTGGCCTCGGTCTCAGCCAGGCGGAACGGCCGACCGGCGACACCCGCGGCCACGAGGCGGCAGGCGCGTACGGTCCCGCCGTCGTCGCGGGTCACCACCCCGGCCACCGCCGCGAGCGCGAAGTCCCCGTGCCGGGCGGCGAGTTCCGCGAACCCGGTCGTCGTGCCGGGCGGGAGGTCGTCGATGCCGATGCCGACCAGCAGTTCATCCGGCCGCATCGCGGTGGTGAAGTGGAAGATGAAGAAGTCGTCGGCGCTGATCGCGCGGGTGCCGCCGGTGGAGGCGACGTGCATGGTCGCCCCGAGCGCGGTCAGCACCGCTGGCAGTTCGGCCGCCGGGTCGGCGTGCGCGGCGCTGCCGCAGACCGTGCCCCGGTTGCGGATCTGCGGGTGCGCGACCTGGGACAGCGCCATCGGCAGCAGCGGGAAGGCCGCGGCGAGCTCCGGCGAGCGCTCGGCCGTCCGCTGGCGCACCAGGGCGGGGATGCGCCAGCCACCGCGCTCGCGGACCACGGTGTCGAGCTCCGGCAGCCGGTTGATGTCGACCAGGTGTTCCGGCGAGGCCATGCGGAAGTTGAGCAACGGGACCAGGCTCTGGCCACCGCCGAGCACCTTGGCGTCGTTGGAGTGCTCGGCTAGCAGCTCCAACGCCTCGGGAACCGAGGTCGGAGCGTGGTAGGTGAACGGGCGGGGCTTCACGACCGCACCCCCGCCGCGCACCCGCACGAGGCCGCTGGCAACCCGGCTGGCAGCCCGGTGCCCTCGAGGTGCGCACGCACCAGCCCGGCCAGCGCCGGGCGCTCGACCAGTGACAGGTGGCGCAGTCCGGGAAGGTTCAGCGCGGTGCCGTCGGCGACGTGTTCCGCGGCGTAGACCGCCATCTCGGGTGGCGTGGCGTAGTCCTCCTCGCCAGCGAACGCGAGGGTCGGCGCCGTGATCGACGGAAGCAGTTCGCGGCCGTCCATTCGGCCGAGGGCCAGGCTCGCCTGGGCGTGCGCGGCCGAGTCGGTGGCGAGGAAGATGCCGACGACGCGGTTGACCTCCGCCGGGTGGGTGCGGCGGAAGTGCTCGGTGAACCAGCGGTCCACCTGGAACGGGATCTGCGCCGGTCGCCCGGTGGTGCGCACCTTCTCGGCCCGCTGGGTCCAGGTCGGCACCGCGTCGGCGCCGTACCACGCGGTCGTGTCGGCGAGCACCAGCCGCTCAACACGGCCGGGGTGGCGACCCGCGACGTTGATCGCGACGCTGCCGCCCATGGACATGCCGACCAGGTGGGCCGCCGGGAACCCGAGTCCGTCGAGCAGCGCGACGATGTCGTCGGCCAGTTCGGTGACCCCGAACTCCGCGCGGTCCCAGCCGCTTTGGCCGTGTCCCCTGGCGTCGGGGGCGATCGTGTCGAAGTGGTCGGCGAGCTGGTCGACCACCGGGTCCCACACCCGTCCGGACAGGGCGAGCGGGTGCAGCAGCACGAGGGGCGGGCCGGATCCTGTTCTGCGGTAGGCGATCCGGCCGCTTGGACCGTCGACGAAGCGCACGATGCCGTCAGAGTCGGACACGTTCACTCCCCGACATCAGGCCCGCGATGTTCCCGCCGAGCACCGCGGCCGACGCCGCTGGCGCCAGGGCCAAGGACTCAACGGTCCCCACCGGGTCGGGGTCGCCGAGCGCGAACGGGTAGTCGGTGCCGAGCAGAACCCGCTCCGGCCCGACGAGGTCGACGAGGAAGCGGATCGCCGACGCCGACATCGCGACGGTGTCGTAGTAGAGGTCGGAGAGGTAGTCCGACGGCCGTTCCCGCTCGGTCTGGTAGGACGCCAGCCGGTCCGCCCGATGCGCGCCATCCAACCGTCCACTTTGGAACGGAAGGAAACCACCGCCGTGCACGGTGATCAGCCGCAGGTTCGGGTGCCGGTCGAGGACGCCGGACAGGATGAGTCGGGCGACCGCGAAGCTCGTGTCGACCAGTCGGCAGTAGGCGTTCGCGAAATCCGCGCTGTCGGGCAGGACGCGGGACGGGCCGTCCGAAGACGGGTGCAGCAGCACCGGAACACCGAGCGATTCCGCCACAGTCCACAGTGGATCAAGTCGTGAGTCGGCGAGGTTCTCGCAGTGCACCGGGTCGGTGCTGAGGATCAGGCCGCTCATGCCGTCCTGCTCGACCGCGTCGGCCAGGTCGGCCGCGGCCGTGTCCGGGTCGTCGAGGGCGACCGTGGCGAAGGTGCCAGCCGAGCCCTCCGACGCGTGCTCGCTGATCGCCTCGTTCAGCCTGCGCGCCCAGCTCCTGGCCGCGCCCGCGCTCATCGCGGGCGTCGGCTGCACGTCCAGCCACGGCGCGACAACCTGGCGATCGATGCCCACAGTGGACAGATAGGCGAGCCGACGCTCGGCCTGGCACATCCGTTCGCGCACCAGGCGCTCGCCCGCGCCGGGCAATTCGACGAGCCACCCCTGCTCGGCCTTCCTCGCGGTGACGCCGTCGATGCCGGAGGAGTTCCGGGCCAGCTCGGCCAGCAGTTCATCCGGCACGACGTGGGCGTGGCAGTCGATCGTGCTCATGGCTTCGGTTCCACCCATCCGGACTCCTCAATCGTGTGCAGGCCGCGCAGGACGATCGACGCGGTCAAGGCGGCGGCGAGGTCGGCGTCCCGGTCCTCGTAGGCGCGGAGCAGGCGCTCGTGGTCTTCAAGGGATCGGGACATCCGACCGGGCAACGACAGGCTCAGGTGGCGCAGCTGGAGCATGCGAAGCCCGAGGCCGTCCAGCACCCGGCACAACGTGCGGTTGCCGGACAGCCGCGCCTCGGTGTTGCGGAACTCGACATTGGTCCAGAAGTACTGGTCGACATCGCCCGCCTCGGCCGTCGCCCGCAGCCTGGCCTGGACCTCGCGCAGTTCCGCGAGGTCGTCGTCGGTCGCCTCGGCCACGACGCACCGGCTCACCATCCGGTGCAGGTGCGCCCGGACGAGGTACAGGTCCCGAACCTCGTCCAGCGACAGGGTCGCGACCCGCGGGCGCCGGTGCGCGGGGATGTCGACGAAACCCTCGCGCTGCAAGGTGAGCAGCGCTTCGCGGACGGGGGTGCGGCTGGTGCCGAACGCGCGGCCCAGCTCGACCGAGTTCAGGTCATCGCCGGGCATCAACCTGCCCTCGATGATGTCCACTCCGACCTTGATGATGATCTCGTCGACCAGGCTCGCGCTGTTCTCCCGGCCCAGGACGCGGAGCAACGCACGCCTGCTCAAGCTGTCCGCGGCCGACTGGTCCACTTCGGACGAGGTGGCGGCTTTCATCGTCCCCCCAACAGATCTGGCCACTTCGCGATGACCCGCTCGCGCAACGCCTGGCTGGCCTCCGCGACGACCGGAAAGTCGGCAAGCCGCTCGTAAGGGCGGCACGCGTCGATCACGGCGCGGGTGTTGTAGCGCGGCGCCCCCGCGTCGGCGAGGGGGTCGACGCGGCTGCCCCAGGTCTGGTGCAGGATCTCGATGTCCTTCGCCGGGTCGGTGCGCGTGCACACCGCCCACATGACCTCGCTGAGGCTGCGGGTGTCGACGTCGCCGTCGACCACGATCACGAACTTGTTCATGTAGGCGGCGGTCGGCAGCTGGGAGGTGAGCAGGCCCGCCTGCCGCGCGTGCCCGGCGTACTTCTGGTCGATGGCCACCGCGACCAGCTGGCGCCCGCCGCCCTCCTCGTGCGCCCAGACACCGCGCACCTCGGGCAGGCCGGTGGCGATGAGCGAGTCGAGGATCATGGACGACTTCATCACGCTGCGCATGTAGGAGTAGTCGTGCGGCGGCTTGCCGGGCGGGGTGCCGAGCAGGATCGGGTCGCTCCGCCGGTAGACGCGTTCGACGTCGAGCATCAGCACCTGCTCGCTCCCACCGCTGTAGTAGCCGGTCCACTCGCCGAACGGGCCCTCTTCGGCCGTGCGGTCCGGGCGCAGCCACCCCTCCACCACGATCTCGGCCGACGCTGGCACCGGCAGGCCGGTCACCTCGCCGGGGATGATCTCCACCGGTCTGCCGAGGATCGACCCGACGTAGTCCAGCTCCGACACCCCAGTCGGCACCTCGGTACCGGCCGCGATGACCATCAGCGGGTCACCTCCGAGCGAGGCGGTGATCGGCGCACGGCCGTGCTTGGCGAACCACTCGCGGATGTGCATGGCGCCGTGCTTGCCCGATTCGATGTTGATCGTGGCCGTGCGGTCGCCCTGCACCTGCATCCGGTACGCGCCCGCGTTCACCACGCCGGTGTCCGGGTCGGTGGTGAACACCGCGCACCCGGTGCCGATGTAGCGGCCTCCGTCGGATTCGTGCCACGTCGGCACTGGGAAGCGGAGCAGGTCGATCTCGTCGTCCCGCTCGACGATCTCCAGCACCGGGCCGGAGTCGACGGCCCGCGCGGGGTACTTGTCGTGATCGCGAAGCCACTCCCCCGGCTTGCCGCGCAGCGCGCGCACCAGCGCGTGGTCGTCGAGCTCGGCGCCGAGCCGCAGGGTGAGCCCGAGCCGACGGGCGTTGGACATGCTGCCGGTGAGCACCCGCATGCCGGTCGGATAGCTGGCGATGTCGTCGAAAAGCAGCGCCGCCGGTGACGGCAGCCGGTAGTTGACCTCCGAGGCGGCACCGATCTCCAGGTGCCAGTCCGCCCCGCGCACCTCGCGCAGGTCGCCGATCTCCCGGACCGCGTTCAACCAGGTGCGCAAGTCGACGATCTCGTCGATCGACACTCCCATAGCTACCAACCTCCAGGCCCGTCGACCCGCAAAGTGTCGACACCTCAGTGAAGCAGTTCTCCGAAGCACTGTCCAGACCAGCGAATAAACTAACGATCTAAGCAAATTCAGACTAAAGTGTCGACGCTCATACCAATCTCAAGGATCGAGGAAGCGATGCGGGTCATCGTCGCCATGACCGGCGCCAGCGGTGCGCCCTACGGCGTCCGGATGCTGCGGATCCTGCGGGAGCTGCCCGACGTGGAGACCCACCTCGTCGTGTCCAGGGCCGCCGCGCTGACCATCGCCCAGGAGTGCGACGAGCGCACCGCACGAGACGTCGAGCAGCTCGCCGATGTCGTGCACAAGCCGTCGGCCATCGGGGCGACCATCGCGTCCGGGTCGTATCCCGTCGACGCGATGCTGGTCGTCCCCTGTTCGATCCGGACCCTGTCCGCGATCGCGTACTGCCACGCCAACGACCTCATCGTGCGCGCCGCGGACGTGTGCCTCAAGGAGGGCAGGCCGCTGGTGCTGATGGTCCGCGAAACGCCCTTGCACCTGGGCCATCTGCGCGCGATGAGCGCCGCGGCCGAGTCCGGCGCGGTGATCATGCCGCCCGTGCCAGCGTGCTACGCGCTTCCGAAGACCGTGGACGACGTCATCGACCATTCAGTGCGCCGGGCCCTCGTCCGCGCGGGCGTGACTGCCGCCGCGCCGCGCGCCTGGGACGGCCAGATCGGCTGAACCGGTTGCCGACCGTCAGGAAGGTCGCGCGCTGGCGGTGCCGGACCCGATGGTCGTCACTTGGTCACCTGGTCGATGAAGCCCTCGGCGCGCAATTTGTCGAGGAAGCTGTTGTCGATGAACCGGGAGATGTCGTTCGGGACCGGGCCGCCAGCCGCGGCCTCGACGAACGCCTCGCGCACGATCTCCTCGTCCACCACCGGATCGGTCACCCACACCTTCTTGAAGAAGTCGTAGGCGTACGCGGCCATCTTGGGATCCTCGGTCTTGGTGTGCTTCTGGATCGCGGCGATGCTCTTGTCGCGGTTCTCGTCCTTCTGCAGGTATGCCAGGCACTCCACGTTCGCCTTGACGAACTTGCTCACCGTCTCGGGATGGCTCTTCGCGAACTCACCGGTCACCGCGTAGACGCTGCCCGCCGTCTTGTAGTTGGTCATGTCGGTGATCTTGTGCCACCCCTGGTCCTGTGTGGACACGCCCTGCGGGGGCGCGGTGACGATCGCGTTGACCTCACCGCTCTTGGCCGCGGCGATCAGCGCGGGCAGCGAGGTCAGGTTGGAGATCTGCACGTCGTTGGTGAGACCCTTGTCCTTCAGCATGATCCGGGTGGCGGTGTCGGTGACCGAGCCGGGCGCGGTGACGCCGATCTTCTTGCCGCGCAGGTCCTCGACCGACTTGATGCCCGGCTCGCCGAACATCTCGACGAAGTACTTCGGCAGCTTGAGCTCGATCATCTTCAGGTCGGCGTCCTGCAGTGCGCCGGTCGCGATGCTCCGGCCGTCGCCACCCGCGATCTGCACGGCGTTGGACGACAGCGCCGCGACGAGCTGGGAGCTGGTCTTGAGCAACGTCAGCTGGACGTTCAGGCCGTGCTTGGCGAAGATCCCCTCGTCCTGGCAGACGTACAGGTCCCCGTACGACGCGGTGTCCGACGGGTAGCCGATCTTGATCTGGGCCGGATCGCCGCCCACCGCTGCCGGGGTTCCGCAACTGGCAAGGGCCGCCGCAGCGACCACCGAGGTCAGTGACACCAAGAGCTTGCGCATGCCGAGCCTCCCTGTACTGAGCCGACCTCCGTGTCGATCGCCCGGAGTCTGGCGTGTGATGTGTCACGCGTCAAGTGTCAGCGGCCAGCACAGGTTTCGGAACCGTTCAGGAAGCGACCGAAACCGGGGTGAGGCGGCGCCGGACCCAGTCGGCCACGAGCGGTCGGATCCGGTACCCGAGGTTGTGCAGGACGTGGTTGCCGTCCGGCTCAAGCACCAGTTCCGCGCGCTCGCCGAAGTGCTCGACCATGCGCCGCGCCTGGTTCAGGTCGAACAACCGATCCCGCTCCCCGTGCACGACCAGGAACGGAACGTCCCGCTCCGGCGGGCACGAGGCCAGGCCGAACGCCTCGGCGTTGACGAGAGCCGCCGCCTCGTCCTGGGCTCCGGTCCGCACCCGGAACGCCTGTCGGCTGAGGAATGCGAGGTTGGACCACGACTCCGCCATGCTGTAGCACCCGCCGAGCGACACCCCGGCCCGCAGCCCCGGAGTCCGCGCCGCCGCCCGAGCGGCGTAGTAGCCGCCGAGGCTGACCCCGACGACGGCGATCCGGCCGGGATCGACCCCGTCCACAGTGGCGAGCGCGGCCAGGATCGAGGAGGCCACGTCCTCCCACTCCGCAGTGAGGCGGTGGTCGAACTCGGACTCGCCCTGGCCCGGTCCGTCCACGACGAACGTCGCCATGCCGCGCCGCAGGAACACCTCGCTGAACAGGTGCAGCTCCTCCTTCGCCGCGTCCAGGCCCGGCACGAGGATCACCGTCGGCCACGGCGCGTCCTGGCCCGGTGCCCGGAACACGCCCGGCAGCGTCGCGCCGCCGTGCTCGACGTCGACGATGCGACCCGGCCACGGGAGCAGGCCGATCGCCTGCCGGTACGCCTGCGCGGCCTTGCGCGAGCCGGTGTGCAGGACGTCCTGGTCGTGCACGAAGAGGAACTTGCCGAAGTGGTACTCAAGCGCGGCGATCAGGCGCAGCTCCGCGGCCGTCAGCTCGGCTCCGGCCCGCTCGGCGTCGTCGGCGTACCGCGTGCGCGCGTCCCCGACCCGCTCCCAGGCGGCGTACCAGCTCGGCCATCCGTCGAGCTCGGCGATGATCGTGTTCACGTCGTCGAGCGGCACGCCGTTGCTGACGAAGCGCTGGGTGAGGTGGGCGGCCTGCGCGGCCGCGTCGGGAAAAGCGGTGTTCGTCATGCGGTTCCTTCCATGTCTTGCGGGACACCCGCACCCGGTCGGTCGCATGAGTGGAAAAGCGAAAGTGTCACTCATGCGGACCTCCTTCCGTCCGTGAGCGCCAACGGCGGACCAGCAGACCGACCAGCAGGGCGAGCCCGGCCAGCAACAGCAGGACCGCCGCGCGGCGACGGTCCCCGTGAGTCGGCGGAGTCTCCTCGGGGCAGGCGGTGATCGGGACCGCGCCGCGGCGCCCGTGCACGTCGAGGATCGCCGCGACGATGCCGCCGTATCCGGTGCAGCGGCAGAGGTTCCCGGACAGCGCCTCGCGGACGGTCGCCTCGTCCAGCTCGTCGCGGGCGAGCAACTCGACGCCCGCGACGAGGAACCCTGGAGTGCAGAAACCGCATTGCAGCGCGTCGTGTCGCGCGAACGCCTCCCGCAGGTCCCCGGCGGCGGCCGAGGCGGCGGTGAGACCTTCGACGGTGACCACGTCGAACTCGTCCGCCTGCGCCGCCAGGACCAGGCACGACCGCACCGACTCGCCGTCGAGCAGGACGGTGCACGCGCCGCAGACCCCTTGCTCGCATCCGAGCTTGGTACCGGTCAGCCCGCGCCGCTCGCGGAGGTAGTCGGCCAGGGTGAGCCGGTCGGCCACTGGCCCCCGACCCTCCGCGCCGTTCACGCGGACCGAGATGTCATGCGTCATCGGACCCATCCATCCAATGTGGACGCTTGTTGGAGTGCGCGGCGCAGCGCGACAGCGGCCAGCCGACGTCTGGCGGCGGTCTCGCCGTCCTCCCCTGGCGGCGGCAACGACGCGACGGCGTCGGTGGCCAGGTCCTCCCACGGGCAGGCCAGCAGCGGGTGTCCCTCGGCCGCCGCCAGCGCGCCACTCACATCGACCGGCGTCGAACCCACGGCGAACAACACCGCGCCAACCCGCCGGACGGTCCCGTCCGGATCGGTGTGCACCGCGCACAGCGCGCCCGCGCGGGCGTAGTCGCCGTGCCGAGGCGAGAACTCGACGAACCCGTACCGCGTGCCGACGTCCGCGCGCGGGACCCGGACCGCCGTCAGCAGCTCGTCGTCGCGCATCGCGGTCAGGTAGGGCCCGAGGAAGAATGCGCGCGCGGGGATCGTCCGGGTGCCTGCGGCCAGTGACCGACACACGATCTCGGCGTCCAGCAGGACCATCACGGCTGGCAGCTCCGCGGCGGGGTCGGCGTGCGCGAGACTGCCGCCGAGCGTTCCCCGGTTGCGGATGGCGTCGTGGCCGATGTGCCTGGCCGCCATGCCGAGGATGGCTGGTGCCGGCCCAGCCGCACCGTCGACCAGCTGCCGGTGACGGATCCGCGCGCCGAGCTCGACGACCCGCTCGCCGGGCACGACGGCCGTCAGCTCCGCGACGCGCCCGACGTCGACCAGTCTGTCCGGTGTGGACATTCGGAGCGCGAGCATCGGCATCAGGCTCTGCCCGCCCGCGATGACCTTGACCACTGAGCCGTCCGCCGGGTCGAGTGCGGCAAGGCACTCCGCCACGCCGCGCGGGCGGACGAGCGTCACCGGGGCCGGTTTCACCGCCGCGCCTCCTCGATCAGCTCCAGGAGGTGGTCGGAGGTCATCGGGCAGCACGCGACGTGCACGCCGAACTCTTCGAGCGCGTCGTCGACCGCACCGGCGACCGCCGCGCCACTGGCGATGATCCCGCTCTCCCCGACGCCCTTGATGCCGAGCGGGTTGAGCTGGCTCGGCGCGTCTAGGTGGGCGAGCTGGACCTCGGGCACGTCAGTCGCCTCCGGGACGAGGTAGTCCGCGAGCGTCACCGACTGCGGCTGCCCGGCGGCGTCGTGGGTGACGCGTTCCAGCAGAGCGCCGCCGATGCCCTGGACCACCCCGCCGCGAAGCTGGCCGTCGACGACGCGCGGGTTCAGCGGCGACCCGGTCTCGTGCGCCACCCCGTAGCGCACGACCCGGACACCGCCGGTCTCGATGTCGACCACGACTGCGACGGCGTGCACGCCCATCGTCCAGGTCACGGTCGGCGGCGCGAACGTGTGCACCTCGTCGATCACCGCTGCGCTGTCCCGCAGGAGCGCCGCGAGCTCGGCCCAGGTCACGTGCCGACCGGTGTCTGGCACGCGGAAACCACCGGGTGCGGGCTCCGCGTACGAGACGCGCAACAGCTCCGCGACCGCGGCGCGGCCGGTCTCGACGGCCTGCGCCACCGCAAGGCGGACCGCGGACCCGGCGACGACGGCGCTGCGGCTGGCGAAGCTGCCGAGTCCCTGCGGCACCCGGTCGGTGTCCGCGGTGATCACCTCGACGCCGTCCATGCCGACCTGGGCGGCATCCGCAGCGACCTGGGCGAACACGGTGCGGTGGGCCTGCCCCGACGGGCCGGTGCCGGTGGCCACCTCAAGCGTGCCGTCGTCGCGCAGCCGCACCCGCGCGGTCTCCGGCTCGGCCGGGCCGCGGGCCGTCGCCTCCATGTAGACGCCGATGCCGAACCCGACCCGTTCGTGCGCCGCCGCCGATCGCATCAGCTCCGCGATGTCGTCCTCACCAACCAGATCCATCGCCGCGGTGAGCACCCGTGCGTAGTCCTCGCCGTCGTAGACGATGTCCACGCCGTCGCGGTACGGCACGCCCTGCGAGTGCGGGAGGTCGTCGGGCCCGAGGAGGTTCTGCTGGCGCAGCTTCGCCGGTGTGATGCCCAGCCGTCGGGCCGCCGCGTCGAGGCTGCGTTCGAGGGCGAAGGACGCCTCCGGCCGCCCGGCGCCCCGGTACTGCGCGGTTGGCGTCTTGTTGCTGAACACGCCGCGCCCGGTGATCCGGACGGCGGGGATCCGGTACGCGCCGAGCAGGTGCACCGCGGTGTTCGCCACGACGCCGACCATCCAGAAGTTGTGCACGCCGAGGTCGACGAGGAAGTCGTCCTCCCACGACAGGATCCGGCCGCCGCGGTCGACGGTCAGCCGGGTGCGGTGGAGGTTGTCGCGGGCCTGGGTCGCGACCGTCAGGTTCTCGTAGCGGTCCTCGATCCACGCCACGGGCCGGTCCAGCTCCCGCGCGAGCCACGGGATGACCACCTCCTCGGCGTAGACCGATGCCTTCGGCCCGAACCCGCCGCCGACCTCGGGAGCGCGCACGCGGACCTCGTCCGGACTCCACCCGGTCGCCGCGCAGAGCAGTTGGCGGAGGATGAACGGCACCTGGGTGGAGGACCACACCGAGAGCCGACCGTTCTCGGGCTTGGCGAGCACGCCGCGGCACTCGATCGACAATCCGGCTTGGCGGGCGATCCGGTACTCCCCCGCCACGACGACCACGTCGTCGCCAGCGGGCAGCTCCCCCTTGGCCAGCGTGAGCGAGACGGCGAGATTGCTGTCGAGGTCGGCGTGCACGACCGGCGCATCCGATTCGAGCGCGGCGACCACGTCAGTCACCGCCTCGCGCGGCTCGTAGTCGACCTCGACCAGTGCCGCCGCGTCCTCAGCGAGGTAGCGGTCGGTGGCGACGACCACGGCGACTGCCTCGCCGACGTAGCGCACCTCGTCCACCGCCAAGCACGGAATCTGCCGGGGAAACGAGCGTACGTCGTAGAACTGGGTGAACCGCTCCGGCGCACGGCTGTTGGTCGGCGGTCGCAGCGGCGCGACGTGCCGGGCGAGGTCCGCGCCGGTGAGCACGCGCACGACACCCGGCGCGGACCGCGCGGCGGTCGTGTCGACACCGGCGATCCTGGCCGACGGCAGCCCGCTGCGCACGAAGGCGGCGTGCAGTGTCCCCGCCGGTGCGAGGTCGGCGACGAACGCGGCGCTGCCATCCAGCAAGGGCCCGATGTCAGTGCGGTCGATACCCCGACCGACCAGCCGCTCGTCGCCACTCACGAGCCGGTGGTTCCCGAGGAGAGCCAGTAGTCGCCCGCACTGTTCGAGCGCTCGGTCAGTCGCATCACCCGGCGCTGCGCGTCGAGCATGTGCACGCGCATGGCCTCGGTCGCGGCATCGGCGTCGCCAGCGGCGACGGCGTCGGCGACCGCCACGTGCTGGGTGGCCGAGACGCCGAGCTGGCTCGGCTGGCTGAGGTTGCGGAACCGCAGCAGCCGGACCCGGCCGTCGATGGCCGAGAGGATCTCGGACAGCGGCGGCGAGTCGGCCATGTCGAGCAGGTTGGCGCGGCGCTCCTCAAGGCAGGCGATGTACTTCTCGACGTCGTTGCTCTCGGCGATCTCCACGAGGTCCTGCACCTTTTCCCGGTGCGCCGCCCGACGCCCGGCGTCGGCGCGCTCTGCGGCCCACCCGGCCATCAGCGGTTCGATCGCCACCTTGATCCGGTAGATGTCCTTGGCCTCAGCCGGGGTCAACCGCCGGACGAACGCGCCGACCCGAGGGCTGACCGTGACCAGCCCCTCGCCCGCGAGTTGCCACAGCGCGTCGCGAACGGGCGTGCGGCTGACGCCCAACTGCTCCGACAACGCGGCGATCGACAGCTTGCCGTCCTCGTCGAACTCGCCGGAGTAGATCAGAGCGCGAATATGTTTCACCGCGAACGCCTTCACGGACAGCGGCTCACCAGGACCTTCCATCACATGGCGAAACGTAACATGTGATGTGTCAGAGATCAAGGATAGTGATTACCCTCCGTTCACTCCACGCTCCCCGACCAGAACGTCAGCCTGCTCTCCAGCCAGGCGACCCCTCGGGTCAGCAGGACCGCGATCACCCCGATCACGCCGATGGCCGCCATCGCGTGGTCCATCTGGAAGTTCGACGTCTCCGTCTGCACCACGTAGCCGAGCCCCTCGGTCCCCATGAACAGCTCCGCCACGATCGCGCCGACCAGCGAGCGGGCGACCGCCTGGCGGAAACCAGCCAGGATGTAGGGCATCGTGCCGGGCAGCGACACCGACCACAACGTCTTCAGCCGCGAGGAGCAGAACACCCGCGACACCTGCAGGTAGTTGCTGTCGAGATTGCGCGCGCCAGCGACGACGTTGATCAGGAGCGGGAACACCGCGGCCCACACGACGATCACCAGCCGCGCGGAGTCCTCGATGCCGAACCAGAAGATGATGATCGGCAGGAAGACCACGAACGGCACCGAGTACATGATGCTGATGAGCGGCTCGACGAGGCCGTGCAGGACCGCGCTGCGGCCGATGACCAACCCGAGCGGCACGCCTATGCCGATCGAGATGGCGATGCCGAGCACGACCGACTGCAGGGTGGACAGGGTCGGCTCCCACAGGCTGCCGTTCTGGGCGAGGTAACCCAGGCTCTCGACGGCGCCGATCGGCGAGCTGCTGAAGCGCGGATCGACGAGGCCGGACCAGACCAGCGCCTGCCAGACGATCAGCACGATGAGACCGCCGAGCAGGCCGAGCAGGAGACTCCGGTTGCGGACGACGAACGTCGGTCGGCGGTCGAGCTCGGTGATGGGACGCGCGACCGGGCGGGTGGCTTGGACGTCGGTCATGGCTGGTCCGCCTCCAGTTCCGCCTCTCCCAGTTCCGCCTCTCCGCGATTTGCGGTGGTGGTTGCGTCCAGCCGAATCTCCCGTTGCGTGGTTTCTTGTGGCTGGCTTGCGTCACGGTCCCCTGGGGTGCGGTTGGGGAGGATCGAGGTTGGCACAAGGCTGCTCATGACGCCTCCTCCTGCCGCAGGCCGGACTGCCGCATCACGAGGTCTAGCAGGCGATCGGCCAGGTCGGCGAACTCGGGTGACCGCTTCACCTCTCGGTTCCTCGGCCTCGGCAGGTCGATCGCGACCGACTCGACCAGGCTGCCGGGGGACGCCGAGAAGACCAGGACCCGGTCGGCCAGGAAGACCGCCTCCGGCACGTCGTGCGTGATGAACAGGGCGGTCTTGCCGCCACCCGCGTCGTCGGCCTGCCAGATGCGGGTCAGCTCCTCCTGCATGACCTCGCGGGTCTGCGCGTCGAGCGCGGCGAACGGCTCGTCCAACAGCAGCAGGTCCGGGTCGGTCGCCAGCGCTCGGGCCAGGTTCACCCGCTGGCTCATCCCGCCGGAGAGCTCGCGGGGGTACTTGTCCTCCTTGCCGTCCAGGCCGACCAGTCGGACCAGATCCGCCACCCGCTTCTTGCCCTGCTCGTCGAGCCGGTGCTGGGCCTCAAGCCCGTAGGCGATGTTGGCGGTGACGGTGCGCCACGGGAACAGCGACGCCTGCTGGAAGACCAGCGAACGGTCGGGCGCTGGACCAGTGATCGGCCTGCCGTTCAGCTCGAGACTGCCGGTCTCGATCGGCAGCAGGCCAGCGACAGCCGACAGGAACGTCGTCTTCCCACAGCCGCTCGGGCCGACGATCGCGATGAACTCGTTGTCGTCGATGTCGAAACTCAGATCCTGCACCGCCGCGAAGAACGAGCCGGTGCGCCGTTGCCGGTAGCCGATGCACACGTCGCGCACCGCCAGTTTCACCGGCCGGTCGGTCGCCGATTCCCTCACAGATTCTGTCCCGTCGTCGGCGGCGAGCGCGCGATGCCCGCGGCCTCGGGACCCCACTGCAGACCTCAACGTTGAGCTCCATCCTGTCGAGCCTCATGGTGGATCGCCAGCCGAACAGTGGTCGGCGGCGTTCTACTGTCGACACTCTTTGGGGTTCAGACAGTCAAACATCGAGGACGAGCCGTGTCCAGACCTAGCTAGTGTCGACAGCACAGCCGTAGCGGAGTTGATATGTAAAATGTCAGGTCGGCGTTGCCTGGCGGTCGAACGACGGATGAGCAACCCCGCCTCGCGTCGCGCAGGCGGCGGTCGGAACCCAGCACCTGCGGTGATCGAGACCCGCCAAGATCGCGCTAGAGGAACGTCGACAGCAGCAGCGTCAGGGCGAGGCCGATCACGGAGATGATCGTCTCCATCACCGACCAAGACTTGATGGTTTGGCCGATGGTCATCCCGAAGTACTCCTTGACCAGCCAGAAGCCAGCATCGTTGACGTGCGAGAAGAACAGCGAGCCCGCGCCGATGGCCAGCACCACCAGGGCCAGCTGCGTCGGCGACAGACCGGCGGCGAACGGGGCCACGATGCCCGACGCGGTAACTGTCGCAACCGTGGCCGACCCGGTCGCCAGCCGCACCAGCACAGCCACCAGCCAGCCCAGTACCAGCGCGGACAGGCTCAACGCCACAGCGACCTTCCCGATCGCGATGCCAGCGCCTCCGTCCACGAGCACCTGCTTGAAGCCACCACCGGCCCCGACGATCATCGTGGCGCCGACGATCGGCATCAGGCTCTCACCGAGCTTCGTCGTCAGGGTGAGCGGCGTGAATCCGACACCGGTGCCGAAGGTCACCATCGCCAGCAGCACGGCGAGCAGCAGCGCCACGATCGGTTCCCCGATGAACTGCAGGAACGGGTAGATCCACGCGGATTTGCTCATCCACACCTCGGCCGCGGCGCGGACCAGCATCAGCACCACCGGGGTCAGCACCGTGATGATCGTCCAGGTGAAGCTCGGGCGGCGGGTGCGCTTCCGCTCGTCCGGCGCTGCTCCAGGTGCCTCGCCGTCCTCGCCACCGCCCGGAGAGCCTGCGCTCGACCCGGGCCCGATGAGGTTTCCGCCCGCGCCGAGGGCACCGATGGGCACCAGGCGCGCCGCCACGACCGCGTACAGCGGCCCGGCGATGATCACGGTGGGTACCGCGATGATCAGGCCGATGGCGAGGGTGATACCGACGTTGGCGTGCATGTTCGCGATCGCCACCAGCGGCCCGGGATGCGGGGGAACGAAGCCGTGCAGGACGGAGAGCCCCGCGAGGGCCGGGATCGCCAGGTACATCGCGGGCAGCTCGGATCGGCGGATCGTCAGAATGATGACGGGAATCAGCAGCACGAGGCCGATCTCGAAGAACATCGGGATGCCGATGATGAAGGCGATCAGCGCCATTCGCCACGGCAACCCGCGGCGTCCGCCGGTCAGGATCTTGTCCACGATCTCGTCGGCCCCGCCCGAGTCGGCGAGCAACTTGCCGAGCATCGCACCGAGCACGATCAGTACGCCGACGCTGCCGAGCACGTCGCCGACGCCATTTTCGAACGAGCCCGCGACCTCGCCCAACCCGATGCCGGACCCGATCCCGACGAAGAGGGATCCGATGGTCAGCGCCAGGAAGCCGTGCATCTTCGCCACGACGATCAGCAGCACCACGATGGCGATCCCGACTGCCGCCACAACGAGGGTTTGGGTGTCGTGACCGGTCCACGGCTCGCGGCTCTCATCGATCGTGTCAGCCGCGAGGAGGGAGATCGAGCTCAGCATGTCGCGCTCCTTCGTGCCACCAGACTGCTCCGTCCATCATGGCCAACTGCTCAAGTTCGGCCATCCAGAGGAACACCAGCCCACACCGGTGCACGGATACGCGGGCAGCCTCGACCACACGACAGCTCCAGCGCCGGATGAACGCCGACCCGAACAAGATCAATCAACAAGTTCGGAGAAGGCATCGTGATCCGGGGCCGGTTCGGGCGCCCGAGCGGGCGTTGCCGGTCGAGTTGAGGGTCCTGGGTGGACAGTGCTTCGGGCGAGGGCTCGGCCCCGGTGATCGACGGAGGTGGTAGCCGCCGGTTCAATCGACCACCGGAGGGCGCGCCGCTCAGGTGTCCAGCGTGCTCGTCGCGAACAGGTCTTCCACCTCCGGCTTCGCGCTGATCAAGCCCTGTTCGTGGGAGTAACCGACGAGCGTCCGCAATGCCTTGGCCGACCCGGCGAATCCGTACGGGAACGGATCGTCCCCGAAGACCTCCTGCTGATCGTCCAGCCGGGGCCCGCCGAGCAGCAGACTGGAGCGTTCCAGCCGCCGCAGGTCGTCGTACGCCAACTGCTTGGCCTCGACGAACGCCCGGAAGAGGTTCAAGGCCAGGTCCGGGTCCCGCTCCAAGTGGCGGTTCTGCACCACGACGGTGTGGTTGCAGTGCAGGAACCCGTGCTCCCGGTAAACGCGCGCCGCCTCCGCCCAGGGGTCGGCGAACAGCCGCCGAACGCCCGGAATCCGCTTCAGGTCGTGCTCGCTGGTGCGGTTCAGCCGGGACGCCATCCCCGGATACGGGCTGGGCAGCACGGCGTCGAGTTCCCCCGCGACGAGCATCGACTCCAGCGTCTGGCCCGACGGCATCGGATGCACCTGGACACCGGGGGCGGGCCGGAAACCGGTCTCGCCGCCGTGGCTGAGTTCGGGCGTGCGTTCCACGTACCACTCGACCGCCGTGGGGTCCACACCGAAATCGTGCGCGAGCACTCCCCTGGTCCACACCGCGGCCGTCACCTGGTATTCGGTGAGACCGACCCGCCGCCCCCGCAGCTCCTCCGGCCGCCGGATGCCGGACCGTTCGCTGACGTAGAGCCCGAGGTGGAACGCGTTGCGGTTGGGGAAGACCGGGATCGCCGTCCAGGCCCGGCCCTGCTGCCGGGCTATGAGGTAGCTGGACAAGGACATCTCGCTGACGTCGAACGCATCCTCGTTCAGCATCCGGTAGAAGGTCTCCGACGGCGCCAGCGTCCGCACGTCGAGCTCGGCTCCGGGGACCGCGACCCGACCATCGGCGAGTGCGGCCACCCGGTCGTAGTCGGCGATTGCCAGCGACAGGCGTTGGTCTGACATGGGTTGGATTCCTTTCCACTCAAGGGGATCGACGCCACGTTGCTCAGGAGATCGACTGGAGCACCTGCTGGAAGGCGGGGTCGGCGTGCAGCACGGAGTTCACGAGCGCGGCCGTGTCCTCTCCCGGCAGGTAGCTGACCGGCCGCCGCTGCTGCTTCGACCGGGACTGCAATTCCGGGTTGGACAACGCGCATCTGAACGCCTCGCGCAGGTATGCCAGTCGCGCCGGGTCCAGGTGCGGTGGCGCCGCCACGGTCCGGCTGGTTTCCACCAGGCCGACCAGGGAGTCCAGCAGCCGCTTCCCCTCCGGCGTCGCCGGAGGGAAGTCGGCCGTCGTCGGTACCTCGGCCACGGCCTTGTCGGTGCTCCGCCCGATGACGAGGACCGGGCGCATCTGGCCGGTCCGGATCGCGCTCAGCGCGGTGTTCAGCGGTAGGACGTCGGCGTCCGCGTCGCCGCGCAGAATCGCCGCCCTCGCCTCGCCGGAACCGGAGAAACCGGTGATGACGCGGGCCGGGAAGTCGTAGATCCTGGACAGCAGCGGCGGATTGATGTGGTCGTTCGCCCCCGGACCCGTCGACACGAACTTGACCGGCTCGTCGGCGCGCAGGAAGTCCTCGAAATTCCGGTACTCGCTGTCCGCGGCGACCACCACCACGTTCGGCTCGTCGGACATCCTGGTCAGCCAGGAGAACTCGGAAAGCCGGAAGTTCAGGCCCTCCACCTGTCCCACCTCGGCGCTCACCGCGCCGACGGTGTTGAGGATCTGGATCCGCAGCCCGTCCGGCTCGGCAACCGCGGTCTGCGACGTCGCGAGCAGGCCACCGGCCCCCGGCTCGTTGATCACGGTCACCTCGGTGCCCGCGCACTTGGCGAGGTACGGGGCGACGTCGCGGGCGTACAGGTCGTAGCCGCCACCCGGCTCGTAGGGCACGACGAACTCCAGGGTCTCCGACGCGTAGAACTCGGCCGGGGACACCGGCTTCCCGCCGCCGCAGCCCGCGACCATGCCGAGCACGCTCACCCCGGCGACGAGCTTCCAGAACCGGTGCCCGGTCCGCGGACCGCCCAACGCGCTCATGTGTGGCTCCTTCGCACTGATCGCCTGCCGTCGCCGTTGACCGCCGTGGACATCAGGAGAACAGCCCTTCCGGTATCGGGATCGCGAGCAGTTCGACGAACACCAGCCACAGCGACAGTCCGAGGCCAGCCGCGTAGCCGAGCGCCGGAAGCCAGGAGACCCGCGCGCCTGCCTTCAGGTACGTGAGGGCGAACATCACCGCGGTCGGGATGAGACCGAGCACGAAAAGCCCGACGAAGAAGGCGGCGAGCCAGCCCAGGCTTCCGCGCCAAGCGGCGGCCCCGGTCGTCGCGAAGATGTAGTCGGCCTCGTGCTGGCGATCCGGCTCCGGCTCGGGGTCCGGTTCCGGGGCCTGGACCGCGCCGCGCCGCGCGACGAGCAGTACCAGGTTCAACGCACCGAGCACCACGCCGAGCCCGGATACCAACGTGGGGACGAACGAAGCGCGGAATCCCCACTGCCGGGCGAGCAGGAAGGCGACCACGAAGACCACCAGCAGCACGCCGGTGATCCAGAGGTCCGGTCCGCGCGCACCGTCCGATTTGGACAAGCTCGTCATCACCGGGCTCCCATCTTCGCGCGGGTGTCGGCGGCGGAGCGGTTCCTCCGCAGCCGGGGCCACAACAGCGGGCGCGCCACGGTGAGCACGATGATCGCGCCGATGACCAGGACCGCTGGCTTCGTCAGCCAATCGAGTCCGTAGAGCGAGTAGGACAGGAAGAGGTACCGCTCGGCGATGGCTCCCAGCACCACGGCGAGGAGGAACGGGACGCGAGGCCAGTTCCACCGGACGCACAGCACTCCGATCACCGCCGCCGCGAGCATCACCAGCACATCGGCGAAGTTGTTGCTCGCCGTGTAGGCGCCGATCGTGAGCAGGGCCAGCAGGACCGGAACGAGGAACGTGCCGCGGATCCGGGTGAGCCTGGCCAGCGGCCGGATCAGCAGGAAGCCCACCGCGACCGCCACGAAGTTGGCGAGGATGGTCACCCACGCCATCGAAAGGGTCACCGGGAGGTCGCCGGTCAGCATCTCCGGACCGGGGTCGAGCCCGACGATGAGGAAGGCGCTGAGCAGCACCGCGGTCGCCGCGCCGCCGGGGATGCCGAACGCGACCGTGGGGATGAGGCTGCCGCTGTCCTTGGCGTTGTTGTTGGACCCCGCCGCGATGACGCCTTCGATCGCCCCCTTGCCGAACTCCTCCGGGTGCTTGGAGGTCTGCTGGGCGTGGCCGTAGGCCAGGAACTGCGCCACCGAGCCACCAACACCGGGCACGATGCCGACACCGACACCGATCGCGCTCGACCGGACGACCAGCCACCAGTGCGCCAAGGTGTCCCGGATCCCCTGCCCGATGCCAGCGAGGTTCCGCGTCGCCGAATCGTCCGCGGGCTGGGCGATGCCGCGCTTGGTCAACATCAATTGCAGTACCTCGGCGCCGCCGAACAGCCCCACGACCAACGGGACCAGCCCGATTCCGCCCCAGAGGTAGAGCTCCCCGAAGGCGTAGCGCGGGACGCCCTCCTGCGGGTCGATCCCGACCATCGCGACCAGTACGCCGAACGTCGCCATGATGAAGCCCTTGAGCATGTTCCCGCCGGACAACGCCACCACGAACGTCAGTCCGAGCACGGTGAGCGCGAAGAACTCGGCGGGGCCGAACGAAAGCACCAACGGCCGCATGATCGGGATGGCCGCTACCAGCACCACCGCGCCGATCGCCGAGCCGATCGCCGACGCGGACAGCACCGCTCCCAGCGCGCGACCGGCCTCCCCGCGTTTGGTGAGCGGGTGCCCGTCCAGCACGGTGGCCGCCGAGGTCGCCTCCCCAGGAATGCCGAACAGGACGGAGCTGATGTCCCCCGCGGTGGAGGTGACCGCCAGCATCCCGAGCAGGAACGCGAACGCCTGGACCGGCTCCATGCCGAAGGTGAACGGCAGCATCAGGGCCAACGTCACGGCGCCGCCCAGGCCCGGCAGGATCCCGACCAGGAAGCCCACCGCGACACCGACCAGCATCAGCAGGAGCGTCGATGGCTGGAACACCTGCGCAAGGCTCTCGACGAGCGCTTCTCCCATGCGTCCTCCGATCAACGGGTCTGGCGGTCTGGATGCGCTGCGGTCGGCTACGTCCCCGCGAGTTCGCCAGCGTCGGCCTCGACGTCGTAGTCGTAGAGCCAGGAACGGAAGGTGACGGAAGCGGCGATCTCGGCGTCGCGCTCGTTCAGGTCGTCGTACGCGGAGTCGTACCGCTGTCCGTTCGCGCGCGCTCCGCGCTGCACTTCGGCGACTCGCGGCCGCCGGAGCGACTCGTACGCCTGCAATGCCTCGCGTGCGGTGTTCCCGTCGCGGGTGGCCAGCAGGGTGGCGAGTGCGACAGCGTCCTCAATGGCCTGATTCGCGCCCTGTCCGACATGGGGCAGCATCGGGTGCGCGGCATCGCCGAGGAGGGTGAGCCTGCCGTTGGTCCACGTGCTCAGCGGTTCCCGGTCGTACAGCCCCCACCAGAAGGTGGTGTCGACCTGCGTCAGCAGCCGCTCGATGGGCGAGTCCCAGCCCGCGAACGCCGCCGCCAAGGCAACCGGGTCGCCCGGAGCGGACCAGGATTCCGTGGTCCGCTCATCGCTCGGCACGAAGCCCACGTAGTTGATCAGTTCGCCGGAGCGCACCGGGTACACCAGGAAGTGCTTGCCCTCGCCCATCCAGAGCTGTGACACGCCGCGACGCCACCACGGCAGTCGTTCGGCCGGGATCAGGCCGCGGTAGGCAACCGAACCGGAGTGCACCGGACGCGAAGGCGCCACCACGTACCGCTGGAGGGCGGAGTGGATGCCGTCCGCGGCGATGACGACATCGGCGGTCGCGGACGCGCCGTTGTCGAACTGGAGGTGCGCGGCTGCTTCGTCCTGGTCGAAGCCCACGCACTGGTGGTTGGTGTGGATGACCCCGTTGGGCAGCCCGTCCGCCAGGATCGTGAGCAGGTCGGCGCGGTGCATGCCGTACATGCCGTTCCAACCCTGGGAATCGGTCGTCAGGATGGGCGCGACCAGCGTGCCGTCCTTGCGGTAGTACTGCGACCCGTCCCCGATGCGCGCACCAACGGCGGCCAGTGCCGGTCCCATGCCGATCCGCTCCAGCAGGCGGACGCTGTTGGGCGTCATCAACACCCCGGCGCCGATCTCCCCTAGTTCCGGAGCCTGTTCGTAGACCGCCACCTCGATGCCGTGCCGCACGAGGGCGTTCGCGGTGGCCATGCCGCCGATCCCGCCACCCACGATCGCCACCCGAAGTCCGGGCGAACCCATACCCAACCCCTTCGATTTTCGCTAAGCGAAAACTTTTCGTTATTTGGTGGCGTGAAAGTTAATGGGGCCAACATCGACTGTCAATGCTTGTGACACAACGGATCTCGCGCTGGACGCCCCCGAACGCGCATCGCCCCGGCCAAACCGGACGGCGGAAGTCGCTACGCCGCGCACCGGCGTCGGGCGCGACCGCAAAGCCGCCCCGCAGGACGAGTTCTCAGCTCAGAGCGTGTTGCCGAGCCGCGCGGCCTCCCGCCGGACCACGGGCAGGAACTTCTCGCGCAGCATGTCGAGCGAAGCGCGGGCGGTGGAGGTGCTGACGCTCATCGCGGCGTGGATCCGGCCGAGGCTGTCCCGGACCGGAACCGCCACCGTGAGCACCCCCGCCTCCAATTCCTCCTCGGTGAAGGCCATCCCGTCTTCGCGGGTCCGCCGGACCCGCTGGCGGACCTCGGAGATGGTCGCCGGGCTGTTCGGCGTCAGGCGTTGCGGCCGCAATCCGTCCAGATACGCCTCGAATTCCTCGTCGGGCAACGCGGCCAACAGCACGCGCCCGGTGGAGGAGGCATACGCGGGAAGCCGCGTCCCCACCCGCACTCCCGCCGAGGCGAGCCGGGTGGCCTCCGCCCGCTCGATGAACAACGCGTACCCGTCGTCCAGGACGGCGAGGGACGCGGACTCGTCGAGCTCGTCGCGCACCGCCGAAAGACACGGCTGGGCGAGTAGCGGCAAGGACGCGGTACGCGCGTAGGACGCACTCAGACGCATCATGCGCGGAGTCGGCCGGAAGTACTTGCCGTCATGGGTGACGTAGCCGAGCTCTTCAAGCGTCAGCAGACAACGGCGAGCTGCGGCCGGTGTCGTGCCGGTGATCGCGGCGGCGCTGCTGACCGTGAGTTGCGGCCGGTGCGCGTCGAACGCCTCGATGATCGCGAGCCCCTTCGCAAGCCCGCCCACCACCTCGCGCCGGGGCTTGGGCGAAGCGCCGGAGCGCCGGGTCTCGTCCGAATTCCCCGATGATGTCGCCATATTTTCGTTATACGAAACTAGTTCGTAAACGTCAAATCGCCAGAACAGAACCGACCAGCCGCGCCTCCGTGGCCTTCTGCTCGTCACGGATCTTCGGTCCACCGATATCCGTTGCGGCGCGTCCGAACCGCGTCCCCGACGAAGGTGAGGCCGGACAGGACGAAAACTGCCATTATCCTCGGGCGACTCCGATCGCGGTTCCGTGGGCCCGTCCGCCGTTCGCGGTGAAGCTGACGTTGATGCGGTCGGCCGCGCCCAGTGGGACGTTTCCGACGATGATCGTCCACGTACCGCTGTTGGTCTGCGCGTAGTACCAGTCCGTCGGCTCCCAGTCCGAACCGACGACGAACGTCAGATCCCCTGGGACACCAGCAGGTTTCTCGTAAGCGCGCGGGCCCGGCCGCGCGGGTGAGCCGGTCGCCAGCGCGTACTCGCCGCTCGTGCGGTCGGCTTTCCCAATCTGCCAGAGGAAAGTGTTCGGTTCCTCCGGAGACCAGTCGATGGTGCCCAGGCCGACATGTCCGCTGTGGACAGTTATGCCGGTCTGCTTGTAGCCGCGCCGACCGCCAGAGCTCCGGTCGCCGCACCGAACACACCCAGCGCATGACGTCGGCTGATCGCTAGTTCGTCCACCACAGCTCCTTCGTGATCGCGCCTGTCAGGCGTCACTCGTTTCGTTGTGGCACACGGCGTTTCACCGCCGCTCCAGGCAGGGTCAATGCGGTGGAGGAGGACACGGGACCAAGTCGTCCTCTCTTGGTCCGGCTGCTGGCGGAGTTCTGTCGTCTCCGCGAACAACACCGATCCAGAAAGTTTCTATTTTGTTTCAATTGTCGGCGCCGAACGTTATAACCGCGTCGATCAAGCGTCAACATCCCGCTCGAACGAACGGGCCGGGTTCCGCAACGGCGCCGCGCAGGTGACCTGGGATGATCGCCGTGTCGCGAAGATCGGGCGATGATCATGCCCTTGGTCGCGCCGCCGTGGTGCTGCGGCGACGTCCTACCATGCGGTTCATGAACGAACCCACCACCGGCGACCAGCCAGAGCTGTTCCGGCGCAAGAACGATCCCACCAGCGCACCGGAAATCGACCTCGGCCGCGCCTCCATCGCGCGCGTTTACGACATGTTCTTCGAGGAGGGCAAGGACGGCTTCGCCGTCGATCGTGTGGTGTACGAACAGGTTCGGCAGATCGCGCCCGACGGGCCGCTAGTCGCGGTGATGATCCGCAGGTGGCTCGACCGCGCTATCGGCTACCTGGTCTCGCGCGCTGGCATCAACCAGATCATCGACATCGGTTCCGGCCTGCCGAGGTCCGCGCCGCACGAGAACACGCATCAGATCGCGCAGCGGAGCAATCCGGAAGCGATGGTGGTGTACGTCGACAACGACCCGTCGGTGGCCGCGTTCGGCCGGGCGTTGTTGGAGGACAACGTGTACACCCACTTCGTCCAGCAGGACCTCGTCCATCCCCAGGTCGTCCTCCAGGACCCGGCTGTCCAACAGCACATCGACTTCGACAGGCCGATCACGCTCGTCCAGTCCGCGACGCTGCACCACGTGGATGACGATCAGGATCCGGTCAGGATCATGCGCCAGTACGTTGAAGTCCTGCCGCCGGGTTCGTACGTGGTGTTGTGCCACTGGTGGGATCCCGACGATGAACTGCCCGAGGGGCACGAATTGGCGCGTTCGCTGGAGAACGCGTGGCGCACGAGTTCGATGGGCACCGGACGCTACCGCTCCCGAGGCGAGATCGAGGCGATGTTCTGCGGCCTGCCGCTGCTGTCTCCCGGACTCGTCGAGCTTGACCAGTGGTGGCCGCCGGGTCCGGAGGTCACGCCGCCGACGTTGATCGAACGGCTGATGCTCGGCGGAGTGGCGCGAGTACCTTGAGCGGATCGTGGGCCCACCTCTCCTCGGTGACCGGGGAGGCGCCGCGTTCACTCGTCGTCGAGGAGATGGCGGAGGAACCGGTCCGGGGCGGCCAGGAAGTCTCGGGTGAGCCGGACGGGCAGTGCGTCGTCGTAGTCCACGCGGGCGATGTCGCCGTCCTCATCGATTTCGTAGATCGTGGCACCGGGCAGTGCGAGCAGGATCGGCGAATGCGTGGCCACGACGATTTGGCTGCCGCGCCGGGCGAGTTCGGCCAGCCGTGCCAGCACGCCCAGGCAGCCGCGCACGGACAGGGCTGCTTCGGGTTCGTCCAGCAGGTACAGCCCGTTGGGCCCGAAGCGGTGCGTGACCAGGTCGAGGAAGGATTCGCCGTGGGAGCGTTCGTGGGGCGAGGTGCCGCCGTAGGCGGGTAGCAGCGGTGGTGAGTACGGGTCGCGGTCCAGGCGTTCGATTTCGGTGGCGACGTTGTAGTAGGACTCGGCGCGGAGGAAGAACCCGGTGCGTGGCTTGCGACCGGACCAGGTCAGGATCAGGTAGTCGCCCAGGGAGGATTCGGTGGCGCGGGTGGCGAACTGGAAGTGCTGGCTGCCGCCTTCGGCGTTGAATCCGCAGGCCACCGCCAGCGCCTCCACCAGGGTGGACTTGCCGGTGCCGTTTTCCCCGACCAGGAACGTCACGCCCGCGTCCAGCGCGAGGCCCTTGGTTCTCCCGAGGGCCCGCACCGCCGGAAGGGTGAACGGGTAGCGACCGGTAGCAGAGGCCGGGTCCAGCCGCACCTGCCGGATGAAACCCCCAGCGGCATGTCTCGTCCGGGACCGGCCCACCGCGCGATCCCTTGCAGCACGAGATGAATTCTGCCTGTCCACACTCTCTCCCTCGCGAGTCACGCTCACGCTGCCATCGTCGCAGCGGGCCACGTCGTCGACCCGAAGAGGTTCCGAGCACCGAAGCGGGCAACATACCGTTGTTCGAGAGTTGCGGAGGTGGGCGCACGATCGAGGTGTCAGTGCCGCATGTTTCCGCGCTGCAACGGGCCGAACGGCACTGACCTCAGCTGTTCTGGTAGCGCGTGAGCAGCTCGTGCAGCAAGTCCCGATCGACTCGGGGCAGCAACTTCAACCGGCGAAGCATGCGACCAGCCTGCGGCGCGGGACCCTCCCACCAACCACAGTGGACGATCGACAACCGATCCGCACCAGAACACGAAGAACCGGAATCCGTGGACGGACCGTGTTGATCTCTGAAAGCATAGCGGTGCTGCGACCGGGAGGAGCACGATGAGCGACGGGACTCCGCGCACCAGCGTCGACCTGCAGACCGACCGGGCGCACGGCGCGCGGATCTACGACTACATCCTCGGCGGCAAGGACAACTACGCCGCCGACCGGGCCGCCGCGGAGGCCACCAAGCAGATCTGGCCCGCGCTGCCAGTGCACATGCGCGCCAACCGCGAGTTCATGCACCGCGCCAGCCGCTACCTGGCCACCGAGTGCGGCATCGACCAGTTCCTGGACATCGGTAGCGGCATTCCCACCTCGCCGAACCTGCACGAGGTCGTGCAGGAGGTGCGGCCGGAGGCCCGCGTCGTCTACACCGACAACGACCCCATCGTGCTCACGCACGCCCGCGAGCTGATGTCCAGCACCGAACAGGGCCGCACCGCCTACGTGGCAGCCGACCTGCGGGACCCCGACACCATCCTGGCCTCCCAGGAGTTCCGCGAAACCCTGGACGCGAACCGGCCGATCGGGCTGATGCTCATCGCGGTCGTGCACTTCATCGAGGACGACGACGAAGCGCTGGACGTGGTACGGCGGATCATCGACGTGCTGCCCTCCGGCAGCTACGTGACCGCCACAGTCGCCACCGACCACTTCGCCCCGGAGGTACTGGCGGAGGTCCGCCGGACCTACCACGAGCACGGCGAGACCCTGCGCTGGCGTTCCCACGCCGAGACCGCCCAGTTCTTCGACGGCCTCGAACTGGTCGAACCCGGAATCGTCCAGATGCACAAGTGGCGCCCGGACAACGGCACCGCCCTGAACGTCCCGGACGCCGACATCGCCATGTACGGCGCCATCGCCCGCAAGCCCTGACCGGGTTGTCCGGTCAGGGCAGCACATCCACCGGACGAAAGATCCGGGCTAACGCCAGGGTTCACCGCGGCGGCAGGATCGGTACCACCGGCTCCCGGTCGCCAGCAGGCGCAACGCCTTGCGCGCCACCAGGTTCTGGTTGATCAGGTGGTGCTGGTACTGCCACGGCCGCTGCCCGCCGTGGCGGGTGCCCATGGTGTAGCAGAACTCGTGCACGTTGCGATCGAGGTAGCGGTCGACGTTCTCGAACCACGCCATGCTGGTGCGCGCCGCAGCCTGCATCTGGCCTATCGCGGCGTGGCCTTGCACATCGAACTCCTTGAGCGCCACGGCCAAGTCGTCCCCGTGCTCGAACAGCTTCTGGGCGAGCATGATGGCGTCGAGCATGGCCAGCATGGTGCCGGAGCCGATGGTGAAGTGGGTGGTGTGCGCGGCGTCGCCGATCAGGACCACGTTGTCGTGCAGCCAGGTCTGGTTGTAGACCTGCGTGAACCGCTGCCACGACGCGGGCCTGCCCCGCGACCGGCTGATCAGTGAACCGCCGTCGAGGGAGCGTGTGAAGATCCGCTCCAGCAGGTGCACGGTCCCCTCGTCATCGAGTTGGTCCAACTCCAGTCCCCGCCAGGTATCTTCCTGGCATTCCACGACGAAGGTGCTGATCCCGTTGCTGGACGGGTAGGCGTGGAACCAGATCCACCCGGCCCGAGTCTCCTGGAAGTCGTAGGTGAAATTGTCGAAGACGCGGTCGGTGCCCAGCCAGATGTAGGGGTTGTCGCCCTGCGAAACCTCGGTGCCGAACTCCTTGACGTAGTTCTGCCGGATTTTGCTGTTGGCGCCGTCGGCGACCACCACGAGGTCGGCCTCGGGGAACTCGGAGATGTCCTCCACCGACCGCTGGTACTCGACGTCGACGCCCAGGCCCTGCGCCCGCTCGGCGAGGATCTCCAGCAGCGACGCCCTGTTCAGGGCGTATCCGTAGCCGCCCAGGTACGCCTGATCCGCACCGCGCAGTGCGATGCCCTGCTCCTCCCACAGCACGGACGCGGAACGGATCCGACGCGCGCTGTCCGGGTCGTTGCGGAACAGCGTGTCGAGCAGGTCTTCCCCGTACCCGACGCCCCAGCCGTAGGTGGCGCCGGGCGGATCCTGCTCGATGACCCTGATCTCATGGCCGGGTTCGCGCAGCTTCGCCGAGATGGCGAAGTACAGGCCCGCGGGTCCGGCTCCGATGCACACGATTTTCACAGCACCACCTCCTGGCGACAGGACGGGCAGCTGCGCAGGCGGGCTCGGAGGCCGCCTTCCCCGTGCGGGTCTCTACGCACTCGTTGTACCTCGGCAGACAAATGGTCGCATCCGGAAAACGCTCCACATACCGACCACAGTCGGTAACCGACGGAGAATTGATCGAAGATGCGCCCACGGCCATGTCACGAACGACGCGTTGGTCTCGTGGCTGGGCTCGCTGTAGTGATCGCTTACGGCTTGCGTGCTACGGCGCCGTAGGATCCGGTCGGCTTGACGGTCTCTCCGTCGGGTCGCCACTGGGAGATGGAGATGAGGCCCGGCGGGATCAGTTCCAAGCCCTCGAAGAAGCGGCTGATCTGCTCTGGGCTGCGGTTGTGGTAAGCGATGGCCCCGGTGTCCGCGTAAGCGGTCTCGGCTTCGACCTTGGCCTCGTCGGTGTTGACCCCGTCGTAGAGCGCTAGGTGGCTGCCCGACGGGACGGCGGTCATGACCCGGGAGACGATCGACCGCGCTTCGTCGTAGTCCGCCAGGTGCCCGAGAATCCCCATGAACATCACCGCGATTGGTTCATTGAAGTTCAGCACGTTGTGCGCGTCGGCAATGATCCGCTCCGGGTTGCGCGCATCGGCGTCGAGATAGGTGGTCACACCTCCTGGCGTCGTGTTCGTCAGCAGCGCGCGGGCGTGGGCCAAAACCATCGGGTCGTTGTCCACGTAGACGATCCGGGATTCCGGCGCGATCCCCTGGGCTACCTCGTGGGTGTTCTGCATCGTCGGTAGACCGGTGCCGATGTCGAGGAACTGGCGAATACCAGTTTCGCCTGCGAGGTACTGCACAACGCGGATCAGGAACTGCCGCGATTGCCGCGCCTCGTTCACGATCTCCGGGTTCACCTCGGCCCACGCATCGCCAGCGAGCCGGTCCACCGCGTAGTTGTCCTTGCCGCCCATCCAGTAGTTCCAGATCCTGGCCGAGGCTGGCACCGTGGAGTCTATTCGTGCCGAGTCCAACACGCGGTTGCGTTCGTCATCCTGCCCGTCGACCACGTCGCGTCCACCCCTCCGCATCGTTCACGATGATGGTCTTGGCGTCTCACCCGGTCGCAGGTTACCTCCTCCGCTGGGGGCCGGACTCCACCCCAGTCAACCTGGGACTTGGCTCCGCGACGGGAAAACGCTCCACGGCGAACGGCGCATCGACGACACCCGACTACACTGGTGGTCTGGCAAGCTCTGGTTGCGAGGAGAGATCATTTCAATCCACGGTTCCGTCGAGCGAGCCGCCTTGGTGGTGAACGTGCGTGCCCGCACGGGAAACAAGGCATACGCACAGGCGGCGAAAAAGCTGCGGGATCTGGGCGTACCGCTGCGCTCGACCTTTCCGCTGCACGATCCGTCCCGCCTGCCGGAGACGGTGGCGGCCGCAGTGGACGCGGGCCACGATCTGATCGTCCTCGGCGGTGGTGACGGCAGCGTCAGTTCAGTGGTCGACGTGCTCGCGCACCGCGAGGTTCCGCTGGGTCTGCTCCCGCTGGGCACCGCCAACGATTTCGCCCGCACCCTGCACGTTCCCACGGATCTCGACGAGGCGTGCCGCACCATCGCGCACGGCAGGTTGGTCGACATCGACCTGGGCCTGTGCGGCAACAACTACTACGTCAACCGCGCATCGGTTGGCATCGGCGCGGGTGTGGCCGAAGCGATGTCGCCGACGCTGAAGAAGTGGATCGGACCACTGGCCTACCCGGTGGCGACCGCCAGGGCCTTCCTGCGGCACCGGCCGTTCTCGGCGCGCCTGACCTTCCCCGACGGGGATCACAAACCCGTGGAGTACCGCGGCTTGCTGCAGCTGTCGGTGGCCAACGGCCGCTACTTCGGCGGCGGGCAGCTCGCGGCGCACGATTCCGGTATCGACGACGCGACATTGGACATCTCGGTGATGCGGCAGGGAACTCTGCGCGATCTGATCTCCGTCGTGCGCGATCTCAAGCGCGGCGCGCTGGACAGCGAACACGTCGAGACCTTCCGCACCGTGCGGGTCGACGTGGCGACCGAGCCGAACCTGCCGATCAACGTCGATGGCGAACTGGTCGACGGCACCCCGCAACGCTTCTCGGTGGCGCGCAACGCTCTCCACGTCGTTGTCCCCCAAACCTGGGAAGACGCCCGCAGTCCGGATGCGTAGGCAGGGCGAGACTCCGTCGGTGAACATCCCTTCTCGGCGCGCTGCGAGTTGCGGTGGAGGTTCGCCTATTCGGCCTTGAACCGCACTGGTAGCCGGAGCGGGCCGCGCATCATGCCGCTGGGGACCCACTGGATCTCGTGTTCGGGCACGGCGAGCCGCAGGTCTGGGAACCGGGTTAGAACCCGGCTCAGCGCGACCGCTGCTTCGAGTCTCGCCAGCGGTGCGCCGAGGCAGTGGTGGACACCGTGCCCGAATGCGAGGTGGCGGCTCGCCGAGCGGGTCACGTCCAGCGCGGGCGGTCCGGCGTCGCCGGTGACGGCGAGATCGTGGCTTGCCGAGCCGAGGGCCACGACGACCACGTCGCCCCGACTGATCCGCTGCCCGCCCAGCTCGCAGTCTTCGGCGGCGTAGCGCGGGGTGGTCAGCTCTACCGACGGGTCGTAGCGGAGGAATTCCTCGATCGCGCCGGGGATCAGTTCCGGATCGGATCGCAGCAGGTCCGCCTGTCCGGGCGCGCGGAACAGCGCGAGCAGCGCGTTGCCGAGCAGGTTGACCGTGGTCTCGTGCCCGGCGACCACGAGCAGCACGGCGGTGCCGACCAGTTCGGTGCGGCTCAGCCGCCCGTCGTCCTCGTCGTGCACCGCGATCAGGGCGGAGAGCAGGTCGTCTTCGGGCTGTTCGCGCTTGCGGTCGAGCAGTTCGCTCAGCAGCGCGTTCAGGTCCGCGGCGGCAGCGCGTTGCTCGTCCGAGGGCACTGACAGCGCCGCGAAGGTCTGCACCCGGAATTCGGCCCGGAGCGGCTCGGGGATGCCGAGCAGTTCGGAGATGACCGCGACCGGCAGGGGGCCGGTGAAGGTTTCCACCAGGTCGGTCTCGCCCAGCGGGGCGATCGCGTCCAGCAACTCGTCGCAGATCTCTTCGATCCCGCCGCGCAGTCCCTGGATGCGGCGAGGGCTGAACGCGCTGGCCACCAGTCTGCGCAGCCGGGTGTGCTCGGGCGGATCGGCTTCGAGCATCTGCCCGCCGAGCCCGACGCCGGGCAGGTGGCTCGTAATCCCCGCGGCGGCCAGCACATCCGCGGCGGATGTGGGGTCCTTGCGCAGCGCGGGATGGGTCAGCGCGGCGCGTGCCGCCTCGTAACTCACGACGACCCACGCATCAACGCCGTTGGACAGCGTCACCCGGTGGATCGGCCCGCGCGCCCGCAGTTCTGCGTAGCGTTCTGGTGCCTCGGCCTTGAACTGCGGTGTGAATCGCACCGGATCGGCCAGCACGACTACTCCTTTCTGGACGGACTTCGTGGCAGCAACGGCATCCACGATGCTCGGGGGTGAGACGTTAGCTCGTGGGCGTGACCGTGATCGATTCGCCCTCGCGCAGGCGGAGAGTGCGCGTCCAGGCTCCGGCGCGGACCTCGGTGGTGCGACCGCCCACGCTGTGGATCGTCGCTTCGGTCACCGCGCCGTCGCGCCACGACAGGTCGACGACGAAACCGCCGCGCGCGCCGATGCCCGCCACCGAACCCGAACGAGCCCACGCTCCCGGCAACGCGGGCAGCAGCTCGATCACGCCGGGGCGGGAATACAGCACCATCTCCAGCATCGCTGTCGGCGCGCCCAGGTTCGCGTCGATCTGGAAGATGGCCCGGTCGCCGAAGCTGTACATGTCGAACATGTTCGGCGCGGTGCCGTTGGCGAAGTCGATCGATGGACGCAGCACGTTGAGCAGCAACTGGTACGCCCGGTCCGCGTCCCGAAGCCGCGCCCAGCAAGCCGAACGCCACGCACACGCCCAGCCGAAGCTGTCCACGCCGCGTCTGATCAGCGTCTGCCGCACGCCTTCCACCAGGTCCGGGTGGCCGCCGTCGGCTCGGATCCGATCGCCGGGGAAGAACCCGATCAACCCGGACAGGTGCCGGTGCGTGGTCTCGCCCAGGTCGTCCGGGGACATCCACTCCTGCAACATCCCGGTCGTCGGACTCACCTCCGGCAGGTACAACCGGTCCCGCAGGGCCGACATCGCCCGTCCGTAGTCCTGGTCCCGGTGGAGCACGTCGGTCGCGATCCGGTACTTGCCGAACAGGTCCCACACCAGTTCCTGGGCATAGGTGATGCCGCGCGCGTCCTGCGGGCCGTGCTCCGGCGACCAGTCGTGGTCGTCGATCAGCCCCTGCGGCGACTCGATCAGCCGCGACTCCCAGAACTCGCACGCGCCCTTGAGCAGCGGGTAGATCTTGCTCAGATACCCGGTGTCCTGGGTGAAGTCGTAGTGCTCCCACAGGGAGTTGCACAGCCATGCGTTTCCAGCCGGGTGCCACCACCAGCCGAGCCCGCCGTAGATGTTGCTGGAGAAGGCTGTGGTCCACCCGGCGACCTTGCCGCTGGTGTTGCGGAAGCGGTTGCGCGGGTCGTTGAACAGCGCCCGGGTCTGCTTCGACCATTCCGGCAACTGCGCGACGCAGTAGTCGGCGAACGCGTCGAAGCAGTCCGACAGCGCGGCGCGGTCGGCGAGCCAGTAGTTCATCTGCAGGTTGATGTCGGTGTGGTAGTCGCTGTACCAGTCCGGGGTGTTGTTGGACAGCCACAGGCCCTGCAGGTTGATCGGCAGGCTGCGCCGCGAGCCGGTGATCATCAGGTACCGGCCGAACTGGAGGTAGCTCGCCTCCAGTTCCGGATCGGGCGCAGCGCCGTCGCCGCCGCGGGCCACCAGCCGCGACCAGGTGTCCATGCCGCGCTGCTGAGCAGTGGATTCTCCCAGGTCGATGGTCATGCGGTCGTAGCGCTCGCGGTAGTCGGCCACGTGCGTGTTCAGCAGCGCGGCACCTGGGATCCGGGCCGCCGCCGCGACGCGGGCAAGCGCAACGGCTACTGGATCCAGCGTTGGATCCTTGAAGCCGGTCGAGGAATCCGGCACGTAGTTGGTGCCTCCGCTGAACACGATGACGACCTCGCGGCATCCGACGAACGCGACCTCGGTGCCGCGCACCTCGACCGCCCCGCCGATCGCCGACGCCGTGACCGCGGCGCCGTACGCGAGCCCGTTGGGGAACGAACCGGAGAACCTCGCCGCAGTTCTCGATACTTCGCCGACCGTGCTCTCGCCGTGCGTTCCCTCCAGCACCACCGACCCGGTCAGCTCGCCACCGGACAGCCTCACGATCACCACGTCGTCCGGGTGACTCGCGTACACCTCACGTCGATGGGTGGCACCATCGTGCGTGTAGGTCGTGGTGACTATCCCATTGGACAGGTCCAACTCGCGCCGGTAGTCGCTGACACCGATGTGGTCCGGCAGCAGCACGAACAGCTTGGCGAGCAGGCTGAAAGTCCCGAAGTTCGCGGGATCGTACGGAAACTGCCCATCGGCGTCGAGCGTGTCGTTCAACCCGCCCGTCCACAGCGTCACGTCGGTGAGGTAGAGGAAATCCCGCGCCGGGTCGCCGCCGACGAGCGCGCCGAGGCGGCCATTGCCGACCGGCAGGCCCTGCTCGATGATCACCCCCTCCGCTGCGGGCGCCGGGTACCACAGCCTGGTCGCTTCCTCGGTCGCCACCAACGAGGACACCGCGGGTCGCTGCGGCGCGGCCTGCGCGGTGAAGGTGGGCAGGCCCGAGGCGAGTGCGCCAACCCCGAGAACACTGGACATTTGCAGAAAGGAACGACGAGTGGGCATTACCCCTCCTGGTTGATCTGCAGGCCTGGCAGAGCTGACATCGCGCGCCTCGCAACGGCTACGGGCGGAGTTCGCCTTCTGCCTGGGTGGCGTACTCGATCACGGTGTCGCGTTCCGCGGCCGTGAACAGGCCATTGACCACCCACTCGTTCGCGAGTTCCACCACCCGGCGCACGAAGTCGCCGTGGGTGGGGAACGGTGCGGCGTCCCACACGACGTCGAGGAAGGTCAGGCCCTCGTCGCCGGGCGAGCCGATGCCCTCGACCGGTACGTCGTAGTTCGGCAGGTCGTCGTCGCGCTTGCGGTTGGGCACACCGGTGTTGATGGTGCCGAAAACCACGTCGGGCTCGACCCTCCTGAAGTACGGGGACTGGGGCTGGGCGTCCCCCACGTAGTGCGGACGCAGCGTGAGACCACCCGTGGTGAAGGTCTGGTCGCCGCTCGGTGTGATCGCCGCTCTGGAGTATTCGCCGTCCAGCTTCAGGTAGCGGTAGAGCGTGAGTTCCCGGAAGTTGCCCGCGCCTGGGTCGCCGAGGATCGGCATCAGCAGCGGGCCCCAGAAGATCGACTGGGTGTCCGGACGGTCGATGGCCCGCTCGATGCGAATGGTGAACGGCATGGCGACCTCGATGGTGTCACCGGGGCTCCACGTCCGGCTCAGCGTGAGGTAGCTGCCGGGTCGTGCCGGAGGACCCGCCACGCGTTGGCCGTTGACGGACACCACGAAACCCTGCGGGGTCGCGGCCACCCAGCCGGGGACGCGTAGCTTGATGTCGAGCGGGCCGCTGCCGTCCACGGTTAGCGTGGTGCCTTGTTCACGGGGGAAGTCGGTCCGCTGCGTGATGGTGAACCCGCGATCGGTCCAGGCCAGGCGCGATGTGGCGTAGAGGTTGACCCACAGGGTCGACCCGTCGGCCGAGCGGAAGTAGATCGTCTCCTGGTACTTCGTGTGGTTCTCCAAACCCGTGCCCCCGCAGCAGGTTCCGGTGTTGCCGTAGTCGCGCCTGGAACCGGGGGTCAGCGGCTGGAAGTACACGAGCTGCGGATCCTCGACCGTATCGGTGTCCGCTCGCTGCCCGGCGATCATGTTGACCAGGCCGCGCTCGTAGTAGTCCAGGTACGCCGGATCGGGGTCGAAGAAGAACAGGTTGCGCGCCAGCTTGAGCAAGTTGTAGGTGGTGCAAGACTCGGCGCCATCCGAGCCGATGGCGTTGGCGACGTTGTCCCGGTTCTGGAACATTTCGGGGTTGTCATTGGAACCTGGGAAGTTCCCGCTCGTGCCGCCGTGCGCGAACATGCGATGGGGCACCACCATGCCGAAGAAGTTCTTCGCCGCGACCCGGTACTCCTCCTCGCCGGTCTGCTCGAAGATCCGCAGGTAGCCGACGAAGTTGGGGACGTGCGTGTTGGCGTGCAGGCGATTCGGCCGCCGCCGACCTGGGCGGGTCGCGTCGGTGGTGACCAGGATGTCCCGGTTGTCCACGCAGGCACCGAACAATGACTCGCGGTTGTCGAAGCACCTGGCCGTCTGCAGGTGCCGATCGTCTCCGGTCAGCCCGTAGATCTCGGCGAATACCTCGTTGGCACCGCCGTACTCCCCGGCGATGTAGGTGTCCCACATGAGGTTCAGATCGTCCCTGGTGACCGGTCCCGAGTAGTCCGGGTGATGAATGTCGCCGAGCGTCAACGCCAGGTGCGCCCAGTCCGCCATCTTGCGGACGATCTCGAACGCCCGCTGGCTGCCGGTGAGCGTGTAGGCGTCCAGGAGGCCGCGCATGATCTTGTGCTGGGTGTACCACGGCGCCCAGGTGTTGGTGTCCAGATCATCGCCGTACAGGGCGAACCGCGGTGGACCGGCGCGCAGCACCACGTCCTCGGGTAGCGCACCCAGGTAGCCGGGATGCACGGTCCTGCCCAACAGTGCGTCCTGGCATTCGCCGAGCTCGGCGACCATCCAGTCCAGTTTGTCCTTGAAGACCTGCTCGTCCTGGTCGACGTGGGACTGCGCCAGCGCGGTCAGGTAGTGGCCCGTCCAGTGGCCGCTGAGCAGACCCCCGTCCTCCCAACCTCCCGGGACGTCCAGGCCGGGCGGATTGGGCCGCCCCGAGGTGTTGTTGAACAACAGGAGAAAGCGCTGGTGGTCGTATCTCTCGATGAAGTTCTTCATCAAGTCGCGCTTCTCCTGGAAAAGGCCGGGTCCCACGGCCACCTGGCGCAGTGCGAAGGGCCGGATCGGAGCAGTGCTACCGGCCCCGACATCGGGCGACACGTTGTTCGCGAGCAGGTGAGCGGCGGGCCCGGGAGTGTCCGCGTAGGCAACGGGCAGGGATCCGGCCGCGGCCACGGAGGCGGCGCCAACGGCGGAGGAGCGGAGGAAATCACGCCTCTTCATCGGCCTACCGCTGCTCGTCATGTCACTCCCTTTTCATCCGATTCGGCCCGTCGGACAGGATCTGGTCAGCCGGACAGCTCTTCCTGATCCTGTGCGGGCAATCAGCCCGTGAACACCGCCGACAGGGCCACACCAGCGGCCAAAACTCGACAGAAACACGGATCTCGGCTCCTACCCGTCGGGTACCAGCACGACGAATCGGCCCCAGAGCAAGCCAGCAGGGAGTGGCGGGGCGAGGCAGTCAATGCCCGAGCTGACTTGCTCCGAGTGGTGAAAGCGGCGGGTTTCGGGCAGTCCTACATGATGCCGGGCGCGTAGCGCTTCCATGTCGTTCCGGCTTCTACGGCCCGATCCTCTGCATTGGTTGATCGCAGCCGGTGATGCCAGGGTGCTATTCGTCGCGCGCTGGCAACCTCGCCACGGTGTCTATTGTGGACGTTGATATCGGGAGGGCTCCGTGGCGTGCGGCCAGTCGTGCCCGCAGACCTGTGGGCGCGTGCAGGATGTTGTTGTCGTGGACGGAAGTACTGTAGTCGTCACCGGCGATTTCGGAGGAACGGCGCGAAGTGCCTGGCGGAACGAGCGGCTGCGACCACATCCGAACGGAAGCAGCGTCAGAGGCCGCGGTCGGCCCCTCCGACCGGCCGGATCAGCGGCTGCGCGCCGCGAGCTCCTTGGCCTCCTGCCGCGACGAGACGGTCGGGCCGGAACCCGGCATCGGTTTGCCCGCCGACTCGTGGGTGAACCACATCGCGACGCCCCCGACGAGTCCAGCCACGACGAGCAGCACGGCCGGGATGATCTTGCTCCCGGTCTCGGCGATGAGGGCTTCGGAGACCAAGGGCGTGGTCCCGCCGAACAGCGCGACCGAGATGTTGAAGGCGATCGACAGACCGCCGTAGCGCACGCGCGTCGGGAACAGCGCGGGCAGCGTCGAGGGCAGGGTGCTGTTGAAGCACAACAACATCAGCCCCTGCAACGCCACACCCGCGAACACCGGCAGCACGCCACCCATCTGCACCAGCAAGAAGGATGGGACGGCGAAGACCACCAGCAAGCCGCACCCGACGAGCACCACCGGACGGCGACCGACGCGGTCCGACAGCCGCCCCACGAAGGTGATCGCCACCATCATCGCGACCATCACCACCAACACCAGCAGCAGGCCGTGCGATTCGCGGTACCCGAGCACCGAGCTCAAGTAGGTCGGCATGTACGAGGTCAGCATGTAGTTGGTGACGTTGAACGCGAGGACGAGCCCGATGCACAGCAACATCGCCCGCCACCAGCGGACGATGATCGTGCGGAATTCGCCGCCGCGTTCGTCTTCCCGGGACGAGGCCATCCGCGAGTACGCGGGCGTTTCCTCCAGCCTCAGCCGCAGGTAGAGACCGATCAGCCCCAGCGGACCGGCGACCAGGAACGGGATTCGCCAGGCCCAGCCGACCACGTCCTGCTCGGGGAGTGCGCTGGTGATCGCGGTGACCAGGCCCGCGCCCAGCACGTAGCCGGTCAGCGTGCCGAACTCCAGCCAACTGCCCAGGAAGCCCCTCCGGCGGTCGGGCGAGTACTCGGACAGGAAGGTCATGGCTCCGGCGTACTCGCCACCGGTGGAAAAGCCCTGCAGCATGCGGACGACCAGCAGGAGCGCGGGCGCCCAGACGCCGATCGCCGCGTAGCTCGGGATCAGGCCGAGGCAGAACGTCGCGACCGCCATCATGATCATCGTGGTGGCCAGCACGTTGCGGCGCCCGAAGCGGTCGCCGAGCGGCCCGAACACCAGCCCGCCCAGCGGCCGGACCAAGAAGGCCGCGGCGAAGGTCGTGAACGTGGCCAGCAGTTGCACGGTCGGCGTCGCCTCCGGGTAGAAGACCTTGCCGAGGGTGGCCGCGAGGTAGCTGTACACGCCGAAGTCGAACCACTCCATGGTGTTGCCGATCGCCGTCGCGCCCACCGCACGCCGCAGCGTGGGCGCCTCCACGACGGTGATGTCGTCCTCGGTCAGCGTCGCCCGCCGTCGTGAGCTGGGGAATCGGCGGCGACTGCGGCCATCGGACTGAGCGGACATGTCGATCCTGCTCCTCGCACCGGACCGGGCGTTGGCACTCTCCTCCCCCGTCCTACCGCTGCACTGCGGACGTGTCCATTCGAGACCCACGAGCTTCCCGGCCTGCCACCAGCAGCGCGGCGATCCACGCGTCGCATGCGGCGGTAGAGACAGCATCGGCCCTACCAGCCCCGGCCCGCCGGGAAGCGGCTCGTGGGACCGGTCAGGTGCGTACGCTGTCGGAGATCGTCGAACGCGGGCTGCGCTCGGGCGTCTTCCGCCAGGGGATCGATGCCGTCGACCTCCACTTCGCGATCACGAGTTTCAGCTTCTTCCGGCTGTCGAACCAGTTCACGTTCCAGTGGCTGTTCCAGAGCAACCCCGCCGCACCGGAAAACCGCGAGCGCTTGCGCAAACTCCTGTCGGACATGGTGATCGGGTACGCGATGACGAGCCCGGACTCGATGCCTGCCCGAACAACCGACTAGGACGCATGTGCGAGTTCGACGAACTTGTTCGCCACGCGTGTCCAATGCGCGGTGCTGGGGCTGTCCTCGCCAGGAAAGGTCTGAGAACCCGCGCAGTGCGAGTTGCGAGGGTGGGAAAAGCGAGATCACCCTGCCCGGAGGTGGGCAGGGTGATCGGAATTCGCGGTTCGGGGTGTGCGGATCAGTGCTCGATGCGACGGGCTCTGAGGACCCCTCCCCGGCCCGGCTCCTAGCGTCGGGGGCATGTCCGAACAGGAACTGGATCGGCGGGACTGCTACGTGGCCCGTCAAGGGCCGACGTGGCAGACGACGACCTGGGGTGTGGGCTGCACGGTCGTCGGCGGGTTGGTCATCGGTTTCGGGAGCGGCACGGGGGCCGTGGTCGCCGCCGTGGCGATCTGGCTGCTCGGCGCGCTGATCGCGGGCATGCCGGTGGTGCGGCGGGGACGGGTCGCGGTGAGCGTGGACGCCCGCGGGATCGAGCTGGGAATGGGCCGGAAACTATTCCTACCCTGGCCACAGGTGATCGCGATCGTTGAGCTTCGATCGGGCCGGAGCCGCTGGCTCGGTGTGCAACCTGTGCCGGGTGCCGAGATACCCCGCCGTCCCGGGCGGGCGACCCAGGCGGTCAACCGGATGTTCACCGCCTCCGATGTCCCGGCCGAGGCGGTCGATTTCAGCATTCCGATCCAAGGATGGAAACTCGACCGTGCCGCGCTGGCTGCCGCCGTTCAGACCCACGCCCAACACGTCGAGTTGCGGCTACGATGATCAGGCCAACTGTTTCGCCGTACCTGCCGGACGTGGCCCCTGACTACGGGCCGGACCGAAGGCCACAGGCCGTCGACCCCACGGACTTGCATCCAGTGGATCTGGTGCGGGATGAGCGGTGGGTGGGAAGTTTCCCGTTGTTTCCCATACAGGGCCGCGGTTGTGAACCGGATTAGGTCGCGCGGGCCCTGGATTTTCGGGCGAGCCGGATCGAGGCCGCCCGGAAGTTCCTGCGCAACGCCGGGTGGCGATTGATCCGGTGGCTGGTTCTCGTCGGGTCCTTGCGATTTCACAGCACGTGTGCGGTTGCGTTGATTGGTGTTCGGGGGTGCTTGTTTCCGACATTTCGGGGTTTTGTGGCGTGGTCTAGACATGCAGACTTCGGTATCGATCACGACAGGATCTAGCCCGCCTTTCAGGGCGACGCCGTTGTCTGTGGAGGTAGTTCCCATGGTTTCTCGTCGGAGGTTTCTCGGCTATTCCGCCGCGGCATTGACCGCTCCGTTCTGGGGCCAGGCGATCAGCCTGCCGTTCGCCTCGGCGGCGCCGGAGAACCTGAAGTTCAAGCTGGTCAACAACTCCGGTGCCACCGCACACGCCTACATCACCGGCTTGTCCGACGGTGACGGCAGGGCCGTGTTCGTCCGGCCCGACAGCACCCTGTACTTCCCGGAGGCCAGCGGTCCCGAGCCGCAGCCGCTGGGCGAGGACCCGGCGATCCCGGTCGACGGGACCGTCGAGGTCACCGTTGCCCGCATGTTCGGCGCGCGGGTCTACTTCGCGACCAACGACAAGCTGGAGTTCCAGGCCGTGAAGGGCGCTGACGGTGCCACCACCGTCGTGCACCCGAACTTCGTCTCCGACGCCGACCCGAACTTCGGCAAGGACTGGACGTTCGCCGAATTCACGCTCAACGCCGAGCAGCTCTACGCCAACATCAGCTACGTCGACTTCGTCGCCGCGCCGATCGGGCTGCACCTCCAGCACGCGGGCGGCGCCCAGGAGGTTCCCGGCCTGCCCACCGGCTCGCTGGACAAGATCGCGTCGTCGCTGAAGGGACAGGGCGGCCAGTGGCCGATCCTGGTACAAGAGTCCGGCGGCAAGGTGGTGCGGGTGCTGAGTCCGAACCACCGGGCGGGCGACTTCGCGGGCTACCTGGAGCCCTACGTCGACGAGGTGTACGCCAAATACGCCGCCGAAACACTGTTCATCGACACGCAGCGCTCGGACATCGGCATCCTGGAGGGCAAGGTCGAGGGCAGCGAGCTGGTGTTCGGCTCGGAGCGCTTCGCCAAGCCGACCTCGGCCGACATCTGGGGCTGCAACAGCGGTCCGTTCGCCAACAGTCCGGGCAGCGACTCCCAGCAGCGCTTGGCGATCGTGCCGCGGCTGGCCGCGGCGTTCAACCGCACCACCCTGCTGATCAACAACGAACAGCCGCACAGCGAGGACCCGGCCACCTTCTACCAGCACGAACCCACCAACCACTACGCCCGCATCGTGCACGAGAACCTGCCTGACGGTAAGGGCTACGCCTTCCCCTACGACGACGTCAGCTCGAATGCTGGCGAAGACCACAGCGGCAAGGTCAACCACAGCGACCCCGAGGTGTTCACCCTGACCCTCAACGCCATTCGCTAAAAGCACCCCGTTCCCACAGCGACCGACTCGCACCCCGCGAGTCGGTCGCCGCTTGAGTCACCTCCAAAAAGGCCTCCACAACCTGTGACCCGCGAAACCCCTTCTCGCCGTCGGGACGACCAGATTTGAACCTGCGCCCCCTTAGCCCTCAGAATAGTCCACAAAAGACGATCACCTGCGAAAAGGCAGAAACCGCAGGATAAAACAGTGCAGCATGGGTCGGTTCACTTTATTGCAACGCGGTTTTCGCCGATACAATCCTCCCGCGTTCCTACCACCGCATACCGCGCCATTCCCGACTCGGAGCGGGCTGCGTGCTTACCATGGCGTCTTGAACTTTGCCCTCGCCTTGAAGTCCATGTCTAGGTTAAAGATCAGGTCGCGGGCCAGTTGTCAGGCATCGAGTCCCGGCATGCGTAGATCCGCATCGGCGCGGGCCGACCGCAGGCCCGAAATGTTGGAGAGGACTACGACGCCGGTCCCGACCACGAGCACCAGCGCGAGCCAGAACCCGCCGGACACCCCGGCGCCATCGCCGATACCAAGCCAAGCCCACGAGGAGGCATCGACGTAGACGTAGACCGAGCCAGCGTGCGCGGCGGCCAGTACTGCGGTCGCTACCAGCAGCACCAGGCTCACGGCCGTGGCGGTGGCGCCGACCGCCACACGACGATAGGTGTTGGGTACCAAGGCGCTGGCTGCGCCAGCGAGCAGCACCAGCGTGGTGAGTGCGGCGAACAGTCGGATACCGGTCGGCAGCGTCGCAGCTGGCCCGACAATGGTGGCCGGGTCAGGGGACGTCACGTAGGGCGAGGTGATGTTCGGCGTGCCCGACACCGCGCCCCAGCCCGGGTAGCAGATGCGTATGAGCCCGTGGGTGTCCGCGCCGCAGGACACGCCCGCCAACGGCAGGACGGCCGCAGCCAGCAGCGCAAGAAGGAAGCCGAGCGGTATGAGCACGCGCGAGAGCGTGACAGGTGAATCGGGTGGCAAGTTGACCATGCGGAAACGTTAGCGCCGCAGTACGGGACCGGTCCCAACCGTTTACCCGACTTGGCTGGGGCGGACACGCTTCAATGGACACCGCATCGTGGTACTTCCGCGCTAGCTGGCCAGCACGACCTGGGTTCGTCGGTGCCGATTACCTCGTGATCACCGTCCAAATAGGTCACTCCCAGCTGACTCGGCAAAGGAATTTCACACTGCTGCAGCGCTGGATCGTCTCCGGCCTGACCGCAGGGGCCGTCAAGAGCTGATCCCGCCCGTACCCACGAACACGACCAAACCCACAACCGAGCGAAGAAGCCCACCATGGTCGGCATCACGTGCAGCCGCTGGGGTGTGGCTGCACCGGGCAGCGCGTCGAGCTGTCATGACTCCTCCGTGCCTGGCACGGGCACGACCACCGAACGCCGGACATGACTGAAGATCACCGAGGTCCGCACGTGCACGATCTCCCGCCGCTGGGTGAGGCGGTCCAGGATGAAGGCGCTGAGCTGATCGTTGTCGGCCACCGCGACGTGCAGCAGGAAGTCGTCGCTACCGGACATGACGAAGTACGACAGCACTTCCGGCAGGCTCGCCACGAATGCCTGGAACGACTCGATCACCGCGCGGTCCGGCGGACGCAGCTGCACGGCCACCATCGCCTGGGTACCGCGACCGATCTTCCGCAGGTCCACATCGGCGTGCTGGCCGCGCAGGATGCCGCGCTTGGTCAGCCTGCGGATGCGTTCCAGACAGGTGGACTGTGCCACGTGCAGGCGGGCGGCCAGTTCCTTGTTCGTCAGCCGAGCGTCCTCCTGCAGGAGCGTCAGCAACGCCGTGTCAAGTTCGTCCAGCACCATCATCAGCACCACGTTTCCGTGCAGAATTCGAGATTATCGCGGGTGACCGAATTTATCACGACGAAAGTCAGAACCATCCGCATCGAATGCTAAGTTCGACATCATGACCCTGCGTGACGGCGAGTTCGTCGAACTCGCCGCCGCGGCAGGCTCTGCGGAACCCGCGCGTCGGCGCGGGCGCACCCTGACGGTCGCGGCCGTCGTGGTGGCGGCGTTGATTTAAGGCAAAACCGAACACCGAGAAGGACACCGCATGACAGGCCAGCCAGAGTTCAAGTGCGCGATCGCGGTCAGCGACGAGCTGCCCACGGGACTCGCGGTCAACGCGGCGAGCGTGCTCTCGCTGACCATGGGGCACCGCGTCGAGGGACTCGTCGGCGTGGATGTGAAGGACGCTGACGGCGTGACACACCCCGGCGTCATCTACACCCCGCTGCCAATCCTGGTGGCGCCGCGCGAGCACATCGACACCATTGTGCAGACCGCGGCCGCGCAGGACGGGATGTTCTTCGTCGGCTTCAGTTCCCTGGCCCAGGGCTGCAAGACATACGAGGAATACATCGACAAGATGGCGGCCACCCCGACCGCCGACCTGGCCAGTGTCGGTGTCGGCCTGTACGGCCCGCGCAAGCAGGTCAACAAGCTCGTCGGCTCGCTGCCACTGCTCCGCTGAGATCAGTCCCGCCATCCGGACGTCTCGCCGCTGGTGTCCGTAGACGGAAAGACGTGTCTCGGTGCGGACCTCTACAACCGCCAACTACGGCCGCCCGCTTGTTGGACAGCCATTTGCGCGGAACTGGAGGTTGACTGTCATCGACCATCCCGGGCCGACACGGGGTCACTCGGCTACTGGGCGGGCGGTCACTGCGGCCTTGGTGTCTGAGCGCAGGTCGAACACGAAGCCGACGCACATCGCGAGCAGCATCAGGACGAAGGGCGAGGCCACCACGATGGCGCCCCACTGCAGCGCGTCGAGCCCGCCGACCATGAGCAGCACCAGGGCCACCAGCCCGATCAGCACACCCCAGGTGACAACGATCCACTTCTTCGGGTCCGGGTTCCCACGCGAGGAAAAGGTGCCCAGCACGAGCGCCCCGGCGTCCGCGCCACTGATGAAGAAGACCGCGGCGAGGACCACCACGGCGGCGCTCGTGACCGTGGTGAGCGGATACGTTTCGAGCACCTCGAACAGGGCCGCCTGCGGGCTCGCCTCCGCGGCCGCTGCGATGTCGCGCTCGCCGGTTAGCTGCAGGTCCAGCGCGGCGCCACCGAGAACGGCGAACCAGACGATGCTGGCGATCGTTGGCGCCACCAGCACGCCCATCACGTACTCCCGGATTGTTCGGCCCCTCGAAATCTTGGCCAGGAAACTGCCCACGTAGGGGGCCCACGAGATTCCCCACGCCCAGAAGAACACCGTCCAGTCCTGCATCCAGGTGCCGCTGTCGAACGCGCCGGTTTCGAACGACATCGGGATGAAGTTGAACAGATAGCCTCCCATCGCCTCGGACAGCAGGTCGAGGATGAACCGGACCGGCCCCAGCACCAGCAGAAACACCAGCAACGCGAGCGCCAGCACGACGTTGAAGTCGGCAAGCCGCTTGATGCCCTTGCCGACCCCGGAAACTGCCGAGAGCAAGAAGCCGACGGAAAGCACGCTGATCACGACGATCAGCAGCCAATCCGTCTCGGACAGGTCGGTGCCGGTGAGGAAGCCCAGTCCGGCGACGATCTGCAGGGTCCCGAGTCCGAGGGTGACCGAGTTGCCGACCAAGGTCGTCACGATCACCCAAGTGTTGATGCCACGTCCCCACGCTCCGTCCGCTCGATCTCCGATGATCGGCCGGAGCGTGTCGGTGACCAGGGTTGTGCGGCCCTTGTTGTGCGTCGCGTAGGCCATGGCCAGGCCGGCCACGCCGAAGAACGCCCAAGGGTGCAAGCCCCAATGGAAGACTGAGTACTGCATCGCGACGGTGGCGGACTCGGCGGTGCGTGGCGCCGGGCCGCTCGGAGGGGGATCCGCGTACAGAATCGTTGGTTCCGCCGCCCCGTAGAAGATCAGCCCGATGCCGACCCCGAGCGCGAACATCATCGCGATCCAGGAGAACGTCGAGTACTCCGGCTTGTCCTCCGGGGCACCGAGCTTGATGTGACCGAACCGGCCGATCGCCAAGTACAGGATGAAGAACACGAATGCGCCGGTGGACAGCACATACACCCAGCCGAACCAGTCGGCGATGAACGCGTAGATGTGCAGGCCGCCGACCCGCATCACATCGCTGGCCAGCAACCCTGCAAGCAGGAACGCGACGGTCAGACCGGCGGCGATCGTAGCCACCGGCACGTCGATTCCGGAGAGGCGGGACGTTTCGGATCTGGCTCGGGTCGACCCCATGGCGACCTCCTGTTCGAGCGCGCTCACCGGGGAAGTGGATCGATCTCCGGGCCGGTCACCCCCGGCGCGCGACACAGCTGCTCAGTGGTGATCCCCGGATCGGGCATCTCGGCCTCGGTGAAGCCGTACTCCGACATCAGTCTCAGCACACTGCCGTCCCCCCGGAGCGCGCTCAGCTCACGGTTGAACGCCGCCCGGAGCTGTTCATCCGGCTTGCGGAAAGCCGAGGCCCCACATCCGGTCACCGGCACGCCACCGATGACCGGCGTGAACGGATCGAGCAGTTGCGTCTGCGCGACCTCGGGCGCGCCGATCCGCTCCGCACGCAGGCGGGCCTGCTCCAACAGGGAGCGCAGCGAGATATGGGTCAGGCTGAAGCTGTCGGCCCGGCCCGAAGCGACCAGATTGAGTCCGTCCTCCGGGACACCGATCACGACGATGTGGTCGTCCGGGACCCCCAGCGCACGGGCGTAGCTCTCCTCGACGCTCCCGGCCAGGACAACCAAGCTGGCGCCGACGGCGGCTACCGAGGCGAGGTCGCGCAGGTTGCGCGGGTTCCCGGCGCGTACCAACAGGCCGGTCGGCGCGCAATACTCCGGGTCGGAGAACGCGGCGCGGTCACAGCGTTCCCTGGTGACGAACATGCCGGCCGCGACCGTGTCGAAAGTGCCCGAATTGAGGCCGTTGATCAGCTCACCGAACCTGGTCTGCACGCCTTGGAGTTCGATATTTCCGAGCCGCCGGAAAACGGCTCGGTGCACGGCCGCAGTGGCACCGACCAGTACTCCGGCCTCCTCGTAGGCGTACGGCCGCTCCCCGGCGTGGCCGACGCGGACCACTCCGTCTCGCCTGATCCGGTCCAGCGTGTTGCCGAACCCCAGCGCGTCGCACCCGCCCGCTAGCACGAAGCTACCGGCGATCAGACCACTCCGAAGAACCTGTCGGCGTGACCAGGCAGCGCGGTGCGCCATGCTGCCAACTTTCTCACAGCTTCAGCGCGTGCGATGACCTATCGGGCAGTCAGGTTGCGTTCACCGCCGAGGCTTCGGCTCGGGCGCGGCCGGTAGGACAGCTGGTCGTCGAGGACCTAACCGCACCGACAGCGGCGAACGCACGGGGCGTTTTTCGTGTTCAGGTGACGATCGCCGGTGCAAGCCGTTCGAGTTCGGTGACGTTCGCGTGGAGGCCGTCGTCCGTGGTCGGCATAAGGATTACGTGGTCGGCACCCGCCTCGTGGTGGCCCGAGCAGCTCTCTTGCCTGCGCGCTGAATTCCGGCGGGCGCATCGCGGGCAGCGTGCCGTCGGCGATCTCCGCGCCGAGCGCGGTCATCTTCGGGCCGTTCGCGCCGATGATCCGGGGATACCGGGCGTCGGGTGCGGGAAGGAAGGCCTGCTCGGTCATTCGGCCGAGGTAGTCGCGGAGCGTTGACACAGGTTTTCCGAACTCGCGGTCGACGGCCGCCGCCTGTTGCGGATAGCCGACACCGAGGCCGAGCACGAACCGGCCGGGGTGTGCCTGCGCGAGCGTGGCCGCCGCGGCATGGGTCGTCTGCGGCTCCCTAACCCGGATGTTGGCGGCCCCGGTGCCGAAAACGGCGTTGTCCGTCGCGGCGAGCAAGGTCGCTACCTGTGCGAAAGCGTCCTTGCCGAGCGCTTCGTTGACCCAGATCGCGGGGTAGCCCGCCTGTTCGAGCCGGACCGCGGCATCGTGCTGCTCGTGCACCGGCGGCATGCTCGTGAACGACACGGGCAGAGACACGCCCACGGGCCCGAGCGCGCGGCGGGCGTCCTCGACGATGCTCATGCGAAGTAGTGCCCCTTCGCCAGATCGGCG
>NZ_JALBWV010000055.1 GCF_022678645.1 Saccharopolyspora soli | reverse complement strand
TCTCCGGCCTCCCCGCTGGCGCGGCGTACCCCGCCCGCAAACCCCGCCCCCCGGCCGGGTGGTTAGTGCTAAACGCGCTGGGCGCCGTTTTTCGCCCCCACGACCCAAACCATCGCTGGTAGCGACGGCGAAAATCGCCGATCGGTGTCCACAGTGCACCGAAGCCGCCGAGGAACGCGGTTGTTCCAGCCAGAACTGGGATTTTCTGAGGGACGACACACGAATACATCGGACGGCACCGCCTGCGAGGCGCCTGAACAGGCGGCACAGACCGGATCGGTGCATCGCCCCTCCCCGACCCGCGCCGGTCCGTCCGGTGGCCGGGGGCTCAGCGCCCCCGACACCTACCCGGCCGCCGGAGCCTCACCGTTGCAGGAGTTCCAGGGCCGCCGCGTGCAGGTGTCCGTTGGTGGACATGGCGCTTCCGCTGTCGTAGCGGGGTTCGCCGGAGAGGTCGGTGAAGGTGCCGCCCGCTTCTTCGACGAGGACCTGGGCCGCCGCGACGTCCCACGGGTTGACGATCGGTTCCGCTGCGATGTCGATCACACCTTCGGCGACCAGGCAGTGGTGCCAGAAGTCGCCGAACGCCCGGTTCTCCCAGCAGGCGTCGACCAACCGCAGGTACGACTCCCGCGAGTGGTACTCCACCCAGGTCCCGAGGTGCGTGGTCGACACGTACGCATCGGCGAGTTCGCGCACCCCGGATACCGCGATCCGCTCCGGCTCCGCGGCACCGGTGCGGCACCAGGCACCGGCTCCGGCCGCCGCCCACCAGCGCTTGCCCAGCGCCGGTGCGCTGACCACACCGACCACCGGACGCCCACCGTCGACCAAGGCGATCAACGTCGCCCACACCGGAATACCGCGCAGGAAGTTCTTCGTCCCGTCGATCGGGTCGAGCACCCACGCCCGACCAGCGCCCACCGCGCCGCCGCGCTCCTCACCGGCGACCACGTCGTCCGGCCGCTGCTGAGTGAGTTCGGCGCGCACCGCGTCCTCGACCGCGAGGTCCGCATCGGTGACCGGGGTGCGGTCGGGCTTGCGGTCCACGCTCAGGTCCCGCGCCCGGAACCGGTCGCCGGTGATGCCGTCGGCGAGGTCGGCGAGGTGCAGGGCGAGATCGAGATCGCTGGTCACACCAGGCACTCTAACCAGCTCCGATCGCCGTCCCACCAGGCCCCATCAGACCCGTCAGACCCGGCGGGCCCGGCGAATCGCCCATGACGCCGGACGTGATCATCGGCGCCCTCTAGTCTGGAGGCGTGAGCGTGGTGCTGCTGGCAGAAGACGATCCGGCCATTGCTGTGCCGCTGTCCAGGGCGCTGCAGCGCGAGGGCTACTCGGTGCAGGTAATCGAAGACGGTCCCGCGACGCTGCGCGCCGCCGCTTCCGGTGGAATCGATCTACTGGTGCTGGATCTGGGCCTGCCGGAGATGGACGGCCTGGAGGTGTGTCGGCGGCTGCGGTCGCAGGGCCGCGGCCTGCCGGTGTTGATGCTCACCGCGCGCACCGACGAGGTCGACTTCGTCGTCGGTCTCGACGCGGGTGCCGACGACTACGTCGCCAAACCGTTCCGGCTCGCCGAGCTGATGGCCCGGATCCGCGCGCTGCTGCGCCGTGGTGCCCCGGAAACCCTGGAAGCCTCCGGCGTCCGGCTCGACCTGACCGCTCGCCGGGTGCTGGTCAACGAGCACGAGGTGCAGCTGGCGAACAAGGAGTACGAGCTGCTGCGGGTGCTGATGCAGCACGCCGGTCAGGTGGTGACGCGCGAGGAAATCCTCGAAGAGGTCTGGCCCGAGTCCGACCGCAAGGGCAGCAAGACACTGGACATGCACATCTCGTGGCTGCGCCGAAAGCTCAGCGACACCAACGGTCGGCTCGACGAGACCCGCATCGCCACGGTGCGCGGCGTCGGGTTCAGGTTCAACGCGGACTGATCCCCGATGCGCCGCCGGATTCTGCAAGCCACCTTGCTCGCAGTCGCGGTCACTGCGGTCGCGCTGGGGCTCCCGCTCGGCTTCAGCGCGCTGAAGCTGGTCCAGGACATCACCACCGGCGACCTGTCCACCCGCGCCCAGCAGATCGCCACGCTGCTCGACGAGCAGATCGCCTCGCAGCGCGCGATCGACCTGAGCGCGGCCCGGCTCGCGGTGCCCGACGGCGCGCGGCTGATCGTCCGAACCCAGGCGCACGACTACGTCTACGGCCCCGATCCCGGCGAGAAACCGCTGGTGGAGAGCGTGCCGATGGTGCAGAGCGGCACGGTCACCATCGCCGCGCCGAGCGGTCCGGTGCGCACCCAGCAGCTCCAAGTGGCCGCGTTGGTGCTGATGCTGGTGGTGTTCTCGGCCGGTACCGGGATGATCGTCGCGACGGTCACCGCCCGACGGCTGGCCGATCCGCTGAAGCACGTCGCGGCCCGTGCGGCCCGGCTCGGCGCTGGTGATTTCCGCGCCGACCCGCAACGACATCAGGTCCCGGAACTCGATCGCGTCGCCGATGCGCTGGACGCTTCGGGCGCGGCGCTGTCGCAGCTGGTGCAGCGCGAGCGCGACCTCGTCGGCGACGTCTCGCACCAGTTGCGCAGTCGGCTCACCGCGCTGCACCTGCGGTTGGAGGCGCTTGCGGCGGCGGACGACCCGGAGGTCACGGAAGAGGCCGCCGCCGCGCTGGAACAGGCCGAACGGCTCTCCGGCGTGCTCGACGACTTGCTCGCGGCGGCCACCGCGGCGCGCGCTCGGGACGCTGAACCGCTGGACGTCTCGAGTCTTCTCACCGATGTCGCGTCCGAGTGGCGGGAGCCGATGAAGGTCGAGGGCCGGACGCTGCGGGTGAAGGTGACGGAAGGACTGCTCGCCCGCGCCACTCCCGCGCGACTGCGGGAGACGATCGGGGTGCTGCTGGACAACGCCCTGCGGCACGGCGAGGGAAGCGTGACGTTGGCGGCGCGGCAGGGCAGTGGAACCGTGGTCGTCGAGGTCAGCGATTCGGGGCCGGGTGTGCCGGACGCGTTGGTGCCGTACGTCTTCGAGCGCGGCTTCTCCGGTCACGGCTCAACCGGTGTCGGGCTCGCGCTGGCCCGCGCGCTGGTCGAGGCGGACGGCGGACGCCTGGAGCTCAGCCAGGCGCGCCCGGCGATGTTCGAGGTGTTCCTGCCGATCGCCCGCGCCGACGACATCCTCGGCGTCCCCTGGAACATCGAATCCACCCCCCGCTGACCCCACCCCGTTCCCGTCCGGGCGATGAGTGAAGGGCGCCTTCAACCGGCTTACGCGGTCCAAGGCGCCCCGTCGGTCACTCCTGTTTTGGGAGATCGCCGGGCGCCATCCCCAAGCTGTCGGCGTAGCTGCGGAGACGTTCCCGGCTTGTGACGGTGATCTTTCCCCGGTGCAGACGGAGGAGTCCTCGATCGGCCAGTTCACCGAGCGCGGTGGTGGTGCGTTCGCGGGTGGCGTTGACCAGCCCAGCGAGTTGCTGGTGGGTCAACCGAACCGGCTCCGGAGCCGTTCCCACCGACACCCCTTTGCTCAGCATCCACAGCGTCTCCGCGAGGCGTTCCGAGAGTGTCTTGCAGGCGAGATCGGTCAGCCGGTGCTCCAACTCGGAGATGCGCTCGAACATGTGCTCGGCGATCCGGGCGGCAATGCGCGGATCAGCCAGCAGCAAGTCCCGCACGTCCTGCGGGCCCATCAGGCACAGCCGCGAGGGCTCAAGTGATTCCGCCCAGTTCCGGCCCATCCGCAGCCCGACGAGTGGAACTTCTCCGAAAACAGATCCCGGCCCCAGCACCGCTGTCGTGACCGCCTGCCCGGTCGAGCTGATCTGGTACAGCCGGATCCAGCCGCGTTTGATGATGAACAGCGTGTCCGTGGGCCGCTCCGGGCTGAAGACCACCTGCCCCGCGGGCACGTCGCGCAACGGGGCACGTGCACCCAACTCGGCCATCTCCCGCCGAGACAGATCACGGAAGAGGTCGACTTCGGACAGGCAGTACACCTCGTCGGACACCGGAGCCTCCGGTGACGGTCGCTGTTCACTAGCAACCATCACCCTTGGCCTGGGGGTTGTCCAGCCTGTGCACCAGCTCCCGCAGCGAAGGGTTGCCCAGCGCGATTGTGACCTCGCCGAGACGGTAGGTGGGCGTGCCCACGAGTTCGTCGGGTATCGGCCCGTTGTATTCGGAGAGGTCGATCACCTCCACCGGCTGGCCCGGCCGCACGCGCCGCACGGTTTCCGCGAGCCTCCTCGCGGTCCGGCAGCTCGCGCAGCCGGGAGAGACGTAGATCCGCAAGATCGCAGGTTTCGTGCTCATCACGAGTGGCTCGCCCGGTGGCGGAGCGCGGTCAACCCCACGCCCGTGACAGCGCCGTAGAGCAGGTGCCCAAGAAGGCTCCACATTGCCCCGGCCCCCACCTGGAACACCGGCATGCCCAGTCCGGCAGGCATCAGCAGCAGACCGCCGATCACCCACCAGACCGCGCCGTACCCGAGCCCGGCCCCCACCAACGCCCCGAGCTGGGTGAACGGGGTGACCACGCCGAAGCCCGCGCCGAGGATCGCCGAGATTGCCAGGTGCACCACGATCCCCACTCCGATGTTGGAGCTGCCGACCAACATTGCCACCATCGGCAGCATCCCCAGCACCGCCATGAGAATGCCGAACACGATCCCACCACCGATTCCGGCGACCGCCCCGTAGAGCGCCCGGGACACGACCAGCTGAACAGGGTGGTGTGCAGGATGAGCAGCAGTTGACATAGGAACCCCCTCCAACCGCGATTTTCACCGCTGCTTAGAGCGTCGCCTCCCTCGCAATGCCCGTCGTTAACCGCCGTTACACAACGGCACGATTGCCGTTGACGGCTTCCACACCCAGCTCACGGCCAACGATCACGTTGCTGCCTGACACGGCCTGCAACCAGCTGGCGCCCTTCACTCCGGTGCTCGGCTCCGAGCGAGGGGACGGTCGCCGGGTGGGGCGCTGGGGCGTTCGGGTTGTTCGGCGGGGAAGACCCACTTGCGGAACGCCCACCAGCGGAACGCCATGCCGACCAGCAGTCCGATGATCTGGCCCGCGGTGAAGTCGGCGATCTCCTCCACCAGCCGGGTCGTGTACGGGGTCTGCAGGTGCAGCAGGTACCGGGAGATCCACAGCGGCGCCGAGTAGAACCCCACCCCGATGCCGCTGATCACGAAGTACAGCGTTGCCTCGTGGTACCGCCGACGGCCGCCGCGGGTGCGGAACGACCACTCCCGGTTCAGCACGTAGGACACCATCGTCGCGGCCAGCACCGCGATCACCTTCGAGGTGACCGGCTTCGGCGACAGGATCGTCAGTTTCAGCGCGTAGAAGATGCCGGTGTCGATGAAGAACGTGATCGCGCCGACGACCCCGAACTTGAGCAACTCGCGATGCCGGAGCGCGAGTGCCCGGTACGGCTGCGGGATGCGTGCGAGCACGGTATCGACAGCGGACACATTCCGAGTCTACGGAGCTGCTCCAACCGGGCGACGAAGTTGCCGGATCACCTCGACTGTGGTTCGGGCGTGGAACTCGTCGGTGGCTCGGCGTTGGTCGACGGCTCCGGTGGTGGCGTCGTCGTCGAGGTCAGCGGTGCGCTCGGCGACGTGGTACTGGTCGTCGGCGGTGCGCTCGTAGTAGGCGGGATCGGGCTCGGCGGCACTGGCCACCAGCAGTACGTCGGACGCCACGGTGGCCGGTTGCCCCCATCCGGCGGGCATTCCGGTGGCGTGCTCGTGGGCATCGGCGGGCGGCTCGTGGTGGTCGGCGGCGGAACCGGTTCGGGCGGCGGCTCCGGCGGGTACCAGAGCTGCACCGAGATCGGGTCGCTATCGCTGGCCGATCCCAGGGTGGCGGTCACCGGGATGGTCACCTCGCGGACGATCCGGCCATCGACCGGATCCGGCTTCCCGGGCCACGACGGGTGCACCGGCAGCGTGGTCAACCACACGCGGCCTTGGAAGGACTTGCCGACGTCCAGCTCCGCCGAGCACCGGATCCGGTGCTCGGCGGGCTGCACCTCGCACTCCGGTGGCAAGCCGGTGGCCCGGACGCCCTCCGGCAGTTCGGCGACGGCCTCCGCGCGCCCGCCGCTCGTCCCGGTGTTGCGCACGTTGATGTCGATGCGACTTTGCAGCCACGGCGCGTGGTTCCAGTCCGAGGTCTCGACGTCGACCCCGTCGACCGGCGTCGGCTGGACCACCACCGAAATCGTCGGGACCCGCAGCTGGATCTCGGTGCCCGCGACGATGCTCCCGGTGATCTCGCCGCCGGTGGCGGTCTCGTCCGCCCGGATTCGGTAGTCGAATACGAACGTCTCACCGGGTCGCAGCCCGCGGTCGGTGCTGCAGGTGATCGTGCCGGGCCGGTTCGTGCAGCGCACCGACGGTGCGTCCGGAGCCTGGGCGCGCACCGTGGTCGCGCTCTGCGGGGTGGTCGAGGCCGGGCCGGACTGGACGGCGGTCGGCAGCGTCGCGGTCACCCCGCTCGGCAGGTTCAGCGTGGCGGTGACCGGTTCGGACGGCCCGGAGCCGGTGTTGCTCACCTTGATCGGCAACGCCACCGGGTTCCCACCGGCGGCCAGTTGGACCGGTGCACCCGGACCAACCGCGTTCAGCGCGGGTGTCGTGGTCGGCGGAGCCGGGGATGGCGCCGGAGGCGGTGTTTGCCGCGTCGGCCGAGCTGGGGGCTGCTGCGCAGGTGGTGCGGGCGAGGACACCGCTGGTGGCGGCGGAGCCGCGGCAACCGGGACGGGCTGGTCGGTACCGGAGGTCATGGCGATGGCGACGGCTGCGGCCAGCACCCCCGTCGCGACGACGGCGGTGACCGCCTGGCGAGGCCCGGTGCTGGCTGCGTTCGCGGCGGCGGAAGCGCCACCCGTGGTCGCCGCACTTGCGGTGGCGCCGCCGGAGGACGAGACGGCGAGGTATCCGGTCGTGGAGGCACCGAGTACCAGCGGCCCGATGATGGCCCGCAGCGCGCCGTTGACGTCGGCGAGCTCGGCGGCCAGCGCGCGGCACCGGTCGCAGCCGTCGAGATGGGTCTCCACCTGGGCGGTTTCCCGCTTGGACAGTCCACTGCGGGTCCAGGCGCCGAGCCGGTCGACCGCTGCCCGGCACTGCTCCACCCCGGATTCGGCGTCATCCAGCTGGCCGAGGTGCACCTGCAGGTATGCCTGGCGGAGTCCTTCGCGGGCCCGGTAGGCGAGCGCGGAAACGCCGTTCGGGGTCAGTCCGAGCAGCGGTGCCACCGTGGCCGGGGTCTGGCCCTCGACCTCGATGTGCCACAACACCGTCTGCCACCGCTCGGGCAGCCGGGCGAACGCCTGCGCGGCGAGTGTGCGCTCCAGTCCGGCGACCGCGGTGTCGGTGAACGGCACGCTGACGTCCGCGCCGGAGACCTCCGCGACGTCGTCGGCGAGCTGCACCTTGCGCTCGCGGCGAGTTCGGTCGTAGGCGGTGTGCCGCAGCGCGGTGAGCAGGTAGGCCCGGAACGCGGTGGTCGGGCCGCGTCCGCCCCGCAGCGTGTCGAGCACCTTCGCGAAAGCCTCGGACACCAGGTCGTCCGCCTCGGCTGACGACTTGGCGACCTGCCGCGCCATGTTGTACGCCGCGCCGACGTGCCGTTCGTAGAGCTGCGCGTAGGCCGTCGACGAACCGCCGCGCACCTCTTCCAGCAGCTCCCCGTCGCTTGGGCCCTGCACTTCCGCCGGGACTGTCGCCACGCTGCACCTTCCTCCTCGCAGGGCAGGACCGATCCGTTTCCGTAGGGAGTCACGGCCAGCGAAGACCATGACGCAAAAAACCCGAAGATCATTGTGATCTAGATCCTATTGCCAACGCCATCGGCGACACCGTCATAGGCGACCCATTGCTCCGTCCCGATGACAGCCGGTCGCGGAGGAGGAACGTTGAGGATGAGGAAGGTGCCGCTGAGGTGCGACGCGACGACCACGCGGGGACTGCGGCGGACGCTGCGGTACCGCTGGCGCACTGCGAGCCTCGCGGCCGGGTGGCCGTTCCCAAGCGACTGGTCCTCGTCCGCGGTGGACGCGGTGTGCGCGGCGGTGGTCACGGGGGATGACCTGGCCGACCCGTTGGCCGAGCTCGGCGCGGCTCGGGCCGAGGCAGGTGTCGGGCTCGCCGGGACGTTGCAGGACCTGGCCGCGTTGCACGCGGTGTCCAGCGGTGCGCACGACGGCCTGGTGTCCGCCGATCCGGACGCGGTGCCGACCGCGATGGTGCGCATCACCGCGCTGGGCTGGTCGGACGTGGTGACCCGGCTGTCGATCGGGCGCGAAGTGGAGGATCCGCTCACCGGCCTGAACACGGCGAGCTACCTGCGCACCCGGTTGCACGAGGTCTACCGGGCGGCTCGTGTCGAGGGGAGGACTGCCGGGGAAGGGCACGCGCTGATCACGTTTTCGCTCCGCGCCGCGCCCGACGGCTACCCCCGGATGATGGCGATGGTGCTGGTCGCCGACGTGCTGCGCGCCGTGTTCGACGGCGGGGAGACGGTGGCGCTGCTGCGGTCGACGACCGCAGCGGTCCTGGCGACCCGCGATCGGGTGGTGCCCGCCCGCTGCCTCCGGGTCCGTTCGATGATCGGGCACCGGCTGGCCGCGGACCCGGCATTGCACGGCTGCGGCGAGGTGCACCTGCGGGAGGAATCCCTCCCGCCCGACCACGCCGAAGCCTGCACCCTGCTCGCGTCCCTGTGAAACCGCTGGGCGTTCGCGGGCGGAGGTGCCGATTTCGATGCGAAATCGGCACCTCCCGTGCGGAACGGGTCGCGGGCTTGGCGCGAAATCGCGCTTGTGAGGTGAATCGCGTTGGGCGGTCCCGGCCGCTGGTGCGGGTGGCCCACCGCTCTAGGCTGACGGGGTGGACCACCGCACCGGAACTCCAGTCGTCGGCATGATCGGTGGTGGCCAGCTCGCGAGGATGACCCACCAGGCCGCGATCCCGCTGGGACAGTCGTTGAAGGTGCTGGCCACCTCGAAGGACGACGCCGCCGCGCTCGTCGTGCCGAACGTGGAGATCGGCCACCACACGGACCTCGAAGCGCTGAAGAACTTCGCGCAGGGGTGCGACGTGGTCACCTTCGACCACGAACACGTGCCCGGCGACCACCTGCGCGTGCTGGCCGCGGCGGGGGTCTCGGTGCAGCCCAATCCGGACGCCCTGCTGCACGCGCAGGACAAGCTCGTGATGCGCCGCAAGCTCGCCGAACTCGGCCTGCCGGTCCCGCCGTTCGCTGAGGTCACCGGGGTCGGCGACGTGCTGCGGTTCGGCGCGGAGCACGGCTGGCCGTGCGTGCTGAAAACCACCCGCGGCGGCTACGACGGACGCGGCGTGTGGGTGCTCGACACCCCGAACGGCGCCAACCGCACCGTCAGCGAGCTGCTGGACAACGGTGCCTCGCTGCTCGTCGAGCAGCGGGTGGCGCTGCGCCGGGAACTCGCCGCGCTGGTCGCCCGCTCGCCGTTCGGACAGGGCGCGGCATGGCCGCTGGTGGAGACGGTGCAGGAGGACGGCATCTGCGTGCAGGTGCTCGCCCCGGCCCCGAACGCCTCGGCGGAACTGGTCGAACAGGCCCAAGATCTCGCGCTGAACATCGCTGGCGGACTCGACGTCACCGGCGTGCTGGCGGTCGAGCTGTTCGAGACGGCGTCCGGCCTGGTGATCAACGAACTCGCGATGCGTCCGCACAATTCCGGGCACTGGACCATCGAAGGTTCCCGGACCTCGCAGTTCGAGCAGCACCTCCGGGCCGTGCTGGACTACCCGCTGGGCAGCACCGAGCAGACCGCGCCAGCGGTGGTCATGGCCAACCTGCTCGGCTCGCCGATCGAATTGCGGATGGGAGTGGACGAGCGGTTGCACCACCTGTTCGCCCGCTACCCGCACGCCAAGGTCCACCTGTACGGCAAGAGCGAGCGTCCGGGGCGCAAACTCGGACACGTGACCGTGCTCGGCGACCGGATGGACGAGGCGCGGGAGCAGGCGCGGCTGGCCGCGCACTGGCTGTCGCACGCCGAGTGGCTCGACGGCTACCAGATCCACTGACGCGAAGCAGAAATCGAGAGGTCCGAGCGTGGCAGGCGAGAACCCACTGGTCGGCGTGATCATGGGCAGCGATTCCGACTGGCCGGTGATGCAGGCGGCGGCGGATGCGCTCACCGAGTTCGAGGTGCCGTTCGAGGTCGGCGTCTACTCCGCGCACCGCACGCCGCAGCGGATGCTCGACTACGCGCGCACCGCGGCCGACCGCGGAATCCGGGTGATCATCGCCGGAGCGGGCGGGGCCGCGCATCTGCCGGGCATGGTCGCTGCGGCCACGGTGTTGCCGGTGATCGGCGTCCCGGTGCCGTTGAAGTACCTCGACGGCATGGATTCGCTGCTGTCGATCGTGCAGATGCCTGCGGGGGTCCCGGTGGCGACGGTGTCGGTGGGCGGCGCCCGCAACGCCGGTCTGCTCGCGGTCCGCACCCTGGCAGCGGACTGCGGTGAGCAGGGGGCGCGCCTGCGCGCGGCCATGGCCGAGTTCCAGGCCAATCTGGAAACCGCGGTCCTCGACAAGCACACCGCCCTGCAACGCAAGGCCACCCAGTCCTGACGCAACGGCGGTGCGCACCCCGGCGCAACCCGAGTTCGGGCTGACCTCCGGCGAACGGCGCGTTGACCCGGTTCCAATTTCGTCCACAGTGGAGTTTCGAAGCGATCGAGCGCTTCCTTCGGTGTGAACGACCCGCCGCAGGTGGTGAAAAGGGCCTGGGTGCCACGTATTTCCCGACGTTGCCCAGGGTGGTCAACGGCGGTGCTGGCTGTTCCCGGTTTTCTGGCGATTTGTCGCGATTTCATTTCGCAGCGCGGAAGCCGTGTGAGCATCTTCTCGGCCGGGCGAGTCGGAACTCGTGCGGATCGGCTGTGCCGGGTGATCGTCAAGCGGACAACGTGAGCCGCTGCGCTCCGCGGCTTGCACCGCCGTGCAAAACAATCCGGGCTGCTTGAGGCTTCACATGGGTGGCAAGAACCGACTTCGAAAGGTTTCCCAATGCAGCACAGTCTTCGCGATGTGATGGTCTTGGTCGCGCGCCTCGTCGTGGGTGCGACGTTCCTCGCGCACGCCTACCAGAAGTTCGTGCTCAACGGAATCGACAACGTCGTCGCTTCGTTCGGTGAGCTGGGGCTGCCCGCGGTCGCGGCGTGGTTCACCGCGCTGGTCGAACTGCTCGGTGGCGCGGCGCTGATCCTGGGCGTGCTGCTACCGATCGCCGGGATCCTGCTCGCGGCGATCATGGTCGGCGCGCTGTTCTTGGTGCACCTCAGCGCCGGGTTCTTCGCGGCGGACGGTGGTTTCGAATACGTGCTGGTGCTCGCTGCGGCCAGTCTCGCGCTCGGTTTCAGCAGCCCCCGCTACACCATTTCCGCACTGTTCAGGAGCCATTCGACCCGAGCACGGGAGCAGATCGCGGCCTGACGGGTCGTGAGTGCACAACCGGGCTCCAGCCCGGCTACGCACTCACGAGCGAACAGCGGTCACGGTCGCAGTTCCACGGTGATGCGTTCGTCGGACCGGCGTCGATCCAGCTTCTCGGGATCGGGGTTGGTGCAGTGCACCAGGGACGCCTGTGCGGCCAGCACGGCGAGGAAGCCGTCCACGACGCCATCCGGCAGATCCCATTCCAATGTGGACAGAACGCGGTCGTCGCGGCCGATGTGCAGTGCCTCGGCGCGCCGTCGAGCCCTGTTGACCAGGTCGTCGACGGACAGGTCCAGCAACGCCGGTTCGCTGCCGTCGATCGGCGAAAGCGGGCTGAAATCGTCGCCGTGCACCCGGATGTCCGACACGTAGTCGGCCACGCCGCCCGGCAGGCCGCGCACCGGAGCTCCCAGTGCGTCCAGCCCCACGGCCGCCACGGTGTGCGCTCCCTTGCCGATTTCCAGATCTGCGGCGGGAACGAACGCCACTTCGGCACCCTGCGGGTCATCAGTGATGCGCGCACCGCACCACCACGCACCCAGCAGGACCCCGACGGTCTGCCAGTGCGCCGGTAGCGCTACCAACACCGGCCCACCCGGTTCCAGGTCGATCTCGTCGACGAGCCAGTTCGCCGTCTTCGCCGCCCAGTTCGCGGTGGTGGCGCGGGAGAGTTCGATGCGCGCCCCGGTGGCGTCGTCGTAGTGCGTGATCAGCGGCTTCGGCGCGCCGCTGGCCAACAGCGGACCGAGCAGTGCCTGGGTAACGCTCATGCTTCGAGCCTAGGAGACCGTCCTCGCGCTCGTCTCGTCCGGGTGATGCGGTGAGATCCGCGAGCTGTTGTGCCGTGCTGGCCCAGCCAGTCGCGTCCGGCCAGGTCAATTCACGCAGGGAATGCTGCCGTCGGAGGTGATCGGCTGCTGGCGGTGGGCGGTGCCGTCCAGTTGCAGTCGCGGCGTGGCGACCAGTCCGGGCGGTGCCGCGGTCAGCGCGCCGAAGAAGCGCTGCGCCGCAGCCGGATCGACGTTGACGATGCTCTGCCCCCGATCGTCGCGGGCTCCGGTGTCGGTCACCGGCAGCGTCACGAACGTGACCCGACCTGCGGCCAGTTCCTGCATCCGCTGCACGAAACCCAACGGATCCCAGTCCTCGTCCAGCACCACGGAGCGCTGGGTGGCCCGCACCAGGTCGTTGATCATCGCCGGGTCGGTGAGCGTGCCGGTGGACAGCACCTTGTTGGCCAGCGCGGCCATGAACACCTGCTGGCGCACGATCCGGTCCAGGTCACCGCGCGGCAGACCGTGCCGCTGCCGCACGAACGCCAGCGCGTCGCCACCGGAGATGGTGTGCTGCCCAGCGGCGAAATCGGCGCCGGAGTCCTTGTCGCTGGTCGCCTGCTGCAAGCAGACGTCCACCCCGCCGACGGCCTCGGTGAGCTCGTAGAAGCCGAGCAGGTTGATCTCCGCGTAGTGGTCGATGCGGATCCCGGTGAGGTTCTGCACGGTCTGCACCAGCGCACGCTGCCCGGCCAGCCCCGCTTCGTGCTCGACGGATGCCTGCGGCTTGCCTTCGGTGCGCAACTTGTCCGCCGCAGCGCTCTTCGTCAGCCCGTAGACGGCGTTTATCTTCTCGGACCGACCACCGGGCACCGCGGTGTAGGTGTCGCGAGGAATGGACACCGCGGTCGGCGGCGCCGAGGTGTGCGGAATCCGGATCACCACGAGGCTGTCGGTGTTCAGGCCACCAATGGCCTCGGTGCGCAGCTGTTTCAGCACGCTCTCGGGCAGCGGGTTGCCCTGCGCGTCGGTGCGGCTGTCGTTGCCCACCAGCAGCACGTCCGTGGCGCCGTCGTCGGCGGGCGGGGCCTGCGGCACGTCGGCGAGGACCTCGGTCGAACTGACGTCGCTGAGCCGGTCCACCACGATCCAGCCGATCGCGGTGAGGGCCAGCACGACCGCTGAGACCAGCGCCAGCAGGCTGCGGCCAGCGATGCGAACCCCGGACCGGCGTGAACCCGTCGACTGCTCGGTCTCCGGTTCCTGTTCCGGTTCGCCCACCTTCGCCTCCCCCAATGCTGCGCCGACGAACCAGGCTATCGGCTCCGCAGCGGCGGCGGGCCGCTCAGCGGGTTTTGGTCACAAAACCTCTGACGTTCCGCTACCAGCACCGCCACGCGGGACGAGCCGTGCGATCGATTAGTTCACGCAGGGCACTCCGTCGGCGGTGATGGGTTGTTCCTCGGTGGTGCCCACTTGGGCGGGGAACGGGGCGGCCTGGCGCAGCCCGTCGAGCCGAACGGTCTGCCCGCTGGTGAAGTTCTGCGCGCCAGGTCCCTTGTAGTCCTTGCCCAGGTACACCTGGACGCTGCCCGCCTGGACGTCCGAGCGCGCTTCGGTGGGCACTCCGCCGAGGGCGTCGGCCACCTGCTTGGCCGCCGCCTCCTCACCGGTGGCGTAGTAGATCACCGAGTTGTCCATGGTGTCGGCGTTGGAGCTGCTGCCGGACTGGAAGCCCTGTCCGGAGAGTTCGTCGAGCACCCGCGCCGCCAGACCGCTGATCCCGGAGGCGTTGTAGACGCTGACCGAGACCGCCGACCGGGACTGCTGGGCGGCCTGCTTCTGCTGCCGCTCGGTCGGCGACAGCAGCAAGTCCGCGGCGAACTGCCTGACCTCCGGGATCCGGAGCGTGACGTCCTCCTGCCCAGACGGCCCGACCAGGTGCACCGGAGCCCCGTAGAACTGCACGTTGCCACCGGCGATGCCCTGCATCTGCTGGGCGAAACCGAGGATGTCGCTGGCCAGCTCGGGGTCCAGGATGACCGACTTCTTGATGGCGTTGACCAGGTTCGTCAGCTTGGCCGGGTTGGTCAGCGTGCCGGTGGACATGATCTTGTGGGCCAGCGCGGACATGAACGCCTGCTGGCGTTTGCCGCGTTCCAGCTCGTTGATCAGGCCGTGCCGCTGGCGCACGAACGCCAGCGCGTCGCCGCCGGAGATGGTCTGCACGCCCTTCTGGAAGTTCGCGCCGGAATAGCTGTCCTTGGTGGCTTCGTTGAGGCAGACCTCGACGCCGTCGATGGCGTTGGTGATGTCGTAGAAGCCGAGCAGGTTGACCTCGGCGTAGTGGTCGATGCTGACGCCGGTGATGTTCTCGATCGTCTTGAGCAGCAGTTGTTTCCCGGCCAGCCGGGACTTCTCGTCGAGTTCCTTCTGGTCGGTGATGCCCTGCTTCTGCAGCTTCGCCCGTTCGGCGTCCTTGCCCCGGTTCATCGTCTCGGTGAGCTTGGTCTTGCCCTCGCCGAGGCCGATGTCGACGAGCGTGTCGCGCGGGAAGGAGATCGCGCTGGCGCTCTGGGCACCGTTGGGGATGCGGACCAGGATCATGGCGTCGGTGAGGTCGCCGCCTTCCTGGGTGGTGCGCAGTTCGCGCAGCACGTCGGCGGGCAGCGGGTTTCCGAAGGCATCGGTGCGGCTGTCGTTGCCGATCAGCAGGATGTCGGTCGCGCCGTCCGGGGCGTTGAGCCCGCTACCGATGACGTCGGCGGTCGAGGTGCCGCCCGCGCCTGGCCGGAACATCGCCCAGCCGAAACCGGTGGTGCTCAGCACCACCACGGACAGCAGCGCGACCAGCACACGACCGGCATTGCGCGCGCCCCGGTTCTTGCGACGGCGCTGCCAGACGTCATCTTCCGGGGGAAGCGGCTCCTGACCGGATCGGGTGGGCGGACGGCGTCGAGCGTCACTCTGCGCTGGCCTGCGGCCGGGACCGCCGGGAGGTGGCGCGGCACCGCGACGGCCACCTGGCGGGGTGCCACTCCCGGCACCGGGTCGGCCTTGACCGCCGGTCCCGCGGGGCGGAACGGGTCTGCCCGGCTGACCCTGCGGGCCGCCAGGCCACCTCGGCCGGTCCTCCACGCCGCATCCTCCTTGGCCTTCCGGCGAGTGTTACACCTCAGCGGAGTGATTTTGCTCGTGTTCGATTGCAGGCTATCGGTGATCGGTGGGTGCTTGGGCAGGTCCCAGTATTAGGGGTGATATCACTCATAAGAGTGACTTAAATCCGTAACCCTAGGTAACACGGGAGCCTTATTCATCGCTGGCCGTGGCATGCCAGACTGCGCACGCGGTCCGCTGTCGCGGGGCGCGGACGACCCCGGCGAGGAAGGGCGCGATGCGGATTCTGGTCACCGGCGGAGCCGGTTTCATCGGCTCGCACTACGTTCGGCAACTGCTCGACGGAGCCTATCCCGACTTCGCCGACGCCGAGGTGATCGTGCTCGACAAGCTCACCTACGCGGGCAACGAGGCGAACCTCAAGCCGGTCGCGGAAAACCCGCGGCTGAAGTTCGTCCGCGGCGACATCTGCGACCGCGAACTCGTCACCAGCCTGCTGGTCGGCGTGGACGTGGTGGTGCACTTCGCCGCCGAATCCCACGTGGACCGCTCCATCACCGGCTCGGACGCCTTCGTGGTCACCAACGTCGTCGGTACCAACGTGCTGCTGCAGGCCGCGCTTGAGGCCGAGGTCGGCAAGTTCGTGCACGTCTCCACCGACGAGGTCTACGGCTCCATCGAGTCCGGCTCCTGGCCCGAAGACCACCTGCTGGAGCCGAACTCCCCGTACTCGGCGGCGAAGGCGGGTTCGGACCTGCTGGCCCGCGCCTACCACCGCACGCACGGCCTGCCGGTGTGCATCACCCGCTGCTCCAACAACTACGGGCCGTACCAGTTCCCGGAGAAGGTGCTGCCGCTGTTCATCACGAACCTGATGGACGGCCGCAAAGTCCCGCTCTACGGCGACGGGCTGAACGTGCGGGACTGGTTGCACGTCAGCGACCACTGCCAGGGCATCCAACTGGTGGCCGAGTCGGGGCGCGCGGGTGAGATCTACAACATCGGCGGCGGCACCGAGCTGACCAACAAGGAGCTGACCGAACGGTTGCTGGCCGAACTGGACCTGGACTGGTCGATGGTGCAGCCCGTCGTCGACCGCAAGGGCCACGACCGCCGGTACTCGGTGGACCACCGCAAGATCGTCCAGGAACTGGGGTACGAGCCGAAAGTGGACTTCGAGACCGGTTTGCGCGACACCGTGCGGTGGTACCGGGACAACCGCGACTGGTGGGAGCCGCTGAAGGCCCGGTCGGCGGCGACGAGATGAGCCGCCTCGCCGTCCTGGTGCCCGGCGGTCGGGGCCAGCTCGGTTCGGAGTTGACCCGGATCCTCGCCGCGCGGGCTGGTTCGCTGGTCCACGCGCCAGGTTCTGGTGAGCTGGACATCACCGACGGCGAGGAGGTCACCGACGCGGTGGACTCCTTCGCCGAGGCCGCCCGAGACGCCGAGTTGCGTCCGGTGGTGATCAATCCCGCCGCGTACACGGCGGTGGACGCAGCCGAATCCGATCCGGACCGCGCGAGAAGGATCAACGTCGATGGCGCTGCCGCGCTGGCGAAAGCATGCCGCAACAGCGGACTTCCGCTGGTGCACGTGTCAACGGATTACGTGTTCCCCGGCGATGCCGACCGGCCTTATGAGCCGACGGATGTGACCGGCCCGCGAACGGTGTACGGACGAACCAAGCTCGAAGGCGAACACGCCGTGCTGGAGTCCGGCGCTCGGGTCTGGGTGGTGCGCACCGCTTGGGTCTACGGCGCACGAGGCGGGAACTTCGTGAAGTCGATGGCCCGCCTGTCCCGTGAGCGGGACTCACTGTCCGTTGTGGACGATCAGGTCGGTTCACCGACCTGGGCGGCGGATCTCGCTCACGGCCTGCTGGAGCTGGCGGAGAAGGTCGTCAGGCGCCAAGGCCCGGAGCAGAAGGTGTTGCACTGCACCAATTCCGGCCAAGCGAGCTGGTACGAGTTCGCCCGAGCGATCTTCGCCCACCTGGGCCTCGAAGAAGCCCGACTCCAACCCTGCACAACGGCGGATTTCCCCCGCCCAGCACCGCGCCCGGCGTACTCGGTCCTATCGGACGCGGCCTGGCGACAAGCGGGTCTGACGCCACTGCGCCCGTGGCGAGAAGCCCTGGCCGCAGCATTCGAAACCGACGGAGAAGCCCTCCGAGGAGAATGACGGCTCACCCGAAGGGTGGGAGTTGGCGGAGGAACGTCCGTTTCATCGGCTAATCCGCTCGCGTGCGGCTGCGGCGTTGTGCATAATGGGTAGCGCCTGATCCCGTGGGGAGAGGGAAGGAAGGCCAGGTGACCCGGGGCATGACTGGGAGCCTGGCCTGACGCTTGTCTAGGCTCAGCAGTCGGTGTCGATATCGATGTCGTACACCTGATCGGCCAACATTTCGCGATGCTCGGGACGGCCGAGACGAGCGGCCCGGCACGCACCTGCCACCACGTCTGCCGCCCAGAGCATGGGTTCAACGGCTCCTGGACAGTGTTCAACCCGGAACCAGCCATCCTTTGGGAGAAGACTCCGTCTGGCTGCGGCAGCGGTCAGCACATCTCGGCGGTTGAGCTCTGCAGTCCGAGCCTCAAGCACAAGCGAGTCGACGCCGAGACCATGCAGATCAAGGACCAACTGCGTCAGGCACTTGGCGCGAGCTCTTTCCTGCTTCTGCATGGGAACTGGTGAGCCGATGACGACGACGTGCATCCCGTCGAGGTCTGCCAGTTGCTTGACAACTCTTTGTTGCTCGACCTCTTCCATCTCATACCAGTGGAGCTTTCGGTGCTTTCCTCGCAGTGCTAACAGCATCTCACGAGCGTCGTCGAGGATCGGAGCGTCGAAAACGACGCTGGCGAGCACGTAGAAACCTTGTTCCAGGTGTTCCCGGAAGGATTCATCGCCGTAGGCAACTGGCACGAGGGAACACCGTACGGGGCAGGCAGAATCCCCTGTTGAGCGATCTACGACCAGCCAGAGGCGATCGCCTGATGTGGTGATCTTCCTGATTTGAAGCCGAAATTGGGGCATAGCGGTGCCTTGGACGGACATAATGGTGGTGCCTGATCCCGTGGGGTGACGGAAGGAAGGCCAGGTGGCCCGGGGCATTACCGGGAGCCTGGCCTGACGCCTTTCCGGGGTTCGTCAGGCCGCTGCGCGGTGGTAGGCCGTGAGGGTTTTTTCGGCGCAGGCTTGCCAGGTGAAGGTTTTTGCTTGTGCGCGGCCCGTTTCCGGGTTCGGCGGGTCTGCTAGGGCCTGGTGGAGTGCTTCGTTCAGCGCGGCGGTGTCGCCGTGCGGGAAGAACACAGCGTGATCCGCCGTGATTTCGCGGAGCGCTGGGATGTCCGAGCACACCACGGGTACTCCGCAGGCCAAGGCTTCCAGGGCTGGCAAGCCGAATCCTTCGTCGCGGGACGGCAGGACGAGCGCGCTTGCTCCGGCGACGAGGCGGCGCAGGCGGTCGTCGGGGAGGTAGCCGGTGCGGATCACCTCGTTGCTGCGGCCCGCGTCGGCGGGGCCTGCGATGACCAGCGGTGGCAGGTCGGGGCCGTGCGCCGCCAGCAGGTCGGGCAGGCCCTTGCGTGGTCCTTCGGCGCCGACGAACACCAGGTACTCCGACGGAAGGCCATATTGGACACGGAGTGTGGAATCCATTGGTACTGCGGTGAACCACTCCGGATCGACGCCCAGCGGAGTCACCACGACCCTGTCGCGCGGGACGTCGAGACGGATGCTGACAGCATCGGCCACCGCTTCCGTCGGCGTGCACACCGCCCGTGCTCGCCGCACTGAACTCCGTACGAGCTCCGGCAAATCGTGGTCAGCCAGCGACGGGTCGTCCAGGAATGCCAGGTCGTGCACGGTAACCACGCCACCCGCGCGGATCGACGGCGGCAGCACGAAGTTCGTGCCGTGCACCACTCGCGCCGGTCCGGCGAGCAGCTCGACAGGCGGGAAAGTGCTGTGCCGCCAAAGCGTTCGCAACACCCTCGCCGGGATTGGCGGCCCAACTGCTCGTGTTCCCACCGGCGCCAGCGAACGCAGCCTCCGCCAGCCGCGCGTGGTGAACCCGATCAGTCGGAGGTCCACAATGGACGATAGTTCGGCGACCAGGGACCCGGTGTAGCGGCCGATCCCGGTGCGCTGGCCGAGCAGCGGTGTGCCGTCGACCAGGACGCGCAGGTCAGTGCCCACGGAACCGCTCACCCGCGAGTCGCCGCAGCCGCCCGGTCGCCCGCTTCGCGACCTCCAGCGGTCCGCCCGCGTCGAGGTATTCCCGCAGCAGCGAGATGTCCCGGCGCACTGTCTCGGCGCGGTTCAACCGCGGACTGCGCACCAGCGGGGCGGACGCCTTGAGCCGGTCCGCGGCCGGGCGCGCGTCCCGGCAGAACTCGGTCAGCGGCGCGAGCACCGACTCCCAGGTGAAACGCTGCCGGACCGGGTCGATCCGGCGTCGGCACTCGGCGGCGAACTCCTCGTCGTAGAGCGCCTTTTCCAGGGCTGCGGCGAGCGCGTCGGGATCCTCTGCGGGCACCACCACGCCGATGCGCTCCTCGCGCACCAGGTCGGCGAACGAGTCGCCGTCGGTGGTCACCACCGGCAGCCCGGACCACAGGTAGTCCAGCACGCGGGTGCGGAACGCGAAGGTCGTCTCCACGTGTTCGAAATGGGTGGTCACCCCGCAGTCCGCGTCGAGCAGGTAGTTCTGCCGTTCGCCGTAGGGCACCCAGGTCTCGTTGAAGAACACGAACTTGTCGGTCAACCCCAGCCGCCGGGCCAGCCCGCGGGTCTGCGCGGCCATGCCCATCTCCGGCACGTCCGGGTTCGGGTGCTTCATGCCGAGGAAGAACAGCCGAACGTCGTTGTGCTGCTGGGAAAGCCGGTGCACCGCGTGCAGCAGCGTCAACGGGTCGAACCAGCTGTAAACGCCTCCTGCCCACAGCACGACCTTGTCCTCGGCCGCGATGCCCGGTCGGTTGCCCTTGATCGCCGGTGCGGTGCGGCGCGGTGCCACCGACGGCAAACCGAACGGCACGACCGAAAGCAGCGAGCGGACCGTCGGGTCGCTGTCGTACAGGCCGGGCGTCAAGCGCCCGAGCGAAGCCAGATGTCCCAGCCAGAAGTGCCGTTGCCGCTCCGAGGCGCAGAGGAAGAAATCACCGCGCCGCAACTGGGTGTTGAGCACCTTGGTCACCCCGACCAGGTCCTTGGCGCGGCGCTCGTCGTCGGTGTCGCGCCCCTGTTCCAGCAGCTCCAGGTGCATCGGGTCGTAGACGTCGCACACCACGATCTTGGTGGACTCGACGTGCTTGAGCGCGGGCACCATCTCCAGGACATGGCCCTGCAACACCACGATGTCCGCCCAGTCGACGTGCGCGCCGAGTTCGCGCGGTTTCGCCGCGAACACCTCGAACTCCGACTGCGGTGGGCTGACCAGGGCGTTGACGCTGACCAACCGCACCTGGTGCTCGGCGGAGAGCACTTCGGCCATGTGCCACGCGCGGATCGCCGGACCGGCCATCCGCTCGGTGAGGGCATCGCCGGTGAGCACCACGATCTTGCGGGGACGGCCGAAGACCTGGTCCAGCTCGAACGCCTCGACCAGCGCATCGTGCGCCGCGAGGTAGCGCGGCAGCGGGTAGGCGGGCTCCATCGCCTTGCGCATCAGCGGCACCAGGTCCGCGTCGGTGCGAACCCGCGCCTGCTGCTCCTGTTCGCGGGACCGCTTCAGCGACGGCAGCAACTCGACGAACTGGTCGATGGCCAGCATTCCGGCCAGCGCACTGCGGTCGATCGGCACCGGGCCGTCGTCTTCGCCGTCGCCGCGCCGGGTGATCTCCAGCTGCGTCGGATCGATCTCGCCCCGCGCGGTGGCCCGCCGCACGGCCAGCGCCATCGCGGCTGGCAGCGCTTTCGCCAGCGTTTCCTCGGAGACGTTCTTGTACAGCGTCGCCAGCGCGTTGCGTTCCAGCAGGTAGTGCTCGCGAGCTGAGGACACCTCGGCCATCGAGGCGTGGTGCCGGTGGAACGTCAGCGAGCGCGGCTCGTAGCGGACCCGCCAGCCGCGCAGGTTCAGCCGCCAACCGAGGTCGACGTCCTCGTAGAACATGAAGAAGCGCTCGTCGAAACCGTCCAGCGCGGCGAACAACTCGGCCCGCACGAACAGCGCCGAACCGGTTCCGAACAGCACGTCCCGCGCGGCGTCGTGCGAACCGTCGTCGACTTCCCCGGCGTGGCGCTTGTAACCCATTCCGAACCAGGTCAGCCCGCCGTCGACGAAGTCGATGTGCTTGCCGTCCCAATCCAGGACCTTGCTGGCGACCGCGCCCACGGTCGGCTCCGCCCGCAGCACCGCGACCGCCGCGCGCACCCAGGCGCGGTCCGGCCGGGCATCGTTGTTGAGGAAAGCCAGCACTTGGCCGGTGGCGCTGTGGGCGGCGAGGTTGCACCCGCCAGCGAAGCCGAGGTTGGTGTCCGACTCGATCAGTCGAACCTCCGGCGCTGCGGCCCGGATCCGCTCCGCGCTGCCGTCACCGGAGGCGTTGTCGACGCAGATCACCTCCAGGCGATCGGCGGGGTAGTCGAGATCGTCGCGGAGCGCGCGCAGGCAGGTGATGGTGTCGTCCGCGCCGCGGTAGTTGACCACGATCACCGACACCACGGGCAGGTTGCTGCGGTCGGACAATTCAGCCACGCCCTAAAGCGTGCACCATCCCCCACCGGGGCCTGCGAGGTGTCGGCAGAACTCGCGCCGCAGAGCCGGGCAATCGGTACCGGGGTCTTGCGGCCAAGCCGGAGTCCGGTGCGGATTGCCTGGTAAACGGGCTGATCACGATCCGGCCCAGGCGCGCCAGACTTCGCGGCGGGAGATCGACGCGATGCGGCCGATGCGACGCCGCGCACGCAGGGCCGCTGGGAGGCCCACGGCGGCTTCGGCGAGCACGCGCAGCCGCAACGGGACGCGGAAATTCGCCGCGTCGGGAACCGCGCGGCGCAGCGGCAGCGCGAGCGTGATCGCCGCGAAGCGGGCGAGTTCGCGGGCCGCGATCGGAGCGGGAGCGCAGCGCAGCAGCGTGAGCAGGCGATTCCGTTCGTTCCAGCGGTGGAACAGCGTCGAACCCGGCAGCGTGGTCGCACCGTGCAGGTGGGAGGCGCTTGCGCCGGGCACCGCAACGATGCCGTGACCAGCCAGGCGCAGCCGCCACGAAGTGTCGGTGTCCTCGTAGTAGCAGAAGAAGTGCGCCGGAACCCCACCGACGGAACGGAGGTGGGCGGTGCGCAGCAGCGCAGCACCGCCGCAGAAGCCGAACACGCCGTCGGCGGCTTCAGGCGCGTCAGCGCCGTGGCCGTCGGAGGTGAGGCGCACGCCGACGGACTGCACGCGGCCGTCCGGCGTGCGGAGCACGGAGGACGCCGCGGCGGCGCCGCGGTCGGCGTCGAGCGCCGCCTCCAAGGCGGCGAGCCAGCCGGAGGCTGGCGCAGCGTCGTCGTTGAGCCACGCGACGTAGGGCGTGCGGACGCGGGCGAGCGCGGCGGCGATGCCGCCCGCGTAGCCGCGGTTCCGGCTCAACCGCAGCACTTCCGGGGCCGTTGGGTGCGCCGCGAGCAGGTCGGCCGTGCCGTCGTCGGAGGCGTTGTCCACCACCAGCGTCCGATGTGGATGGTCCTGAGCGGCCAGTGCGTCCAGGCACGCCTCGATGTGGTCCCGTCCTCGCCAGGTCACCACGACCACAGTGCTGCGCACCCGTTCCGACGCCGTCACGGCCGAAGACGTTACGCGCATCTCGGGCAGCCCTGGGTCCACTCCGGTCGTAGCCCTTGCTACCTGCGACAACGGTGTGCGTCCGGGAATCGGCAGTCCCGCCACTGGCGGCGTGGGAAGCTGGGCGGGTGCCCGAGCTCGTCACGATCGCCGAGCAGTTGCTCGCTCCAGTTCCCGGCGGAACCGGCCGCTACACGCGGGAACTGCTGCGCGCGATGGCCGAAACCGCGCCAGCCGGGTGGGAACTGAGCAGCGTGGTCAGCCGCAGCGGCGATCCCGAGGCCGCTCGGGTGCCCGGCGTGCGGGGGCCGCGAGTGCTCCCGCTCCCGCGTCGCGCGCTGATCGCGTCGTGGGAACGCGGCCTGCCGCTGTGGCCCGGTGGCGACTCCGTGCACGCCATGACACCACTCGCGCCGCCTGCCAAGCGAGGGCGCGGCCTGGTGGTGACGGTGCACGACACGGTGCCGTGGACGCATCCGGAAACCTTGACGCCGCGCGGAGTTTCCTGGCACCGGCGGGCGATCAGCCGGGCCGCGCGGCACGCGGACGCGCTGGTCGTGCCGACTGCGGCGGTGGCCGCCGACCTCGCGCAGCACCTCCGGATCAGCGTTGACACGCAGGTCGTCGGCGAGGGCGTCACCCTGGACCTGCTGACCGAGCCGGACCCGGCCGTGGTCGAGCGGCTGCAACTGCCCGATCGGTACGTGCTGGCGATCGGCACCGTCGAACCCCGCAAGGGCTACGAACACCTGGTGCGGGCGATGGCCGAGCCCACCGCACCGGACGTCGCGCTGCTGATCGTCGGCCGACCCGGCTGGGGAGATGTGGACATCGCGCGGATCGCCGCGGAATGCGGCGCGGACCGGGTGCGCCTGCTGGAGTCGGTTTCCGACGCGGAACTCGCCGCGCTGTTCAGAAACGCGATCGCGCTGGCCGCGCCCAGTCTCGCGGAAGGCTTCGGCCTGCCGGTCGTCGAGGCGATGGCGCTCGGTGTTCCGGTGGTGCACTCCGATGCGCCAGCCCTGGTCGAAGTAGCAGGTGGCGCCGGTGTGACGGTGCCGCGTGCCGACCCGGTGGCGCTGGCCACAGCCCTGCGTTCCGTCGCGGATGATCCCGCGCACCGCGCCGCGCTGGTCGCGGCCGGAATTCGCCGGGCAGCGGATTTCACCTGGACGCAGGCCGCGCACGCGGTTTGGCGGATGCACCTCGACATCCGATCGCGCACGCACCGCTGACGTGTCGGGTGCGGGATCTCACGGCCAGGCGGAATTCGAGTTCCGCTGATGTCGCGGCGCGGTCGTGAGCGCGCAACCGGGTTGGAGCCCGGTTGCGCACTCACGAGCCTCCGACTTCTGCTGGCCAGGACACATTTTCGTCGACTCGTCACAGGTCCGACCGCGCGCACCGTACGCTGCTCGGGTGCACAGAGGCGAGCCGCACATTCTCATCGATGCCACCGCGGTACCCGCGGATCGCGGCGGCGTCGGCCGGTACGTCGACTCCCTGCTGGCTGCGCTGGACACCGACGGCGCCCGGATCACCGTCGCCTGCCAGCCGCGCGACGCGGAGCTGTACGCGACCATCGCCCCGCACACCGACGTGGTGCCCGCGACCGAAGCCGTCGCGACCCGGACCGCCCGGCTGACCTGGGAGCAGACCACCCTGCCGTTGCTGGTGCGGCGACTCGGGATCGACGTTCTGCACTCACCGCACTACACGACGCCGCTGGCGAATCCGGCGGCGTCGGTGGTGACCCTGCACGATGCGACGTTCTTCACCAATCCGGCAGTGCACTCGCCGGTCAAGGCCAGGTTCTTCCGCGCGTGGACGCGCACCGCGCTGCGCCGCGCGACCCTGTGCATCGTGCCGAGCAAGGCCACCGCTGCGGAGCTGTCCCGTTCGGTCGGCGCGGACCGCGCGAAGATGCCGATCATGTACCACGGCGTGGACCCGGACCGGTTCCACCCGCCGACGCCGGAGGAGATCCAGGAGGTGCGCGACCGGCTGAGCCTGCACGACCAGCCCTACATCGCGTTCCTCGGAGCTCTGGAGCCGCGCAAGAACGTGCCAGCGCTGATCCGCGGCTTCATGCTCGCCTGCCAGGGGCGCACCGACTCGCCAGCGCTGGTGCTGGCTGGTCAGCCCGGTTGGGACACCCGCGTCGAGCGGGCCTTGGAGGCCGTGCCGCACCGGATCCGGGTGATCCGCGCTGGCTACCTGCCGTTCCGGCAGCTCGCCGGGTTCCTCGGCGGCGCGCACCTGGTGGCCTACCCGAGCCTCGGCGAGGGGTTCGGCCTGCCAGTGCTGGAGGCGATGGCCTGCGGTGCGGCGGTGCTGACCACCCGGCGGCTGAGCCTGCCCGAGGTCGGTGGCGATGCCGTCGCCTACTGCGGGGTGGGAGCAGGCGACATCGCCGCCGGTCTGACGGAGCTGTTGGACGACCCGGCCCGCCGTGCCGGGCTCGCCGCCGCGGCCCAGCTGCGGGCGAAGGAGTTCACCTGGGCGTCTTGCGCGACCCAGCACCGCGCGGCCTTCGCCCGCGCCCACCACCTGCACACCCACTCCCGCTGACCGCATTTCCGCTGGTAAGGCTCGTTGGGCAGCTGGCGATGACGTGTTGTCCGCCGCGGTTGCGGTGCGTCCAGCGGAGTTCGGCAGAATGTGACGGCGTGACCGACGCGCGCACCTACGGCGACGAACTCGCCGTTGTCACCGTGACCTACTCGCCGGGCGAAACCCTGGAGCGGTTCCTCGACACCTTGGAAAAGGCGACGCAGCGATCGATCCGGGTGGTCCTCGCCGACAACGGCTCCACCGATGGCGTCCCGGAGCGGCTGGCCGCTGAACGCGCGAACGTCGACTTCGTGCCCACCGGTGGCAACCTCGGCTACGGCGGCGGGGCCAACCGCGGGGTGGCCGAACTCGACGCCGAATACGGCTGGGTGGTCATCGCCAACCCGGACCTGGAGTGGCAGCCGGGCGCGCTCGACGAACTGCTGTCCGCGACCAAGCGCTGGCCGCGCGGCGGAGCCTTCGGCCCGCTGATCAAGGAGCCCGACGGCACCGTCTACCCGTCGGCGCGGCTGCTGCCGTCGATCGGTCGTGGCGCGGGCCACGCAGTGCTGGGCAAGGTCTGGCCGGAGAACCCGTGGAGCCGGTCGTACCGGCAGTCCGAGGCGGAGATCACCGAGCGCCCGGCTGGCTGGCTGTCCGGCTCGTGCGTGCTGCTGCGCCGGACGGCCTTCGATTCGGTGGACGGCTTCGACCCGCGCTACTTCATGTACTTCGAGGACGTCGACCTCGGCGACCGGCTGGCCAAGAAGGGCTGGCTGAACGTCTACGTGCCGAGCGCGGAGATCATGCACATCGGCGGCCATTCCACCTCGGGAGCTGCCAAGCGGATGGTCACCGAACACCACCGCAGCGCCTACCGCTACCTCGCCGACCGCTATCCGGGCCCGGCCTGGGCGCCGCTGCGGATCGCGCTGCGCGCGGCGCTGTCCGCTCGCGCGCGCATCGAAACCCGCTAGCGGACCTTCCACACCGCAAGCGGCTACCACCGCTCAAGCCCTGGGTCTGTTTTATAAGCGGCGTAGCCGCTTGCGGTGTGGGACTCAGCTCGCACCGCCGCGGGTTCTCAGACGTCGCCTCGGGAGGACAGCCCCGACAGTGCAGTGAAACTGCGAATTGGAAGTACATGATGTCGGGGATCCCACAGCGAGGCGACGTCTGAGGTTCCGCCACCTGCACCGCCACGCAAACCAGTTCTGAGACGGTGTTTAGTACTGCGGATACTGCTGGTTGGTTTGGGAACCCAGCGGTCCGAACTCGTTCGGGCCGCGCTGCGCGTGGTAGGGGTTCGGCGGAAGATTCTGCTGCACCTGCCCGTAATCCTCGGTCGGCCAGCCGCCGTGCTGGGGCTCCGGCTGCGCGTGCGGGCGCTGCGCAGGGGCCGACGGGAAGACCTGCGTGGTGTCCGCGGGGTCGGCCCGGCTGACGATCTCGCGCGGGATGCGCACGGTGCTCGCGGCGTCCATCGGCGACGTGGCATTGTCTGGGGTGACGACGAACGCGCCGCGTGCCCGCGCGCGAGCAAGTGCTTCGTCGGCTCGGAGGCGCGGGTCCATGGGGATGCCCTCTCAGTCGTTCGCAGTCGGTGGTCCGCGGGGGCGGGCGTCGAACTGGGCGCGGCCGTTGAGGGCGGGCCCGGTGTTCATTATGCCGTTGCTGCTGCCAGAGTATTCCCCCCAATGGGTTTTCGTCACTGAAGTCCATCAGGTAGAGGAGGATCAACGCCGATGTCCGCCGATGCGCAGGACCCGGCCGCGTCGCCCACGGCGGAAGCGGTCGTGCTGGTGGGTGGTCGAGGGGTGCGGTTGCGCCCGCTGACCCTCTCGGCGCCGAAGCCGATGCTGCCCACCGCCGGGGTTCCGTTCCTGAGCCACCTGCTGTCTCGGATCCGGGCAGCTGGCATCGAGCACGTGGTGCTCGGCACCTCCTACAAGGCGGAGGTGTTCGCCGAACACTTCGGTGACGGTGCCGATTTCGGGCTGCGGCTGGAGTACGTCGTCGAGCCGGAACCGCTGGACACCGCCGGTGCGATCCGCAACGTCGCCGACCGGCTCAGCGCCGACGACGTGCTGGTCTTCAACGGCGACATCCTCTCCGGACTGGACCTGGCGAAACTGCTGGAAACCCACCGCGCCGCCGCGGCGGACGTGACGCTGCACCTGGTCAAGGTCGCCGACCCGCGGTGGTTCGGCTGCGTGCCCACCGATGCCGACGGGCGGGTCACGGCGTTCCTGGAGAAGACCGAGAACCCGCCGGTGGATCAGATCAATGCGGGCTGCTACGTGTTCCGACGTGACGTGATCGACACCATTCCGGCGGGACGGCCGGTGTCGGTGGAGCGCGAGACGTTCCCCGACCTGCTCGCCTCCGGCGCGCGGGTGCAGGGCCACATCGACAACTCGTACTGGCTGGACATGGGAACTCCGGCGGCGTTCATCCGCGGCTCCGCGGACCTGGTGCTCGGCACGGCGCCGACGAACGCGCTGCCCGGTGAACGCGGCGAAGCACTGGTGCTGGACGGGGCATCGGTGGCCGCCGACGCGGAAGTCAGCGGTGGAACCGCGGTCGGTGCGGGCAGTGTTGTGTCCTCCGGCGCGCGGGTCGTCGAGTCCGTGCTCTTCGAGGGGGTTCGCGTGGACCGCAACGCCGTGGTCGAACGAAGCGTGATCGGCACCGGGGCGACGATCGGAGCGGGTGCGGTGCTGCGCGACGCGATCATCGGCGATGGTGCGACGATCGGAGCGGACTGCGAGTTGCTGAACGGAGTGCGCGTGTGGCCCGGTGTGGCACTACCGCCGTACAGCGTGCGGTTCTCCGCGGATTGACCCGCACCGGTCGAGTAGCCGTGACGCCCGGAGGGACATGAGCAGCCCTGTGTCAACCTCAGTCCTCCTCAACCGCACCTCAGGGGACCGTGACGCAAGCCAGCTATCAGAAACCCCGCAACGGGGGATTGGGCTGGACGCAACCACCACTGTGAATCGCGGAGAGGCGGAACTGGCATGAGCGACGGCCTGACTCGAACTTGGCGCCCGTCGTATCCGCTGGATCTGGTGCGGGTGCTGGCTCCGCTGCGCCGGGGGAGCGGTGATCCCACCACGCGGGTCGCCGCGGACGAGTTGTGGTGGGGCACCACGACGTCGATCGGTCCGGCGTCCTTGCGGTTGCGGAAGGACCGAACCGGCACGGTGATCGCCACGGCGTGGGGTCCGGGTGCGCAGATCGTGCTGGACAACGTCCCGGATCTGCTCGGTGCTTCCGACGACGACACGGGTTTCGTCGCGGTGCACGATGTCGTGGAGCGCGGTCGGAAAGCCTCGCGCGGGGTCCGGTTGTGCGCTTCGGGCCGGGTTTGGGACGTGCTGGTGGCCGCGGTCCTGGAGCAGAAGGTCACCAACCGGGAAGCGTGGCGGTCCTGGCGGGAGCTGTGCTGGCGGTTCGGCAGCCGCGCGCCGGGGCCAGTCGAGAAGCTCTGGGTGGCGCCGGATCCGGTGCAGCTGCGCGGAATCCGGGACTGGGAGTGGCATCGGGCGGGCATCGACGGAGCTCGGCGTCGAACCTTGATCGCCGCCGCGTCGGTGGCCGGACGGCTGGAGCGGGCCGTCGAACTGCGCGGCGCCGAAGGCCGGGAGTTGCTGCAGAAGGTGCCGGGCATCGGCCCGTGGACGGCGGCCGAAGTCGCCCAGCGGGCCTGGGGCGACCCGGACGCGGTCAGCATCGGCGATTTCCACCTGCCGACGATCGTCGGCACGGCCCTGCTCGGCCACCCGCTCGACGACGAAGGCATGCTCGAAGCCCTAGCCCCCTACGAGGGCCAACGCCACCGAGCGGTCCGCTACCTCGGAGCAGCGGGTGTGAACCGCCCCCGCCACGCCCCCCGAATGCCAATCCGCAACTACCGCACCCTGTGACGCGCTCTTCCGTTCAACCGACGGTGTGAACGGGCGGTGGTATGCGGTGACGGCACGTGGAATGGCGCACCTATGAGAGAAGGTGAGAGACATGGCGAAGCCAGATGAGCTCGCGAAGTACTACGACAGCCACAACACCTCGGTCGAAATGGAGTCCGGTCACTGGGTGACCGAGCCGCCCGAGTCGGATCCCATGATCACCACCTCACTTCGGCTACCCAAGTCATTGCTGGACCGGGTGCGCACGCGTGCCGCCGACGAAGACATGAAGGCGACCGTCTGGATACAAGCGTTGATCGAGGCTCGCTTCTCGCGGAACGCCGAACTTGCCCAGCTGGAGCCGGTCGGTGGTGGCTTGCTCAGCATGGACGAGATCGTGGCAGCCGTTCGTGCCGCGCGGGGTCACGTTGATGGGATAGATGTTCAGCGGTGACCGCCTCACCGGCGTTGTCGGGCTGCGGTCATCATCGGGCCGAGGTCTGAGCCTTCCGGCAGGGCGTTCAGCGGCCACCAGCGGAGGTCCAGGGACTCGTCGCTGCGGGTTGGCTGGGCTCCCTCGGGTGCGCGGACGATGAAGCGCACGTCGAAGTGCCGCGTCGGCTTGCCGAGCGAGCAGGTGATCGGGTGCACGTCGAGGTGCACCGGCTCCGGCTCCACCACCAGACCGTCCACACCGGACTCTTCCGTCGCTTCGCGCAGCGCCGCACCGGCCAGCGAGGCGTCCTCCGGCTCGCAGTGGCCACCGAGCTGCAACCACGCCCCCACCCTCGGATGCAGGGTGAGCAGCACGTTCTCGCCCGCCGCGTCCAGCAGCACGGCAGACGCCGTGACGTGTCCCGGTTCGCATGCCCGCAGGCAGGCGTCCGAGCGGGCGTCCATCAAGGTCAGGAACGCGTGGCGCAGCGCGTCCTGCTGCGGGTCGTCCGGCCGCCACCGGCCGAGCACGCGCAGCGCGTCCGCGTGAGGTCCACTCACAGCTCCACCAATCCGTCGTCGAGGTCGCGCGGCTCGCGCGGCTCGTCGATGGGTTCCGCGGGATGGCCGACCGCCACGGCGCCCAGCGGCTCCCACGAGTCGGGCAGGTCGAGCGCGGTGCGCACGACATCCGGGCAGAACAGCGTCGACGACACCCAGCACGACCCGAGTTCCTCGGCTGCCAGTGCCACCAGCAAGCCCTGCACCGCCGCGCCACCCGCGACGGTGAACATCTGCCGCTCGGCTTCGCTGCGCCCCTGGTCGGGATAGTGGTGCGAGCCCTCGCGCACCAGGAATGGCAGCACCACTTCCGGCGCCGCGTAGAGCAGGTTGCCGCGCGAAACCCGCCGCTGCGCGGCTTCCTCTGACAGCCCGTCGGCACGCAGGTCGTCCAGCCAGGCAGTGCGCATCGCATCCAGCAGCTTCATCCGAAGTGGACGGTCGCGTAGCCAGACGAACCGGACCGGGCGGGTGTGGTGCGGCGCGGGCGCGGTCAGCGCCGCCCCGACCGCGCGGCGCACCGCCTCGGCGTCGACCGGATCGTCGGCGAACGCCCGCACCGAACGGCGCATCAGCACCGCCTCGCGACGGCCCTGCGCAAGCGCCTCCGCGGTGCCCAGGTAGAACAGGTCCTCCTCGACGGTCCGCGCCAGTTCCCGCGCGCTGGACCCGTCGTCCTCGGTCGTCAGGCCGCGCACCACGGCGACCGGGACCGAGCCCAGCTTGCCCTTGACCAGGTCCGCCGCGGCGGCGATCTCGTCGGCCACCGCCACCTCGGTCACGGCCAGCTCGTTGCCCTGCGCGTCGGTGCTGCCCGCGTAGCGGTGCAGCACGGACAGACCGGCGGAACCGATCGCCACGTCGGTCTGACCGACCCGCCAGGCGCGGCCCATCGTGTCGGTCACCACCACGCCGACCTGCACGCCGAGGCGGTCGGCGAGCCCGGCCCGCAGCCGCCTGGCCGAGGCGTCCGGGTCCTCCGGCAGCAGCGCGATCTGGTCGCGCGGCACGTTCGAAGCGTCCACCCCGGCAGCCGCCTGCACGATGCCGAGCTTGTTCTGGGTGATCATGGTGCGGCCCCGGCGGGCCAGTACGTAGGTGGACTCGGCCAGCACCAGCTCGCGGCGCAGCTTGTCGCGCAGTTCCGGATCGCGCGGCGAGGACACCAACCGGCCCTCGACCTTGGACACGATCTTGCTGGTGACCACCACGACGTCGCCGTCGCTGAGCCACGGCGCGGCGGCCGCGATGGACGCGGCCAGGTCGTCCCCCGGACCGAACTCGGGCAGCCCGCCCACCGCGAACAACCGCAACCCGCCCGCGGCCGCGTGATCTTTCATCGCCCCTCCTGGGCAAGATCGAATGCCGCCAGGGCCATCGCGGCGGTGGCGTCCACATCGGACATCAACAGTGGGACGGCGCGGACGCGCACCCCGGGAACCGACGCGCTGTCGTCGGTGTGCACCAGCCAGCCGTCCAGGATGCCCTCGGCGTCCTGCCGGGATCCGTAGTGCCGACCCACCGCCTCGGCGGTGCTGTCCACCCCGATCGCGGCCAGGCACGCGTCGGCCATGCCGCGCAGCGGTCGCCCCCCGACGATCGGTGACAAGCCCACCACCGGGGCCGAGGTCTCCCGCAGCGCGCCGCGGAAACCCGGCACCGCCAGCAGCGTTCCGATGCTGACCACCGGGTTCGACGGTGCCAGCAGCACCACGTCGGCACCGGCGATGGCGTCCAGCACCGCCGGTGTCGGCTTCGCCTCGTCGGCGCCCACCGGCACGATCGCGTGCGCCTTCGGCTCCGCCCGGTGCCGCACCCACCACTCCTGGAAGTGCACCGCGCGCTGCGCACCGTGCTCCGGGTCGTCGATGGCGACGTGCGTCTCGACCCGATCGTCGGTGACGGGCAGCAGCCGCACTCCCGGCCGCCACCGGTCGCACAGCGCCTCGGTCACCGCCGACAGCGAGTAACCCGCGCGCAGCATTCGGGACCGCACCAGGTGCGTGGCGATGTCCCGATCGCCGAGGCCGAACCAGCTCGGTTCGGCGCCGTAGGCGGCCAATTCCTCCTTGACCGACCAAGTCTCGTCGACCCGGCCCCAACCCTTCACCGTGTCGATGCCGTCACCGAGGGTGTACATGCAGGTGTCGAGATCCGGGCAGACCCGCAACCCGTGCATCCACACGTCATCGCCCACGTTGACCACGGCAGTGATCTCGTGCTCGGACCGCTGCTGGGGTTCGCCCGTGGCGGGCAGCCCCAACGCCGCCTTGACACCGAGCAAGAACCGCGCGCCGCCGACCCCGCCGACCAGAACTACGACCTTCACGGACCCGATCCTCGCACGGCCACCGGACCCCGAAGGCGCGAACCTGGGACCTCCCAACCAGCGGACGCATCACACGAACCCGAAGATGCTGCGGAACGTGCTCTGCCCCAGGTAGCCCAGCACCGGGTCGCCGCCGACCAGGTCGAACACGAAGTAGGCGAGTCCGAAGAACACCTCACCGACGAACGGCACCCAGATCAGCAACACGAACAGCACCAGCGGAGCCCACGGGCGCGCCTTCGCGCCGAACTGCTGCGCCGGGGCGGACAACCAAGGCTCGATCGCGCCGTACCCGTCCAGGCCGGGAATCGGCAGGATGTTCAACACGAACGCGATCACCTGCAGGAAGGCCAGGTAGGACAGTCCGGAGGACAGCCCGACCGGCATCGGCACGAGCGCCACGGCGGTCGCGACCAGCAGCCCGAGCACCAGGTTCATCAGCGGACCGGCCAGCGACACCATCGACTCGATGCGCCGGGAGCGAAGGGCGTGGTGGTTGATCCACACCGCGCCGCCCGGCAGCGGAATGCCGCCGAGCGCCACGAAGATCAGCGGCAGCACGATGCTCAGCACCGGGTCGGTGTAGCGCCGGGGGTCCAGCGTCAGGTAGCCCTTCGAGCGGACCGCCCAGTCGCCGCCGCGGTAGGCGATGATCGCGTGGCCGAATTCGTGCAGGCACAGCGATGTCGCCCAGCCGCCGAGCACGATCAGCACGACGCCGCCGGTCCGCGCTGCGTTGTTGTCAAGTGTGGCGAGCACACCGCCCAGCACGGTCAGGCCGACGAGGGCGAGGAACAGGGGGCTTACTCGCACCGCGGAGTTGGTCACGCCGTCCAGTGTCCACGAACAGCGGACCGGCGAAGATGACCATGGGGTGGTATGCATGATCTTGGGGGGTCGGCGTTGCGGCGGACGGAGTACTGGCGATCCGCCGAACGTGCTCAGACGTGGTGCCGCGCAGCCGGAGGTCCGGATGTCCCCCTACGGAAGGTCTCCGCTTGACCGCAAGGAGCTACACGGGTGTAATCACAGCAGTGTCATTCGCCGCCGAAAAGATCGTTTGCTCGGCTGGATGCCAAGTGGATGATCGCGGGAGCGGCCGACCGGGTGCGGGAGACCTGGTCGGGCACCGGTCGATCGAAGGCGCCGCCAGCGGTGAGAGGGCGGGCGGAGCGGCCGATCGGCGACGGCTGGAGCCGTCGAAGTGCGGGGTCCCTGAACGAGGGGGGACCGGTCAACCTGCTAGCAGGAGTGCGTCCTGTTCCGGTCCTGGGGAGGACCGGTGGGAACGGGAGACATCGGGGGAACCAACGATGTGGGAATCAGGAGATAACCGCCTGGCGGAGCGTGGGGATGCCACCGTCGGGGAATTCGACATCCTGGCCGAGCTGTTCGAGCTGGGCGAGGACGAACAGGAATGGCAGGAGCGCGCGTTGTGTGCGCAGACCGATCCGGAGGCGTTCTTCCCGGAGAAGGGCGGCTCGACGCGGGAGGCCAAGCGCATCTGCGCGGGCTGCGAGGTGCGGTCCGAATGCCTGGAGTACGCGTTGCAGCACGACGAACGCTTCGGCATCTGGGGCGGACTGTCCGAAAGGGAACGCCGCAAGCTGAAGCGTCGCGCGGTCTGACCGCTGCGCTCGTAGTGGCGGACGTCGGCTTCGCGGGGACAGCTCCATCGCATCAGAGATCTCACGGCAGCTGAGGATCGCTGGACCTCGCTGTTTTCTGCTCAAGGGTTTTCTTCCGCTGTTGGTGCATTACCGTGCTGCGGTAGTGGATCAGTTTCGCGGGAGGACGTTTTGGTCGCGCCGGTGCTGGCGGTGTTGGTCTGTCACGACGGCGAGGCGTGGCTGCCGGATGTGCTTGCCGCACTGGGCGATCTGACCGAGCGGCCGCAGTACGTGCTGGCCGTGGACACCGGCTCGACCGACCGCACCGCGGAATTGTTGGCGCAGGCGCGCGCGGATCGGATCCTCGACGACGTGCTCACCACGTCGCGTGAGACGGGGTTCGGCGCGGCGGTCGCCGAGGCCGTCGCGCACGGGATGCAGCAGTGGGCTGATCCGGGGCGCTGGTTGTGGTTGCTGCACGACGATTCCGCGCCCGAGCCGGACTGCTTGGAGCGGTTGCTGCGCGCCGCCGAGCTGGATTCGGCCGCGGCGCTGCTCGGCCCGCTCGGGTTGGACTGGGCTGACCCGCGGCGGGTGGTGGACGCGGGCCTGAGCACCGATGCCGCTGGGCATCGGCGGACCGGCATCGGACCGTCCGAACTGGACCCGGCGTTGATCGGTGCGGCTCCACCGATGTCGGAAGTGCTGGCGGTGACGACGGCTGGGGCGCTGGTTCGGCGCGATGTCTTCGAGCAGTTGGACGGTTTCGACCCGCACCTTTCCGGTGGCGTGGACGTCGACCTGGGGTGGCGGGTCAACCTGGCCGGACACGGTGTCCGGTGGGTTCCGGACGCGCGGATGCGGCATGCGGCCGCGAGACGCCGGTCACGCGCCGCGGAGCGGGTCAGCGGGGTGCGGACGTTCTTGGTGAACGCGCCGGTGTGGGCCTTCCTGCTCGGCCTGCCACGGCTGTTCTGCCTGGCGTTGTTGCGGATGTGCGGCTTCGCGGCGTTGCGGCGCTGGACCGAGTCGGGCGCCGAACTGGCGGTGTTGCGCGAACTGCTCAGCGGCCGGATGAAACTGCTAGCGGGACGGGCAGCGCGTGCCACGGCGATTCCGGTCCGGCACGGTGTCCGCAGGCTGTTCACGAGTCGGGTGGCGAAAGTTCGCAATTGGTTGCGCAGGGCGTTCGAGGCGTTGGTCCGCGAGCGGGTGCGGCGTGATCTGGTGTTGCGGCGAGCACCGGAAGGCCACCTGATCAAAGCTGTTCCGGACGGACCGGTGCAGGCACCGGAACTGCGCGGGCTGGTCGTGGTGCCGGTGCCGGAGACCTCGGCGCCGAAGCCGTCGCCTTCGCCGCGGGACATGGCGCGACCGGACCTGCTGCTCGTTCCCGTCGACCGCTGGCGGATGCTCCGCGAACTGGTGTTGGCGCCACCCGTGGTGCTCGTGGTCGTACTCGCGGTGTTCGCGTTCGTCACCAACGGATTGCTCGCCGATCGGTTCGGGGCGGGGCTGGCGGGCGGCCGGTTGCTGCCGGTGGCCGACTTGGGCACGACGTGGCGCGACTACCTGGCGGCATGGCACCCGGTCAGCGGTGGCACGGGCTCGGCTGCTTCGCCGTCGCTGCTGGTGCTGGCGCTGTTCGGCACTGTCCTAGGTGGACCGTCGGTGGTGGTTTCGATATTGCTGCTATTCGGCGCTCCGCTCGCGGGCCTGAGTGCTTACGTCGCGACTCGCGCGCTGCCGGTGTCGCGGCTGCGGCGAGCCGTGGTGGCGGGTGCTTACGCCTTGCTGCCTGCGGCGGCGCTCTCGGCTGGGCAGGGACGCCTGGACGTCGTGGTCGCGCACATCCTGGTGCCAGTGCTGCTGGCCGGAATCGCTGCGGTGGTCTGGCAGTCCGACGGGCAGTGGTTGAGGACGGCGTGCCTGACCGCACTGGGCCTGGCGGTGCTGGGTGCGTTCGCTCCGCTGCTGCACGTCGCGTTGATCGTGTTGGCCCTGCTTGCTTTCGTGGTCGTTCCCGACCAGGACTCGCGCGGTCGGCGCCGCGTGGTCGGACTGGCTGCGGTGGTGCTGCTTTCCGTTGCCTGCCTGCTGCCGTGGCCGGTCGTGTTGCTGCAACATCCGCAGGTCTTGCTGCACGGGCTAGGCGCACGGGTCGTCGAAACTCCGGCTGGAGCCTGGCTGTTCGCGTTGAGCCCGGACGGATCACCGGCGAGTCTGGTCGGCGCGCTGTTCGTGCTCGCGGCGGTCGTCGCCCTGGTGGCTGCATGGACCCAGCGGATGTTGCTGGGCGTGGCCGTCGCGATCTTCGGCTGGGCACTGGCTGCGCTGGTCGACGTGGTCGCCGCCGAGCCGATCGCGGGTGGCCAGAACACGACCGGTTGGACAGGCGGACCGCTGGTGCTCGTCGCGGCTGGTTGCGGCTGGGTGGTGTTGGTGGCCAGGAAACCTCGCGTTCCCGGCAAGGTCGTGGTGCCGCTGCTGGTGGTCGGCCTGCTCGGGCTGGCCTCCGCTGCGGCGTTCACCTCGCTCGGCGGTCCGCTGCGCGTCCAACAGCACACCGCCGCGGATCTGCCTGGTTCACTGCTGGTTCTCGACCCAGGGCCGCAACCGGCCCGGCTGGTCGATGGCACCGGCCCTCGCTTCGGTGACGACGACCTCGCGCCAGTCGCTACCGCCGTCGACTGGCTGCGCCGGGTTGACGACGACCTGCAGTCCGCCGACCCCGCACGGGTGCGCGGCGCGCTCGCGGCGGCTGCGGCTCGGGGCGTGGGGTTCATCGCGGTGCCGGATGGCTCCCGGCTGCCGGAATCCGCCCCAGACCTGGTCGCCGAGCACGACCGGCTCCCCGACGGGCATCGCGTCCTGAGCCTGCTGCTGCCGAGCAGTCCGGTCGAGTTGCTCGGCCCCGACCTCGCGCGGCAGGCCCGAACCGAGCCCGCGCCGACTCCCGAGGCCCGACCGTTGCCGGTGGCCGCGCAGCTGCCGAATTTCACCGTCCGGATCTCCGAAGGCGGCGCCGGTCGAGCGCTGGTCCTCGGCGCGGAGAACGAGCCGGGCTGGTACGTCCGGATAGACGGTCGGCCGTTCCCGCTGGCCACCGCCTGGGGCCACCAGGTGGCGATCCCGTTGCCGGAGAACTCGGCGGAGGTGCGGGTGGGCTACACCGAGATCCCCCGCACCGCGCTGCTGGGCCTGCAGGCGGCGGTCGTCCTGTTCACCCTCGTCGCTGCCCTCCCCGAACGCCGCTCGCGGTCCCGTGCCGCCTGAACCGCGGGCTCGTCGATGTCGACTTCGGTGGTTCCCAGGCGCTTCAGGGGGCGGTGCGCTCGTCGGCGCCCGCAACCTCGGCAGTGCTGAGGGCGATGCGGTTCCAGGTGTTGATGGTGGAGATCAGCGCCAGCAGCTGGGCGAGTTCGGTTGCCACTCAGCAGCGCCGCGTCACTGGCCTTCGATGACGTCGGGGTCCAACCCGAGGTAGGTGGCGACCTGTTCGACGAGCACGTCGTGCAGCAGATCCGCCATGTCCATGCCGTCGCGGGCGCGGGCTTCCAGCGGTCGGCGGTACAGCACGATGCGAGCGCGGGTCGGCAACCCGCGCCGGTCAACCCCAGCCGGGACCAGCCGGGCCAGCGGCACGTTGGCATCCACCACCACGTCGTCGTCCCACACCAGCTTCTCCGGCGTGGTGCTCTTGATCTCCGGCACCTCGTCCACGGCCACGTCGAGCTGGGTCAGCTCCGCGTGCCAGCGCTGCTCGATCGGTTCCAGGGCCTCCAGCACCAGCGCGTCGAACCGCTGCGAGCGGCTGCGGGACACCGGAACCGAGGACGGGTACAGCGGTCCGCGCAGGCCACGGCCGCGCCGGTCCCGCCGGAAGCGGCTTCGACGCCGAGATCCACGTGCGGTCACCACGGGCCGAGGGTACGCCTTCGGCAGCCAAGGTCGGGACAAGCCGCGGTGGGTTTTCCAGCAGCCGCCCAACGCGGGTGTTCGCGCAGAGCAGACAGGTCGGAACCAGCTGCTCGCGAGCCGGGCCGGAGGCGGTTTCCGCGTGCCTGCGCCGCGCACCCGACCGGGGGCGCTATCGTGCGTGTCGTGCGGAGCGTGAGGCGTTGCTCGCGGACCGGGTGTACCAACCCGGCTGTTGCCACGCTCACTTATGCCTATGCGGACTCCACCGCGGTGGTGGGACCGCTGGCCACCTACGCCGAGCCGCACAGCTACGACCTGTGCGAAGCGCACGCGCTGCGGCTCACGGTGCCGAAGGGCTGGGAGGTCGTGCGGCACGAGGGCGAGTTCGCGCCACCGCAGCCGTCCGACGACGACCTGACCGCGCTCGCCGAGGCCGTGCGGGAAGCTGGTCGCCCGGACCGGCCGATCGAGGCCCCGGGGCTTACCGCAGGTGGGAGCCGTCGCGGACACCTGCGGGCGCTGCCCGATCCGATCGACGAATGAACAGATCGTGACCAACGGCTCGGGTGTGTCCAGGTGGCGTCACCGCACACTCGATCGCCGGTAGGCTTCGGACCACGGGTTGTCTGACGCGGAACGGGGAGGGTGCAGCGTGCGGGACCTGTCGGGGATCGTCAAGGCGTACGACATCCGCGGGGTGGTCGGGGACGGCCTTGACGCCGACGTGGTGCGGGAGATCGGCGCCGCCTTCACGCGGTTGGTCGGCGGCCCGGCCGTGGTCGTCGGACACGACATGCGGGACTCCTCGCCGGGCCTGGCCGACGCGTTCGCCGCGGGCGTCACCGGGCAGGGCGTCGATGTGATCAACATCGGCCTGGCCAGCACCGACATGCTGTACTTCGGCTCCGGGCGGCTCGACCTGCCGGGTGCGATGTTCACCGCCAGCCACAACCCGGCCCGCTACAACGGCATCAAGATGTGCCGCGGCGGGGCAGCCCCGGTCGGCCAGGACAGCGGCCTGTCCGAGATCCAGGAGTTGGCCACCCACGGGGTCCCGGAGTTCCTGGGCGCCAAGGGCACCGTCACTCAGCGGAACCTGACCGCCGAGTACGCCGCCTTCCTGCGCGACCTGGTCGACCTCAGCGACATCCGCCCGCTGAAGATCGTGGTGGACGCGGGCAACGGGATGGGCGGGCACACCGTGCCGATCGTCTTCAACGGCCTGCCGATCGAACTGGTGCCGATGTACTTCGAGCTGGACGGCACGTTCCCCAACCACGAGGCCAACCCGCTGGACCCGGCGAACCTGGTCGACCTGCAGGCCAAGGTCCGCGACGTCGGAGCCGACGCCGGACTGGCCTTCGACGGCGACGCGGACCGCTGCTTCGTGGTGGACGAGCGGGCCGAGCCGGTCTCACCGAGCGCGATCACCGCGCTGGTCGCGGTCCGCGAACTGGCCAAGGACCCCGGCGGCACGGTCATCCACAACCTGATCACCTCCAAGGCGGTGCCCGAGATCGTCGCCGAACACGGCGGCAAGCCGGTGCGCACCCGCGTCGGCCACTCGTTCATCAAGCAGACGATGGCCGAGACCGGGGCGATCTTCGGCGGTGAGCACTCCGCGCACTACTACTTCCGCGACTTCTGGCGCGCCGACTCCGGCATGCTCGCCGCGCTGCACGTGCTCGCCGCGCTCGGCGAGCAGGACAAGCCATTGTCCGAGCTGATGGCCGAGTACTCGCGGTACGTCGCCTCCGGCGAGATCAACTCCACGGTCGACGACCAGCAGGACCGGATGCGTGCTGTCGCGGCGGCTTTCGGCGACCGGATTGGCGCTCGTGTGGACGAGCTCGACGGGCTTACCGTGGAGTTGTCGGACGGATCCTGGTTCAATTTGCGCCCGTCCAACACCGAACCGCTGCTCCGGCTCAACGTGGAGGCAAGGGACACTGACGCCATGGCCGCGCTGCGCGACGAGGTGCTCGCGGTCGTCCGAGGGTGAGGTTTCGGCGTCGCCACGGCGGTCGGCAGTAGCACGCCCGCGCCGTCGGCGCGGGCGAGTTTGGGAGGAAAAGTGGCCGTTGACCTGCAACCGGAGTTGTTGGAGATCCTGGCTTGCCCGTGCCCCGAGCACGCCGCGCTGCAACCGGGACGGGCCGATGACGCGCAGGCCGACTACCTGACCTGCACCTTCTGTGGCCGTAGCTTCCCGGTCCGGGACGGAATTCCGGTGCTGCTGCTGGAAGAGGCCGTCGGGGGTCCGGCCCCCGGCGCCGCCGGTGAGGGGTGACGTTCGTGCTGGACGACAGTCTCTTCGACGACGCGGCCAGGCTGGCCGACGTGGACGCCGGTGGGTTGCTGCGACTCGCGGCCCTTTCCGGCGCGCAGGTTCGCGCCGCGATGGAGACCGCGAGCGAGGTGGGCCTGGACGACCTCGCCGACGGTCGCCCGCGCGCCCTGGTGCTGGTGGCGCGGCCCGGCGTCGGCCCGGCGGTCTGCCGGTTGCTCGCCGCGCTGCTCGGCCCGCGGTGCCCGGTTCCAGTGGTGGTCGCCGAGTCGATTCCGGCGTGGATCGGCGCGTTGGACGTCGTCTTCGCGCACACCGACGACGTGGGCGACGCGGTGCTGGCCGAGTCGATATCGGTCGCCTGCCGCCGCAATGCGACGGTCGTGCTGGCGGTCCCGTCGGACGGCCCGGTCGCGGCTGCCGGTGCGGGCCGCGCCAAGTTGCTGTCGCCGCGCGTCCCGGTGCCACCAGCGCTGTCGTTCGCACACGTCTTCGCGGCCGGGATCAGCACCATCGCCGCACTGGGCCTGCTGACCTTCGACGCCGAACAGTTGGCCGACGAGCTGGACCGGGAAGCCGAGCGCGCCCACCCGAGCCACGAGTCGCTGATCAACCCCGCGAAGTCGCTGGCGCTGCGCCTGGCCGACCGCACCCCGCTGCTGTGGGGCATCGACCCGGTTTCCACGGCGGTGGCTGCGCACGGCGCGTTCGCGCTCGGCAGCCACGCGGGGGTGCCCTCCTACGTCGCCGACTACCCGCAGGCGGCCACCGAGCGGGCGCTGCACCGCGCTGCCGCCGCGGTCGGCTCCGAGGCGGATCTGTTCGCCGATCCCGAGGACAACCCCGGTGCACTGCTTCGCGTGTTCCTGGTCAGTGCGCGGCACGACGCGCAGGGAGAGGTCTTCGAACGAGCCGCGACGCGCGATTTGCCCAGTGCGGACCTGGTCACGCCAGGTGAGTCGGTGCGCGCCGACGCCGTGCTGCGGTCCGCGGCGCTGGCCACCCGATTCGATCTGGCCGCCGTCTACCTGGGGTTGGCCGCCGGAACCCTCAACGGGCCCGGCTGGCCAGCACTGGCGGTGCACTGAGGGAAAGTTCCGGGAATGCCCCGATGCGGCCCGTCGACCGGATGCGGTGTGCTGTGCTGGGTGTCGCGGGCGAGCAGACGCAAGACGAGGAAGCGAGAACGACTGTGGAGCTACTGCGGAACGCGGTGCGCCCCTATGCGTGGGGCTCGCGTACCGCTATTGCTGATCTGCTCGGTCGGCCTGTCCCGACACCGCACCCCGAAGCCGAATTGTGGATGGGCGCTCATCCAGGTGACCCGTCGCGGGTGATCCGGCCGGACGGCGACGAGGTGTCGCTGCTCTCCCTGCTGGACGCCGACCCCGCGCACCACCTGGGCACGGGGTGCGTGCGGCGCTGGGGCGGCCGCCTGCCGTTCCTGCTCAAGGTGCTCGCCGCCGACGAACCGCTGAGCCTGCAGGCACATCCGTCGGCGGAGCAGGCCGCGGAGGGCTTCCGGCGGGAAGAGGAAGCGGGCATCGCGCGCAACGCGGCCAACCGCAACTACCCGGATCCCACCGCGAAACCAGAGCTGATCTGCGCGCTGACCGAGTTCCACGCGCTGGCCGGATTCCGCGAGGCGAATCGCACCGTGCGACTGCTGGACGAGCTGGCGGTGCCGAGCCTGTGGGCCCACCGCGATCTGCTCGCCGCGCAACCCGATGCCGACGGACTGCGTGCGTTGTTCACCACCTGGATCACGCTCCCCGAGCACTACCTGCGCGAAGTGCTGCCAGATCTGCTCGAAGCCTGCGTGGCGCACGTGCGCGGCCGGGGCGAGTTCGCCCTCGAATGCCGGACGGTGCTCGAACTCGGCGAGGCGTACCCGAACGACGCCGGGGTGCTCGCGAGCCTGCTGCTGAACCGGCTGGTGCTGCAACCGGGCGAGGCGATCTTCCTGCCCGCCGGGAACCTGCACGCCTACCTGCACGGCACCGGCATCGAGATCCTGGCGAACTCCGACAACATCCTGCGCTGCGGATTGACGCCCAAGCACGTCGACGTCCCGGAGTTGCTGCGGGTGCTGGACTTCGCCTGCGGCGACATGCGGGTGCTCAAGGGCGAGTCGCTGGACGCGAACCTGACCGCCTACCGGACCCCGGCGGACGAATTCGAACTGTCCAGACTGGACTGGACCCCGGCCGAGTCCGGCACCGTCCACCTGGATTCGTCCGGGCCGCAGATACTGCTGTGCACCAAGGGAAGCGTCCAGCTGACCAGCGGTGCACATCGGACCAACGGGTCGCTGCCCCGCGAACTGCGGCTGGATCGCGGTCAGTCGGTGTGGCTGGCCGCATCTGACCCGGCTGTCCAGGTGCACGCCGTCGAGCTCGACGCCGACGGTGGCGCCCAGGTGTTCCGGGCCGCCGCCGGTAGGTTCTGAAGCCGCACCGCGGTGACGCTGGCCGCAACGGAAGTCCCGGACCGCCACGCGAAACGAGTTCGAAGACGGGCTTTGAGACTTGTGCCTACTTCGTCACTCGGATACCGGGTCAGCCGGTAGATTCCACCCGACATCGGCGCTGGCCGGACCGCATAGCGAATCAGGAGATACATCGTGTCAGCAGGAGGCGGGGCCAAGGCCATCCTGGCCGCACTGGCCGCGAACGCGGGCATCGCCGTGGCCAAGTTCGGCGGATTCCTGTTCACCGGCTCATCTTCGATGCTGGCGGAGTCGGTGCACTCGCTCGCCGACACCTCCAACCAGGGCCTGCTGCTGCTGGGTCGGAAGACCTCGCAGCGCAAACCCACCGAGGAGCACCCCTTCGGCTACGGCCGGGACCGGTACTTCTACTCCTTCGTGGTCGCGCTGCTGCTGTTCAGCCTCGGCTCGGTGTTCGCGCTCTACGAGGGCATCCACAAGGTCGAGCATCCCGAGCCGCTGCAGTCGGCGTGGGTAGCGGTGCTGATCCTGCTGATCGCGATCGGCCTGGAGACCTTCAGCTTCGTCACCGCGATCAAGGAGTCGAGGACCCTCAAGGGCGGGCTGACCTGGTGGCAGTTCATCCGCCAGGCCAAGACCCCGGAACTGCCGGTGGTGCTGCTGGAGGACCTCGGAGCGCTGGTCGGGTTGGTGCTCGCGTTGGGTGGCGTTGGTCTCACCGTGCTGACCGGCGACCCGGTGTGGGACGGCGTTGGCACCGTGTGCATCGGCGTGCTGCTCGGGGTGATCGCGATCGTGCTGATCATCGAGACGAAGAGCCTGCTCATCGGGGAAGGCGCGAACCGCGACGTGCTCGACGAGATCGTGGCCCAACTGGAGTCCGAGCGGGTCGAGAAGGTGATCCACATCCGGACCCAGTACCTCGGCCCGGAGGAGTTGCTGGTGGCCGCCAAGATCGGCCTCTCCCCGGCGTTGTCGGTGGCGGAGGTGGCTGGCGAGATTGACGCCGCCGAGGCGCGGATCCGGGCGAAGGTGCCCGCGGCGCGACTGATCTATTTGGAACCGGACTTGGAACGAGGCCGGGCTGCGACGCGCTGACCAGGGATGGTGTGATGGGTAGCCGCATCACAACGTGTTAACGAAACGCGTGGCGGACTCAAGTCAGCCAGTTCCGATTGCGACACTGCCGCGTTAGTGTGCGACCCACCATTTGGGATTAATGAGGGAGGGCGACAGTGCCAGGCACTGGGCTGTGGCGAACCAAGTCGGTCGAACAATCCATCTTGGACACCGACGAGCCGGACACCAAGCTGCGCAAGAACCTCGGCACCTGGGACTTGATCGTCTTCGGGGTGTCGGTGGTCATCGGTGCCGGTATTTTCACACTCGCCGCGCGAACCGCAGGCGATGTTTCCGGTCCCTCGGTGTCACTGGCGTTCGTGCTCGCGGCCATCGCCTGCGGGCTCGCCGCGCTGTGCTACGCCGAATTCGCCTCGACGGTGCCGGTCGCGGGTAGCGCCTACACGTACTCATATGCCACGTTCGGCGAGTTCATCGCCTGGATCATCGGCTGGGACCTGATCCTGGAGTTCGCCGTGGCCGCAGCCGCGGTGGGCAAGGGCTGGTCGATCTACCTGGAGCAGGTGCTCGGGTTGATCGGTCTGGACGTGCCCACCGTGCTGCCGATGGGATCGCTGCAGTTCGACTGGGGTGCGGTGCTGCTGGTGGCGGTGCTGTGCACGCTGCTCGCCCTCGGCACGAAGCTGTCGGCCCGGGTCAGCCTGGTCATCACGCTGATCAAGGTGGCCGTGGTGCTGCTGGTCATCGTGGTCGGCCTGGCCTACGTCAACGCGGCCAACTACACGCCGTTCGTCCCGCCAGCGGAGATCGCCACGGAATCCGGCCCGAAGCTGGAGCAGTCGCTGCTGTCGTTGATCCTCGGCGGTGAGACCAGCACCTACGGCGTCTTCGGCCTGTTGGCCGCGGCGTCGCTGGTGTTCTTCGCTTTCATCGGTTTCGACATCGTCGCCACCACCGCGGAGGAGACCCGCAACCCGCAGCGCGACGCGCCTCGCGGCATCCTCGGCAGCCTGGCGATCGTCACCGTGCTCTACGTCGCGGTCGCGCTGGTGGTCACCGGCATGGTGCCCTACACCGACCTGGCCACCAGCCCGGACGGCACGCGGTCCACGCTGGCCACGGCATTCTCCCAGCACGGTGTGACCTGGGCGGCGGCGATCATCTCGGTCGGCGCGCTGGCCGGTCTGACGACGGTCGTCATGGTGCTGCTGCTCGGGCAGACCCGCGTGCTGTTCGCGATGTCCCGTGATGGTCTGGTGCCGCGCGGGCTGGCCAAGACCGATCCGAAGCACGGCACGCCGGTCCGGGCCACCGTGCTGGTCGGGGTCATCGTGATCGTGGCGGCCGGTTTCTTCCCGGCGGACAAGCTGGAAGAGATGGTCAACGTCGGCACGTTGTTCGCGTTCGTGCTGGTCTCGCTGGGCGTGATCGTGCTCCGCAAGACCCGGCCCGACCTGCCGCGCGGCTTCCGCGCCCCGCTGGTGCCGCTGGTGCCGATCCTGGCGATCCTGGCCTGCCTCTGGCTGATGCTGAACCTGACCGCGCTGACCTGGGTCCGGTTCGTGGTCTGGATGGCCGCCGGTGTGCTGATCTACTTCCTGTACGGCCGCAGCCACTCGCGGCTGGGACAGCGGGAGTCCGAGGTGGCATCCGGTGGCGCGGTGGCGCACGGCTCGGAGTCGAGCAAGTAGCGCATCGATCGCTGAAACGGCGCCGTCCAACCGGGCGGCGCCGTTTCCTTTTGACCCCGTCCTGACCCCGCCCTGGGTTTCGAACAAATGTTCACCTGGCTGAGTGATGACCGCCGGGGCTCGGATCGGGATCATGGCGAACATGGCATCGAAGACAGTCGGAACCAGGAACAGTCAGCCCACCGCACACCGTCGCAGCGGGGTGTTCGGATTCGGGGAAGCAGTGCTGCTGCGCATGGACGATGGGGAGCAGTCAGGTGCTCCGCCGCCCGCGCGCCACGCGGCGGAGGTCGGCGAGCCGAAGCGTGGCGTGCCGAAGGCCGCGCCAGTGCGGGAAGTCGGCGCGCGGGTGGCCGCCGATGCGTCGGCTGGCCGGTCGCGGCGCTCCGGCGCTGCTCAGTGTTCAGACGCGCGTAGCGACATCCCGCGTTCCCACGGCGCAGTGCGGCCACGGGGTTCGGTGATCTCCGGTAGCACCGAGGGCTCCGGGCGCGGTTTCGCTCCCTGCTGCCGTGGCGTCGTCGCGGTGGCCCGCGCCCGCTCGCCGGTCTTGGCGATCCGCGTCGTTTCGGGCTGCTCGGATTCCGCCGGGCGGTGCGACAATTCCTCGATGGTCTCGGTGAGAGACCCGCCGTCGCCGCCCTGCGCGGGCAGGTTCGGCGGCTTCGGGGGGCTTGGCGCGGTTGGGGCCTGGGCCGGTGTCGGGGTCTGCGGTCGCAGCGGCAGCGCGGCGCCGCGGACCGGGGTCTCCAGGCCAGCGGCCATCGCGACCGCCCGGTCCCATTCCGGGTCGCCGCTGTAATCGGTGTGCCCGAGCACGCCGGGGACCCAGCGGCGGCAGGAGAACGGCCCGCGCTGCGGATCCGGGAGCCAGTGGTCGCTGCCTAGCACCAGCGCGCCGGTCGGGCCGCGGGTGGCGGCGGGCAACGGCCCCTCGGAGCCGTCCGCTCGGAACCCGACCCCGATCAGCATGCCGTCGTAGACCTGTCGGTTCCAGGTGCTCACCGCGCCGCCGATCGGGTCGGTGCCCCGGCACAGCGAGCGCCAGCGGCCGCCCAGCGCACCGGCGAGATCGCGCAGCGCGGCGTGCGGCACCACGCCGGGGAACGCCCGCGGGTACGCCCACTGGAGTTGGGAGCCCGCGGTCACCAGGCCGACCCGCTCGCGGTCGGCCTCGGGCAGCGACTCGAGCAGCCGAGCGGTGGCGACGGCGGCGAGCAGGCTGCCCTGGCTGTGCCCGACGAGCACGACACGGGTGTTCGGGTCGGCGAGGTGTTCGGTGGCGCGGTCGGCGAGTTCGGGGATCACCTTGAGCGCGTAGCACGGCGGCACCACGGGATGCGCTTCACGGGGCCAGAACAGCGCCAGATCGCAAAGCACTCCGAGGTAGCGCGCGGTGTCCCGCTTGGTGGCCGCCAGGTACACCATCCGCAGCAATCCGACGGCGAGCGTCGCCAGCGCGGCGACCCCGACGCCGACCAGCCAGCCCGACCACGCCCAGCGCGGCAGCCCGACCAACCGGGCCGCCAGGGTCAACGCGGTGCTGACCGCCAGCACCCCAGCGATCACGAGGAGAACTTGATGTGAGTAACGACGTTGCAGGTCCGCCCACTGCCAGGCGTTCGCCGCCGCGCGCTGATCCTGCCTCCGACCGGCATGCAGCAGCGCGACCTCCTCCGGGATGTCGTTGTCGTCGTCGTTGCGCTCCGCCTGCCACCGCTTCAACAACATCCACGGGATTCCGACGATCGCGGCCGCCAGCATGAGCACGGCGGTCGTGCCCCAGAAGACCGTCACGTCGTCGTACGCGGCGGGCAGCCGCAGCGCGGGGTCGCCCGGTTCCTGCTGGACACCCAGTGCTTGGCGCACGCTGAGCCCCAGCCCAGCGCCGAAGCCGTTGCCGAGCATGCAGGCGAGCATCAGCACCGGGGCGGTCATCCAGCCGCCAGCCCAGGGCCGCAGCCCACGCGGGCAGGCCCGCCAATCGGGTCGCGCGAGCAGCGCGGCGGGCGCGAGCAGGACGGCCACCGCGACGCACGTGATCACCAGCGCACCGGTGATGGCGTCGATCGTGGTGCCGGAACCCGGCAGCGGACCAGCCAGCGGTCCGGGGAAGAACGCGACCGAGCACAGCAGTACCGCGGCTGCCGTCATCAGCACGCGGCGCGGTGTTCGCCCGAGCAAGGCCCGGAGCGTCTTTTCCTTGCCGCTGGGGCGCGATCCGGCCGGGTCGTCGAGCGCAGCGGTTCCGATCAGGGCGATGCCGAGCAAGGCCGCGGCGGCCAACCAGCGCGGATCGGCGGTGACCACGAACGGCCCACCCAGCACGAGGATCGCCACAGTGGACAGTGCGGCGACGACGTGCAGGGCTCGGAGTGCCGGTGTGTCCGGGTCGGCGACCACGTTCGCGCCGGGCAACATCGGCGCGCGCGCCGAATGCTGCGGTTTCTCAGTCTTGGGCGCGGAGACCTGCCAAGACACATTGGACAGACGATGCATCAGGAGGATCACGAGCGCGATTGGTAGCAACGCCGCCGATGAGCGCAGGATGTCGATGCTCCGGACCGCGTCCGGGACGAACTCCATGCAGGGCGCGCCCGGCTGCAGGCATTGCGCGGCCACCAGGTCCAAGCTGACCACGGCCAGCTGTGCGACGAACAGCATCGTCAGCAGCAGGGCCGAAAGCCGGAGCAGTGCGCGCAGCGCGGACGAAAGCGCCTGGCTGAGTGGGTTTCCGGAGCGGGCTGGTGGCAGCATCCAGTGCGCCATGTTGGCCAGCGCGAACGGGAACAGCAGAGCCCAAGTCGCCTTCGCCAGGCCGCCGGAGGTCATGCCGCCCCAGACGTAGCCTTCGACGATCCGAGGCACCGAACGGTCACCGGTCGAAAGCATCGGTCCCGGCACCGGACGGCGCAGCCGGTCGGCTGGGCGCACGATGCGGCCCACGCCGTCACCGGCGACGTCCACCGAGGCCACCGAATCGGTCAACTCGTCGCCAGTGGTGCCGAGGATGCCGTGTACCCGCAGCTCGACGACGCGGGTGTCGGGCCCGGGTACTTGCACTGGATCCTCCAGAGCGGTTGTTGATCGTCGAACGCCGGTGGCGATTCTCCACCGCAGATCGACATCTGGCGAGCGCTGTGCGTTCGATTGTGATCGCCCGAGGTACCCCATGTCCCGAGTTCCCGGTAGTTCCTGGGCTCATTTTGGGCAGCTGGGCGGGTGTCGGGTGCCAGGGGAATGCCGCGGAACGGGCTATCCCCGTGCGGATCTGCCCACCTCGGGGCGGTTCGCGCCAGCTGCGCCGGTCGGCGGCGGTGTGCATCTCCGGTGCGCTCGCGGACCACGGCCGTCCATGCGCTGGCGGTAGGCTCGGCTGCCGAATCCGTGCCCCGACCGGGCCGCGTCCGCCAAGGAGTCCGACAGATGAGTGCCGACAAGCTGCAGACCCGCAACGGTGTCGAATTCGCCGTCGCAGACCTGGCGCTGGCCGCAGACGGCCGGAACCAGATCCGGTTGGCCGAGCACGAGATGCCCGGCCTGATGGCGCTCCGCCGCGAGTACGCCGAGGTGTATCCGCTGAAGGGCGCGCGCATCTCCGGTTCGCTGCACATGACGGTGCAGACCGCGGTGCTGATCGAGACCCTGGTGTCGCTGGGCGCCGAGGTGCGCTGGGCCTCCTGCAACATCTTCTCCACCGACGACGCGGCGGCCGCTGCGGTGGCCGTTGGCCCGCACGGGACCCCGGAGGAGCCGAAGGGCGTCCCGGTGTTCGCGTGGAAGGGCGAGACGCTGGAGGAGTACTGGTGGTGCACCGAGCAGATGCTCACCTGGCCCGGTGACCAGCAGCCGAACATGATCTTGGACGACGGCGGCGACGCGACCCTGCTGGTGCACAAGGGGGTGCAGTACGAAAAGGCCGGTGTGGTGCCGAATCCGGCGGACGACGACCCGGATGAGCTCAAGGTGATCTTGGACCGGTTGCGCGCGTCGTTGGCGGCCGATCCCGCCAAGTGGACGCAGGCCGCGTCGAGCATCCGGGGCGTCACCGAGGAGACCACCACCGGCGTCAACCGCCTCTACCAGTTGGCCGCGCAGGGCGAGCTGCTGTTCCCGGCGATCAACGTCAACGACTCGGTGACCAAGTCGAAGTTCGACAACAAGTACGGCATCCGGCATTCGCTGATCGACGGCATCAACCGGGGCACCGATGTGCTGGTCGGTGGCAAGGTGGCCGTGGTGTGCGGCTACGGCGACGTCGGCAAGGGCTCGGCGGAGTCGTTGCGCGGCCAGCGGGCCCGCGTGATCATCACGGAGATCGATCCGATCAACGCGCTGCAAGCGCTGCTCGACGGCTACCAGGTGGCTCGGCTGGACAGCGTCATCGAGCAGGCGGACATCGTGATCACCACGACCGGCAACAAGGACATCGTCACCATCGACCACATGCGGCGGATGAAGCACCAGGCGATCCTCGGCAACGTCGGCCACTTCGACAACGAGATCGACATGGCCGGTCTGCAGCGCGCTTCCGACGTGCGCCGGGTGCAGATCAAACCGCAGGTCGACGAGTGGGTGTTCGGCAACGGCAAGTCGATCATCGTGCTGTCCGAAGGCAGACTGCTCAACCTGGGCAACGCCACCGGTCACCCGAGCTTCGTGATGTCCACCTCGTTCTCCAACCAGACGATCGCCCAGATCGAGCTGTTCACCAAGTACAAGGAGTACGACAACGAGGTCTACCGGCTGCCCAAGATCCTCGACGAGAAGGTCGCCCGCATCCACGTGCAAGCGCTTGGTGGCGAGCTGACGAAACTCAGCAAGGACCAGGCCGAATACATCGACGTCGATGTGGAAGGCCCGTACAAGCCGGAGCACTACCGGTACTAGAGGCGGTCTTCGTACTCGTTTTGCGTGGTGGTGCGGGTGGCGGCCCCCCGCGGGAGTTGCTGTCGCCGTTAAGGGGCCGAACCCGCTTCGCCGCGATGGGGCGCGTCGGGTGGCCGGAGTGCGGTCCGGCTGAGTCGCGTGCCGGGGTCAGCTGTCGACGCTGATCTCCGGTTCGTGGTGCACCGGGAAGTTCACCGAGTTCGCGATGAAGCACTTGCGGTGCGCCTCGTCGTGCAACTTCTCAGCCGTCGGCAGCATCGCGGCGTCGGTGACGGTCACCTTCGGGCGGAGCACGACCTCGGTGAAATGCCCGCCGGTGTCGTTGTCCTCCGCCATGACCCCGCTCGCCTCGTCCTGGTAGGTGGCGACGACGACGCCGGACGTGCTGCACAGCGCGAGGTACCAGAGCATGTGGCATTCGGACAGCGCGACGACCAGGAGGTCTTCCGGGTTGACCAGCGCGGGGTCGCCGCGGAACGCGGGATCGGCCGAGGCCGTCAACCGCGGTTTGCCGTCGATGTCCACGACGTGCTCGCGGCAGTAGCTGCGGTACGAAGCGGTGCCTTCGCCGGTGTTGCCGGTCCAGGTGACCGTCGCCTGATAAGCGTGCGTCTTTGGCATACCGGTTGTATACAACAGATCTGCTTGCTGGAAAAGAGGATTCGCCAGCCGATGACCAGATCGGGGCACGCGGTCGGACAGTGGGTGCGCTCGACTACCGTCGTCGGTGTGGGTCGACTGATCGTCATCGAGGGGCTGGACGGCGCGGGCAAGCGCACGCTCGCCAACGGGATCGAGGCGGAGCTGACCGCTCGCGGCCACTCCGTGGCACGCGCGGCGTTCCCGCGCTACGCCGACGACGTCCACGCCGAGCTCGTCGCCGAGGCGCTCCGCGGCCGCCACGGCGACCTCGGCGACTCCGTGCACGGCATGGCGGTCCTATACGCGCTCGACCGCCGCGCCGCGGCGGCCTCGCTGCGCGCGGACCTCCGCGCGCACGACGTCGTCCTCCTCGATCGCTACGTCGCCTCGAACGCCGCCTACGGCGCCGCTCGGCTCCACCAGAACAGCCACGGCGACTTCGTCGCCTGGGTCCACGAGCTGGAGGTGACGCGCTTCGCGCTGCCGAAGCCCGATCTCCAGATCCTGCTGCAGGTGTCGACGGAGCTGGCGGCCCGCCGAGCTGAGCACCGCGAGCGGACCGAAGTGGACCGGCAGCGGGACAACTTCGAATCCGATGCCTCGTTGCAGCAGCGCTGCGGCGAGGTGTACGCAGAGCTCGCGGCTGAGCACTGGTGGTCACCGTGGATCGTGGTGGACGGCGCCAGCGAGGTCGACTTCGGCGCTATCGTCGACGAGCACGTCCTGGCATAACCGTCCGAAGTGCACGTCGTCGGAACCACGTTGCAGGACAACGTGTGTCGCCTGCGCTGCGACGTTCGATCGCCAGCGCCTGGACTTCCGCGCCATCTGCTCCATTCAGCGGTACCCATTGGGCCGATCCGGTCTCTGTGCCGCGACCTGCGGCGACGATCAGCGGGTGGATGCACAGCAGTCGAGTGACTAGTGCAACCATGTTGGCCATGAAGGCACGCGTGCTCGTGGTGGACGATGATCCGGCCCTGGCCGAAATGCTGACCATCGTGCTCCGAGGAGAAGGGTTCGAGACTGCCGTCGTCAGCGACGGTACCAAGGCGATGCCTGCCCTGCGGGAGCTCAAACCCGACCTGGTCCTGCTGGATTTGATGCTACCCGGGATGAACGGCATCGACGTCTGCAAGGCCATCCGCACCGAGTCCGTCGTGCCGATCGTGATGCTGACGGCGAAGAGCGACACGGTGGACGTGGTGCTGGGCCTGGAGTCCGGCGCCGACGACTACGTCGTCAAACCCTTCAAGCCGAAGGAACTGGTCGCCCGGCTGCGTGCTCGGCTGCGGCGGACTGACGCGGAGCCAGCCGAGGTGCTCACCATCGGCGATGTGACCATCGACGTGCCCGGCCACGAGGTGACCCGCGAGGGCCAGCCCATCGCGTTGACCCCGCTGGAGTTCGACCTGCTGGTGGCGTTGGCCCGCAAGCCGCGCCAGGTCTTCACCCGCGAGGTCCTGCTGGAGCAGGTGTGGGGTTACCGGCATGCCGCCGACACCCGGTTGGTCAACGTGCACGTCCAGCGCCTGCGTTCGAAAGTGGAGCGCGACCCGGAGCGTCCCGAGGTGGTGCTCACGGTCCGCGGTGTCGGCTACAAAGCTGGCCCGCCGTGATGCGGTGACCATGTCGGAGCGCCTGTTCGCGGGACAGGCGCTGTTCTCGGGCAATCGCCCGGCGTTGCGTGCTGTGGGCCTTCGGACGCCACCTCGCCGTGCGCTGTCCACGTCGAAGCGCAGCGCAACCTACGGGTGGTCGGTGCAAGCCGCGGACCGGGCTTTTGGCACAGTTGCTAGCCGGTCGTGGTTGTGGAGGGGCCCCGAGGGACGGTTGCAGTGAGCGTGTTGGCACGTCGAGGCCGCGTGGTGCGGCGGTTGATCTGTCGTGCCCGCGAGGAGCTCCGCGACCGGTGGCACCGCTTCGAAGCGCTGTGGCGGCGGTCGATGCAGCTGCGCGTCGTGGTGAGCACGCTCGCCTTGTCGTTGGCCGTGATCTTCGTGCTGGGCATGGTGCTGCAATGGCAGATCACCTCGCAGCTGGTGGCCGCCAAGGAGAACGCCGCGATCGCGCAGGCCGAGTACAGCCAACCGATCCTGGAACGCGAGCTGACCGCGGTCGACCCGAACTCGGACAACGTCTCCGAACAGCTGCAAGCGGCGCTGAACCGGTTGACGACCACGTCTTCCGGGCAGTCCACCACCGAGACGGTGGCCGGAGCCTTCGAGCCGGTGCTGGTCGACGGGCACGCGCCGGGCGATCGACGGCAGCAACCGGCGGCTGGCCCGATCGACGACGTGCCGCCGGACCTCCGCCAGTTCGTCGAACGCGGCCAGCTGGCCACCAAGATCACCACAGTGGAGACCGACAACGGTCCGGTCACGATGCTGGCCGTGGGGACCCCGGTGAGCAGCGCTACCCGGCCGTTGCAGGCTTATCTGCTGTTCCCGCTGACCGCCGAACAGCGCACCCTCGTCGTCGTGCAGCAGACCCTGCTGCTCGGCGGCGCCGTCCTGCTGGTGATGGTGGGTGCTATCACGAACCTGGTGACCCGCCAGGTGGTTCGTCCGGTGCGGCAGGCCGCGCAGATCGCCGAGGAGCTCGCCGAAGGTGACCTGGACAAGCGGATGCGGGTGATCGGCGAGGACGACGTGGCCCGGCTGGCCGAGTCGTTCAACGAGATGGCCGACAGCCTCAAGCAGCAGATCACGCAGCTGGAGGAGTTCGGCCAGCTGCAACGCCGGTTCACCTCGGACGTTTCGCACGAACTGCGCACCCCGTTGACCACCGTGCGGATGGCCGCCGATGTGCTGCACGCTTCCCGCGAGGAGTTCCCGCCCGGTCTGTCCCGGTCGACCGAGCTGCTGGTGGACGAACTCGACCGGTTCGAACTGCTACTGGCCGACCTGCTGGAGATCTCCCGGCTGGATGCCGGGGTCGCCGACCTGGCCGCAGAGCAGTTGGACCTGACCGAGATCGTGGACCGCGCCGTGGAGTCGCTGCGCGCGATCGCCGACACCAGCGGCGTGGAGCTGCGGGTGATCGCGCCGACCACCGCGGATTCGGAGCTCACCATCGTCGCCGACGCCCGCCGGGTGGAGCGGATCATGCGCAACCTGGTGGCCAACGCGATCGACCACGCCGAAGGCGGACCGGTGGAAATCCGCTTCGGCAGCAACGAACAAGCGGTCGCGATCACGGTGCGGGACTACGGTGTCGGCCTGCGCGCTGGCGAAGCCGAGCTGGTGTTCACCCGCTTCTGGCGGGCTGACCCGTCGCGAAACCGGCGCACCGGCGGCACCGGCCTCGGGCTGTCGATCAGCCAGGAGGACGCCCGGTTGCACGGCGGTGCGCTCGACGCGTGGGGTGAGCCCGGCGAAGGTTCGTGCTTCCGCGTCACCCTGCCCCGACGGCCGGGCGAGGCGTTCGACGGCAGTCCGCTGCCGCTGCCGGGTACCCGCCGCATCGCCGCGCCTGAAGCGCTGCTGGCCGCCGGATTCGACCCGCCGCAGGACGGGGAGACCGGCGAGGTGGAGATCCGCGACCAGGGACCGGCGCGGTTGTCCGAGAAGACCTGGGAGGGCAACTGATGGGCGTGCGCTCCGCCCGCCGACTGGCGGCGCTCGTGGTCCTGCTGCTCGGTCTGTCGGCCTGCGCGTCGATCCCGCAGAGCTCGAACCCCAAAGCGGTCAAGGAAGTCGACGAGAGCAACGCGACCGCACCAGTGAGCCCCCCACCGAGCGGCGCCGATCCGCTCGCCCTGGTGCGCAGCTTCGTCGACTTGGCCGCCGCCCCGGAAAGCAACCACGAAGCCGCCCGACTGCACCTCACCCCGGCGGCGCACCAGAGCTGGGGCCCGCTGCCGGGTTTGTTGATCGTGGACAACGTCGACACCATCCCGGCACCGCAGCCGATGCCGCTGCCCGACGGCGTGCAGATGGTCACCCTGCAGGCCGACAAGGTCGGGCGGCTGCTGCCGGACTCGTCCTTCGTGCCGGAGGTCGGTGAGTACCAGATCCAGATGCGGGTGGAGCGCCAGCCGGACGGGCAGTGGCGCATCGCGACCCCACCGCCCGAACTCGTCGCCAGCAGGGGCTCGTTCAACGCGGTCTACCGCCCGGTGCCGATCTACTTCCTGGACCACGATTCGACCGGCGTCGTCCCGGATCTGCGCTACGTGGTGTCGCAACCGGCGAGCACGCTGCCGAGGCGGGTCATCGACCTGCTGACCACCGGCCCGTCGGAGGGACTGCGGTCGGCGGTGAACACCGCGATCCCGCCTGGCGTGCACCCCAAGACGAACACCAGCGAAGCCAGGGACGGCGCGTTGGAGGTCAACCTCAGCGATCTCGGCGACGTGCCGCGCGAGAACCGGCGGCTGATCGCCGCCCAGGTCGTGTTCTCCCTGCAGACCGTCAGCAACGCGCGGGTGCGGATCAAGGAGGAGGGCCTGCCGCTGCTGCCGGACGTGCAGGACCTGCGGCCAACCGACCTCGTGCCGTACGAGGCCAACAACGTCGCGCGCCCCGACCTGCCCGGACTGGCCGTGGTCGACGAGCGGCTGGTGACGCTGGACCGGGCCGCGCAACCGATCCCCGGCCCGGCGGGCTCCGGCGAGTACGAGGTGGTCCGGGCTGGTCAGTCGGCCGACGGCAGCCAGATCGCGGCCGTCGCCAGACGGCCCGGCGGCGTCGTGCTGCGGGTCGGCCCCTACGGCGGTTACCTGCCCGAACTGCCGACCGTCGGCGCCTACATGAGCAAGCCGACCTGGCGCGGGAAATCCGAGGTGTGGACCGTTGTGGACGGTCGCGACGTGGTGCGGGCACTGAGCAGCGGCGGCAACAGCTGGACGCCGCAGTCGGTCGACGCCAGGCAGCTCACCGGCGGTCGGTCGATCACCGATCTGCGGCTGTCCCGCGACGGAACTCGGGTCGCGGCGGTGATCGATGGGCAGATCGTGGTCGCCGGGGTGTCCGACGAAGGCGGTCACGCCGTGCTGCAACGTGCCATCTCGCTGCCATCACCGGAGGGCGTGCGGATCACCGGCGTCGAGTGGCGGGAGAACGACTCGCTGGTCGCCATCACCGACAGCAACGCCACGCCGGTCTACGAGGTGTCGGTCGACGGTTTCCGCTGGGACCCGTACACCGCGGCGAACCTCGGCCAACCGCTGACCGCGGTCACGGTCGGCTCGGGCGCCCGCGTGGTCGTCGCCGATCGAAGCGGGCTGTGGGAATCGCGGGACACCGACGACGTCTGGTCGCTCCTGCAGGTCCCGATCCGCGGTGGCTCCATCCCGTTCTTCCCGGGCTAGCGCGACTGGGGCCGACCTCGCCTGCTGCCCGACACGCGTCGGTGAGTCGGAATGGCGATCCGCGCCATGATCGGCCGATGCGCACCACCTGGCTCGGTGCCGGGTTTTCCGGCCTGGTCGACCTGCTGATGCCGCTGCGCTGCGCTGGCTGCGACGACGTGGGCACGGCTTGGTGCCGAGGCTGCTCGCGAGAGCTGGGCGGGCTGCGGCACGTCGAACGTCCGCTGCTGGAACCCGGCCCGCCGGTGTACGCGCTCGGCCGCTACCGGGGCGCTGCGCGCCGCGCGGTGCTCGCCTACAAGGAGTCCGGCCGCCGCTACCTCGCCGAGCCGCTGGCCGGACACCTCGCGGTGGGGTTGCGCGCGATCACCGCGGAACACCAGCTCGACGACGACTGGTGGCTGGTGCCCGCGCCGTCGCGGGCGATCGCGTCCCGCCGCCGAGGCGGCGCGCACATGTCCCGCATCGCGCACCGGATGGCCGCCGCACTGACCGCGTCCGGCTGCCGGACGGCCGTCGCGGACTGCTTGATCACCGCTCGCCGGGCGGCGGACTCGGCTGGGCTGGACGCCGCCGAACGAGTACGCAACCTGTCCGGCCGAGTGCTCGTCCAGACAGGTCGTCTTCCCCCACCAGCGGCGCAAGTCGCGCTGCTCGACGACGTCATCACCACTGCCGCGACGGTCGCGAGCGCGTTGGCGGCGCTCGAAACCGCGAATGTCCGGGTCGCGGCGGTGCTCAGCCTGACCGCAACGGCCAACTGAGGCATTCGGGTGGTTTGTTGTTACCCGAACGGCCTCGGGAACTTCACCTGCCGGTCACTCGTTTTCCTGTTGTGAGCAGGCAGAAACCGCCGCCTCGACCAGCTCGCGGGGAGCTACCGCGCAAGGGGCCCGAACGGGTGAAAAACGGGGTCGGTGGGGTGTCCCGAACACCGTCCGCAACCAGGTTCAGCCTGCTTCGAACGTTGGCACCAATCACTCTCGGTGGCCGCTTGACTTCGCCCGACTCGGGGGGTGTCACAAATCGATAAACCGAGCTAACGTGCCACTCAATCCAGCCTCCCCAGGCGGAGGGAAAGGAGCGAAACTCATGTCCCTGGCGCCGGAAGTGAGCTGATCGGCCGTTCCCCGGCGCCCCGTGCACACCTCGCCTACGGAGCACGCAAGGAACGGAGGTCGTGAATGGATATCGTCGTCAAGGGTCGCAACGTCGAAGTTCCCGAGCACTACCGGGAGCACGTCAATGCGAAGTTGACCCGGCTTGAGCGGTACAACAAGAAGGCCATCCGGGCGGACGTGGAACTGTTCCACGAGCGCAATCCGCGACAGGCCAAGAACTGCCAGCGAGTCGAGATCACTTTGATGGGCAAGGGCACGCCAGTACGGGCCGAAGCCTGCGCAGGCGACTTCTACGCCGCACTCGACGCCGCCACGACCAAGCTGGAGAGCAGACTCCGGCGCATGCACGACCGCAGAAAGGTGCACTACGGACAGCACAACCCGACTTCCGTGGCAGAGGCGACCGCAGCGATGGCGGATCGGCCCGTGGTGATGGGTCAGGGGGCCGCCGCGGCCGAAGGCCGGACCGCGCTGCTGGAAGCGCCCCAGGAAGCAGCCGAGTACACCGCCGAAGTGCCCGAACAACGGATGGCCGCGGAAGACGGGTACGAACCCGGCCGCATCGTCCGCGAGAAGGAGCACCCGGCCCAGCCGATGACGGTTGACCAGGCCCTCTACCAGATGGAACTGGTCGGACACGACTTCTACCTGTTCTCCGACGCCGACAGCGGTAGGCCCTGCGTGGTCTATCGGAGGAAGGGATTCGACTACGGCGTTATCAGGTTGGCCGAAGCCCTGTAGGGCGAGTCTGCGCCAACGCCGACCCGAACGGCTGTCCCCCGCGTACCGTGGTTCGCGGGGGACAGCCGCGTGTGGGGGTCCGCCAGCCGGACCGCACCGGGCGGATATGTCCCCACCACCAGCTCTAATACGATGACCACAAAGCGTCCGTGACGGACGCGTCACGATCAGCTAGTGAGGTCGACCGGATGGTCCTGTCCCGACTGCTCCGCGCCGGCGAGGGCAAGATGCTCAAGCGGCTGCGCAACATCGCAGCGCACATCAACGAGCTCGAAGGTGACGTCGTCGCGCTGTCCGACGCCGAGCTGCGGGGCAAGACCGACGAGTTCAAACGCCGCCACGCCGACGGCGAATCCCTCGACGAGCTGCTGCCGGAGGCGTTCGCGGTGGCCCGCGAAGGCGCCAAGCGCACCCTCGGCCAACGCCACTTCGACGTCCAGTTGCAGGGCGGTGCCGCCCTGCACCTCGGCCAGATCGCCGAGATGAAGACCGGTGAAGGCAAAACCCTGACCTGCGTGCTCCCCGCCTACCTCAACGCCATCACCGGCGAGGGCGTGCACGTCGTCACGGTCAACGACTACCTGGCCCGCCGCGACGCGGAGTGGATGGGCCGGGTGCACCGCTTCCTCGGCCTCGAAGTCGGCGCGATCCTGGCCGACATGTCGCCGGACCAACGGCGCAAGGCATACGCCGCGGACATCACCTACGGCACGAACAACGAGTTCGGCTTCGACTACCTGCGCGACAACATGGCCTGGAGCCTCGCCGACTGCGTGCAGCGCGGGCACCACTTCGCCGTCGTCGACGAAGTCGACTCCATCCTGATCGACGAGGCCCGGACGCCGCTGATCATCTCCGGTCCGGCCGACCAGTCCTCGCGCTGGTACCAGGAATTCGCCCGGCTGGCCCCGATGCTCAAGCGCGACGAGCACTACGAGGTCGACGAGCGCAAACGCACCGTGGGCGTCACCGAAGACGGCGTCACGATCATCGAGGACCAGCTCGGCATCGAAAACCTCTACGAAGCGGCCAACACCCCGCTGGTCGGCTACCTCAACAACGCGTTGAAGGCCAAGGAGCTCTACAAGCGCGACAAGGACTACATCGTCCGCGACGGCGAGGTGCTGATCGTCGACGAGTTCACCGGCCGCATCCTCGCCGGGCGCCGCTACAACGAAGGCATGCACCAGGCGATCGAGGCCAAGGAAGGCGTCGAGATCAAGGCCGAGAACCAGACGCTGGCCACGATCACGCTGCAGAACTACTTCCGGCTCTACGACAAGCTCGCTGGCATGACCGGTACCGCCGAGACCGAAGCGGCCGAGTTCCACGGCACCTACAAGCTCGGCGTGGTACCCATCCCGACCAACGAGCCGATGGCCCGCGTCGACCAGCCCGACCTGGTGTACAAGACCGAACCGGCGAAGTTCGAAGCGGTCGCCGAGGACATCGAGGAGCGCTTCGGCGCGGGTCAGCCGGTCCTGGTCGGCACCACCAGCGTGGAGCGCTCCGAATACCTGTCGAAGCTGCTCACCAAAAAGGGCATCCCGCACAACGTGCTGAACGCGAAGAACCACTCGCGGGAAGCCGCGATCATCGCCGAGGCCGGTCGCAAGGGCGCGGTCACGGTGGCCACCAACATGGCCGGTCGCGGTACCGACATCGTGCTGGGCGGCAACATCGACCACCTCGCCGACGCCGAACTGCGCAGCCGCGGCCTGGACCCGGTGGAAAACCGCGAGGAGTACGAGGCCGAGTGGCCCGCAGTGGTCGAGAAGATCAAGGCGCAGGTCGAGGCCGAGGGCGACGAGATCCGCGAGCTCGGCGGACTGTACGTGCTGGGCACCGAGCGGCACGAGTCGCGCCGCATCGACAACCAGCTGCGCGGCCGTTCCGGACGGCAGGGCGACCCCGGCGAATCCCGGTTCTACCTGTCCTTGGGCGACGAACTCATGCGGCGCTTCAACGCGGCCATGGTGGAGACCGTGATGACGCGGCTCAAGGTGCCCGACGACGTGCCGATCGAGCACAAGATGGTCAGCCGCGCCATCCGCAGCGCGCAGACCCAGGTCGAGCAGCAGAACATGGAGATCCGCAAGAACGTCCTCAAGTACGACGAGGTGATGAACCAGCAGCGCACGGTCATCTACGACGAGCGGCGCCGGGTGCTGGCCGGTGAGGACCTGCACGAGCAGGTCATGCACATGCTCACCGACGTGGTGACCGCCTACGTCAACGCGGAGACCGCCGAGGGCTACGCCGAGGACTGGGACTTCGAAAAGCTCTGGACCGCGCTGAAGACGCTGTACCCGGTGTCGATCAACTGGGAAGAGCTCGTCGAGGACGACGAGGACCTCTCCAAGGACCACCTGCTGGAGCTGGTCCTGGAGGACGCGCGAGCCGCCTACGCCAAGCGCGAAGCCGAGGTCGACGGCAAGGTCGGCAAGGGTGCGATGCGGGAACTGGAGCGCCGGGTGGTGCTCAGCGTGCTGGACCGCAAGTGGCGCGAGCACCTCTACGAAATGGACTACCTGAAGGAGGGCATCGGGCTGCGGGCGATGGCGCAGCGCGACCCGCTGATCGAGTACCGCCGCGAAGGCTTCGACATGTTCGGGGCGATGCTGGAGGCGCTCAAGGAGGAGTCCGTCGGGTTCCTGTTCAACGTCCAGGTCGAGGCGGCCGAGCCGCAGCCCGCGCCGGAGGAGCCAGCGGTCCCGGTGTCGGTGAGCCAGGTCAGCAGCGGTATGCCGGACGTCCCCCAGACCCCGCAGCCGCGGGCCAAGCGGGCCAAGCCCGCGTCGCCTGGACCCGCGTTGAGCCAGCTCGGCAATGGCCCCGGAGCCGAGGGCGAGCAGGTTCCATCGGCCCTGCGCGGCAAGGGCCTCGACTCGCCGCAGCAGCAGGGGTTGAGCTACTCGGGACCGAATGAAACCGGCGGGGTGGAGACCACCAGCGACGCCGCACACGGACCGGAAGGACGTAGCGGTACGCGGCGGGAGCGTCGCGCTGCCGCCCGAGCCGAGGCGAAGAAGAACAAGAAGCGCTGATCAGACCAGGGACAACCGGGTGCACACCCACTGACCGTTGTCCTGCTCGACACGCAGCACCAGGGCCCGGACCCGATCCTGCGTTCCGACGACCATGCACGCCTCCACCGTGAACTCGGTGACCGGACAGGCATGGACGGACCGCAGCCGGTAGTCCGGGCCCTGTGCTGCGTGCAACCGAGTCGCCAGCAACAGCCCGGCGACGTGTCCCGAAACGTGCTCCCGAACCTGGTGCACCGGCTTGCGCCCGGACAGCACGTCGAAGACCTGCGCACCGACGAACGCGGCGACTGCGGAAGCGCTGCACTCGTCGACGGCCTCGGGCGTTTCGAGCGGCAGCACTGCGGTCATGGCACCTCCGGGCGGTCGGCCGACTGGTCCCCCGCTTTACTGAGGAACTTGCCCCCGGATCGCGGTCAACATCGGCGCGGAACCCCCCGATCGTGTGAGTTAACGTGCAGCTCGTGGAGCTCAAGGGACTGCTGTTGGATTACGCCGGGGTGCTCGACGACCCAGGTGACGCGATCTCGGGTGCACCGCCGCTGTTCGATGTCGTCCGATGTGCTCGGCGATCCGGAATCAACACGGCCTTGGTGTCCAACGCCGACGCCCTCGGCGACCCGGAGGTGATGGGGTTGTTCGACACCGTCGTGCTCTCCGGGGCGGTCGGTGTCGCGAAGCCGAACGCCGGTATCTACCTGTTGACCGCACGCCGGTTGGGACTCGAACCGCGGCAGTGCGTGTTCGTCGACGATCTCCACCGCAACGTGGTGGGTGCGGTTGCGGCGGGAATGGTCGGCGTCCACCACCGAGACGTCGCTTCCACGGTCACCGAGTTGGTTGCGCTCCTCGACCTCGAACTACCAACCTGACCTGGTGTTTTGCGTCTAGAGGGGGGTGGTGTTCGGCGGTGTTTTGAGGGTGTGTAAATTATTCCACGTCAGCGCGACACGGGCCGGGAAATCGGGCCGGGGGCTGATGCGGGGTCGCGAACCAAGCTTCTACCTTCGGGTGGTAGTGTCGTGGCTCGTGACAGAGGAAATGCTCTGCTGGATGTGTTTGGTCTGGTGTGGGTGTGTTCTTTGAGAACTCAACAGTGGACTGTTTTGGTTAGTGTTCTTTTATGCCCCTGACTGCGCGGTT
>NZ_JALBWV010000054.1 GCF_022678645.1 Saccharopolyspora soli | reverse complement strand
GCTACCACCGCGAAGAAAACCACTCGGGACCTCACCAGTGAGATCGCGTTTTTGACCCGCGCGTTGAAGGCACCCACCCTGCGGGAATCGGTCGACCGGCTCGCCGAGCGAGCCCGGGCGGAATCCTGGACGCACGAGGAGTTCCTCGTCGCCTGCCTGCAACGTGAGGTGTCCGCACGCGAGTCCCACGGCGGTGAGGGCCGCATCCGTGCCGCCCGTTTCCCGGCCCGCAAATCACTGGAAGAGTTCGACTTCGATCACGCCCGTGGACTCAAACGCGACGTCATCGCCCACCTCGGCACTCTGGATTTCGTTGCCGCCAAAGAGAATGTGGTATTTCTCGGGCCGCCGGGAACCGGCAAAACACATCTGGCGATCGGCCTGGCTATGCGGGCCTGCCAGGCCGGGCACCGGGTCGCGTTCGCGACCGCTTCCGAGTGGGTCGCCCGCCTCGCCGACGCCCACCACGCCGGTCGCCTGCAGCAAGAACTTGTGAAGCTGGGCCGCGTCCCACTGCTCGTGGTCGACGAGGTCGGCTACATCCCGTTCGAGCCTGAAGCCGCGAACCTGTTCTTCCAACTGGTCTCCTCCCGCTACGAACGGGCGAGCTTGATCGTCACCAGCAACAAAGTCTTCGGCCGCTGGGGCGAGGTATTCGGCGACGACGTCGTGGCCGCCGCCATGATCGACCGCCTCGTCCACCACGCCGAGGTCATCGCCCTCAAAGGCGACAGCTACCGGCTCAAGGACCGCGACCTCGGCCGCGTCCCTACCGCCGGCACAACCGAAGAATAAACATCAACCCCACCAGGCACAGGGGGGTCAACATTCAGATGCCGACAAGTGGTCATGATCCAGCTGCCGTTGACATCGTTGACATCTGGGGCGTGGCCATCCCTTGAACTACCCGTCGTTATGCCAGGCCGCGAGCATGTGAGGGCCTGGGCCAATGCGAAACAATGCGCGTGGTGCTGGGCTCGGGCCCGCTCGCCCCGACTATTCCTTCTTGAGTACTGCGATCTGGCAACCGAGGCGACGACACCAAAAAGACGTGCGGCAGCCCCGCGTTCTCTACCGTTCGTTGTTCATTCGATTGAAGGCTTCCCCGCCTTGATAGGCCATCCGAATGAACCACTTCGTCGGCGGAGACCGAGGCGATGGGCATACCAACGACGAGATCATGGCCATGGCGGAACCATCCCCGCTGCACGGGGCCGACGTCGTGTCGATCCCGGTCGAGACCCTGGCCGAGGAACTATCCCCGCGAGCGCGAGGCCGACTACCGCTCCCACGCAGCCTGTTGATCCTGTTCCGAACCATCCCTGCCTGCGCGGGGCCGAAGAGGCCGTGCAGGTCGAGGGCGATCCGCTGCGGCCACCATCCCCGCCTGCGCGGGGCCGACCGAACGCAAACGCAATGCAGGCATGGATGCCCTGGAACCATCCCCGCGTGCGCGGGGCCGACGCTTGTTGACGAGCGATTTTAGCTGTGGTGGGTGTGGTTTTCGTTTGGTTGGTGACGTGGTCGGAGGGTTTGTTGGCAGGGCATTGGCGGTTTTGGAGTGTGTTGAGTTGTCGAGGATGGTGTGGGGCAAGCGTCAGTCTGTTGCGTGCGGTTGTGTAGGTGGGTGAAACGGCCCGCAGGGTGTTAGCCCTGCGGGCCTTCCCCGCGGTGCGGGGCCGATGTTCAGGTTATGGCTGTTGGCTAGACACAGCTAGGAGCCATCCCCGCCGTGTTGGTGTTCAGCGGGGCCAACCTGCTGCATTCAAGCATTGCGTCCATCGCGTCGAGAAACTAGTTATGTCAAGACAAAGCAAGTTCGCGAAATGCTTGACGGGTGTTGGTGTGTCGCGTACGTGCGCGCCTCGAAGCTGATCAAGAGAAAGGGTCTGGGGATGGCGAGGCGTTACGACGCGGAGATTCGTGTCCGTTCGGTGCGGATGGTTCGTGAGTTGGAGCGCGCTGCTCGTGTGCAGGTCGCGAGGGATCTTGATGTGTCCGAGCGGACGTTGGCGAACTGGGTGGTTCGGGATCGTGGGTCGGTGCGGTCCGGGGGGTTGAATCCTGGCGAGCGGGCAGAGTTGGTGCGTTTGCGGCGGGAGCGGGACCAGCTTGTGTCGGATCGTGATGCTCTTGCGCGGGCGCTCACGCTGTGTGCGGGGGGAGCGCTGACAGTCCGCGCGTCAGCGGGCTGATCTCGGGTAGCGGCGCCCTGTCCGTGTGCTTCGGCGGTGTTGTCGGCGGGGACCGCTACGGTTCGTGCCTTGTTGGTGACGGATGCCGTCGAGGGGGGTGTGTGAAGGGTTTTGATCTGGACGTTCTCCGATGGTTGGGGGTGTTGTGGGGGAAGTCGAAGGAGAAGGCCGGGGGTTGTACGAATCTGTTGGTGTCGCATTTGCTGGATACGGCGGCGGTGGCCGAGCTGTTGTGGGATCACTTTCTGGCGCCGTCGACGCGGAGTTGGCTGGACGAGGTGGCCGGTGGTCCGGGGCGGGGTCGGGCGCTGTTCGCGTGGTTGTGCGGTGTGCATGACTGCGGCAAGGCGACCCCGGCTCATCAACGTTTGTGGCCGGAAGGCGCGCGTGCTGTTCGGGACGCGGGGCTGCCCTGGCACGAGGTGACGGCTGCGAAGTACCGGTGGCGGCATGACCGAGCGGGTGGGTTTCTGCTGCGGTCGGTGCTGGCCGAGGCGGGTTGGCGGCCGGAGCAAGTGGACTGGGTATGGCCGCTGGTGGCGGGGCATCACGGGCTGTTTCCGGCCGAGGGGCAGTTGGCTGAGCCCCAGCGCGCGCAGCGGCAGCTGCGGGGGACGGACCAGTGGCCGCAGGCGCAGCGGGAGGTGATCCGCTGGTTTACCCAGGCACTGGGGTTCGCTGATCTGCGGGCGGTGGAACCGGTTTCAGCACCGTCGCGGGCAGCGCAGTTGCATCTGAGCGGATTGGTGGTGATGGCGGACTGGATCGCCAGCGACGAAGAGCACTTCGTCGGGGTGGATGATCTGGGGAAGGTCAGCATGGAGGCGGCCCGGGGGCGGGCTGGGCGGGCGTGGGCCGAGTTGGGGTTGCGTGGCGGGTGGGGAACGTTGGCCGACCCTCAGCGGGATGTGTTCGAGGCCAGGTTCGGGCGTCCGCCGCGGGCGTCGCAGGTGATGGTGATGGATGCGGCGCGGGAGATGGACGAGCCGGGGCTGCTGGTGGTCGAGGCTCCGATGGGGGAGGGCAAGACGAATGCGGCGTTGGTGGCCGCGGAGGTGCTGGCGGCCCGTTTCGGCGCGGATGGGGTGTTCGTCGGGATGCCCACGCAGGCGACCAGTGATCCGATGTTCAGCCAGGTGCGGGCCTGGGCAGACGGTATCGATGCGGGGCTGGCGTCGCGGGTGGCGTTGTTGCACGGCAAGCGGATGTTCAACAAGGAGTGGACGTCGTTGCTGGGTGCAGATGGGGTGTTGGATCGCCGGTTCGGTGGGGTGGACGAGTACGGCATGTGCGGCGGGGACGATGACGACGGTCTTGTGGCGGTGTCACAGGCTCCGGTGGACACGGTGTCGGAGCGGCACGCCCCGGCGCAGTGGTTTTTGGGTTCGAAGCGGGGTTTGCTGTGTCCGTTCGTGGTCGGCACGATCGACCAGTTGTTGTTTGCCGCGACCCGTACCAAGCATGTGATGCTGCGGATGGCGGGGCTAGCGGGCAAGGTCGTCATCCTCGATGAGGTCCATGCCGCCGACGTCTACATGTCGCAGTTCCTGTGTGAAGGACTGCGGTGGCTGGGCCAGGCGCGGGTGCCGGTGGTGCTGCTGTCGGCGACGTTGCCGCCCGCACAGCGCCGCGAATTCATTGATGCCTACCTGCTGGGGGCCGCGTCGAAAGAGGAAGCCGAGTTTCCTACTCCTCCTGAACCTGCCGGCTATCCGCGGGTCACCGCCGCGTGGATGGCGGCCGACGGCACTACACCACGGTTCGCCACGGGGGAATCGGCGGCGTGGCGGCCGGATGTGCGGGTGCGGGTGGAGGTGGTGGCCGAGCCGATGCCCGGTGCACGCTCCAGTGACGAGCAGCGGCGCGCGGCGCAGGACGCCGGTGATCGCGCGGTCGCCGAGTTGCTGGAGCGACGGCTTGTCGATGGTGGGTGCGCGTTGGTGATCCGCAACACCGTGGCCCGTGCGCAATCCACGTTCGAGCAGTTGCGGAGCCGTTTCGGTAAGGACGTGCGGTTGTTGCACGGGCGGTTGACCGTGCAGGAGCGCGCCGATCGCACGGAGAACTGCCTTACGTTGTTGGGGCCGCCACCGAGCGTCGGCGAGGTCACGCCGCCGCCGCGTCCGTCCCGGTTGATTCTGGTGGCCACCCAGTTGGCCGAGCAGTCCTTCGATGTGGACGCCGACCTTCTAGTCACCGACCTGGCTCCGATCGACCTGCTGCTGCAGCGGATCGGCCGGTTGCACCGCCACGTCGGCACCCGACGTCCGTCCTTAGTGGAGTCCCCGTGTGTGGTAGTGACCGGGTTCGACGACACCGGCGACCAGCCACCCCGGTTGTTGTATGCCAGCGAGAAGATTTACGGCCGCTGTGTGCTGCTGCGGACCGCGGCGGAGGTCGCGCGCGCCCGCGAGGCGGGTTGGCGTATTCCCAGCGTGGTTCCCGAGTTGGTGGACCGGGTGTATTCCAGCCAGGCGGCGGTGCCAGCCGGTTGGGCGGAGGCCGAGGCGAAAGCCCGCGCTGGCTGGGAACAGGAACAGACGGCTCGGGCGGCGGCCGCGGCGCCGTTTCTCTTGACACGGCGCGGGGAACACGAAGTCCCCACGCTGGCGGGTCTGCATGCCGACGGCGCGTCCGGTGGGGACAGCGAGTCGTTGATGGAAGCGGTCGTCCGCGACGGTGATCGTGGCGTCGAGGTGATCCTCGTCGTCGCCGACGGCGACCGGTACCGCACGTTGGCGGGCCGGGCGTTGGGCCCGAACGGGGAGGTGCCGGAGGCATTGGTGGACGAGGTGCTGGGCGCCACCGTCCGCCTCCCGGTGAAGCTTTCGCCGGCGGCGGTGCGGGAATGCCGTGTGCTGCCGGGTTGGCACGGGCATCCATGGCTGCGCTACAGCCTCGCACTGGAGCTGGACCGGCAGCGCACAACGAGGCTGGGCGATGCTGTGGTGCGCTATGACACCGAGCTCGGCCTGGTGGAAGAAAACCAGGGATAGCACAGGAAACCTATGTCGACCACCGTTGACAAGGAAGGACGCAGGAAGGAGACCGTGGCGGTGTCTGGGGGTGCTGGTGTCGTTCAATCTGATTGACCAGCCGTGGCTGGTCGTGCGTCCCGTGGGTGGTGGGACACCGGTGGACGTGTCGCTTCGGCAGGCGCTGTGTGAGGCGCACCTGTTCGACGATCTTGTCGTGGATCTACCAACGCAGAAACCGGCGCTGCTGCGGCAGGTGCTGCTGCCGGTCGTGCTGCGCGCACTGGGCCGCCCGGAGAACACCCGAGCATGGGCGCAGTGGTTTCAGGCCGGGCAATTCACGCCCACGCAGCGCGACGACCTCAACCGTTACCTCGACGCTCAGCATGAGCGGTTCGACCTGTTCCACCCGCACGATCCGTTCGGGCAGGTGGCTGGGCTGCGCACGGCCAAGGACGAAACGAAGGGATCCGCCGTGCTGGTGGCCACGGCCGCCACAGGCAACAACGTGCCGTTGTTCGCCTCCCGCAGCGACGCTGACCCGCTGGAGCTGACCCCAGCGCAGGCGGCGCGGTGGTTGCTGCACGCGCACTGCTGGGACACCGCGGCCATTAAGACCGGCGTGGTGGGAGACCCGAACGTGAAAGCGGGAAAAACCACCGGCAACCCCACGGGCGCGTTGGGGCAGTGCGGAGTGATCGTCCCGATGGGACGCACGCTGTTCGACACGCTGCTGCTCAACGTGCCCTCGGGGCCACCGTTGCGGTCCGATGACCTGCCGCAGTGGGAACGCCGCACGCCTGAGACCAGCGAGGCGTTGTCCGTGGCGGGCCCGTCGTGGCGGACCAGGGAAGCCACGGGGCTGCTGGATGTGTGGACGTGGCAATCACGGCGGATCCGGCTGATTCCAGAGCCCGCCGAGGGTGGGCCGCTGGTGACGCGGGTCGTGCTGGCCGCCGGCGACCGGCTCACCGCGATCCCGGATGTCGAGCCCCACACCGCGTGGACTCTCACCTCTGCGGGTAAACCCGGCGGGAAAAGCGGCCCCGCCCTGCCTCGGAGGCCGCGTCGCCACCAGCAAGGCAAAGCCGCCTGGCGAGGTCTGGATGCTTTGCTGGCCACCGACCGTCAAGACCGGGCCGCACGCGACACCCGAGCGAGTTTCGCCACCAGCGTGCTGATCAACGAACTGCGGGCGCGCCGGGAGCTGATCGCCTCGAACTACCCCGTGCAGATCGAGTTGCTCGGCATGTTCTACGGCACCCAGTCAGCCACCTTCGAAGACGTCTACTTCGACTTCATCCCGCTTCCGTTGACCGCATTGGATGCTGACTCGCTGGTGCCGGGTGCGCTGCTGGGCATCGCCTCGCAAGCCGAGGATCTCGCGCAGGCCGTCAACAATCTCTCCGCCGACCTGCGTCGCGCGGCAGGGGCGGAGCCGATCCCCTGGGACAAGGGACACCGCCCCGGCGAACTCGTTCTGCACGCCCTGGACCCGGTGATGCGGCGCGTGCTGGTCGGGCTTCGGTCCGTGGGAGACGACTTCGATCTGCTCGAACGGGGTGTGCAGGCGTGGGAGCAGACCGCGAAACAGATCACCGTGCGGGTGAGCGAACGCGTGATCGCCACCGCCGCACCCACCACCTTCACCGGGCGCACGATCACGCAAGGCGAGCGGGAACGTACCTACCGGCAAAGCACCGCCGAAGGCGACTTCCGCCGCAGACTCCGGCAGATCCTCACCCGCGCCCACACGCGGCAGGCGTGAGCTCGGCGACCCTTCTTGGATCAAAATAAGGACCGACACTGGTTATGACGTCGATGAACACCACACACCAGCAGCGGTACTGGAACCGGCGGGTGAGCGCCAAGGGCACCTGGCGACGTGACCCCCTCACGGACCAGCCGCTGATCCCACCGGGGGAAGACCTGGCGGCGATGCGGGCGGGCCTGGGCCGCCCCGCCGGGTCGGTGCCCGCGCTGTGGCCTTTCTACACCTGCCCGGTCGACGATCAAGCCGCGCTGCGCGGCGAGGTCTCGGCCGAGCAAGCCGCCGAACACGCCACCTTGGCCCTGTTCGGCTTGCACCAACAGGCCCAATCCGACCCCATGCACCGCCGCGACACGACCTTCGGGCAGGCGCTGAATGCGTTGCGCGACGACGGGAAATTCAGTGCAACGGCGCTGGACGTGAAGGTGGCGGCCGCGGCGACGGCCACCAGCGTGGTGGCGATGCTGCACCGGCTGCGTGGCTTGATCGAGCAGCTGCGCGCGGTGCACCAGCCGGTGGACTACGACCGCTTGATGGCCGACATCCACGACTGGCACTACCCCGATGCCCGGCGGCGGGTTCGCAGCCGGTGGGGTCTGGGCTATTACGTGTGGAAACCCCAGCACGTCTCTGAAAGCGACGAGCCCGGCGCCCAGAAGTCCTGAAACCACGGCTTTTCTCGCACGACAACGACGAGTTGACCCAAGCGGCAGCCTGCTGCCGCCGAACCGAATCACGGAGATCACTGATGTCCCAGCGCCGCTATATCGACGTGCACATCCTGCAGACCGTGCCCCCGGCCAATCTGAACCGCGACGACCAGGGGAACCCGAAGGAAGCCTATTTCGGTGGTGTCCGGCGTTCGCGCGTGTCGTCGCAGGCGTGGAAGCGGGCGACCCGGCTGGCGTTCGCCAAGCAGGACATCGACGAGCAGGACTTGGGCACCCGCACGAAAAGGATCGCCGCCGGTCTCACGGATCTGCTGCGGGAACGGACCACGCTCGACGGCGAGGCGGCGGCACGCCTGGCCGATGCAGTTCTCAAGGTGCTGGACATCAAGGCGGGCAAAAAAGCCGGCGACACCGCGTATCTACTGTTCTACGGGCGCCGCCAGCTCGCCGCCGTCGCCGAGCTGGTCCAAGAGCGAGCCGAGGAACTCATCGCCCTCGACGACACGGCACTGGCCGAGGCGGTCAAGGATTTGCCGGTTAAGGATGCCTTCGACACTGGGCACCCGGTGGACGTGGCGTTGTTCGGGCGCATGGTCGCCGAGATCCCCACCCTCAAGGTCGATGCCGCCACCCAGGTCGCCCACGCGGTGTCGACCCACGCCACGGAATTGGAATTCGACTACTACACCGCCGTCGACGACGAGAACCCCGAGGGGAAAACCGGTGCCGGCATGATCGGCACCATCGGATTCAACTCCGCAACGCTCTACCGGTTCGCCACCATCGGCCTGCACCAACTGCAGGACAACCTCGGCGGGGACCGTAACACCGCGCTGCAGGCTGTGGAGTTGTTCCTTTCCTGCTTCGCCCGCTCGATGCCCTCGGGCTACACCAACTCCTTCGCGCACCGCACCCTTCCGCACCTGGTGGCGGTCGTGGTCCGCGACGACCAGCCCGTCAACCTCGTGTCCGCCTTCGAAAACCCCGTTACCGCAGGCACCGGTAGCCGCGCGGACAGCGGCATCGCCGCGACCTCCGCACGCAGGCTGGCCCGGGAGCAGACCACCGCGATCGCCGTCTGGGGCGATGCGCCCGCCTTCACCGGCCTGTGCTGCACCCTTGACGCCGACGATGAGGCCACGACCTCCGCGCTGACCGGCGCCTTCGGACAGACCCGCTCCTTCCCCCAGCTCGTCGCAGACTTGCGTGAGCACCTTGTCGGCACTGGGGAGAACAACTGATGGCCCATCCCGAGGATGCTGTCCTGCTACTTCGCCTGGCCGGGCCGTTGCAGTCCTGGGGCGATCGCAGTTCCTTCAACCGCCGCGATACCCGGCCCGAGCCCACCAAGTCCGGGGTCATCGGGCTGCTGGCCGCCGCCAGCGGCCGTGCCCGTGAAGACCCTGTCGACGACCTAGCGGAACTGCAGTTGGGCGTTCGGGTCGACCAGCCCGGCACGCTGCTGCGCGACTATCACACCGTCAGCGACTACCGCGGGCGCGCGTTGCCGCAGGCCGGGGTGTCCAGCAAGGGAGTGCAGAAGCTGACCTCCCCACCCAAACACACCCACGTCACCACCCGCTTCTACCTGCAGGACGCCGTGTTCCTCGCCGCCGCCGCCGGCCCCCAGGCCCTGCTGGAAACCCTCGACGACGCGGTACGCCACCCCGCCTTCCCCCTAGCGCTGGGCCGACGCTCCTGCGTGCCCACACAGCCGATTTGTCTGGGCCTGCGCGAGGGCACACTCCACGACGTCCTCGCCGCCGAACCCTGGCGGGCAACCGACACCACGCGGCGCGCCTACGACCGCCGCTGCAGCACCAGTCACCGGATCGACCTGTCGGCCACGCTGGAAGACCCCGACCACGGAGACGACATCCTCAACGACGTCCCACAATCCTTCGACCCACACCGGCGCACTTTCATCGGCCGCCGGATCCGCCACACCTGGGTGACCGTGCCCACCGGACTTCCCGCCCCTGACCCCGACACCGCTGACCGCAACCGACACGACGCCGACGACAGCGGCCACGACCCCTTCGCCCTACTGGGCTGGTGATTTCCCGTGACGTATTTGTCCCGCATCCGCATTAATCCGCTGCGTGCCGCCAGCCGATCGCTGCTGGCCAACCCGCGGAAACTGCACGGTGCCGTCCTCGGCGGAATCGCCGAGAAGCCCACCGACGAACGCATTCTGTGGCGCCTGGATTCCGACAATCCCCGACGGCCCGTGCTGTTCGTCCTCACCCGTTCCAAACCCGACTGGACGCACATCATCGAGCAAGCGGGCTGGCCCGACGCCGACGGCGAACACGCCGCCGTCCGCGACTACACCCCACTGCTCGCCCAGATCGCCCACGGCCGGGAATTCGCATTCCGGCTCACCGCCAGCCCGGTCCAGAACACCTCCACACCCGACAAACCCACCCCGAACCAGGCCGCGCGCACCGCCCGCGGTGACACCCGTTCCCACCGCATCGGGCACCGCACCGCCGCCGCGCAACTCAAGTGGTTCCTCGAACGAACCGCCCGCTGGGGCTTCGACATCCCTGAATCTCGCACCGACACCGCCGCCCCGGGGATCACCCCAGTAACCATCAATGCGATAGGCGAACGGCAGGAACCGGGGCCCGCGCACGAAGTCCGGATCACAGCCCGAAACCGACACTCCTTCAGCAAGAACCGCAACAAACCACCCGTGGTGCTGCACACCGCCACCTTCGAAGGCCGACTCCGTGTCACAGACCCCCAGCAGCTGACTCACCAACTCACCGCCGGAATCGGCCCTTCCAAGGCATATGGCTGCGGCCTGCTCACCCTGGCACCACTGCCCGGAGAACACCCCGATCCGGGCGGTCGATGACCATGACCACGCCCTGGTGGAAAGCCGACCCGCACGACCTGCACCGGCTGGTGGACCGCGTCTCCAGCATCTACGTCGAACGCAGCCACCTCGACCGCAACGACAACGCCGTCGTCGTCATCAACAAGCGCGAGACGGTCCGGGTCCCCGCAGCAATGATCACGGTCATGCTGCTCGGCCCCGGCACCCGCGTGACGCACGCAGCGATTCGCCTGCTCGCCGACTCCGGCACCGCGGTCTGCTGGGTCGGTGATCACGGCGTCCGCATGTACGCCGCCGGCGTCGGCCCCAGTCGCGGAACAGCGCTCCTGCAACGACAAGCCTGGCTGGTCAGCCGCACCAAGGAACGCCTGGCCGTGGCACGAGCCATGTATGGCATGCGTTTTCCCGGCGAAGACGTCTCGGGCCTGACCATGCAACAACTCCGCGGCCGTGAAGGCGCCCGCATCCGCCAGCTCTACCACGAGCACTCCCGCCGCACCGGCATCACATGGAACGGCCGCGAATATCGCCCCGGCGACGCCTTCGCCGCCGGCGACGACCTCAACCGACTGCTCTCGGCCGCAAACGCCGCCCTCTACGGAATCTGCCATGCCGTTATCGCCGGGCTCGGAGCCAGCCCAGGGCTCGGCTTCGTCCACACCGGCGCAGCCACGTCGTTCGTCATGGACATCGCCGACCTGTACAAAGCCGAGTACACCATCCCGCTCGCCTTCGACCTCGCCGCAGCAGGACTCAACGACGAACGAGACGCGCGAATAGGCCTGCGCGAACGCATCACCGAGGACCGCCTACTCGCCCGGATTGTCCGCGATGTCAAAGCACTCCTCGAGGCCGGCGAATCCGGCGGTGACGGTGAGACAGAAGCCAACGATCTCTGGGACGAACGGCACGATGCGGTACCGGGCGGCGTGAACTACGCCGTCTACGCCGACCCCACCGACGAACCCCAATACCCAGCCACACAACCAGACACGGGAGAACAACACATCTCAATCATCGGCCCGGAATTCGACAACCCAATTTCGGAGCCGGAATGACCGTCATCGTCCTCATCGCCGCACCCGAAGGACTCCGCGGCCACCTCACCCGCTGGATGGTCGAAGTCAACGCCGGAGTATTCGTCGGCAACCCCAACCGACGCGTACGAGACCGCCTCTGGGAGCTCCTGTCCAGCCGGATCGGCGACGGCCAAGCAGTACTCGTCGAACCCGCCAACAACGAACAAGGCTGGGCAGTCCGCACCGCAGGACGCGACCGATGGCGCCCAGTCGACTACGACGGACTAATCCTCTCAGCCCGCCCACGCCAATAACACCCCAGGTCAACAAGCGTCGGCCCCGCGCATGCGGGGATGTTTCCTGAAGAAGGCTCCCGGCCAGGACGGCGGTACGGTCGGCCCCGCGCATGCGGGGATGTTTCCGAGGCAAGCCGAGGCTGCCGTCCGATCATCAGGTCGGCCCCGCGCATGCGGGGATGTTTCCGCCCTGCTGGCGGCGACCGAGGAGCAGGAGGGGTCGGCCCCGCGCATGCGGGGATGGTTCCGGGGTGAGCAGCGGTACAGCCGTTGGCGCCAAGCCAAGATCCGCAGGTCAGCGAGGGGACTGTTCCGTCGTCCGAGCCGGTCCACCTCGAACAGGTCGCTCGCTGACCCCCTCGTCCTTGGCGATCGTCCACCAGCCGCTGCGAGGTCGTCGCGGTGCTGGCGCTGGTAGAGCACAGCGAGATACACCGCAGCATCGCCCTTCCCGTGCGACGGGCACACACTCGATCAACGACGCGCAGGCCCGCGCGTCGCCGAGGCGCGGGCCTGCGCGTCGTGAAGTCAGGGCCTGTTCGGGGTCTCAGCGGGGTGCGCGTTTGCCGCCATGTGTATTCTGCCGGACTTGGCCCACAGCTGTAGTTGGGGCCAGGACAAGCGCAGCGGTCCCTTGGTGGTGGACAGGGCGGCCCAGAGTTGGCTGACGGGGTTGCCGTCGGTGTCGCGTTCGCGGGCCAGGCTGGCGACGCGGGCGGGGTTGCTGTCGTTGCCGGGGGTGGTTCGCAACAGCGCCTGGTAGGTGGTGCCGGGGGTGCCGCCGCCGTAGCCGTAGGCGAAGGCGTCGCGGGCGTCGCTGCGGGCCGGGAGCGGGACGGGGTCGACCTGCATCCGGCCGTCGTCGGTGGGGGTGAGGGCGAGCAGGGTTGTGGTGGTGCCGCCGTCGTGGTCGCCGGCGATGACGGTTTTGTCGGTCCAGGTGTCGGTGACCTGCAGGGAAGCGGGCCATTCCGCCACGCTCCACTCGTCGTCGAAACTCATGTGCACGACCAGCACGTAGCGGCTGTGAGGATCACGGTAGGCCAGCAGGACCTGGTCGGGTGTGTAGTGTTGGCACAACCTGGCCGCAGCAGCGGAGAAGTGCGTCGTCGCCCACGCTGCCTGCTGGAACACCATGCCTCGCCCGACAGACTCGGCGCTGGCCGCGCGCTCGAGCAGTTCGGCCGAGCAGTTCGCCGCTGTCCACGAGCTCCTCGACCAAGGGTAGGGCTGCTGCAGCGCGCGGTGGCTGGGCTGGGCGCTGAACACGTCAAGCGCTACGCCCGCGCCGAACGGGTTGAGGACCTGCTGCGCCCGTCGCGCTACGGCGCCTGCCTACCTCCTCGACTCAGTCGGACGGTTGTCAGCGTGTTATGGCTCGCCACAGTTGCTGAACGTCGGTGGGGCGGTCGAAGGTCGTTGCCGCGCCGGCGGCGCGTAGGTCGTCGACGGTGTACTTGCCGGTGGCGACGGCGATGATCTGGCTGCCCGCGATGAGTGCGGCCTCTACGTCGCTGGGCGTGTCTCCGATGAGGACCACTTGTGCTGCCGGGATCGTTCTGCCGAGTTGCTGTGCTGCGCGTTTGCGGGCGATACCGACGAGTTCGGACCGGTCGCGGTGGTCGTCGCCGTACGCGCCGATGGACAGGTCGAGGTAGCGGTCGAGTCCGAAGGCTTCGACTTTGATGCGGGCAACGTCCCTCGTGTTGCCGGTCAGCACGCTCTGGTGAATCCCAGACTCGCCTGCGAGGGCATCGAGTGCTTCCCACACGCCCGGCAACACTTGGCCTCGTGTCGTGAGTTCGTTGAGCGCGTCGCGGTAGCCGTCGGCGAGCGCGGCGGCGAGCTGGTTGACGGTCCGCTCGGTGGGTTCGAGGTCGTGTAGTTGCAGCGTGTTGTGGATGATGTCGAGCTCGGTGCGGCCGTGCACGGCGGCGAGTTCGCGCAGGGGTTGGCCGGTCACCTTGGGAAACACGCGTTCGTAGATCTCGCGTCCCACTCCGCGTGTTTCGATCAGGGTGTGGTCGATGTCCCAGAGCACCAAGCGCGTCTGGCGGTCGGCTGCCATAAATGCCAGTGTCGCAGGTGATCGATGCCGTAGCATCAACCCCGCAGACCCATTCTGGCTGGGGCGGCGAGCGATGGTTGATCAACTGGCGCTGGACGTGGGTGAGCGGGTCCGGTTTCACCGGCTCGCGGCGAAGAAAACCCAGAACGTGGTCGCTGGCCTCGCTGGAATCACCACCGATTACCTGTACCAGATCGAGCGCGGCAAGAAGCTGCCCACCGTGCCGGTCCTGGTCGCCATCGCTGATGCACTCGATGTCCCGCCCGCATCCCTGATCAATACGCAATCGCAGGAGGTTGTGCCGCGACAGAGTCGTGCTGCGGGCGAGGAGTTGCACCGGGCGATGACGCTACGGCCAGCGGCTGAGGGAGAACCGCTGCCGTTGGCCGATCTTCGCAATCAAATCAACGAAGCGTGGCGGTTGTGGCAGTCTTCTCCGACCCGATATAGCCAGGTCAGCGGCCTCCTCGGGAATCTCATCGTGGAAGTCGAGCGTTCCCTGCACACCGCGGACGCCACTGGCACCGGATGCGAGGCACACCGGGCGGCGGCCGATCTCTACGGGCTCACGCGCACTGTCGCGAAGCGCACGGGCCGCGTGGACCTGGCGCTTCTCGCCGCGGACCGGGGGTTGCGGGCGGCCGAGGTAAGCGATGATTCCTTGCGGGTTGGTGCGGCGCGGTGGAACCTGGCCCACGTTGCGTTGGCGGAGCGCCACCATGAGGTGGCCGAAGATATCGCGATGAACGCGGCGCACGAGCTACGGGATCATTCCGGCCCAGATGCTGCCGCCGTGTACGGCTCGCTGATTCTTGTCGCAGGCGTCGCTGCCGCGCGTCGGCGGGACATGTGGACAGCTCGGGATCGCGTCCGCTCGGTGATGCCGGTGGCGTGGAAGACCGGTGAGTGCAACACCTTGTGGACCGCGTTCGGCCCGACCAACGTCGCGATGCACGCGGTGAGCATCGAGGTCGAAGCGGGCGAGACCAGCCAAGCGTGCCACCTGGCGGAAGAGATCGAGCATGAGCGATCTCCGTCGATCGAGCGCCGCGTCGCGTTCCTGCTTGAACAGGCGCGGTCCTATCAGCAGCGCAAGGATTATGGCAGTGCGTTGGTTCTCCTGAACAGCGCCGAGCGTGAGGCACCCGAGGACGTCGCCTACCGGCCCCTGGCGCACAGCATCCTGCGCGAGGTTGTCCAGCGAGCCGGTCGCACCACCGCCAAGGAAGCAGCTCGCTTAGCCGAGAAGCTGTCGGTACCTGTGAGCTGATTCCTGCCTGCTGGGCCACCCGGACTGACAGCTCGAGTTACTCGCTAGTAGGGCTCGTAGCTTTCCTCCGCACGGCCAACGTGGGAGGGGACAAGCGATGGCTGACCACGCATCGTCCGGACGTCGAGCATCCGATTCTGGTGCTGTTGAGCCAAGAATGTGGACTCCGGTTGTCGATCAGCACGCGACGTGGATCGCGGTCAATCCGGTGCAGGGTTGCCCGAAGAAGTGCACGTATTGCTTTCTCAATGAGCGCGGCCAAGCCGCTGTGCCGCCGAAGCATTTGGTGTCGGCCGAAGAGTCGGTGGAGTTGCTGGTGAACTCCTCGTTCTACGGGCCGCTGCGTCCGGTGGCCTTGTACACGTGGACGGACGTGATGGCCTTGCCCGCCTCACGTGCTCACCTGGCCGACCTGCTGGAGGAACTGGTTCGACAGCAGGTGCGCAACCCGGTTGTCTTGATCACGAAGTGCCATGTTCCGGACGAGACGATCGAGGTCATTAACGCCGCTCGGCATCGAGGTGTGACTGTGTTGGTGTACCTGAGCTACTCGGGGCTAGGGCGGGATATCGAGCGGGGCATCCGTCACGACGCAATCGCGGAGAACTTCCCACGGTTGGCTGAGGCGGGGATTCCGATCGTGCACTACTGGCGTCCCGCATTCCCGGAATCCGCTGACCTGGAGAGGATGCGGATCGTGCTCGGCCATGCGGCGCGCTACGCCCGCTGCACCGTCGCAGCCGGTTTGAAGGTGGAGAAGGGCGCGCTCGCTCGCCTGGCGCAGGTGTGGCCCGAGTTGGCAACCACGGCAGGGGTGATCGAGGCGGAAGGTGTGTATCCGCGTGGGTTCTGGGAGTTCATTCACCGCACGTGGCAGCGGCATCCCGGCTATCCGCTGTTTCATACGAACTCCTGTGCCCTGGCCTATGTCCTCGGACGACCCGATTTCTTCGGCGTGTTCGGCAGCCAGGTGTGCCGGATGCGGAATTACTGTCCGATTGCCCAACGTGAGCGATGCACCGTCGCCGACGCCGAACGCATTCCACCCACCGCGGCTGATGTACGTGCGGCCTTGGCCCGGCGGGCTCTCGGCGAGGCGCCGTTCACGCTGGCCGAGGATGGTCGCGAACTGGTCATTGACGCAGTGGTCGACACGAACCTCGCTGCTGCGTTGACGCAGGACTTGGGTGTTCGGGTGCGTGTGGTGCGGGATGACGCTGACGCGTATTGGAGCAGCGGTACCGCTGGGGCCACGCCCGTGATCGTGGGATGAATCGCACCCTGCTCAGCGACCGCCTGCACGAAGTGCTTGCCGACGTCCGCCGCCTGCGTCAGCGGTTCGCCACAACCGCATTCCAAGAATGGGACCCCAGCACGGCGGCAGCCGAACTGTCTGTCCAAGTCGGACACTTGGCGTTGTGTCTGCTCCGGCAGCACGGGGCCGACGTCTCCGCCTGGGAAGATCCGCAACGGTCGATTACCAACGTCGGTGACGAGCTGGCCGACGTCGTCCTCGCTGCCTTGAGTATCAATGTCCTGGCACATTCGGAGCCCGCAGAAGCAACCGGGCACCCGCAGGCGCGTAACGAGGTGGAGGCGTTTCTGCGGCTGCTGGTGGCCGCGGGCAGCCTGTCGGAGGCCGCGTTGGTGGAACATCACTACCGGCATCGGCCCGAGGGCAGGCCACCGTCTCTGCCGGAGGCGTCGGCTGCGGTCATCGCCGCGTGCGACGTGCTCGCGGACCAACTCGGGCTCGATCTCATCGGTGAGTTCCGGTCGATGGTCGCCGACGCCGACTCCTTCCTCGACCAGCGAGGGGGCGCCTCGTGAGCCACCACCTGGGCGAGTTCAGCACCCATCGCCGCGACGGCGATCACGTCACCAAGCGCCTGAACGGACGCCATCCCGCCGGGAACAGATTCGTCACGGCCATGACCACAACCGGCGCCGCAGGAATGCAGTGCTACCTCCATGTCCTGCGGTCCGCCCACGTGCGGCTGCCCAGCTGCCTGCGGCTGGTCGCCGCCGAGCCGCTGACCGTCCGGCACCGCTGGGTGGCGGGTCCGACTCTGCTGGATGCCCCCAACGAGACCGATCCCGCCACGTTCGCTGCCGCCATCGCGCAGATCGGCCGCTGGGTCCGTGACCTCGACGGTACCGACGCTCGGATCGACACCAACCTCGCGAACTTCTGCCTGGAAGATGACCAGCTGGTCCTGGTCGACGTGTTACCGCCGCTGATCCCGAGTCTGCGCCCCGCACCGGAGAGCTTGTTCGACGAATTGTTCGGCGCGCTGTGCTTCGACACGCCGGTCATTCTCGATGCCCTCGTCGGCTACGCCCTGCGGACGCTCTTGCGCACGGCGGATCCATCTGCCGCACAAGAACTTCTCCCCTTCTCGTACGAATTCCCGACCAACATCGCCGACGAGGGCTTCCCCGCGGCGTGGTTCCGTGCCCGACGCGGCCTCGCGGTGCGCGCAGCCATGGGTGAGGCAGCTGTCGAGGAGGTGCAGGACTTCTTCGCGCTCACTTCGGTCTTGGGCTTCCGGCAACTTGACGAGGCTGGGCGGCGACTGCGTATCGACCAAGTCGCACGACGCATCCGGGAGTGGTGATGACGCCACAGCCCTACGAGATATGGACCTCCCACGCCGGAGACCTGGCGTTCACGATCACCGCGCCCGCGGCATGGGCAGAGGACCAGCGCGACTACTTGGCCCAGTACTTGCCTGGTCGCGTCGGCGACCGGGATTTAGGCACCTTCCACCTGGCCGTGTATCCCGACGACGCGCAGTGTCACGAGGTCGTCTGGCAGGTCACCAATCCACCGATCGCCAGGCGCATCGAGCCCATTCCCGGCGTGGTCCTACTTGAGACCCGCATGCCTTCCGGGATGCGCTGCTACGCCGTGGCCGCGGATGGTGTGGAACATCAAGCCCGCGCATTCGCGGTCCGCGTGCACGAGAGGCACATCGAGTTGTACCTGCACCACGGCGTCCGCAAACCGCATGGGTACCCGCTGCGCTTGATGCGCGAAGCCATGCTGCGCACCTACGAAGACCACGGCGGCATCGTCTTCCACGCGGCCGGGGCCGACCTCGGCGGGCATGGCGTGATGATCTGCGGCCCTCGCTCCGCGGGCAAGACCACTGTGCTGACCTGCCTGCTTCGCTCTACCCGCGGTGCCTTGCTGTCCAATGATCGGCTCATCCTCGACCGACACGGGCGCCTCGTTGCGGTTCCGCTGCCTGTGCCCATCGCCCGAGGCACCCTCGATGCCGTGCCCGAGCTCGCCAATGCGGTACCCGGGTTGTCTCGTCCACAACGGACCATCAGCGAGTTGCCCAGAACATTTGGTGCGACGGAGAAGGCGGAGTTCAGTGCCCGCGAGTACGCCACCGCCCTCGGCGCTTCCCTGGCGCCCGGTTCGTGGTTGCGGACCATCCTCGTGCCTCGCCTGTCCGACAGCGCCGAGCCTCCGCGAATCCGCGCACTGCCACCAGGTGAAACCCAGCAGGTGCTGCGCGCCAGCTGCTTCACCCCGCACGACGAGTTCTGGCAGCAACCCTGGCTGGTCCCACGCGGCAGACCCGAGCCCGAGCTCCACCGCCGAGCACACCAGCTCACGCACCATCTCGCGGCCCACATCCCGTGCTTCGAAATCAGATTCGGTATCCGCAACCCGCTGGATGAACTCGACAAGACCGTCCTCGACATCGAGAGGCATCCTCGATGACCACAACGGCGTTTCCGGCCATCGTCACCGCAGCTGGAGCGGCGACCCGCTTCCAACCGTTCTCCAGTACCGTGCCGAAGGAAATGCTGCCGCTGGGCCATATACCCGCGGTCGAGTACGTGATCGTCGAGTGCCTGGCCGCTGGCGCCTCGGAGGTCATCGTCGTGACCCGCCCTGGGGACCGCATCATCCCGGCACACGTTCGCGGCCTGCGTGCCGACGGGCTACCGGTCGACACTGTCGAGGAAGATCTCAGCCACGGCTACGGCAATGCCACGCCGCTGCTCACGCTGCGAGATCGCCTCGCAACCTGCGAGGCGTTCGCCGTCGCGTTCGGCGACGACATTCTGCTCGGTGAACAGCCGCGCGGTGGCAACCTCGCGGCCATGCGCGAGCAGATGCGGCCCGAGACGGAGGCGATCGTCGCCGCTCAGCGCATCGATCCGAACGACACCCGTTCGTTCGGCATCATCGACACCGACCCCGAACAGGGCCAGCGGGTGACCGCGATTCGCCAACGGCCCGATCCTGAGACGGTGGACGAACCCCTCGGGGTGGTCTCTCGTCTGATCCTGCGCCCCTCCATCCTCGATCTGCTCCGGCCTACCGAGCTGGCCCGAGGGGAAGTCGACCTCGGCATCGCCGTGGGCCAGCTCGCCGCCGAGGCCCGCGTCGCCGTGCACCGGATCGCGGCACACTGGGTCACCGTCGGCGACCCACGCCGCTACCTCGACGCCCTGCACGCCTACTGGAATCTCAATACCCCCGAACCCGCCGCAACAGGAGACCTGCACTAGTGACACTGATCGACATCTTCAACGACCGCTATGAACACGTCGGCACCGAGAGCAAGAAACAAGCCCACCGCCGAGGGCTCTGGCACCGCGCCTTCTCCGCGCTCGCCATCAATCCCAGTGCCCGTCGAGTGCTGCTGCAGAAGAAGGCCCCGGGCCGCTATTCCTTCGATCGTCCCGACTACGCCGACATCACCGTCGGTGGCCACTATCACGCAGGCGAAACCGTCCCCGACGGGATCCGTGAAGTCCACGAAGAACTCGGTCTTCCGGTCGCCTACAGCGAGCTACACCCCATCGGCCTGCGCCAGACCGCCGTCACCCTCGCCCCGGATTACATCGAACGCGAATTCCAGCACTGGCACCTGCTGCCCCTCGACGTCGACCTGGACGCCATCCCGCTCTCGGACGCCGAAGTCTCCGGACTTGTCGAGCTCGACCTCGACGACGCCATCGCTCTCGCCGACGGCAGCGTGGAATCTGTCCCGAGTCGCTTCGCCACCCGCAGCGACCACGGCCTGACCTACACCGAAGGCACCCTGTCCCGTGGCGAGCTCGTGCCCAACTACCTCGGCCTCGACCAGCTCTACCTACGCCTGTTCGTCGCCGCCCGCCGCTACTGCGCGGGCGAACGCGCTCATCTGTTCTGGTAGCCCATCTGGGAAGATGTCATGCGTATTGCGATCGTGGTGGGCACCCGCCCTGAAGCCATCAAGCTCGCGCCCGTTGCCGAACTGCTTGGCCCGGACGCGTTCGTCATCCACACCGGACAGCACCACACCGCTGGCATGATCGGCCACCTCGCCCCGCACCTCGTGCTCGACACCCAGCGCGATGCGGCACGAGGCCATCAACTCGGGTCCATGACCAGTGCACTGGACCAGTTACTTCGCGAACACCAGCCCGACGCGGTTATCGTGCAAGGCGACACCACCTCGGCCCTTGCCGGAGCCCTCGCCGCCAACGCCACCGGCACACCGCTGGTCCATGTCGAAGCCGGACTACGCAGCTTCGACCGCACCATGCCCGAGGAACACAACCGAGTCCTCATCGACCACCTCGCCGACCTCTGCTGCGCACCCACACCCTTGGCACACAACAACCTTCACGCCGAACGAATCCCACCCGATCGTATCGCGGTCACCGGCAACACCATCGTCGAAGCCGTCCACAGCGCCCTTCCCAGCACCGAAAACCAAGTCGACTTCCTCCAGCAACTTGGTCTCGGCGCCGAGCCGTTCGTGCTCGCAACCGTCCACAGACCCGAAAACGCCGACGACCCGGCAGCACTGGCAGCCATCCTGAGCGAACTCGCCGCATTACCTGTGCCGGTGGTTCTCCCACTGCATCCTCGAACCCAGCGCCAGATCATGCAGGCCAGGCTCGGTGATCTAGCTCGGGACCTTCGGCTCACCGGGCCCCTCGACTACACCGCGCTGCTGACCCTGATCCAACACGCGGCCGTGGTCATCTCCGACTCCGGTGGCATCCAAGAAGAAGCAACCGTCCTCAAACGTCCCATCATGGTCATCCGCCGCAGCAACGAACGCCCCGAAATCGAAGGCACCTTCGGCACACGCCTGCAACCAGGCCCGGAAATCAGCACCATTACCAACAAGTGGCTCACCGACCTCGCCGTGGTCCACGCCCGGCTCGCTGAGCTGCCATCGCCCTACGGCGACGGCACAGCCTCCACACAGATCATCCACGCCACGACGACACGGTTTACCTGGTCACGAGGAACAGAACGCACGCTGCCACCAACGGCGTGACCGACCCCGCCGGTCTTACGCGTGCTCGATCGGCCAGCGCAGCAGAAACGCACCAATAGCGTCGTGATCGCCCGCCCCCCGCTCGGTCGGCTCATAGTCGGGACCAAGGTTCCTGCTCATCTTTTCCGAGAGAAGATCCTCGACAGCCAGCCGTTCTTCTCGGGTCGCGTGACCGCGAACGCGCACGACGCCTACGTCAAGCGCAGCCACGCTTGATTTCACCCCGATCAGCCAACGCTGGCTGCGGGAAGCCGCCAAGGAGTGGGTACGGACCTTCCGCCCCACTGACCCGGGAGAGCTCTCTCGCACGATGCAATCCTGCACGGTGGCCTCGCAGGCGTTGGCCCGCCGACCGACCAGGCGGCGGTCACGAGCCACGCGAGCTGCGGTACGCCGACATGGAAACGGTGTTCCAGGCGATCAAAAACGCACGTCGGCGGACCGGGCGGGTTTATGAGGCCCGCTACCGGCGCGGGTTGTGGGCGCGGTTTCACGCCGTACTCGAACTCGGCCGCAAGACCGCGCTGCTGGCCGAGCTGCCGAGTGCGTTCAGCAGGCATTCCTCGCAGACGATCGGACGGGAGGAGGCCAACGAGGACGAAATCGGTAGGGCGTTGCCGGAAACGGTGATCGCCCAACTTGATCAGAACCTGCACCTTCTGGGCACTGACCGAACCTACGGCCGTGCCTGGTCCACCGCGGCCACGCAGACCATGTTCCGTGCCGCCTACGAGATCCTGCGCGACACCGGACGCCGCCCAGGCGAGGTTGTTTCTCTGATCGTGGACTGCCTGGAAGTCCTCGATGGCGAGTACTTCCTGATCTACGACAACCACAAGAAGAAACGCCACCGCCGACGCCTGCCGATCACCACGCCCACCGCCGGGGTCATCCAGCGGTGGCAGGACTACCGCGCACGCCTGGACCTCCCCGCCTCCACTCAGCCGTGGCTGTTTCCCGCCTGGGGTGAGACCGCAGGGCCGGGGCATCTGAGCACCAACCGGCTGGTGCGCGCGTTCAAGGGCTGGGCCGAGGCGATTCCGGTGCTGCACAGTGACCTGCCCGGCCCGGACGGCACCCCGCTGCCGTTCGACCGGTCGCTGATCATCCCGTACTCGCTGCGGCATTCCTACGCGCAACGGCACGTCGATGCCGGAGTGGCCGTCGAGGTCCTCAAAGAGCTTATGGATCACAGAGACCTGAAAGTCACGCAGGGCTACTACACCGTTAGCCCGGAACGGAAACGCGACGCCATCAAGATCATGATCCGCTATGTGCACGACCGCACCGGCACCCGCACCCCGGCGGCGGATTCGGCATCGGCGTACGAGGTGAAGACGGTGGCGGTGCCATTCGGCAACTGCATCGAACCGTCCAACGTCAAGGCCGGCGGGCAGGCGTGCCCGATCCGGTTCCAGTGCGCAGGGTGCGGGTTTTACCGCCCCGACCCGTCCTATCCCATCTACGGCCACAACAACCACAACAATGTCCACACAGGACAGCGCGTGCAGCCAGGGCAGGCGATTGCGGAAGTCGGCAACCGCGGCGAAACCACAGGCTCGCACCTGCACTTCCAGGTCGAAGGAGGAGGCCAAGCCCTCGACCCTGCCAGCTTCTATCAGCAGCAGGGACTCGCGCTATGTCAATGAACATCCTGGATTCCGGGCCTGCCGGTGGCCACAGACTCTCGATCCGTAACCAGCGCCCCGGTGACGTACCCACCGTGTACAGCCACAACCACCAGAACCTCGTCAGTCCCTATCCCAGCGCGTCAGATCGTGTTCTCGAACGGGGTCACGCTGAACAAGTCCTGGAAGTAGCACCTGGAAGTAGTGCCTACCCACCTCACGAAACCTCTGCTGCCGGTAGAAGGACCGCAGTGCGCTGTTGGTCTCGGCACCGTCGAGCCGGCAGACCTTGGACCCCTGGTTGCGGCCGGTCTTGGCCGCCCAGCCCAGCATGAGCGCACCCAGGCCCAGGCCGGCGAGGGCACGGTCCGCCATGAGGCCGTGCCCCCGCGAGGCTTTGCCGGAGGCCCGCGCCGAAGGCCAGGCCGGCCAGCCGGAACACGCTGCGTGCGACCGGAGTCCAGGCAGCAGGCGAGCTGAACGTCCCGACACCGGAGTTGTAATAGGCCACCTGCCGGGTCGGGTCGAGGAGGTCGAAGAGCCGTACGACATTCGTGTTTCCCGCTGCCCGGATCTTGTTGTTCGTCCCATCCAGGCACATCACGACGTTCTTGCCCACGAGCGTTCCCCATTCCGTTGGACGTCAGGGGCCAGTGACCTCACCGGTGCGGCCGTCGATCCGACAGACCTGCCATCGGTCGGGCGGCACGTCCTGTGGGCAGGTGAACCTGTGCAGTCGCCCATCCACGGTGACCCCCACATTGGGCATGGCATTGGCCAGTACGTCCTCGCGGGAGTAGTTGACGACCTCCACTAGGTACTCGGTCTCCAACCACTTGCCGATGCGGATCACCTCACCACTGCCCGGCGATTGGATGTCGCCCTCCAGTTGTGCGAAAGGCTCGGCGTCCAGGCTGCCGAAGTCTTGGTAGTCGATGGTCCAGCGCGGCGGGTTGCCGATCAGCAAATGGAGGTCGAGGTCGCTCGGCGCGGAACTCCACGTGAGGGTGACGGTGCCCGCGCCATCGCGCTCGGTTTCGGCCAGGTCATCCGTCAACGTGGGCAGAGCGACGGCAGTGCGTACCTCTCTGCAGAAGAGGTGCAGCGCGTCGGAGCTCCCCGGCCGGAAGAAGGGGATGAAAGCCGTCCGATCCTGGACGTCGTCGGCCACCTTGTCGACGATCGTCTTCTCCCTTCCGGGCCCATAGTTCACGAGGACGACGCGCGCCGCGGGATGCCCGTGCGCGTAGTCGGTCAACGCAGCGGCGAAGGACCTGCTGTCGGCTTTGGCGTATTGCTTGCACTCGACGACTAGAGGAACCAGGTCCGCCGTGATCGGGTCCTGCCGCAGCGCGATGTCGGGCTGGATGTTCCCTTTGCGCTCTCCGACGGGATCGGCGAGCGGGGTCCGGTACTCGCACCAGAGGTGAGCGCGCGGACGGAGCTCGTCGAAGGTAGCCAGGTGGGTGCCGCTGAACAGGAACTCGATCCGACCCTGGGCCGAGTGGATCACCGGTCCTGCGTCCTCGAGCGCCGCGACCAGCCGGGTGGTCACCCAGTTTGAGTAAAGGTCATATCGGTGTTTCCACAGAGGCAGGGATAGCAGTTCCTCCAGACGACGCTGGGCGCTGCGGCGATCAGGGTCGGCGTTGCGCAGCGGTGCCAGCGCTTCCTCGAGGACATCCGCCAGTTCCGGTCCGACGTCGGCGTCCATGGCGCGGGCCATCGCCTGCAGCAGGGAGGAGAACCAGTTGTCGCTGATGACCACGCGGAGATCGTCCAAGGGAAACCCGCTCGGCACCGCAGGCAGCTGGTCACGATCCCCGTAGATGGCCGCACGTCGGCCGAAGACCGTGCGGGCGTCGTGCAGCACCGTGGTCGTGAGCTGCCACGTCTCCTCGAGAAGTGCGTCCAGCCGAGGCTCGTCGGAACTGGGGCGCTCCGGGAGTTCGTCCGGGAACGGCTCCTCGCGCATTACCTCCGCGGCGGCGGCGACCTGCGGCCACCGAGACGAACGGTCGTTCTCGGGGCGGTACCGTCCGAACGCGTGCAGCACGTTCCAAAGCTCGACCCCACCCGTCTGGCGGAGATCGAATGGCGACATCAGTTCACGGACGATCTCAACTGTGCGCCGGAAGTGTTGCAGGTCGAAGGTCAGCTTCGAGTTCTCGCCGGAAAAGTCGAAGCTGATGTCGAGCTGTTCCGCACCGGTGGTCGCCGCAGCTCGCTCGAACAGCGCCAGGAGATCTGCCCACATGGCGGCGAACGGCTCTGCGACGGCGAAGAACTCGCGGACCAGGCGTTCGGCTGAGACGTCCACCAGGGCCTCGCGAATGGGGATGTCTGTGCGAAGCCTTAGCCGCTGCACCAGCTCCGTTACGAGCTCTTGGTCCTGGCCCTCCTCTCGGAGATCTCCTCGCTCGACGAGCTGCCTCCAGAGGTCGGACCCTCGGGTGACCAATTCTCCGTTCATCTGTCCTCCCCGGAACCGACCTGTGCTCGACGTGGACGCCTCGATCGTGGCCTGCCACTCGGACGTCGCAGCGGCGTTCAACGCTCGGGGATCGGTCGCGTCAGCACTCACCAGTCTTCTCTGCTCAGAGGTGCCCAGACTAGTGCTTCCCTAACGGGTCCCTTCACATCCTCGCGGGAGCTGGCGGAAACGGCCGCCCGGTCGAGGTTGCCGAGCAGCTGGGCGGACCCCTACTCGCACCCCTGGCCGCCAGCCTTTCACCTACCACCGCCACCAACACACCAACAGCGCATGCCCCTCGAGCGCATCAACACCGACTCGATTAGCTCCTGCCCGGCCCCGACGGCTGACCACCAAGCGCGGGCTCGATAGGGGAATCCTTACGGACACGCCTTGCCACGGGACTCAGTGCGCCACGACCAAGACCCGCAATGTCTCACATAGGTCGTACGGAAAGATTCTCAGTGAAGGGTGGCTAACCGTGACACCCCGGACCACGCTCAGGCCCCTGATCCGTTCGCCAGCCCCTGCCCGAGCGGACACGCGGCCCCCATCGCGGAGTAGCCCATCCCCGTAGCTCACGTGCCTGAATCCGAGACAAGCCCGCTACCGGGCGTTCTCGCGTGCACCTAGAGATAACTGGCGGGCCGATGCAATTCCTTCAGTCCACATTCGACTCAGTGATCGCCCAGCACCCGATCCCGCCAGGGGGAAGCACGCCGCCGTCGCGGTATAACCCCCACGACGCCATCTATGCCGCCGCCGGCTACCTGTGCGAGTCCGGCGCTCGCGATGGTCGAGACATCTACGGCGCCATCCTCACTTACAACCATGCCGACTGGTACGTCAGCCAAGTACTCAACCAGGCAGCCCAATACAAGCAGGCGGCAGCCAACTCCGGAGGCGACACGCGGCCCTCGTCGCAGGCGCAGCAAGCCGTGAACTACGCCCAAGGACAACTCGGACTGCCCTACAGCTGAGGAGGAAAAGCTGCAAAGTTGCATCTGCCACAACAGAAGTGTCGAGGCAACAGAAGATCTGAGTGCGTGGACAGCCGGCGCGACGCAGCAAACTCCGACATTGTGGAGGCGGTGCCTTTGCCTTTGGTCCCGTGAGGTGCGGCACGCGGTGGCGGGGCTCCGCGGTCGTGCACCAGGTGCGACCCGCCAGTGTGAAACGGACGGTGCCCGGCCTGTGTGTTCGAAGCCGATGAGGCTGTCGAGCACACAGGCACGGACCGTCCAGGGCGGTCACGAAAATACGACCGTCTTGTGCCCGTCGAGCAGCACCCGGTTCTGCGTGTGCCACAGCACTGCACGCGACAGTGCCAGGCATTCGGTGTCGCGGCCCAGCTTGGTCACGGCGGTCGCGTCCATCGTGTGGTCGACGCGGGCCACGGCCTGCTCGATGATCGGGCCCTCGTCCAGGTCCGAGGTGACGTAATGCGCCGTGGCGCCGATGAACTTCACGCCGCGCTCGTAGGCCTGGATGTACGGCCGGGCGCCCTTGAAACTGGGCAACATCGAGTGGTGGATGTTGATCGCCCGGCCCTCGAGCGCCTTGCACAGCTCGGGCGAAAGGATCTGCATGTAACGCGCGAGCACGACAAGGTCGATGTCCAGCTCGTCAACCAGCTGCAGGAGTTTTTGCTCGGCCTCCGGTTTGGTGTCCTTGGTGACCGGTACGTGATGGAAGGGGATCCGGTAGTGGTCGGCCATGACGGCCAGGTCCGGATGGTTGGACACGATGGCGGGGATGTCGATGTCCAGGGCGCCAGAATTCGCGCGGAACAGCAGGTCGTTGAGGCAGTGCCCGTACTTGCTGACCATGATCAGTACGCGCGGCCGCTCGCTGGTGGCGTGCATTCGCCAGGTCAGCGACAAATCGGCGGCGGTTTCCGCGAACGCGGTGCGCATCGCCTGCAGGTCGAGCTCGCCGCCGCCGACCGGCGCGAACTCCACTCGCATGAAGAAGCGGTTCACGTCCCGGTCGGTGAACTGCTGACTCTCAGCGATGCTGCAGTCGTGCTCGACCAAGAAGCGTGACACCGCGTACACGATGCCGGCGCGGTCGGGGCAGGACAGGGTCAAGGCGAAGTGGTCAGGCCGCTCGGGAGCCGTCGCGGTGGGGGCGTTCATGTCAGGAAAGCCTTTCGAGCGTGATGGGTGGCTGCGAGGACGGTGTTGCGGATGAGCCAGACGTCGGTGACGGGTCCGACTCCGCCCGGGACTGGAGCGATCGCCCGAGCGCGGGCGCGGGCTTCCTCGAACTCGACGTCGCCCACCATCCGGACCTGTCCGGTATCCGGGTCTTCGCGCGGATTGATACCGACGTCGATCACGACCGACCCAGGCCGGACGTGTTCCGCGCGGATCAGCCCGGCCACTCCGGCGGCGACGACGAGCACATCCGCCTGCCGGGTGTGCCAACCCAGCCGCCCCTCCCGGCTGGCCCATTCGTCGACCGACATCACGGCGGCTTCACGGTCGTAGGCCAGCGAGATCGCGGGCTTGCCGACGTTGTTCGAGCGGCCCACGACCACGATCAACGAGCGGTGGTAGAAGCTGGCCCGGTCCTCGCCGACCTCGTCCAGCCAGGTGTCGAGCAGATGGAACACCGACGCCGCGGTAGATGGGACGAACCGGGGTGTGCCCAGCGCCAGCAGCCCGGCGTTCTCCGGGTGGACCGACTCGATGTCCTTCTCCGGGTCGAGCGCACGGAAGACCTCCACCTCGGAGATCTGCGGGGGCAGCGGCCGCAGCAAAAGAACACCGCTGACGGCGGGGTCCCGGTTAAGCTGCTCGATCCTGGCCAGCAACTCGCCCTTGGGCGTGGTACTGGGCAGGAGCACCTCCTTGTAGGCCACACCGAGCTCCTTGGCGATCCGGCTGATCCGCCGCACGTAGGCGACGGAGCCGTAGTCGTCGCCGACCAGGACCGTGGCGAGCCCGCACTGGGCGCCGGAGTCCGCCAGGGCGGCGACTTCGGATGCCACGTCGGTTTTGAGGGCATGCGCGATCTTGCGCCCGTCGATGATCTGAGCGGTCATAGGTGCACGTTCCGAGATGGTGTGGATTCCGGGCTGGTGATTTCTGGGAGGCCGGCTACGCGCGCCGCGGCGGCGCGGGCGGTGGCGGCCAGCTCGGCGCCCCGCGCCGTTCGCGAGTCGTCGGGGCGAGAGCGGAGGTTCTCCGCGACCAGCGCGGCCGCGGAGGTCGCGACGGCGCCACCGAGCTGTGCCGCGATGAGGGCGTCAGAGTGGAGCCGAAGATTGCCGGCCTCGGCGAGCTGTTCGCCGAGGCCGGCAATCTCTGCGGCGATCTCGGCGAGGGCGAGGGGGACGTCGGCTGCGGTATCGAGCGCGGCGTTAATAGCCGTCCTTCGTCCTGCGGTATCAGGCTGCTTGGGCAGCGCAGCGGCGTCCAGGTAGCGCTGGTAAGCGTGGGCGTCGTCGTCGGCGAGCCGCTGCGCGGCACGGCGCAGGTCGTCCGCCCTGGCGGCTGCTGCGGTCGGATCGAAAGGGCCGCCCGCAGCGGAATATCGAGCAACCATCGCTGCGAGGCCCGCAGCCAGTGCCGCCGCTAGCCCGGCGACGGCGCCGCCGCCGGGGGTCGGGGCATCCGAAGCCACGGCCTCGGCGATTACGTGGAATGTTTCGCTTGCGAGCTCGGTGTCGGCGCTGGTAGCGGTCACCGCGTACTCCGTTCCTACTCGGCGAGCGAGGTCGTGCTGACCGTCGCGCGGATCTCGATCTGCCGGTGCGCCTCGACGATCGGCTTGGCGGTGTCATCCGGTTCACCCCAGACGACGGTGACCTCACGCCCGTCCTGTACGTCGGCCTCGTCGATCATGGCCAGCGAGGACCAGCTGCCCACGTTGGTGGTGTAGCCGCTGTAGGTCGACAGCCCGACCTGTCGTCCGTCGACGTGTACGACGTCGAATGGGCAGGTCGAGTACACCGAGGAGGGCACACCCAAGCGCTTGGTTCGGTCTGCGCCGCCGAAGTAGCTTCGGGCGATGGCAGTGGCTACGTCGTCGTCGTTCCAGCGCAGCCAGACCTTCTGCCGGTGCGGCTGGTCGGCCAGTTTCTCGAGGGCTTCGCGGCCGGTGAAGTCGTGGTCGAACTTGACGTGCCGGCCGTACCCCAGGTCCCACGGCGTCTGGTAATAGGCCTCGATGGAGTCCGCGACGTAGCTGCCGCCGAGCGAGGCCATGCCTTCCCAGCTTGTCCCGAGCAGGTACTCGCGGTACGGCCGCAGAGCGTCCCCGGAGTAGATCGCAGGGGTGGGCGAGGGGATCCAGCCGCTCTCGGTCGGTGTGGTGGCGTACGAGAGTGCACCCCCCTCGCGAAGCCCGAACTCCTCTCCGGCAATGAGTAACGCCTCCTTGACCTGCGCGGAGAACTCGGACGGACCGGTGATCTCCAGGCCGGTGTGCCGGGACATCGTGTGATTGAGTGCACGAACCCGTACGCCGGCGATCTCGAAATGCCCGATGTTGAAAAACTTGACTTTCGGTAGTGCCTTTCCGTACGCCTTGGCCAGCACGTCCAGTGCGGTCGGGCCCTGCAGCTGGTAGCGAAAGATCAGCCGCTGACCGTTGCGCTCAAGGCTGCGTACGTCCCGCGTGACCTCGATGTCGAAGTCCCCGGTCTCGGCGCGGTATGCGGCGTAGTTCGGGGCCGACGGCCGCCCGACCAGGCTGAACTCCTCCTCGCCCAGACCGAACAGGATGCCGTCGCCGATCACGAATCCGTCGGGGCTGACCGTGACGAGTTGCTTGGCCTTGTTGGGTCCGAATGTGGCGAAGCTGTTGACCGCGATCGAGGCGAAGAATTCCTTCAACCGCGAGCCGCGGAAGTACACGTCTGTCATGTGGAACGACTGGTCGAACAGGACTGCGGTGTTGTTCCACGCGCGCTGCTCGTCTCCCCAGTTGGAGAACTCGTTGGGGATGGGGAATTCGTAATGTCCTGCGGGAGAGTTGCGCATCATCGCGACCGGGTTTCCGATGCGCTGGATCTTCTGCTCGAGACTCTCGGGCATGGTTGGTCCTTTCAGCGGCGACGTTGCCTGGGGGGTTGGGTGCCTGTATCAGGCTTGGCGGCCGGCGAGGCGCTGCTGCCATTGCGCGGTGGCGCCGACCTGGTTGAACGAGAACATGTGCAAGCGCTCGACGTTCATTTCCGGCGCGGTGAGAGCCGGCCCCATGTCGGCCAGCAGCTGTTCGGGGCGGTAGGCCTTGCCGCGCAACAGGTTTCCGACGAGACCGTGTTGCTTGGACAGGTAGCGCAGCGAGGAGCCGACGCCGATCTTGAGCGAGACCTCGGCGAGTTTGCGGGCTTGCATGGGAGCGGCCAGGCCGATGTGCAGGGGCAGCGTGATCCCGCCTTCGCGAGTGGCGCGCAGCCAGCGCGTGAGGGTCTTCGGGTCGAAGCAGAGCTGGCTGACCATGTAGTGCGCCGTCGGCTGCTTGGTGCGTAAGGCGTCTGCGAGCACGTCGTCCGGGATTGCGGGGTGGCCCTCGGGGTAGCAGGCGACGCCGATGGAGGTCAGCCCGTGGTCGAACCCGGCGAGCGAGTCCAGGAGTTCCGCCGAGGAGGTGAAGATCCCTGCGGTCTCGGCCGCATCTCCAGCGATGACGTAGAGGTCGGTTACGGCGGCCGCCTCCAGCCGGCGGACGAACTCTTTGAGTTCGGCCTCGTCGGTGACCTGCCGCGCGGCGAGGTGGGGGATCACGGTGTAGCCCGCCGCCGCGGCGTACTCGGTGGCCGCCAGCGTCCGGTCCAGGCCGAACTTCGGTGAGCAGGTGATCGTGACGGTGGTGCCCTTCGGGACCTCGGCGAATTTCGCTTCGTAGCCCTTGATCGGGATGATCTCGATCTTGGCGTCCCGGACGAGTGTGCGGATCTCGGCTGTGGTGCCAACTGTTTCGCGTGGGCTCATCGACCCCTCCATGCGGTTCGAGTGGCCGGCGGCGTCTCGTCGTACTTGAGCCTCACGTGAGCGCAGTGGTCATTAGCGAGAGTGCCGTCGCTACCTCATACTGTTTCACAGAAAAGTTTTTCTGACAACTATCTTGGAACGGTGATGACGATGTATGGCGCTAGGCTGAGAGCCATGGCAGGGACAGGCCGGAAGTCGGCAGGGCGCGACAGGGGACGGGACCTCGTCGACGGGATGACGACCGGGTGGCGTCGGGAGATGCCGGAAGTCGACCTGGCAGTCGTGGAGTTGACTCGGCGAGCCGCGCGGCTCGGAGTGATCCTGCAGGATCGCCTGGCCGGCTGCCTGGAACCCTGGAACCTCACTCAGGCGGACTTCAACGTGCTCAACGTGCTGCGCGGCTCGGGCAGCCCCTACGAACTGCGGCCTTCCGATATGCACGCACGCCTGATGCTGACCGCTGGAGGGGTGAGCAACGTCCTGGGCCGGTTACTGCGTGCCGGACTGGTGGAACGCCGTCGGGATGAGAGCGACGGGCGCGGTCTGTGGGTCCGGCTCACAGCCAGCGGCATCGAAACCGCTGAGGCCACCATGCGGGCCTGGGTGGCCGAGCAGGAACTGCTTTACCGGGACGTCACCGAGGCGCAGGCGCGATCGGCGTCATCGGCGCTGCGCGAGGTGCTACTGGCGCTGGGAGATTACGAGCCGCCCCCGCCGCGCCCCCGATGCCCGCTTGCCGACACTCCGGTGGACGGTGCCGACAGTGCCTGACTCGGCCCGATCGATCGTGCTGTGTCGGCGAGCGGTGTGCGCTGCGCGCTACCTTGCGGCACATGCAAGTGACAACCGAAGCCACGAGCAGGGTGCGGCCATTTCGTCCGGCTAGTTTCCGTCAACGGGATGGTTGTGGTGCCGTGCGGTGCGAAGAAGACCCTCGCCGGCATCCGAGGCGCTGAAGCCGTGGACGCAGTGGTGGTTCCGTCGCCGCTCGTCTTGCATGATCACCGGATTCGGTGGCGGGCATTGTCGATCACATTCTTGCGCGGGCGCTGGACCAGACGGCCCTTTCTGTGAACCTGATGATCGTCGACCTGCTGCGCAACGACCTTTCCCGGGGTGCGAAACCGGGTCCGTGTGGGTGAGCGACCTGATGGCCCGCGACCTGGCAGTTGCCCTCGATGGTGCGAACGACGGTCCGTCCGGGTATCGGCCGCCTGGACCTCGTCCGCGTCCTTCCCCTCAGGCTCTTGTCGCGATGGACGCTTTCGTGTTCGTCGGGATCGAATCGGCCGGAAGCACTATCGTCACTAGATAGTCGTTGTACAGGTAACGAGCGAGGTCGTTATGAATATCGAGCGAGTCGCACCGCTGCGACCTGAGATCGCCCGGTCGTGGCAGCGTGTCCAGGCCGTCGGTCTCTCGCCGGCAGCGCCGGCGGAACCCGTGCCTGTAGACGTCGATTCCGATGGCGCCCTGCTGCGGGCTGCCACCCCGGTACTCGATGACGCCGCCGACAAGCTCCGCGACACCGCCTTCGCGCTCGTCCTCGCCGACCACCGCGGTCGGCTGACCGACCTGCGTTTCGGCATTCCGTCGTTGGCCGGGCGCATGGAGCGCCTTGGGGCCGTACTGGGCGCGACCTTCAGCGAGGACACCACCGGAACCAACTCGATCGCCACCACACTCGAAGAGGGCAGGCCGGTCGCCGTGGCAGGCGCAGAGCACTACCTGGCGTCCTTTCGTGACTTCGCCTGTTATGGCGCCCCGCTGCGTAGCCCGACCACTGGCCGCATCGTCGGCGTCTTGGACCTGACTTGCTCGATCCTGGACGCGGGCTCCCTGTTACGACCGTACGTCGATCGACTCGCCAGGGACATCGACGAGCGCCTGCGAGACGACGCGAACGGCCCCAATCACCGCCTGCTGCGTGCCTTCGAGGCGACGAATCGTCGCTCCGCCGGGCCGCTGGTCGCCTTCGGTGCGGAGGTCACGCTGGCCAACCGTGCCGCTGCAGACCTGCTCCGACCGGCAGACCAGGCGGCCCTGCGGGCATTGTCCGAGGACATGGTTGGACGCGCGGAACAGCGCTCGGTGGAGCTGGTGACCGGCGGCTCGATCGTCGTGCGGATGGACCGGCTCGACGGTGGCGTCTTGTTGGCTGTGCAGCCAGCGGAGCGACCTGCCCCGATCCCACGAGCGCGTCGACCGGTGCCGGCCGACTCCGCGGACTGGCACCGGCCGCTGCGCCCCGAGCTGGAACGGTACCGGGACTCGTCCGTGCTGGTCGCGGGCGAGGCGGGTACCGGACGCAGCACGGTGGCCGCCGCGCTCGCGGGGAACGGTGGGGCCGTCCTCATCGACGGGGCCGAGGCCACCCCGGCAGAGCTCGACACCGCGTTCGCAGAAGCGCCCGGCACTGTGCTGTTGGAGCACGCGGACATGCTGCCCGTTCGGCTGGTCCCGCGGCTAGCCCGGCTGCGGGGCACCTCGCGGGTGATCATGACCTGCGGGCCCGCGGCGGATCTCGAACGGGCTTCGTTGTGGGCGCTGTGCCCGGTCCGGCTCACACTGACACCACTGCGCGCCGAGCGCTATCGCATCCCGGCGCTGGCGGAGGCGCGGCTCCGGGAGGCCACCGGCGGGCGCGCGCGGTTCACCCTCGGCGCGCTGCGGGTGCTCGCCGCGGCGGAATGGCCCGGAAACCTCGCCGAGCTGGACGGAGTGATCGACTACGTCGCCGCCCGACGCGGGAGCGGTGACGTGACGGAAGCCGACCTGCCCCCGGGCCGGCGCCGCCCGGAGTCCGGACCGGTCGAGGGGACACTCTGGCAGGCGGAACGAGACGCGATCGTCCGTGCGCTGCGGGACTGCGCGGGCAACAAGGTGCATGCCGCCGAACGGCTGGGCATCAGCCGCACCGCGCTCTACCGCCGACTTCGCGTTTTGCGGATCGAACCCACCCGCTGAGTCCCTCCCGGACTGTGCGTGACGCGCACAGTTGCGTTCGGCCCCGTCTGCGACGGTAGTCGACACGTTCGACGAAGGGGTCGCTCACGTGAACCAAACGCAGGATCAGCTGTTCATCGGCGGTCGGTGGGTCGCACCGGCCGGTACCGGCACCATCACCGTCATCTCACCGAATACCGGCGAGCCGGTCGGCTCCACGCCCGACGGCACGGAAGCTGACATCGACGAGGCCGTCGCCGCCGCCCGCGAGGCCTTCGACGGTCCGGCAGGCTGGAGCCGGGTACCGGCGGCGGAGCGCGCGAAGGTCCTCCGCCGGTTCGCAGACGCCATCGAGGCACGCAAGGACACCATCGCGCAGACCGTGTCCGCCCAGAACGGCATGCCCATCGCCGTCGCCGGGCAACTCGAGGCTGTGTTCCCCGGGCTGCTGCTGCGCTACTACGCGGACCTGGTCGAGAACGCCGGTCCGGACGTGCGACAGGGGATGCTGGGCGGACAAATCGACGTCCGCCGAGCACCGGTCGGGGTCGTTGCGGCCATCGCGCCCTGGAACTTCCCGCAGACGCTGTCCATGTTCAAGATCGCGCCGGCGTTGGCCGCGGGATGCACGGTGGTGACGAAGCCATCGCCGCAGACCGTCCTCGACAGCGCCCTGGTCGCGGAGGCAGCGATGGAAGCCGGGCTGCCCACCGGCGTCCTCAACATCATCCCGGGCGGTCGCGAAGTGGGTGCCCACCTCGTGGCGCACCCCGGGGTCGACAAGGTGAGCTTCACCGGCTCCACCGCAGCGGGCCGGCAGATCGCCGAGACCTGCGGGCGGCTACTGCGCCCGGTCACTCTGGAACTGGGTGGCAAGTCCGCCACGATCATCCTCGACGACGCGGAGCTCGACCTCGCAAAGATCGGCGCGGACCTGTTCGTGTCCACTTTGGCCAACAACGGCCAGACCTGTTTCCTCGCCACCCGCATCCTCGCCCCCCGCAGCCGGTACGACGAGATCGTCGGCCTCATGTCGACCTTCGCCGGGTCGATGAACGTTGGCGACTCGCTCTCCCCGGAAACCCAGATCGGCCCGCTGTCCAACCAGGCCCAGTTCGACCGAGTCACCGACTACATCGCCAAGGGCAAAGCAGAGGGTGGCCGGGTCACCGTCGGCGGCGAGCAGCTCGACCGACCGGGCTACTTCGTGGCGCCCACGGTGTTCGCCGGCCTCGACAACAACGCCACGGTCTGCCAGGAAGAAATCTTCGGGCCGGTCCTCACCGTCATCCCTTACTCGGACGATGACGAGGCCGTCCGGATCGCCAACGAGTCCGACTACGGCCTCGCCGGCACCGTCTGGACCAGCGACCCCGAGCGCGGGATCGCGGTGGCGGACCGGCTGCAGACAGGCAGCGTCGGCGTCAATCGGTACCTGCCGGACCCGGTTGCACCCTTCGGCGGGGTGAAGGCCAGCGGCATCGGGCGGGAGCTCGGACCCGAGGGCCTGGCCCCGTATCAGCAGCTCAAGTCCATCTACTGCTGAGCGTCGAGGAGGACATCGTGCATACTCGTGGTTCCATTCTGATGAAGTCGCCGGGCAAGTACGAGACAGTCGACTTGGAGGTCGACGACCCGCGCGAGGGTGAGATTCAGGTCCGGATGGTCGCGTCGGGTCTCTGCCACTCGGATGATCATGTGGCCACCGGGGACGTGCCGGTGGGGATGTATCCGTTCGCCGGCGGGCACGAGGGCGCGGGCATCGTCACGAAGGCCGGGCGCAACCACAAGGGCATCAACGAGGGCGACCACGTCGTGTTCTCCTTCCTGCCCTCGTGTGGGTACTGCCGGTGGTGCGCCTCCGGGATGCAAAACCTCTGCGATCTCGGCGCAGGCCTGCTCGCCGGGTCCCGATGGGGCGACCCAACCGATTTCCGGCTCGCACTGTCTGATGGCGGCGGCCCGGTCGGGCAAATGTGTGGGATCTCGACCTTCGTGGAGACCACGACGGTGTCGGCGGACTCCGCGGTGAAAGTGCCCGACGACGTCCCGCTGCAAAGCGTCTGCCTACTTGGTTGCGCGGTGGGCACGGGCTGGGGAGCGGCGGTGAACTCCGCAGAGGTCCGGCGCGTCGACGGCGACAATGACCCGACAATACCTACGATCTACTCCTTCCGGCTCGCCAGTTGATCATCCATTCCGATTCCGGCCACGGACCGAGCTTCCAGCACCGAGGCCTCTTTGTGGTGCAGGCGCTGGAGTTCCTCCGATCCTGACGAGAGATCCACTCGCCGGATCGGTGTCGCTCGCCCGATCCGGCGGAGCCACGTTCTGGCGGGCGAGTGAACCCTCCGGATGAGCGGGCAGAACCTTCGCGGCGGTGGGGGAGCCGGCGGGGTCGCCATGGGCGCCGAATCCGTCGCCGTGAAACCGTCAGGCGCCCGCTTCAGTAGCCGTATCCGGACCCCCGGGGCCATCGCACGTCGAGGGCGGAGTGGATTGGCGGATGTGCGCCCAGAGCGGCAACATCCGGTCTATGTCTTCTCTTTGGAGGTGCTGCACGAACATGCGGCGCACGCCTTGGAAATGAACGTCCATCGCCGCGTCGAGCTCTCGTTGACCCTGTGCGGTGAGCTGAGTCGTCACGGCTTGGCGGCCGGCGGTCGTGAGTCGCCGGACCAGCCCTCGCTCCTCGAGGCGGGTGACTATGCGGGTGACGCCGCCGGGCGTGACCAGGACCGCGCGGGCCAGATCGACCATGCGGCACTGCCGCTCTGGCGTCCGCCAAAGCTGGTAGAGCACATCGAACTCGCTCAAGGTAAGGCCCGTGTTCTCGCGCAGCTCTCGCTCCAGTGTCGGCAGGATCGTCGTCTGGACTTCCAGCACTCCGCGCCACGCCAGCAGTTCCCGCCGGGTCAGATGCGGCACGTCCTTCTCCTCGATGTCCGGGGGGGTGGCGGCCGCGCATGGCGCCGGCCGCTGACGCTCGGGCTGAAGCCTGGGGGCACGCTTCCGGACCCGGTAGGCGTGTTGTCGGCAAGCGGCGGAGCAGTATCGGGGCGGCCGTCCCGTGTTGGGCGCGACGATGGGTTTGTCGCAGACGCGGCAGGTCGTCGTCGGCACGGGAACCTCCTTGTGACGAAACTCGGTCATTTTGAGGTTACGTCACATCGCAGCAGGCGGCGTACCGCGGGCGGAACTCAGGTGTCAGGCCGTGCGGCAGGCCTGAATCGAAACATCAGGGACTCCTGATCCAGATTTATTGACGCAGAAATATCTTCTCCGTAGTGTGAAGCCCGTCATAGGTCAGCGTTGGAGCTGGCCCGACACCCTTGATCAGGAGGTATGACATGGGAATTCGGACGTCCGGCTGTCATCACATGGCTTTCGTCACGAACAACATGGAGGAAACGGTCAAGTTTTATAACGGCCTCCTCGGGTTTCCGGTGGTGGTAACTCTCTCGCTGCCGGACCCGGATCCGTTCCCGGGTGCGGTGCCCGGCAACCTCGGCGGGAGCCGTCACTATTTCTTCCGGATCAGTGAGCAGGACACGATCGCGTTCTTCGAGTTCAAGGATGTGGAGGTGCCGGCGGACAACTCGTTGCTGGGTGCGGGCAACCACCTGGCGATCACGGTTCCCTCCGAGGCTGAGCTGCAAAAGGCGAAGCAGCACCTCGAGGACAACGGCGTGAAGATCAAGAGCGAGCTGGACCACGGGTTCTGTCACTCGATCTACTTCGAGGACCCCGTGAACCAGATCGCGCTCGAGTTCGCGACGTGGCAGCACGCGTGCGATGAGGAGGAGCCGTTCCTGCAGGATCCGGAGCCGGTCCCGGCGGCGCTGGCCGCCATCGGTCAGGAGCGCTATGACCGTTACCAGCTGCACTACAACCCGGACGGTCACGGCGGCGAAGGCCCGCGCGACTGACTCGCCGGACTGACCGAGCCCGCCGGCGTGCCCGGACCGACCACGGCGCCTCGCGGTGCCGGGGAAGCGAGGAACTCCGCATGAGCGGAACCACGGAGGAGAACCAAGCTCTCCCGTCCGCACACCTTTTGACAGGTGGCAATTCGCTGGAGCAGCTTCCGGAGATCGTCGATCGCCTCGGTGCGCAGAAGGCACTGCTGGTGGTCGGTCCAGGATGCGCTGCGCCCGCCGAGCGAGTGAGGAATCTGCTCGGCGGGCGATCGACGGGCAGCTTCACCGACACGGTGGCCCACGTGCCGTCGTGGGAAGTGAACCTCGCGGTCGCGTCTGCTCAGGAAGTGCACGCCGACTCGGTGATCGCCATCGGCGGTGGATCAGCCGCCGGGTACGCCAAGATCGTCGCGCTGGCACTGGGACTGCCGTGGATCGCCTTACCGGTGACGTTATCCGGCGCGGAGATGACCTCGCGCTACTTCGTCACGACGGGAAGGGGCAAGGAGAGCGGGCAGTCGCAGCGATGTGCCGCGCGCGCGGTGGTCCGCGATCCGGAACTGCTCGATGCGACGCCCGTGCGCGTGCTCGTGTCCAGCGGCATGGCTGCCGTGGGAGCATGCCTGGAGATCCTGGCCGGCACAGTGTCGGTTCCGGCGGAGGCAGCGAGCACAGCACTGCGCGTGCTGTGGGAAACACTGCCGCTGTTGGTGCGTAACCCCGTCGATCGCGAGTTGCGTGAACGTGCGCTCGAAGGCGCCGCGCTCGCCGGGGCGGCGCTGGAGGCTGCCGGGCCCGGCCCGGCGCAGCTCGTCGCCGAGGATCTCGGCGCGACCCACCGCATCGACCATGGATCGCTGATCGCTTGTCTGGCACCACATGTGGCTGCCGGAACCGATCTCGCGGGCCGGGTCCCGGCGGCGGAAACAACCCGGGAGTTCGCCGCCTCCCTCGGCCTGCCGGTCGACCTCGGCTCCGTGTGTCCGCCCTTCGATGCTGAGGCCCTCGTCGCGCGGTTGGCCGGCAGGCCTGACCTGGATGGTCACGTGGCCGTCGACTCTTTGCGCTTGTTGCTGAAGGAGGCCATGCAATGACTTCATCGACTCACAGCCACCCGTTCGAGTATGAGGCGCGCCCGGTCAGGGTCGTGTTTGGCCCCGGGCGCCGGGCTGAAGTGGGTAACGAGGTCGATCGCCTCGGTCTCTCGAAGGTCATGCTGATCGCCGACGGCAACACCCCGGGCGCGCGAACACTCGTCGACGTGCTCGGTGACCGGCTGACGAGCTGCTGGGACGAGGTGGCCCAGCACGTGCCGCTCGAGCTGGCCGAGCGTGCCGGCAAGAGAGCAGCCGCCGATGGCGTGGACGGCCTGGTGAGCTTGGGCGGAGGATCGGCTACTGGCCTGGCCAAGGCGATCGCCCTGGACACCGGCCTGCCGATCGTCGCTGTTCCCACGACTTACGCCGGGTCGGAGCTGACGCCGGTGTTCGGCACGACGAGCGCCCACCACAAACGCACGGGGGTCGACGAGCGGGTACGCCCGCGCGTCGTGATCTACGACCCCGAACTGACTGTCGGGCTTCCACCGGCGCTCACCGGGCCGAGCGCGTTCAACGCCTTGGCGCACTGCTTGGCCGCCCTCTGGTCTCCCGACGGCGACCCGCTGACCTCGGCGCTGGCGGCGGACGCGGTCCGCATTGTCACGACCAGTCTGCCGGAGTTGGCGAGCGACCCGGCCGACCTCGAAGCGCGATCCGGGCTTCAGTACGCGGCGTTCCTGGCCGGGACGGCATTAGGACGAACCGGTACCGGTCTGCAGCACAGGATCTGCCACCTTCTCGGCGGGAAGCTGAACTTGCCGCACGCCGAAACCCACGCGGTGATCCTCCCGCACGTGGTGGCGTTGAATGCCCCGGCGGGTCCCGAATGGGTCGCCCGCCTGGAGCCGTTCCTGGGCTCCGACCCGGCGCTGGGCCTGTGGGAACTGGCGAGGCGGTCCGGTCTGTCCACGAGCTTGTCCAGACTTGGAGCGACAGAGGAAGACGCGCATGAGGTGGCCGGCCAGGTCGCGGGCTCGCCCAACCCGGTCCCGGTCGAGGCGGCTGCGGTCGAGGCGTTGCTCGGGCGTTCTCTCGACGACCTTCCACCCTCGGTGGGCCAGTGAACGTGCACTCGCGGGTCCTCGGTGGGGTGGGCCAGTGGCCGGAGTCTGGCTCGGCGGTCTGGTGCGCGGTCTTCTCGACGGCGGATTTCGGCCGGCCGGAGTTCGGCAGACCGTCGGGACGGGTGCCGGTGCTGCCCTGGCCGCGTGCCTGGGCACGGAGGTCGGGCTCGACGGTTTTGCCGCCCTGATGGCTGAATACGCTGCTCGTTGCTGCGGTGTGCGGGTGAGATCCCGGTTCGCCTGGTTTCCGGCAGGAGTCTGGCCGCCGGCCGTGCGCATCGCAGCGTTCGGGCACGGCTCCAACTGGGTCACCGTACCGTCGACGCTCGGCCGCGAGATGGCGATACTGCGCCAGCTCGGCTGCGTGGTCGAGGTCGTCACAACTGACCCGGGTGAGCTCGGCGAGCTGATCGAGGTCGATCGTGACCCGACCGTCACGCCCGGCGCGGTCGAGATGGCCGCACAGCTCGGCAGGAATCGCGCGAACAGTTGTCTTATCGCCTCCCGGCCCGGCTTCGCGGCCGAACCGGGCTGAGTGTCGTTATCTCCTACTCGGAAAGGAATCCCATGCTGGACCACAATGGTGTGGCCATCGTCGGAGCGGGCCCGGTGGGGCTCATCGCCGCGCACGAGCTGGCCAGGCGCAGCGTACCCCTGCGGCTAATCGACAAACGGCCTGGTCCCTCGCATACGACCCGGGCTTTCACATTGCACGCCCGGACTATGGAGATGTTCGAGCACATCGGCGTTGCGCACCGCATCGAGGAAGTCGCGTTACCGTGCCCTGGCAACGTGTACCACTTTCCCGGGATGAGTGACGAAGAGAAGCCCCGCACGGATTTTCGCGGGCTCCCGACACGTTACCCCTTCTACTACAAGATCAACCAGAACGACTTCGAACAGGTCCTGCGCGAGCATTTGTGTGCCCATTACGGGATTCGCCCGGAATACGGCCAGGAGTTCACCGACCTGGAGCAGGATGCCGACGGCGTCACGCTCTCGGTACTCGACAAGGCATCAGGGGAGGTCTCCCCGCACCGGTCCGCGTGGGTGATCGGCAGCGATGGTGCGCACAGCCGGGTCCGGGACCGGGCCGGCATCGACTTCGTCGGAGACAAAGTGGGTGTCATGGCGATGATGGACGTCGAGGTGGAAGATTTCCCCCATGACGATTCGTGGGTGAACTACTTCATCGGCGAATCACTGTTCATGTTGGTGACCAAGCTGCCCGGCAAGCTCTGGCGGGTTTACCTCAGCGACGCGGGCGCGATGACCCGGGCGGACGACCCTCGTGCGTCGTTCCAGGCGGTGGCCGACAAGATCGGGATCGGCATGCGGATCGGCGAACCGCGGTGGGCGACCCAATGGGAGATCCTCAACAGCGTGGCCGGCAGCTACCGCGCCGGTCGGGTCCTGCTCTGCGGCGACTCCTCGCACGTGCACTCCCCGGCGGGCGGTCAGGGCATGAACGGGTGCATGCAGGACGCTTTCAATCTCGGCTGGAAGCTGGCCGCCGTCGTTGACGGGGCCGCGCCCGAGACGCTGCTGGATTCCTACGAGGCGGAGCGCCGGCCGATCGGCGAGCAAATCACCGCGGGTGCCAAGTCCACCCACGACATCGTGATGGCCTTCGGTCAAGGGCTTGAAGACCGCATCGCGCTCACTCGCGAACCTGGCTGGCAGCAGCGGACCGTCGAGCTGATCTCGGGGCTTTCGCACCACTACCGCGATGTCGTCCCCGCCCCGGACGTTCCCGCGGTCGCGGGGCCACAGGCCGGTGACCGCGCTCCGGATGCGCAGCTGGTCATCGAGCCGCGGAAGCGACTTTTCGACCTGTTCCGCCACTGCGGGTTCACGTTGGTGCTGGTGCCGCGAAAGGGCGTCGCTGAGGACGTCGAACGCGCTGAGCGGGTCGCCGAACACATGCGCGCCGCCTTTGGGGACCGCGTGTCGTCCATTCTGGTCATTGACGAGCCGACGACGGCGGCCTTCGATGAGGATCACACCATCCCGGACCAGCTCGGGGAGCTCGTGAAGCGGTATGCGATCGGTCGTGGTGAAAACCGGGCGATCCTCGTGCGGCCGGACATGTACGTCGGTGGCCACACCCGACTGGAGGACGCCGAATCTCTAGTAGGCCAGGTTGGTCAGTGGTTGACGCCCCGGGTGGGCGTGCCAACCGGTGTGCGTTGAGGGACTGTGGGCGATGGTTGTTTGACCGCGGCGTCGGCCTGGCCGGCGAGGCCGGATATCGAGCGGGGCCGGCGAGCGGATCCGGCTCGGTGGTGAGCACGTCTCTCGGGGGCGTAAACCGAAATTCCGGTCGCGGAACCATTTCACAGATATCCGTGGCGGGACGTTGGGCAATGTCCGTATGTCCGACTTGTTGGGGTTGCGGCTGTCGCCCCGCAGCCGGGATCCGGGCAAGATCTCCCTGTATCGCACGGAGGCTTCGCGGAGATGGGGTTCCCTCCGGTCGGACGCCTGCTGAACCCGTGGATCGCTACGGCGTTGTGCGATTCGCTTTGTCGTCGTGGATTACACCCACGGTGCTGAACCAATTGGCTGGAAAAGACAAGGAGTACGACGATGGCGGACCATGAACACGGGACCTCGACGACGAGCGAGCAGATCACCGCGGAGGTGCTCGCAGCGATCCAGGGCACCGGCGCCGACCGTGCAAGGGTCGTGCTCACCTCGCTCATCCGGCACGCGCACGATTTCGCTCGAGAAGTCCGCCTGCAACCGGACGAACTGCTCGGGGCAGCCGACTTCCTGCGACGATGCGGCGAGATCAGCGACGAGGCTCGGCACGAGCTGATCCTGCTGTCCGACGTGTTGGGTATGACCATGGTCGTCGACACGATCGCCGCCGAGGTGCCTGATGGTGCACTCGAGACCAGCGTGTTGGGCCCGTTCTACCGCGCCGGATCCCCGTTGGAGCCCAACGGGGCGAACATTTCCCGTGGCGGCTCTGAGGACGGTGAACCCGCGCACATCCACGGCCAGGTGCTCAACTTGCGCGGCGAGCCGATTGCGGGCGCCGAGCTCGATGTGTGGGGCACCAACGCCAATGGCTTGTACGAGAACGTCGATCCCCTGCAGCCGGACTACAACCTCCGAGGCCGGTTCCGCACGGACGAAACCGGAGCGTACGACCTCTGGACTGTCAAGCCGGTCAGCTATCCCATTCCTGCGGATGGGCCGGTCGGTGACCTGTTGAGGGTTACGAACCGCCACAACATGCGGCCGGCGCATTTCCATGTCATTGCCACCGCCGACGGATACCGGACGATCGTTACCGAGCTTTACACGGATGATGACGAATACCTGTGGACAGACGCGGTATTCGGTGTGAAATCGTCGCTCGTGGTGCATTACGAGCGGATCGACGATCCCCGCCGGCTGGCGGCCGCCGACCGTGCTGAACCCTATTGGGACCTCCGGCACGACTTCGTCCTCGCCCCCGGTGAGAGCGGCGAAGTATCCTTCAGCACCGGACGTGAGGCGGCTGGGCGATAGCACCGGGACACCGACCGGGCAATTCCACCGCTATGGAGTCAATTACCGCGGCGAGCCCGCATTTCCGTGATTTGCCTGCCCGATGTCCTGGGTGCCAGAGCTGAGGGCGTTCTCACGTCATGGCCCTGACAACAATGGGCCGGCCGTTACCCGCCAGGACATCGCCGCGAAACCGTCCGCGATCACCGCTGGTTCCCTTGGGGCGACGGCCTGGATTGCGTTGTCCGCGCTGGCCTTCCCGGCGAGCTTTCTGGACCAGCTCGCCGGGCCTCGGCGCTACTCACCTGCGGTGTGCGGCGTCGCGTTCCTCGGCCTTGGCTCGTTTCGACAGCAGCAGGCTCAACCGTGAACATGTAACCGGTGCCCGTGCGCCGCGTTGCCACCGACGCCGATCAGGTCGACGTCCGGTGCGGCCCGTTCGGCCCCGGGCGCAGCACACTCGGCGTGCCGCCACCAGATCACGTGTGTCGGGACAACCGGCCTGTCAGTCGCTCCACCACGTCCGAAGGTCGGCGGCGATGTCGCGTGCCTGGCTTGCTCCGGCCGTTGCCGCCACGTCGACGAAATGCGGATCGAGCAGGTCGGTAGGCGCCGTGTAGAAGGGGGCCGCGGTGACGACGCGGACGCGGTATCCGCGTTCGTGGAGGATCGCCTGCTCGCGCGCGAGATCGTCGGAGGGCATGGGCGCCACGATGAGTACCTTGTCCGGCCCGGACTCGTGGCCGTCGAAGTCGATGAGCAGATCGGCGTTCGTGCCGGAGCGCACGCCGCCGTCGACCCAGACCGAGTCGGCTACCGCGACCGGTGGCGCGGCACCCGGCGCCGCTGTCGAACACGACACGGCGACAGCCAGCGAAATGCCGTCCTGCGCCGACCACGCGTGCGCGAGCCCGGTGTCGGCGTTCACCGCCACCGCCCGCAGCTGGCGCGGCCAGGCTCCATCGGGCAGAGCCGCCTTCCACAACGCCTCCGCCTCATCCGCCGACACCGGCGGTATCGCCGCTATCGCGGACTGAGCGATGCTCCGTGCGGAATCGCTGTCCCGCCCGGATCCTGCCGCCATCCGTTGCAGAAGACTCTTGTCGCCCCGGCCGGATCGGGCGTTGTCGGCATGCCAGGTTGCCCGCGCACGCATCCGCTTGGGTAGTTCAGGCAGACCGTCCGGCTGGATCGTCAGCCAGGCGCCCACCACCGCGCCGGCCGATGTGCCCACCACTGCATCGGACTCGCCCAGTGGCAGTCCGGCGGCTCCCAGCCCATCCAGCAGGGCTGCCGTCCACGAGGCGCCGACGGGACCGCCGCCGCCCAATACCAGTGCGTTCATCGACTTGGTCCTTCCTTCGGACAAGGGCGTTGATTCATGGCCTCGATCACAGCGCGGGTATCGACGGAATCTCGGGTGCGCTGAGGATCGCCTCCGGCGACATCTTGAAGCTGTCCGGATAGGCGCCGGGCTCGGTGCGGCGTGCGGGCTCGCTGGTGCGCCAGCCGTACAGACATCGTTGGCATTGCAGCACTTCCCAGGATCCGGCGACCGGTGAGGTGTACAGCAGGTCGATGACATCGTGTGCGCAGCGCGGACACTTCCGTTGCATGGAATGATCTCCTCACGATTGCGCGGCGAGTTGCCGCAGCCTGGCCAGCCACTCCGCCGCTTCGGGCAGGTCGTGCACCTGGTTGCCGTAATTGCCCCGGTTGTCGGGAGACACCGGCGTGGTCGCATCGATGATCAACTTGTCCACCACACCGGGTATGTCTGCCTGCGGCGCGAGTTCCATCACCGGCGAGTGCGGGACGACGACGAGGTCGTGTGCGGGATTCATTTTCGTCGACAGCGCCCACATCACCTGCGGCAGATTGAACGGATCCACATCCTCGTCCACCACGATCACGGTGGCCGCGTAGCCAAGCCCGTGCGGGGTGGTCAGTACCCGCAGGCCTACCGACCGGGCGAAGCCGCCGTATCGCTTGGCCGTCGACACGATCACCACCAACCCGTGGGTGTACATCGCGTTGACCGCGCGCACTTCCGGGAAATCGGCCTTGAGTTGACGATAGAGCGGAGCGCAGGTGTTGGCCGCGATGAGGTAATCGATCTCGGTCGGGGGCGTGCCCAGGTAGAGATGCTCGAACACCGGTTTGGTGCGGTAGGAGATCCGGTCGACCCGGATCATCGGCATCCGCCTGCCGCCCGAGTAGTGGCCGGTGAATTCACCGAACGGTCCCTCGATTTCGCGCTGGCGCCCTTCGACCACGCCTTCGATCACGACCTCGCTGCCCCACGGGACCGGAAGCCCGGTTAATGGCGCGGTGGCGATTGGTGCCGGCCCGCCGCGCAGGGCGCCGGCCAGTTCGTATTCGTTCTCGTCGTAACGCATCGGCGTGGCTGCCACGATGGAGATCACCGGTTCGTTGCCGATGGCGATGGCAACCGGGAGGTCTTCCCCTCGTTCCTCGGCCTTGCCCAGGTGCAGCGCAATGTCGTGCACTGGTACTGGTTGCAGTGCCAATCTCGCGCGCCCCTTGACCTGGATCCGGTAAATGCCGACGTTTTGCTTGCCGCTGTTGTCCGGGTCGTCGGGGTCTTTGGAAACGACGGCTGCTTTGTCGATGTAGAAACCGGCGTCGCCGTCGTTGAGACGGACCAACGGCAGCACCTCGAAGAGGTTGACATCGGCGCCGGTCATGGTGTTGTGCGCCCACGGCGGATCGGCCCGCCACTCCGGGGCCACGGGAAACTGATCCCAGCGCTGGACGAATTCCCGGATCTGGTCCTCGACACCGGTCTGTTTGGATAGTCCGAGGGCCAGCGCGTGGTTGGCCCATGAGCCGTGCACGTTCATGGCGATGCGAGCATCGGTGAATCCAGTGATGTTGTCGAAGTACAGAGCAGGTGCGGCATCCCCCATCCGGGCTGCGGCGTTCGCCGCCGCGGCCACGTCGGGTTCGGGCCGTACCTCGTCGGTGACACGCAGGAGCTGACCCTCTTCGTTCAGGGCGTGCAGAAAGCTGCGCAGGTCGTCATAAGGCATATCGATTTCCTTGGGGGGTCAGACGCTCAAAGTCCTTGCGGCGTGCATGCCCTGCCAGCGCTTAGCCTCCGGCGCGGGCAGATCGAACTGGTCGAGAACCCGGACAGCGATGTGCTCCACGATGTCCTCCACGGAGGAGGGACGCTGATAGAAGGCCGGCATTGGCGGCACGATCTGCACGCCCATTCGGGCCAGGGCGAGCATGTTTTCCAGGTGGATCTCGCTCAGCGGTGACTCCCTGGCCACCAGTACCAGCTGTCGACGCTCCTTGAGTACGACATCGGCGGCCCTGCCGATCAGGGAGTCGGCGTATCCGGCCCGGATACCGGCCAGGGTCTTCATCGAGCACGGCACAACGACCATGCCGTCGACCCGGAAGGAACCGGAGGAGATCGCGGCACCCTGGTCGTCAGGTGGATGCACAAAATCGGCGAGAGCGCCGACCTCACGCACACTGAGGCCGGTCTCGAATTCGATCGTGGAGCGCGCCCAACGAGAAATCAGCAGATGCGTCTCCACGTCCGGCATCGCACGCAGGCGCTCCAGCAGTCGTACGCCGAGCACGGCGCCGGTCGCCCCGGTCATGGCCACGATCAGTCGCATTGTCGGCTCCTTGACATTTTCGGTCGAAACAAGTCGAGGCTATGATGCGCCAAGGGTGTCTACTCGACTTTTGGAGACACAACGTGGTGAAAAACGGACAGCGTGAGATCACCGAGCTGCCGTATCGCGCCGGCGTCGGAGCGCCACCGGGTGTAGAGGTGGTCGATTTCCCTGGGCTGGTGGCGAGAGCTGCCGGGCATGGCGTCGACCCGTACGAGCTCCAGCGTCCTGGGTTTCACAAACTGATCGCGGTACGGTCCGGCACACTGCGATGCTCGCTGGACTTCACGGATTGCGAACTAGGCCCCGGTAGCTGGCTGTGGGCCCGGCCCGGACAACTGCACCGCTACGACTCGGACCTCTCCGCCGCCCAGGGCCGGGTCGTACTGTTCCTGCCCGGCTTTCTCGACAGCACCACAGCAGAGAACGCCGGAGTCGACCGAGGCGTCTGGCAGCCGCCATCGGTACTGGCCGACGCCGAACGGCACACCCTCTGGCAGACGTTGGACCTGCTTGAAGGTGCCTATGTGCAGTGGGCCGTGAGACCATCGGACATGCAGGTGGAGCTGCTGCGGCACCTGCTGGCGGCTCTCGTACTGCAGCTGGCGGCCGTCCCTGGTATGTATCAAGATCCGATCGGCGGAGATGCGTTCGCGCGCTTTCAGGCCGCAGTCGAGCAAGGCTTCGCCGATACGCACCGCGTAGCGGACTATGCCGCGCAGCTCGGGTACAGCGTGCGGACCCTGACAAGGGCCAGTCAGGCGGCAGTGGGTTGTGGCGCCAAACGCTTCATCGACGAGCGTGTGCTGCTGGAAGCCAAGCGCCTGCTCATTCACACCGATCTGACCGCGGCATCGATCGGCCAGCGGGTAGGTTTCCCCGGGGCCACGGTGTTCACGAAGTTCTTTCGCCAACACACGAAGCAGACACCAACCGAATTCCGTGCGCAGGGGACTTTTCCGACTCGGTCTTGAGTCAGGCCAAGATCGGCCGGGTGGTGACTGGTAACGCTGCCAACGCATTGATGAGCACCCGGCTCTGCCGCGATTTCCGCCGGCGTCACCGCCGACCGCGGCTCCGGGAGTCGGGTGCGCAGAGCTAGCGGTGCACCGACACACAGACGGACACCGTGGCCCAACGCGAGATGTTTGTTGGGTGACCGCGTGAAGTCGGGCGTTTCTGGCTGGGGGCCACGACATGGCGTCCCGGTTGGCCGCCAGTGCGCCCACCACCACCGTGTCGCCCGACTCGATCGTCAAACCGGCGATGGCAAAGGTCTGCACGGCAACCCCCCGGACCTATGCGTGACGAAAGTACCTGCGGCCCAGTTACCTCACGCGCATTTGGCTCAGTGGTGCGAAAGAAGATCACGCGAGTGGGCTGGCATCCAGGACGTAGAGCGACCCTCGAATCTTGTTGACTTAGAAATAAGATAGCACTAGCGTGACCATGTTGCCATGAGGCGACCGTCTGGGTCATCGAAGATGATGAACGGGAGACGACATGCGCGTCCGAACGACCGGCTGCCACCATATGGCTTTCGTCACGAACAACATGGACGAGACCGTGAAGTTTTATAACGGTCTTCTTGGGTTCCCGGTGGTTGTGACCCTTCAGCTGCCGAACCCGGACCCGTTCCCGGGCGCCGTGCCGGGCAACCTCGGCGGCAGTCGTCACTACTTCTTCCGGATCGGCGAGCGGGACACCATCGCGTTCTTCGAGTTCAAGGACGCGGAGGTGCCGGTCGATAACTCGTTGCTGGGCGCTGGCAATCATCTCGCGATCACCGTTCCTTCCACGGCAGAGCTGCGGAAGGCCAAGGAGCTCTTGGAGGACAACGGTGTCGAGGTCAAGTTCGATTTGGACCACGGCTTCTGCCGTTCGATCCACTTCGACGATCCTATCAATCAGATCGCGCTCGGGTTCGCCACCTGGCAGCATCCGTGCGACGAGGAAGAGCCTTTCCTTCAGGACCCGAACCCGGTGCCGGCGGCGCTGGCCGCGATCGGTCGGGAGCGATATGGCCGCTACCAGCTGCACTACGACCCGGATGGGCGCGGCGGCGAGGGGCCGCGCGACTGAGTTCGGCCCGCGTCACGGGCCTGGCGCAAATCCGGGCTGACCAGGTGGGCGCCGAGATACCGGCGGAAGAGAGAAATCACCTATGAAGGAAAACCAATGGTTGTCCACGATCCCGTGCACGACCTCCGGGGCGAGGCGGGATCGGGGTTATTCGAGGGCTCCGCTGGGTTTGCCGACCGTTTCGGATGCGCAAATCGTTAGCGATGATACTTCCTCAAACGATGGCAGCCGGCTCGACGTTCACCACCACGCACTGAATGGTGAGGTGCCGACGTGAAGGGATTTCCAGTGCACACACTGGTCCTGGGCGCGGGAGGTCCGGTTGGCGGTGCGTGGCTTGGCGGAGCAGTTTCCGGCCTGATGGCTGACGGCCTTTCGCTCACGGACGTGCCACAGATCGTAGGAACCTCAGCTGGCTCGGTCGTTGGCGCCTGGCTCGGCGCAGGAGCAAGCCTTGACGAGGCGACCGCTGCTCTAGCGGACCGAGCAGCCTGGCATGCAAATAGCCGTAAAATGACTTTCGACCACGTTGACCTCGACGCCGCCGACCAACTCTGGTCGCGTTGGCTACCGTCTGGTGGCTGGCCGAAAATGCTGCGAATTACCGCTGTCGCATTGCCAAGCAACAGGATAGCTGTCTGGTCGGCCAACGACGGCATACCGCTGGGGGCCGCGGTCGCCGCATCGACCGCAGCCCCGGGCGTGGCCCCACCCGTGAAAATAGCCCATCGGCTTTACGTCGATGGAGGCGTTCGCTCAATGACGAATGCGGATGTTGCCGCCAGCCGGATCGGCACCGACGAGGCAGGGGTTCTCGTTCTCGCCCCGCTCTTCACCGATGCCCTGACCAGGGAGGTCGAACTCCTCAGGGGGCTGGGCTGCGTGGTCCGGGTCATTACGCCGGATCGTGGCGACCTGGGTGGCGTCTTCGAGAACGGCGGAGTCGCCCTTGTCGACGCGGATCTCATCGAGCCTGCTGCACGTGCTGGTCGCCGACAGGCAGAACGAGCCCTGACCGAGTTTCCTCATGCCTCGCTGGTTGGGAGGTTCGCATGATCAGAAGGGACGCTCCCATGCGCGTCGTGGTGGTAGGCGCCGGCATCGGGGGGTTAGCCACCGCTGTTGCGTTCCGGGGGATCGGTGCGCAGGTCGAGGTGCACGAGGAGGTTCCAGCACTCGCCAGGGTGGGCGCGGGCTTACAACTAGCGCCCAATGCGACCGCGGCACTGCGCGGGCTGGGTCTGCTGGAGAAGATTTCGACGATCGCTTGTCGTCCCGAGTCCTGATGCAGCTTCGACGCCACGGACGGCGAAATGTCGCTCCGTCTGCCGCTGGATGACGAGGTGGAGGACAGGTTCGGAGCGCCATACCTGCATGTACATCGTGGGGACCTGCACGATGTGCTGCTCAGCGCTGTCGGGGACATCCATCTTGGGCACCGCGCAGTGGGCTTCGATCAGGTCGGGGACCGACTGAAGGTCCACTTTGGTGATGGCAGCAGTGCCACGGCAGACGTTGTGGTTGGTGCGGACGGCATTCATTCGACAGTCCGGGAAACCCTCTTCGGGCGACGGGAGGCGGTGTTTTCCGGTCTGGTCGCCTACCGCGGGATCGTCCCAGGCGACCGCGTTGCCGACACCCCGCTGGTGTCGGCGAAGTGGTGGGGCGGCGACCGGCACCTTGTGCACTACTGGGTCTCCTGCGAGGTGCGCCGTCCTCGTACGAGCGCGGTGCAGGGCGGCTCCCGCGCCAACGACTTCCTCCGCGGCACGAGCTCCGGTCTGAGTAGCGAGGACGTCTACGGCTACGACGCCTGGCAGGTCCCGATTCTCACCTGACCCACCATCTCGACAGCATCCATGACACGTCCCTCGGGAACACTCCACGGTCACGGCGGCTTCGACTCCTCAGGCCTGACGATGGCCGCCTGCCAGGCAGCCGGGATGAACCTCCCCAGAACTGTGCAAGAGCAGTGCAACGCCGGCCCGCGGGTGCCGAAGGACGGGCCGTTGGCACCCGGTGATCTCGTTTTCTACGGCACACCCGGCAACATCCACCACGTCGGGATCTGTATCAGTGCGGGAAAAACGATCAGTTCCCCGGACTTCGGCCGACCAGTCAAAGTGGACGATTATCGGTGGAAGGGTGACGACTACGCTGGAGCCAGCCGTCCGAATAGTCCACCATGCAACGAGGTTGTATCCGGCGTAACCCGAGGTTCGGATCGGCTGACGGGTTGGTCTGGGGGCCGCGCATCTGGTGCGGGCGTCCGAGGTGCGGCGTCTGGACAAGGCCACCGCAGTATTCGAGACGAGGCTAGAGGGCTGGATGACCGGTCCCTGGTGGCGTCGGCCCGATGACCGTCGCCACCCTGATCGCGCAGACGATCCAGGCAGCCCAGTTTCGGGAATCGACCAGTCGCCCGCACAGGCATTTGACTGATGCGGGCCGATCCCGATGCGCCCGACACTGGCTGAAACCAGACGCCGTCACAGAAGGGCAGAAAATGTCTGCTACCAACAAGGAAGCCACCACCAAGACCGTTCAGGTGGACGGGATTCCCTTCGCCTACCGCGAAGTGGGCCCGGCCACCGGCCTTCCAATACTGTTGCTGAACCACATCACCGCGGTGCTCGATGACTGGGACCCGGCCGTGATCGACGGCTTCGCGACGGAGCGGCGGGTCATCATGGTGGATCTTCGTGGGGTCGGCAGTTCCGGCGGCACGACCCCGGACAGTATCGAGGCCATGGCCGACGACGCGATCGCCTTCCTGGCCGCTCGGGGCCTGAGCACGGTCGACCTGATGGGCTTCTCGCTGGGCGGTATGGTCGCCCAGGTGATCGCGCAGCGGCGGCCCGACGTGGTTCGCCGGTGCATTCTGGCTGGCACCGCTCCCGCAGGCGACGAAGGTGCCGCCGCGTGGGGCGCAGTCCTGCAAGACGCCTTCGCGAAGGCGGAAGCCGAAGGCAAGCATCCCAAGCATTCGCTGTTCTTCTCACCGTCGCCTGCCGGCCAGGCCGCCGCGGCCGCCTTCCTCGCCCGCCTGGACGAGCGCACGCAGGACCGGGACACGCCCGTGTCGAACGAGACTATCGGCGCCCAGTTGGCCGCAGCCGCGAAATGGGAGCAGGGTACTTCGCCGGCCGGTCTGGGAAACGTGGACAAGCCCGTTCTCGTCGTCAACGGCGACAACGACATCATGGTGCCGACGATCAGCTCGTTCCACCTCGCACGACTGCTGCCCAACGCCGGACTGAGCATCTACCCGGACTCCGGCCACGGTGGCATCTTCCACCACCATGAACTGTTCGTGCGGCAGGCGCTGGAATTCCTCAACGCCTGATCCAGCGGGCGCGAAGGTTTCGTCAGCGGAGCGCGTGGGAAACGCGCCGGGCGGCTGCTTGAACAGAACGAGCGGCCGCCCGGAAGGGCTGGCTGCCTGCCTGGAAACACACGGACACAGCGGCCACCACCGAACCGTCCACTCCGTAGACCGGCGCACCGACGCACTGGATATCCGACCTCAGCATTCTGTCGCTGGTGGAATACCCGTTCCTGCGGATCCCGGTCAGAACGGAGCGGATCCGGGCAGGGTCGGTGACGGTATTCGCGGTATACCGGTATAGCCGCGTACTCAGATATTCCTCTTGCACTTCAACAGGTGCATGAGCGAGCAGCACCAATCCGGCTCCGGTGGCGAAGGCGCCGAACCGGCCACCGGCCCGGGTTTCGGCCTGCGGGGCGTTGGGTGTGCTCAGCCGCTCCAGGAAGACAATTTCCAGGTGGTCCCGCACCGAGAGATGGATGTGTTGTTCTTTCTTGCTGTCATAGAGGTCCTGTAGCACCGGCAGCGCGGCATCGCGCAGGGTGGATCCGCGCGGCGCGAGAGAGGCAACCTCCCACAGCCGCAGGCCAATCCGGTAGCGGCCGTCGAGTCCGCGTTCCAGTGCTCCCCACTGAACCAGTTCGGCAGCACGACGGTGAACAGTGGGCAACGACAGCCCCGTCCGCCTCGACAGTTCGGTGAGCGTCAGTGCCCGGGTTTCGTGAGAGAACGCACCGAGCAACGCAAGGACCTTGCCGGTAACGGACATGCCAGGCGTGTTAGGCATATCCTTTTCCCCTTCTCCTCGGGCCCCAACGAATTCGACAGTTGAATTCTACACTGCCCGATGACGCCGCCGGGCGTCCCGAGTTCTCGGGACGCCCGGCGGCGCGGGATTTGATATTCGTTGTCAGCGGGTCGTTGTGGCGGCTTGTTCGATCAGACTGGTGACGATCCCGGGATTGGTCACCTGTGCGGCGTGGGGTGTGTCGGCGTCGATGGTGCGGGCGTGGGCGCGCGTGGCCATGAAACGCTCTGCCGCAGGCGGAATCAGGTGGTCGTCGTCGGAGACGAGATACCACGACGGGATGGTTTTCCAGGCAGGCTGGCCGGATGGATCGCCGAGGGCAGCCGCTGTGACGGGGCTCTGGGTGGCGGCGAGTTCCGAGGAGTCCGCGTTGTCCAGACGATTGCTCAGGAACACGTCCCGGTACTGGTCTGCGTTGGCGTACAGGTCGATTCCGGTGCTGCCGTCGGCTTGGGTGAAGGGCACTGGGGAAAGCGCGGTGGGGACGGGTGCGTTGGGGTCGTCGGTGATGTGGGTACCGGGGAACTTCGCGGTGAGGGCGGCGGCACTCTCCCCTACGTCCGGTGCGAAGGCCGAAATGTAGACCAGGGCCCGGACACTGCCGTTGCCCGTGGCGGCGTTGGTGATGACGGATCCGCCGTATGACTGGCCGACCAGGACGATGGGGCCCTGGATGGTCCTGAGGTAGGAGGCGAGGTACGCCGAATCACCGGAGAGGCTGCGCAGTTCGGTGGGTGGGGCGGCGACCGGATACCCCGCGTCCTGCAGGCGTTTGACGACGCCGCTCCAACTGGCCGAGTCGGACCAGGCTCCGTTGACGAGGACGATCGTCGGCTTGGGAGCTGAGGTCGTCGGGGCCGTGGTTGCCGGGGTGGTGTGGTGGGCGGGCGTCGCCGACGCGAGTGTGGTCACACTGGCGGCGAGGACGACCGCGGTCGCGGTGATGGCTATCGGTAAGGTTCTGCGGTGAAACATGGTTTGCTCCCTGGAGACTGGCTGTCGCGGGCGGACAGGATGTCCACTCGGGTAGGGCACGCGCGATTCGCGATCGTGCGGAGGAACATCTCGCCGCATCCCGCGGCGCTTCGCCAGCGTCTCCTCGAACCGGCCACGTCCGCATCGGTCGATTGGCCATCGGAAACCCGCGTCGGCTGACCACACAGGACAGTCGTTTGACAGTCCATCACCACAGTGTGCGCCGCAGTCGTACAACCAGTCGTTTGACTCAGGCAAGAGGACCGCTCAACGCCGACACTGCACTGGGTCAGGCGCGGGTCGTGCCTGTCGGAGATCCACCGAGGAGCATGATGCCGAAGACCGTTCTCGTCACCAGCGCGGCTGGCCGCCTCGGGGCAGCCGTCGCGCAGGCGCTGGCGCTCGCCGGGCACACCGCCTACGCAGGCTTCGGGTCAACATCAGGTCCGCCCTCCGGCATCCTGGATGGGCGTGCACGCGAGGACGCACGGCTGCGTCCACTCGCGCTCGACGTTGCCGATCAACGCTCGGTCTCCGCCGCGATAAGCGATGCCACAAGGGAAGCGGGCCAGATCGACGTAGTGATCCACACCGTGGGATCGGTGCCGAGGGGGCCTGTCGAGTCCTTCACGCCCTACCAGTTGGCGCGGATCTACGACGCCCACGTGCTGTCTGCCCAGCGGGTGAACCGAGCTGTGTTACCGCTGATGCGCGCACGCCAGGACGGGCTCCTGGTCTGGGTCGTGCCCTTGGGGCGGCACGGTGAGGTGAGCCCCTATCTCGCCCTGCACTCCGAAGCGGTCACGGTGATCGACCATCTCGCGGCGAGCTACGCGAAAGAGTTGACCGGCTTCGGAATCGAGACCTCGATCGTGGTTTCCGGCTCGCTCCTGGACGATTCCGGTCAGCACCCCCAGTTGATTCGCCCCGACGACGTGGAGACTGCCCACGCCTACGAGAAGCGGTACCCCGGCCTGGCGGACCGGGTGGACGTGGCCCTCGCGGCGGGCGCCGTCGCCGACACGGAGATCGCCAGGGCAGCCAGGGTCATCGCGGAACTGGTGGACAGCCCGAAAGGTAGCCGCCCACCGCGGGTCAACCTCGGCCGCTTGCCGGCGGACGGGTGACCGGCGATTGGTCCAAGGCCACGAGTGCGTCGCGGAGCGCGGCCCGGGAGGTGATTCCGAGCTTGGGAAAGATCTGGTACAGGTGCGCGCCGACGGTCCGGTGCGAGAGATAGAGGCGCGCGGCGATCTGTTTGTTGGTCAGGCCGGATCCGGCCAGTTCCGCGATCTCCCGCTCCTGCGCTGTGAGTACCGTGCCGTCCGCAGCGGCGGTCTTCGGCGGGGTCCATCCGGTGGCTCGTAGCTCCCGGGACGCGCGCTCCGTCCACGGAAGGGCGTCGAGCACGGTGAACGCATCGTAGGCCAGACTCAGCGGCCCTCTGGAATCCGCATTCGCCCCTGCCCGGCGCAGCCTTTCGCCGTGGAGCAGCCGCACCCTGGCCAGGTCGAAGGGCCACCGCTCAAGGCCCGGCTTCGCCAGTGTCGTGTCGAACAGTCGTATCGCATCCTCGTCGTCGGTGACGCACAGCGCCTCCGCGCCGCCGGCGAGCAGGGCGAGCCGTGGGGAAAGCGCCGCGATGCCGGCCTCCTGGATGGCGCGCACATGAGCGGCTGCCTCAGCGTGGCGATTGGTGCGGATCGCGGCTTCGACGAGGTCCAGCATCACCCACAGGGCATGCGGCACGTGTGAGGCGAGCGCGCCGGCGGGGCTGATCGCCGTCGCGTGCTGGTAGGCGCTGTCGAATTCGCCCCGCCCGAGATCGGCGATGGTGCGTGCCTGCCGGGCGTAGTGCAGAGCTGTCTCGACTCCCCGGGGCGTCGCCCAGCGGATGATCTGATCGGTGCGGCGCTCGACCGTGTCGTCGTCCCCACGGGCCGCGGCGACGACAGCTCGGCAGTACCAGAAATACCAGGTGAAGAACTCGTAGCCGGAGTCATCGCACAGCTGGAGCCCTTCGTCGGCCAGCTCGACGCACTCGTCCCACCTGCCGGTCAGATAGTCGTCCAGGCACAGGTGCATGAGCGCGCCGATGTGTCTGCGGGCGGGGCCGCCGTCCCGTCCCTGGAGAACCACTTTCCAGGAGGGACCCCGGACGTCAGCCAGCCGGTCGGGGTAGAGCGACGCGGTGCCGATCCGCACGATCCGCCCGGGGTCGGTCTCGTCGGGAAGTTCGCCGAGGATGGACTGCAACTGTTCCAGCGCGGAGACTCCGGTACGGGCCGGATCGGAGAAGGTTTTGCCGGCGACGGCCAGCAGGGTGGGCGGCTCCGGTCGCAAGCGGCCAACAGTCGTGTAGAACGGCGCCCACAGCTCCGCCCTGCCGCCGAAGAAGCACAGGAGCAGCAGCAGGTGGACCGCGTCGATGAGGCTGTTGTCGCTGGCGTCATAACCGTGGTTGCCGGACTCGATGGCGTCCACCAGCAGCCGGTGGGCGGTGTCGATGTCGCCGTCACCGTTGATGATCAGGTAGACGGCGGTCGCCGCCGAGTGCAGGGAGCCGGTCAGCTCGGGGTCGGCCCGGCGAGCACTGTCCAGTAGGGCGGAGGCCCCGCGTAGTTCGCCGGTCGCGTCGGCGCCGATGTACGCGGCCTCGGCCAGCCGCCGCGCCCGGTCCGTGCCGAGGGGGCTCAGATCGGCGGCTCGGACCAGCGATGCCACTGCTCCGATGGCGTCTCCGCGCGCGGCGATACGGTGCGCGACCTGCTCCAGCAGATCGGCCACCTGCTCGTCCGGCTCAACGGAAGCTTCACCCAGGTGCCAGGCCCGGCGCTCGGGCTCGTCCGCCAGGACCTGAGCCAGCGCGCGATGGGCCGCGCGCCGTTCGGCGCTGGTGCAGGCCTCCACAACGGCCGAACGGATCAGCGGATGGCGGAAGACGAGCCGCCGGGTACCTTCGTCGACACTGACCAACCGGTCCTGCTCGGCAGGGGCGAGATCGTCGAGATCGGCGTCGTAGCCTGCTTGCCGCGCCGACGCCTGCAGCACGCAGAGGTCACCGGTTCCGTCCATCGTCGCGAGCAGCAGCAGGCGGCGCGTGGCGGCGGGCAGACTGGCGACCCGGGAGACGAACAGGGCTTGCAGTCGCTGGCTGAGCGGCAGCACCACCGGAAGGTTCTCCAGCGCCACCCGCTGCTGCCGACTCAGTGCCGTCGGCAGTTCGAGCAGCGCGAGCGGGTTCCCCTCGGCCACGGCGAGAAGCCGCTGACGCACCCGCTCGGCGAGGTTGGGAAAGCGCCCGTCGAGCAGTGTCCGCGACGACTCACTGTCCAGCGACGGCACCTCGTATTCGGGCAGCCCGCCGTGGTTGAAGAAGGTGTTGCTGCCCGAGCGCAGGGCACCGAGGAAACCGACACGACCGCCGCCCAGCCTGCGTGCCACGAAGCCCAGCACCGTGGCACTGGCCCGATCCACCCAGGGCAGGTCGTCGATGACGAGGAGCAGCGGGGCGTCGGTGGCGACCCGGCGCAGCAGCGTCAACGTCGCGCTGGACACCACGAGCCGGTCAGGCGGTGGTCCGCCGTCGAAACCGAGCGCGGTCCGCAGGGCATCGCGGTGCGCGCCGTCCAGTTCATCGAACGCGTCGGAGAGGGGGAAGAGCAACTGGTTCAGCCCGGAGTAACTCACGTCGGCTTCGAACTCGACGCCGGCCGCACGCAGGACTCGTGTTCCGGTCGAGGACAGGGCCTGCGCCACGGCGTCGAGCAGGACCGTCTTGCCCACTCCGGCCTGCCCCGAGAGCAGGAGTGCCCCGCCCCGGTCGGTCGCGGTCAGAAAGTCGCAGATCCGTGTTACCTGCGCGGCGCGTCCCACCAGAGCACCGGCAGTGCCGGATGCGAAAGGGTCGCCGTAGCCCACCGGCTCACGCTCCGCCCACATTCATTGAACCCTCAATCACCAGGGCCGTCACGCTATCTCCGCGGCCGGTACCGTGCCGGATTTCTTTCAATGGATGAAAGCCCACGCCGTCGGGTGCCGGACTGCGGCACGCTGGCCGGGTCCGATGTGGATAGTGGGCACCTCGGCGCAGAGAGCCCAGGTGTTTCTGGAGGTTGACCACGTGTTTGGTAGTGGCGTGCCGGCGCCATTCTTTCTGGCGAACGACGTGTCCGAGCGGCATCGCCGTTACGACGAGCTGAGCCGGACCGGGCCGGTACACCGAGTGGTTCTGCCACACGGCGAAACCGCATGGCTGGTCACCCGCTACCAGGAAGCACGCGCGGCTCTTCTCGACCCGCGACTGGCCGAGATCGGGCCGCCATTCGCCGACCAACTGGACCCGGTGCTGAACTCCGCTGTCAACAACCACCTGCTCAACGTCGACGGGCCCGAGCACCGCCGGCTGCGCAGGCTGGTGGCCGCCGCGTTCACCCGCAGACGGGTCGAGGCGCTCGCACCACGAATCCAGCAGTTGACCGACGAACTGCTCGCCCCACTCGTGCAGCGCGTGCAGGGTCCGGGATTCGATCTCATCGCGGAGTTCGCCTGTCCGCTGCCGATCGCGGTCATCTGCGAGCTGCTCGGTGTCCCCCGCGGCGGGCGGGCAAAATTCCGCGAGTGGTCCTGGGCCGACGTCAATGCCTCCCTGATCGGAGCCAAGGCTTATGCCGAGGCCGTCACCGCGTTCGTCCAATACCTTCGCGAACTGATCGCGGTCAAGCGCGAACAACCGGGCGATGACCTGATCTCGGCACTCGTCGTGGCGCGCGACGGCCACGATCAGCTCACCGAGGACGAACTCACCTCGATGGTCTACCTGCTCCTGGTGGCCGGTCACGAGACCACGGTGAACCTCATCGGCAACGGCATCCACCAGCTGCTGACCCAACGCGAACGCTGGCAGGAACAGCGTTCCGGCCCCGGTCTGGTGCCCACCGCGGTCGAGGAACTGTTGCGCATCAACGGTCCACTACAGACCACCACGCTCCGCGTCGCCGTGGAGACGTTCGACATCGGCGATGTGACCATCGAATCGGGCGACACGGTGGTGGTTGGCCTGCTGGCCGCCAACCGGGACGCCACGTCCTGGTCCGAGCCCGGCACGCTCGACCTCACACGCTCACCCAACAAGCATCTCGCCTTCGGCCACGGCATCCATCTGTGTGTCGGCGCGCCGCTGGCTCGGCTGGAGGCGCGCATCGCCCTGACCAGCCTGCTCACCCAGCTCCCGGAACTCCGATTGGCAGTCGGCGGCGGAGCCGGGCTTGCTCATCAACGCACTGGCAGTGCTACCGGTCACCACTCGGCCGATCGAGACGTGAGTCGAGGCCGAGTTCCCGGACTGTCGAATGACTGTCCGTTCGAGCATGCCGCCCCGCGCAGCAGTGGACATCCGACGGATGCGCATGCCCGCCGCTCACTGTGGGACTTGACGGAGCGAACCTCGGGTATGGGCGCATGACAAAGGAGCTTGGGCAATGACACACCCGCATACGGCGACACCACCGTGCACGGTGAGCCGCCGGTCCTTCGCGGGCATCGCGGTCCTGAGCGCGGCAGGACTCACCTTGGCTACCACCGACCCTGCCACGGCCGCTCCAGCAAGCAAGGCGTCAGGCCGTTCCGTCGTTCTTGTGCACGGCGCCTATGCCGACGGCTCGTGCTGGTCGGATGTCATCCTGCGGCTACAGGCGCTCGGCGTGGCCGTCACTTCGGTGCAGAATCCGTTGACCTCGCTGGATGACGACGTCGCCGCAACTCGACGCGTGCTCGACCGGCAACCCGGGCCGACCGTCCTGGTGGCACACTCCTATGGCGGGTCAGTGATCAGCCAGGCGGGCGACCACCCGAACGTCGACTCGCTGGTCTACCTCTCCGCGCGAGCGCCGATGGCAGGCGAGGACTACCCGGCGCTCGCGTCGCGGTTCCCCAGCGCCCCCGCAAATGCGGGACTGGTCTATGACGAGGGCTACGGTCGCCTGACCGAAGCCGCGTTCCTCAACGACTTCGCCAACGGTGTGTCCACCGCCAGAGCTCGGGTCCTCTACGCCGTCCAGGGGAGGGTCGCACAAGACCTCTTCACCACCAGGACCACCGTCGCCGCCTGGCAGACCAAACCAAGCAGCTACGTCATCACCACCGACGACCGCACAACGTCACCGGAGCTGCAACGCTTCGTCGCCGCCAGAATGAAGGCCCGAACGACGGAAGTGAACTCCGGACACCTCTCACTCGTCACGCATCCCGACACCATCACGCGAGTCATCCTGGATGCCGTCCACAGGGGAACCTCCCGTTGAGCGCGGCCCACGACTCGTCCAGCATCCGATAAGGACAAACCAGTATGAGTGAATATGATTTCATTGTTGTGGGCGCGGGAACGGCCGGCTGCGTCCTGGTCGCGCGGCTGTCGGAAGATCCGAGCCTGCACGTGCTTCTCCTGGAAGCGGGTCAGCAGAAGACTCCGGAAATCTCGGCGGTCCCGCCTGCATGGCCGATGCTGTTCGGCACCGAAGCGGACTGGGCCGACACCACAGAGGTCCAGCACGCCAACGGGATGTCGCTGCCCTTCCCGCACGGACGTACCCTGGGCGGTTCCTCCTCGATCAACGCGATGTTCTTCCTGCGAGGACATCGCTCCAGCTACGACGCCTGGGCTTCGGCCGGAGTGAAGGGATGGGGATTCGACGACCTGCTCCCGTATTTCCAGCGTAGTGAAAACCTGCCGGACCGGAACCCTTCCCTTCGGGGCATCGGCGGACCGCTGACTCCCGGGCCCGCCGATCCGCTGCACCCGATCATGGAAGCCGGCCTGGCCGCCGCGGTCGAGGTTGGGCACCGGGCGGCGACCGACATCAGCGGCGGGGCAGAAGAAGGCTTCGGACGCTCCGACCTCAACATCGTCGACGGGAAGAGGCAGAGCGCGGCGGACGCGTACCTCCTGCCCGCCATGGACCGCCCCAACCTCACCGTGATCACCGGCGCGCTCGCGCACCGGATCGTCATCCGGAACGGCCGCGCCACCGGGGTCGAGTACAGCATCGGCGGTGATGCGTTCACTGCCTCGTGTCGACATGAAGTGGTGCTGAGTTCAGGCACGGTCGGATCCGCGCAGCTTCTCCTGCTGTCAGGTGTGGGACCACAGGAACACCTGAGGGAAATGGGCATCGACCCGGTCCGCGATCTGCCCGGGGTCGGGTTGAATCTGCAGGACCATTCCTTGTCGCAGATCGCTTATCGTCCGACGCGACCGATGCCGCCGATGGAGCACAATCACAGCGGCGTGATCGGCCTGCTCCGCAGCGAGCCCGGACTCGACGGACCCGACCTCCAGTTCCTGTTCTCCGACATCCCGCTGTACGGGCCGGCCCTGCCCGGACCGGACGGGCTCTACGCCGTCGTGTTCTCCGCGATGCGCCCACGTAGCCGAGGCACACTCCGGCTGCGGTCGAGTGATCCCGCTACGCGCCCGCGGATCGATCCCCGGTACTACGAGGACTCGCACGACGTGGATGTCATGGCCGCCGGGCTGCGGTTTGCCCGTGAAATGGGACAGGCCAACGCCTTCAAGGAATGGCGAGGCGAAGAAGTGCTGCCTGGACCCGATGTGAGCACCGAGGACGAAGCGCGCGACTACATCCGGCGCAGTCTGCTGACCTACTTCCACCCGGTGGGCACGTGCCGGATCGGCGACGACGACTCCGCAGTCGTGGACACCCGTCTGCGCGTCCACGGGGTGGAGGGACTGCGTGTGGCCGACGCCTCCGTCATGCCCTCCATCCCGTCGGCCAACACCAACGCGACGGTCTATTCGATCGCCGAACGGGCGGCCGATTTCCTCCGTACGAACCGGTGATGAAATCGGTGCTCGGCCTGCGACCTGTGGTGGTCGGGGCAGTTCGACACCCCCGACCACCACATCCGGATGACCAGCCGAGTGCCGCCTGAGTTGCCCACGGATCGAGCGTCGGGGACCACGCGAGCAGTCAAGGCTGTAACCTGCTGGGTCTCGTTGTAAGACTCGGTTACGATAGGTCCATGAAGAGGACATCCTTCGCGCGGTGGCCGTGTTCGATCGCGCGGACCATGGATCTGCTGGGGGACTGGTGGGCGCCGCTGGTGCTGCGTGAGGCGTTTTACGGGATCCGCCGGTTCGACGAGTTCCAGCAGGAGTTCGTGGTAGTCGTTGGGTGGCCTCGGGTGCGGTGCCGTGGTCATGCTCTGCGGATCCGACGCTGGCGGCGTCGTTGGTCATGGGGTTGTCACTCTCGGTTTGTCGCTGGGGCAGTGTTCGATGTGGACGGTGTGGTCTCGTTCCCGGAGTTCGAGCGCCAGTCGTTCGATGAGGCTGGTGCTTTTACCGGACTATTGGCAGGTCGTTGTGTTGAGGAGCGCGAGCGCGGCGGCGACGGTTCGTGGTGTGGGGCGCAGTAGCCGTGGTGGAGATCAAGCGAATGCTTCGTGTCACCGTCCACAAGAGACACGATGGTGGGGTTCCCCGCGGCGGCGGTGTTGGGGTGCTTCGATGGGGTGACGGCCAGGTGCATGTCCAGTTGGGTTTCGGCGTGCGGAGGTTCGTCGGGGTCGGCCAGCCAGTCGACCTCGTGCACGAGCAGCACGTCCGGGCCGACAGCGCGGATGATGTCGACCAGGCCCGGCCAGCGTCCCTGTTCTTTCGTCTCGTAGTGAACGTAGTGACTCATGACCGTGATGATCGTGTTCTGATTCATTGGACCGGACGTTCGGTGAACAAGCGCCGCCTTGGCGTAGAGGGGGAGCTCAGGAATCGGGAGTGTCGCCGAGGGAGGGCCGCGAGTTCGTCCCATAGGACCCTGTCGGACTCGGGTTGGTGGCTGGCTGGGAGCGGACGAACGTGGATGAGGGAGGAGCGGGGTCGGGATCGTGTTCGGGTGCGGTGTCCGCTACCGCGGCGAGGTCGTGTTGGTGCTGCGGCCCATGCCCAGGTGCGGGACTGGTCACGCGTGCGGCTGGCCTGCCGTGGCGAGGACGTCTGCCGCGATCTGATGGGCCACGGCGTCGAGTTCCGTGGCGGGCAGTGGGGTTTCCTGAACGTTGCCCAGGTCTACGTGCACGGCGGAGTAGGTGACGGCGACGATCAGGTTGGCGCGGAAGGCGGTGAGCCGAACCTTCTGGTCGTCGTGGGCCACCACGGCGTGTGCACCGAGCACGGCGCGGTGCGTTGCGTGTGGCTGGTGGGCCAGACGCCGCAGCGCGTCGTCGACGGTAGCGACGTTGGGGTAGCCGTCTTCGTCGAACATCGTCGTTAAATGGGTGTCGAGTCGGCCGAATCTGCCGGTGCCGATCTGACTGATGCTGCCCTCGGTTCGCCAGACGCACTGAGAATTCTGCTGCCGCTCGCTGGCGTCGTGATCCCGCTCGGTCACCGTTGGCAGGCGGTCGCCGAAGGCCCGCTGCAGGGACGTGTCGCTGACGGACTCGCATGCGTTCGGCACGCTCGTGTAGCCGGGCTTGCCCGGCAGCATGGGCGCGATCTGGCTGGCCGTGATAACAGCGGTCGACAGCACGGCGACGACCAGACACACCACCAATAGCCAAGGCAGACGGCGGTCCACACGTCGCGGTGGACGAGACGATTGGTGACCGGTCGCGTCACACACGGTGTGGGGACGCGGGTTCATGGTGTTCCTGCCAGGTTGTCAGCGATCGGTTCGTCGATATGGAGGTGTTCGATTTCCACGACGTGGCCGTGTTTCCGGAGTCTGCGGGCCAGTTCCTCGGTGAGGCTGGGGGCGCGGTGCTTGCCGCCGGCGCAGCCGAGTGCGATGACGCGGGGGTGTGGCGCGGGCAGTCTGGCGTAGGCCACGAGGTTGTCCAGCAGTTCGACTGCTCCGGGCGTGTTGAGCACGATGTGTTGGACGCGGGGTTCGCGGCCGGTGAGGTGGAGGATGTCGTCGGCTGCGGCGGGGTCGCGTAGCTGCTCTCGGAGGTCTTCGGTGCGGTCTGCTCGTGGTGGTGGGCCGTGCCGGTAGCCGAAGGAGATCAGACGGATCGTGCGTCCTGGTGACGTCGAGGCGGATCCGTTTCTGGCCCGGTTCTCTGGGTAGGTGGCCGGGTGAGAGTCGATGGGGTCCACGCTGTGGCTCTTTTCGGTCAGTGATGTGGTTGGTGGGCGGGGGTGATGGTGTAGGTGCCGTACACGTAGGCGTGGTCGGAGATGTCGCGGGGTG
>NZ_JALBWV010000053.1 GCF_022678645.1 Saccharopolyspora soli | reverse complement strand
TTGGTACCGCCGCCCCGGCCTGCTCGCCGGTATCGCCCTCATCCTCATCATCGCCCTCAACATCATCTTCGGCTGACCGGCCGGACCGGCTCGACAAGGAGGTCCCCATGACGGATCAGGGTGGTTCTGGGCGCACCGCGGGTGCCTTCGACATTCGTGTGGTGATCGCGCTGCTGTTCGCCATCTACGGAGTCGTGCTCACGATCGCGGGGTTCGTGCAGCCGTCCGCCGAGGTCGACAAGGCCGCAGGGGTGAACATCAACCTCTGGGCCGGGCTCGGGATGATCGTGTTCGCGGTGGTTTTCGTGGCCTGGGCCCGATTGCGCCCGATCGTGGTGCCGGAGGATGAGCCTGCGGAGGAATCCAGCGGGCAGTAGCGGACACTCGGCGTGACGGTGTCCGCACCCTCGGGTGCGGAAACCGTCGGCTTTCCGGCGGATCCGCAGGTTCTCGTCCACAGGCCGCAATCGGCTCGCTAATGTGATCGACGTGTTCCGACCCGTGACCTTGATCGCCGCGCTGCTCAGCGTGCTGGCCGTGGCCGGTTGCACCTCGGCCGCCGGGATGGCGAAGACGACGTCGGCCAGGCGGACGGTCGAGGTGCCGCAGTACGAACTGAACAAACCGGAACTACTGGACCAGGCATTCGCGCCGGACCGGCTGCGCGGGGTCGATGTGTGCGCCACGCTGCAGACCGCCGACCTCGCCAAGTACGGCGCGCCCGCGCCGGAGTTCACCCCGGACGGTCTCGGGACCTGCGCGAACTACATGAAGGACCACAACGGCAAGGATTTCGACGTCACCCTCTACTTCGATTCCGAGATGGGCGACCCCTCCACGCACCGCATCGGCGGATTGCCCGCCGAGATCTCGGACAACGGATCCGACACCTGCTTCGCGCGGGCGGCCTACACCGGCGCCGAGCCCAGGCTGATCGCCGCGCCGCGCGGGCTGGAGGTCCAGGTGCGCGGCGAGCAGGCGGACATGTGCTCGCCAGCGGTGCAGATCTTGGCCGACGTCGTCGACATCGTGCGGACGAGACCGCCGATCAGCCCTCGCGTGTCGGGCAGCCTGGCCGGGTTCGACCCGTGCGGGATCCTCGACCCGGCCGCTGTTCGCGACGCCATGATGGGCGCGACACCGGATTCCACCGGTGGCGAAGGGCTCTACGGGTGTGAATGGTTCGGGGACAACAGCGTCGCGGTGGAGGTGAGCTTCAACGTCGGCAGCCTGCAGAGCAGTGATCAAGCACCCCTGGACCTCTCCGGGGTGATGGCCGTGGTGGTGCCCACCAACGATCCGCCCACCTGCGAGATCGAGTGGGAGCACCGCAAGAACGCCAACGCCGCCGGGGACAGCGAGTTCGTGCACGTCGAAGTGATGAACATGGACGGCATCCCGATGGATCCCTGCGCTAACGCCAGCAATCTGGCCCGGCAGGTGCGGGCCAAGCTACCGACCGCGTGACGGGTCCCGGTCGGCCACCCGATTCCGTAGGCTGCACGATGACAACCAGCGACGTAACGGTGGGAGGCCGGAGATGACGCAGACCGCCCGTGACAACGTCGAGATGTCCGACGCGGCGACTGCGAAGCCGCCGACGTTCGAATCGATCGACCCCCGCACCGGCGAAGTGGTGGGGCAGCATGCCATCCACGACGCGACCGAGGTCGGCGCGCGCGTGGCCGCGGCGCGCGAAGCCCAGTCGGCGTGGGCGGAACTCGGCTTCTCCGGCCGCAAGCAGCAGTTGGACGCGTGGCGCAAGCTGTTGGCGAAACGCCTCGACGAGTTGGCAGGCGTGATCTGCGCCGAAACCGGCAAACCGCTCGACGACGCCAGGTTGGAACTGATCCTGGTGATCGACCACCTGCACTGGGCGGCTCGCAACGCGGAGAAGGTGTTGCGCCGCCGGAAGGTCCCGGCCGGGGTGTTGATGGGCAACCAGACCGCCAGCGTCGAATACCTGCCGTTCGGGGTGGTCGGCGTGATCGGGCCGTGGAACTACCCGGCGTTCACCCCGATGGGCTCGATCGCCTACGCGTTGGCCGCGGGCAACGCCGTGGTGTTCAAACCCAGCGAGCTCACCCCGGGCGTCGGGCTGTGGCTGGCGGACAGCTTCGCGGAAGCGGTGCCCGAACACCCGGTCTTCCAATTGGTGACCGGTTTCGGGGAGACCGGCGCGGCGTTGTGCGCGTCCGGGGTGGACAAGGTCGCCTTCACCGGTTCGACTGCCACCGGCAAGCGGGTGATGGCGGCGTGCGCGGAGAACCTGACCCCGGTGCTGGTCGAGTGCGGCGGCAAGGACGCCCTGATCGTCGATGCCGACGCCGACCTGGCCGCCGCCGCGGACGCCGCGGTGTGGGGCGCGATGTCCAACGCCGGGCAGACCTGCATCGGTGTGGAACGGGTCTACGTCGTCGACGCGGTCGCGGACCGGTTCCTGGAGATGGTCACCGAACGGGCCGGGAAGCTGCGGCCGGGCGGCGAGCCCAGGGCCAACTTCGGTCCGATCACGATGCCGTCCCAGGTGGATGTGATTCGCCGCCACATCGACGACGCGCTCCGCCGCGGGGGGAGGGCGCTGGTGGGCGGCGAACACTCGGTTCGGCCGCCGTTCGTCGAGCCCGTGGTGCTCACCGATGTGCCGGAGGACTCCGTTGCGGTCACCGAGGAGACCTTCGGACCGACCATCGTGGTGCAGCGGGTTCGCGACGCCGACGACGGTGTGGCCCGCGCCAACGACTCCCGCTACGGCCTGGGGGCGGCGGTGTTCTCCAGGGCTCGCGGCGTGGAGCTGGCGCGGCAGTTGCGCTGCGGCATGGTCGCGGTGAACTCCGTGATCGCTTACGCCGGGGTACCCGCGTTGCCCTTCGGCGGTGTCGGCGACTCCGGTTTCGGTCGGATCCACGGTGCGGACGGGCTGCGCGAATTCACCCGACCGCAGTCGGTGACCCGCGCCCGGTACCGGATGCCGCTGAACCCGATGACCTTCGGGCGGTCGAAGGGCACCGTTCGACGGCTGGTGCGCTTGGTCCGGCTGGTGCGCGGGCGCTGACCCACCGGCGCTGATCCACTCGGTGCCCGCACCGGGCTTGCGCTGCGGGTGACAGGAAGGTTCCCTTGCTCTCGCACCCCCGGGCGGGCGCGGGGATGCGCGGAGGGGATTTCGCGGCCAGGTTTGATCGCGCCAGTCCCCGCATCGACGCCCGGACGTCGACGGTCGGCGCAGCAGGCAAGGAGGACCTTCGGGTGAAGAAGATCATCAACGATCCGGCGGACGTGGTCGCCGAGTCGCTGCGGGGCATGGCGGCGGCGCATCCCGAGCTGCTCCGGGTCCGCAGCGACCCTGCGGTGATCGTGCGGGCGGACGCCCCGGTGCCGGGCAAGGTGGCGGTCGTTTCCGGCGGTGGCTCCGGGCACGAGCCGTTGCACGGCGGGTTCGTCGGAGCCGGGATGCTTTCGGCGGCCGTGCCGGGTGCGGTGTTCACCTCGCCAACCCCCGACGCGGTGCAGGCGGCGGTCGATGAGACCAGCGGTGGTGCGGGCGTGCTGCTGGTGGTCAAGAACTACACCGGTGACGTGCTGAACTTCGAAACCGCGGCGGAACTGGCCGGGATCGACGGTGTCGAGGTGCGCAGCGTGATCGTGGACGACGACGTGGCGGTGAAGGACTCCACGCACACCGCGGGGCGGCGCGGAGTTGGCGGCACGGTGCTGGTGGAGAAGATCGTCGGCGCGGCCGCCGAAAGTGGCGCGGACCTGGACCGCTGCGAAGAACTGGCCAATCGGGTCGTGTCCCAGGTGCGGTCGATGGGCATGGCGTTGACGGCGCCGACGGTGCCGCACGCCGGGCAGCCCAGTTTCGACCTCGCCGCCGACGAGATGGAGATCGGCATCGGCATCCACGGCGAGCCGGGCCGCGCGCGGGTGCCGTTGACCTCGGCGGAGGACATCGTGCGGCGGCTGCTGGATCCGATCGTCGGAGATCTGCCGTTCGCCTCCGGTGACGACGTCCTGCTGTTCACCAACTCGATGGGCGGCACCCCGCTGCTGGAGCTCTACCTGGCGCACGGCATCGCCGAGCGACTGCTCGCCGAGCGGGGCATCCGCGTCCAGCGGCGGCTGGTCGGCCCGTACGTCACGAGCCTGGAGATGCAGGGCATGAGCCTGACGCTGCTGAAGCTCGACGACGAGCTCACCGAGCTCTGGGACGCGCCGGTGCACACCGCCGCGCTGCACTGGTGAGGGAGAACGCCAGATGGGTTGCACTGCACATGACGTGATCGTTGCCCTGCGGGCCGGTGCGGCGAGTGTCGCCGAGCATCGCGACGAGCTGATTCAGCTGGACCGGGAGATCGGTGACGCCGACCACGGGGAGAACATGGACCGCGGCTTCCGTGCCGTGGTATCCAAAGTGGACACGGCGGTGCCGGAGACACCGAGCGCCGTGCTGAAGTTGACCGCCACGGTTCTGATCTCCACCGTCGGTGGTGCATCCGGACCCCTGTACGGCACGGCGTTCCTGCGCGCGGCGGCGGCAGTCGCTGATGTCGACGAACTCGACGGCCCGGCGGTCGCCAAAGCGTTGCAGGCCGGGATGGAAGGCGTTGTGGCGCGCGGCCGTGCGGTCGTCGGCGACAAGACCATGGTCGATGCGCTTTCCCCGGCGGTGGAAGCCGCCAAGAACGCCGCGGACTCCGGCGAAGGACCGGCGAAAGTGCTGGCCGTCGCGGCTGAAGCAGCGCACCGGGGTGTGCAGGCGACCGAACCGCTGGTGGCCCGCAAGGGCCGCGCGTCTTACCTCGGTGAGCGCAGCGCCGGGCACATCGATCCGGGTGCGCGTTCGACCGCGTTGCTGTTGTCCGCATTCGCCGAAGCCGCGAGGTCCCGCTCATGAACGTCGGACTGGTCATCGTCTCGCACAGCGCCCGGCTCGCCGAGGGAGTCGTAGAGCTCGCCTGGCAGATGGCGCCGGACGTGCGCGTCATCGCAGCAGGTGGGCTGCTGGACGGCAGCATCGGCACGGACTTCGAGAAGGTGTCGGCCGCCCTGTCGGATGCCAACACCGGCGCTGGTGCTGTGGTGCTCTACGATCTCGGCAGCGCGCAGATGCTCGCCGAACTCGCCGTGGAGTCGCTCGGTGATCCGGGCACGGCGATCGTCGCTGACGCTCCGCTGGTGGAAGGCGCGGTCGCGGCGGCCGTCGAGGCGCAAGGCGGCGGCGACATGCAGGGTGTCGCCCGAGCCGCCGAGGCAGCGGCCGCTGGCGGCGAGCTCGTCGAGCCGGGCGAACCGAAGGCGGGGGACGAAGTCCGCCAGGAACTGGAGCTGGCCAACGAAGTCGGCCTGCACGCCCGTCCGGCGGCGCTGCTCGCGCGGAGCCTGACCGGCCTGCAGGCCAACGTCAAGATCTCGTTGGGCGGCAACGAAGCCGATGCGGCCAGTGTGCTGGGTGTGATGGGTTTGGGGGCGCGCAAGGGCGACCGGATCGTCCTGCACGCCAGCGGCCCCGATGCGCGTCAAGCCGTCGAACGCATCCTGGACCTCGCCAAACGCAACTTCGACGAGTAGCCGCCGCCGTTTCGCAGCAAGGGAACCTTCCTGCCACCCCGGACCGGAAGGTTCCCTTCTTCGCATCCGGACACCGATCGTCGCGGCCGTGATTGACAGGAAGGTTCCCTTCCTCGCGTCTGCCGCGCCGAGGCGCGTTCGACTTGGGAGTGACAGGAAGGTTCCCTTCCTCCGGTCACGGCGGTGGTGTCGGTGACTGCTGCTGGGGCTGGGCGAGGTTAGGCTGAGTCGATGTCGCCGCGTCTCCGTCACCGAGGCATGTCGCTACTGCTTCTCTGGGTACTGCTGGTGGCGGGTTGTACAACGGGGAATCCGCAGCAGCACCAAACTGGTGGCCAGCACGGCGATGCGGGTACCGCTCAGGCGTTGCTCGGTGATCTGCGCACCGTGGATCCGTGCACGCTGGCTGATCCGGCTGGCTTGCGATCATTCGGCCCGACCGAGAACGCAGGCACGGTGTCGCTGGACTACTGCCTGTTGCACGTGCGGCTCAACGATGGCTCACTGGTCCAGCTCGCGATCGGGGAACTGGCGAACGGCGATCCGAACCCGCGGGGCGATCCGGTGACCCAACGCGGTCCGATGCGGATCGTGCAGAACGCACCGCTGCCGGGGCACTGCACCCGGCAGATCCTGTTCACCGACAACATCGCGCTGCAGATCAGCGCCGACCTGTTGGCTGGCGATCCCGGTGCCGGGCTGTGTTCGATCGCCCAGTCCGGGGCCGACGCTGGCGCGAAAGCGTTGGAACAGCACCGCGTCGGCCACCGGACCTTCGCGCCGAATTCGCTGGCCTTGGTTGATCCGTGCACGCTGCTGGATTCCGCCGCCGTGCAGCAGATTCCGGGGTTGGAACAGGCACGACCCCAGTCAAGTCCGGCGCGGCACCAGTGCATGTGGGGTGAGCAGAAGGCGGATTCGCCGCGGGTGCAGTTCATGCACACCGCCGGTGATCCGCCGAAGGTGCTGCACGGCGCCGCGGTCGAGGAGTCGATAGCTGGTCGGCGCACCGTGGTCAGCGTCGTCGGCGGGGATCCGCAGGTTCCGCTGTGCTCGGCCGAGACCGGTCACATCGCGTTCGGCGATCCGGCCGCTGGGCAGGTCGAGGTGGCGCAGCTGGTGGTGGCGGTCCCCGGCATGACCGGAATCGATGCGTGCGAATACGCCCGTGGTTTGGCTGAACAAGCCTGGCCGCACCTGCCGCCCTCCGGGCCGTAGCCGGACCGTTACCGTGGTGCACGTGCCTCGACGTAACCGACCGCAGCGCCCGAAGGGGCTTACCGCGGACACCAGCCACCGCGCCGCGGGTACCGGTTTCAACATCTCCCGCGTCGAGCAGGGGTCCGACGGCGACTGGATGGTGCGCACCGTCACGGCGGCGCAGGCGACGAAGATCTACCGGTGTCCGGGCTGCGACCACGAGATCCGGACCGGCGTCGCACACGTGGTGACCTGGCCGAGCGCGGAGCACGGCAGCGTGGCGGATCGGCGCCACTGGCACACCAGTTGTTGGAACGCACGCGACCGACGCGGGCCCACGCGGCGCTGGTCGTAGTACGTCACACCATGTCGGCCATCGTTCGTGGCAGGATCGACGTGATGAGCACCGAGATCCGCGCCAACACGATGCTGCCAGCCAACCGCGAACAGATCACGCTGCACACGGCCGACGGGCTGAAGCTGATCGGTGAACTGGCCCTGCCGGAGTCCCGGCCGCCGCGGGCGACGCTGATCTGCCTGCACCCGCTGCCCACCCACGGCGGCATGATGGACTCGCACATCTACCGCAAGGCGGCTTTCCGGCTGCCCGCGCTCGCGGACATCGCGGTGCTGCGGTTCAACACGCGCGGCACGGTCAGCGAGGCCGGGCGCAGCGAGGGCAGTTTCGACGGCGGCGACACCGAGCGGTTCGACGTGGCCGCGGCGCTGGAGTTCGCCGAGTTCCAGGACCTGCCGAACGTGTGGCTGGTGGGCTGGTCGTTCGGCACCGATTTGGCACTGGTGCACGGCTTGGACCCGCTGGTGCAGGGCGCGGTGCTGATCTCGCCGCCGCTGCGTTGGAGCACCGAGGACCACCTGCGGGCCTGGGCGGAGTCCGGCAAGCCGGTGCACGCGCTGGTCCCGGAATTCGACGACTACCTGCGGCCCGACGAGGCGCGTCGGAGATTCGCGGCGATCCCGCAGGCTGAAGTGGTCGGTTTCCCCGATACCAAGCACCTCTGGGTCGGCAAAGCGGAAGCCGCGTTGGACGCGATCGTACGAGTGGTCGCGCCGGAGGTGCCGACGCCGCTGCCGCGCACCTGGGACGGCCCGTCGGAGACCCGCCAGGTCAACATCATCGACTCCTGACCGGTTCGGCGGCGCTCGCCGGTCGGATCGGCAGCGTGAGAAGCGCGAGCCCGGCGGTCACCAGGAACGTGGTCGGCAGTCCCACGCCGTCGGCGACGACGCCCAGCGCCGCCGGGCCGATGATCGTCCCGATGCCGAGGAAGAGGACGACTGCGCTGAAGCCGGTGGCGGGGTGTTCAGGGAAGATCTGGTAGCTCCATACCGCCAGCAGACCGGAGACCGCCATGAATGCGGGCCCGTAGAGCACGGCGGACAGCCCCGCTGCGGCGAACGAGCCCGGTGCGGCACCCAGCGCCAAGACCGCCGCGGCGAGCATGCTGAAAAGCAGTGCGTGCGTCCACCGCAGCCCGAGCCGTTCGATGACGGCCCCTGCGGCGAGGCCACCGATCCCCGCTGAGCCGATCAGCGTCCAGAGCAGCGCGGCGGCTGTCGGGCCGGTGGCGACGAGTTCAGCGGCGAACGTCCAGTACACCGACCCGATCAGACCGTAGGACAGCGCGGTGAGGAACAGCGGGACGGCCGCGCGGCGGAAGAACCGGGCGCGTGCATCGGGTTCCGGCCCGGCCGGATTCGCCCCACCCGGCAGCAACCGAGCATTGTGGACGGTCACGAGTACGGCGACCGCGGCGAAGAAAGCCCACGCGTACCGCCATCCGGGGCCCGTGGCGACCAAGGTCAGCGCACCGGCGGCGACGGTGCCGAATGCGGTACCGGTGGGCAGCACGGCCAGCATCCGCTCCCGCCGGGCAGCTGGAACCACCCGCGGCACGGCGTCCGAGTAGGGCGCCCACACCCAGCCTGAGCTCGTACCGGCCAGCACCAGCCCGACGACGAGCACGGCCGCGTTGGGTGCGAAGGCAACCAGCGCCATCCCGACGGCGGCCGACAACCCCGCCGTGACGATCAGCGGGCGCGGGCCGACCCGGGCGGCGAGCACTCCCACGAGGACCAACGCGATCACGTAGCCGACGTAGGTGGCGCTGCCGATCACGCCCAACAGGTCGATCGGCAGCGCGAACTCGCGTCGGATCTCTGGCAGGAAAAGGCCGTATCCGTAGCGGGCGAAGCCGAAGCTGACGCCGATCGCGGACACGCCAGCCAGCCCCAGTCGCAGCTCGGGCGAGAGTTCGTGCCGTGGTGCGTGCACGGAGATGTTTCCTTCCGCCGGTCGGTCGATGTCGCTGACCAGCTTCGATGTGGCGATCAGGGTCGACCAGTGGCGAAAACGTCGCGATCCGATAGATTTGCGCCATGGGTTCGGTGGCGAGGGACGGGCGCATCAAGGTCGTCGTGCCGGTGCTGGAGGACTGTCCGCTGTTCGAACTCGCCGTGCCGTGCGGGGTGTTCGGACCGGACCGTCGCGACCTCAGCCCGCGTTGGTACGAGCTGACCGCGTGCCAGACCGGGCCGCAGGCCCACCACGCGTCCGGCGGGTTGGTGCTGCAAGCGCCCCAAGGGCTGGAAGCGGTCGCGGAAGCCGATCTGGTGGTGGTTCCGGCCTGCGTCGTGCCGTCCTACCGGCCGCCTGCAGAGTTGCTCGACGCGCTCCGCGCGGCGCACGAGCGCGGGGCGCGGGTGGCCGCGTTGTGCTCCGGCGCGTTCATCCTGGCAGCGGCGGGCCTGCTCGACGGTCGCGCGGCCACCACGCACTGGATGTACGCCGACGAGTTGCGGCGGCGGCATCCCCGCGTCCGGGTCGACGAGCACCCGCTCTACATCGACGAAGGCGACGTCCTGACCAGCGCCGGAACCGCCGCGAGCCTCGACCTGTGCCTGCACATCGTCCGCAGCGACTTCGGCGCTGCCGCGGCGGCCGACGTCAGCCGCCGGATGGTCATCGCCCCGCACCGGGAGGGTGGCCAGGCGCAGTACATCCCGCCGGGGTCGGGCCCGGTGAGGGAAGACGGGCTCGCACCGGTGCTGGACTGGGCGCGCCAGCGGCTGCACCGGCCGTTGACGATCGCTCAACTCGCGGAGCGCGCCGGGATGAGCAACCGGACCTTCGGGCGGCGGTTCGCCGAACAGGTCGGCACGACTCCGCTCAAGTGGGTCAACCGGCAGCGCCTCGCGCGGGCGCGCGAACTCCTGGAAACCACGGACCTGACCATCGACGTCGTCGCCGAACGCAGCGGACTGGGCACGGCGAGCGGCCTGCGTCAGTACTTCCAGCGCGAACTCGCCACGACCCCGGCGTCCTACCGCCGAACCTTCCGCCGCCAGGCGCGGTGAGTGACAGGAAGGTTCCCATGCTCACGTCAGCTCGGGTACGGCTGCGGGGCGGGTAGCCGGAATACCAGCTCGGGCAGGCCATCCCGATGGCGCTGCGTGTGCAGCACGAATCCGAGCTTCTCGGCGACCCGCGCTGAAGGCGCGTTGTCCGCATCGGTCACGATCATGACAGGGTGATGCGGGCGGTTTCGCCGCGCCCACTGCAATGCGGCCTCGGCCATTTCCGTCGCGTAACCGTTGCCCCAGGCGCTGGGCCAGAACCGGTAGGCGAGGTTCAGCACGGGCTCGTCCTCTTCCACCCAGTGCCGCACACCGCCGAAGCCGATCACGTCTTCGGATCCCGCGAGCCGGATCGCCCAGTACCCGATGCCATCCGAAATCCAGCTCCGCTGGAATTTGTCGAGCAGTTCGAGGATCTGTTCCCGGGTTCCTCGGACATGGGCGTCGAACGGGTGGGTTTCCGCAGCGGTGTGCACCGCGACGAAAACATCCGTGTCGGCGGGCTGGATGCGACGCAGCACCAGCCGACGAGTGCGGACCTCTTCGGGCTCGACCACGCCCCGCACGCTACCTGCCCCGTTGTCGCCGAGCAGCCGAATTCCGCGCGGCACAGCGGCTCCGGATGACAGGAAGGTTCCCATGCTGCACATCCCCGGAGTGTGGGGTGGAGCTATGGAAACCGAGAACACTGTGCTGGTCGAACACATAGGCGCCGTGGGGATCGCGCTTTAACGTCCCGGTGCATGAGTGACAACCGGCACGCCGTCGCGTTGGACGGGCGGGTGGCCCTGGTGACCGGCGCGGGCAGCGGGATCGGCCGGGCGTGTGCGCGGACGCTCGCCGAGTCCGGAGCGAAGGTGCACGTCGTCGACGTGGATCGCGCGGCCGCTGAGCAGACCGCTGCAGAAGTCGGTGGCTGGGCGCACGTCGTCGACCTGGCTGATCCGGCGGCCGTCGACGCACTGCCCGGCGTGGTCGACGTCTTGGTCAACAACGCGGGGTTCCAGCACGTCGCCGCGCTGGCGGACTTCCCACCGGAAACCTTCAGCCGGATGCAACAGGTGATGGTGACCGCCCCGTTCCTGTTGACCCGCAAGGTGCTGCCGCACATGTGCGCCCGGCGTTGGGGACGAATCGTGCACATATCCAGCGTGCACGGCCTGCGCGCCAGCCCGTTCAAAGCAGGTTACGTGGCCGCCAAGCACGGGCTCGAAGGACTGTCCAAAGTGGTCGCTCTCGAAGCCGCCGAACACGGCGTGACGAGCAACTGCGTGAATCCCGGATACGTCGACACACCGCTGGTCCGCGACCAGATCGCCGGACAAGCCGCGGCCAACGGGATCGACGAGTCCGAAGTGGTCGAACGCGTCCTGCTGCAACGCGCCGCGCTCAAGCGGCTCATCGACCCACGCCGGGTCGCCGCACTCGTGCGCTGGCTGTGCGGGGATCACGCGGCGCATGTCACCGGCGCATCCGTACCCATGGACGGCGGCTGGACCGCAGCCTGATCCGGCCCGACACGAAGGAGTGTTCGCCTTGGCCAGCAACAGAACCGGCTCGATCGCGCGAGTCGTCGGTGCCAGCCTGATCGGCACGACCATCGAGTGGTACGACTTCTTCCTCTACGGCTCGGCCGCCGCGCTGGTGTTCAACCAGCTGTTCTTCCCGGACGCCGATCCGCTGACCGGCACCCTGCTCGCCTTCACCACCTACGCCATCGGGTTCCTGGCCCGGCCGTTGGGCGGGTTGGTGTTCGGCCACTTCGGTGACCGGGTGGGGCGCAAGAAACTGCTCGTACTGAGCCTGCTGTTGATGGGTGGATCCACCTGCGCGATGGGCGTGCTGCCCAGCTACGCCGCTGTGGGGGTGCTCGCGCCGATCCTGCTCACGTTGTTGCGGTTGGTGCAGGGCTTCGCGCTGGGCGGCGAGTGGGGCGGCGCGGTGCTGATCGTGTCCGAGCACGGCGACGACCGCCGTCGCGGGCTTTGGGCGTCCTGGCCGCAGTGCGGGGCACCCGGCGGCAACCTGCTGGCCACCGCCGTGCTGGCGGTGCTCGCCGCCACGCAGTCCGAGGAGGCGTTCCTGGCGTGGGGCTGGCGGATTCCGTTCCTGCTCTCCGGTGTGCTCGTGGTGATCGGTCTGTGGATCAGGCTCGCGGTCAGCGAGTCGCCGGTTTTCCTGGCCGCGCAGGCGAAGGCCGAGCAGCGCGAGGAGACGAAGAACGTCCCGGCGGTGGCGGTGTTCCGGTCGCACTGGCGCGAGGTGCTGGTCACCATCGGCGCGCGGATGGCCGACAACGTGTCGTACTACGTGATCACCGCGTTCATCCTGGTCTACGTCACCGGACCGCTGGAACTGCCGAAGTCCGTCGGGTTGAACGCGGTGTTGATCGGCTCGGCGGTGCATTTCGCGACGATCCCGCTGTGGGGTGCGCTGTCCGATCGCGTCGGGCGCAAGCCGGTCTACCTGTTCGGCACGGTCGCGATGGCAGCCTGGGGTTTCGCGTTCTTCGCCCTGCTGGACAGCAGGTCGGCCGTGGTGATCACGGCGGCGACGACGGTGGGATTGCTGCTGCACGGCGCGATGTACGGGCCGCAGGCGGCGTTCTTCGCCGAGCAGTTCGCGACCAAGGTGCGCTACACCGGTCTTTCGGTGGGCGGACAGCTGTCCTCGATCGCGGCTGGCGCGCTCGCACCGATCATCGCCGTGGCACTGCTGCAGAACTTCGGCAACACCGTCCCGGTTTCGATCTACATCCTCGCGATGTGCGCGTTGACCTTTGTCGCGGTCGTGCTGGCGCGCGAGACAGCGGGCAGTTCACTGCACGACGACGCGCCGGAAGGCCACCTGGCGGTGACAAGATGAGCGGGTGAACGACGACGTGGTCCGGCTGCTCGATCTGCTCGCCAGCGGCGCGAGCAGCGAGCAGTTGGCGCACGTCGCGGTCGAGAACCCGAGGCTGGCCAAAGCCACCGCGCTGGCGTTGCGCATCCAAGCCACGCTCAGCGCGCACCGCCGCCGCGAGGCCGAGCTGAGCGCGCTGTTCGACACCGCCAGCGACCTGGCCCGGCTGCGCGACACCGACGCGGTGCTGCGGTCGATCGTGCGGCGGGCCCGCATGTTGCTGGGCGTGGACGTTTCCTACCTCAGCCTCAACGACGAGGCCGCCGGGCGCACCTACATGCGGGTCACCGACGGATCGTTCTCGGCGCTGTTCCAGAAGGTGACGCTCGGGATGGGCGAAGGACTGGGCGGGTTGGTCGCGCAAACCGCTCAGCCGTATGCGACCCGCGACTACTTCGGTGACGAGCGGTTCCAGCACACCCGTCCGATCGACTCGGCGGTCCGCGATGAAGGGCTGACCGCCATCCTGGGCGTGCCGCTGGCGCTCGGCGACAAGGTCATCGGCGTGCTTTACGCCTCGGACCGCACGCGTCGGGAGTTCACCCCGGACGAGATCGCGTTGCTGTCCTCGCTGGCCGACCACGCCGCGATCGCGCTGGACAACGCCGCTCTGCTGGAAGAGATCAGCGCGCACAGCGCCGCGCTGCACCGCGCGGAGGAAGCCCACGACCGGTTGATGGACCTGGTGCTGCGCGGCGGCGATGTGCCCGAGGTGGCCGCGGCAGTGGCTGATGTGCTGCACGGTGCGATCGGGATGTTCGACGCGGACGGCACCGCGCTGACCAATGCCGCGCCGCTCGCGCCCCCAGCGGAGGCCGTCGCCACCTCGCGTGCCGCAGGTCGCGCAGTGTCCACATCGGATGGTTGGGTGTGCGCGGTGCAGGCCGGGCCGGAACTGCTGGGCAGCATCGTGCTGGCCGGTCGGGCGGACCTGGTCGACGCCGACCGGCGGCTGTTCGAGCGGGCGGCGGTGGTCACCGCGCTGCTGCTGATGCTGCGCCGATCCGTGGCCAAGGCGGAGGACGAGGTGCGCGGCGAACTGCTCACCGACCTGCTGACCGCACCGGACCGCAATCCCGGTGCGCTGCTCGCCCGCGCCGAACGACTCGGACTGGACCTCGTCGAACCGCACGCGGTGCTCATCGCGCACGCCGCCGAGGTGCCTCGCACCAGGCTGGCGCTGGCGGCGGGGCGATGCGCGGCACTTGCTGGAATACACGCCGAGGAGGTCGTCCTCCTGGTTCCGGCGGGCGAGCCGGGACCACTGGCGTCCCGGATCGCCGAAGCGCTGCGGTCCGCTGTGGACGGTCCGGTCACCGTTGGTGCGGCTGGTCCCGCACGCGGTCCGCAGCAGATCGCCGAAGCGCACGCCGAAGCCGCCCGTTGCCTGCGGGCCCTTCTCGCGCTTGGTCGGATCGGGGAAGGCGCTTCGATGGCCGAACTCGGTTTTCTCGGCGTACTGCTGGGTGAGCAGTCCGACCTGAGCGGTTTCGTGCGCCGAACGATCGGTCCGGTGCTCGACTACGACGCCCGGCGCGGGACCGAACTGGTCCGCACGTTGCACGCCTACTTCGCCGCTGGTGGAAACCTCACCCGCGCCAAAGACGCGCTGCACGTGCACGTCAACACGGTCGTGCAGCGGCTCGACCGGATCGGATCGCTGCTCGGTGCCGCCTGGCAGACCCCGGACCGAGCCCTGGAGATCCAACTCGCACTGCGCCTGCACACCTTGCGAGATCCGGCCTGAGCACTGCGCTCGTATCGGTCGACGCCTGTTGGCGCGGCCTGCGAGCAGATTCGAAACTTCGACTATGACTGGGCGCGATTGTGGGTGCTGGAGGACAACGATGCCGCCGGTCTTTCCATTACGGCGGATGGTCGTCAGGGCAAGCGGCGTGAGCCGCTTCCGCCACCCGCACTGCTGCGCAAACCGATTCGCCAAGAACCGGGATTTCACTCATGAGCACGTATTGCCGGTCGCGTCCGCCGATGGGCTGCCGTCTAGCCAGTCTTCGAGCTCGCTGATCGCTGTGCGGAAGCACGGGGCCAGCGGGCGCAGCCGGTCCGGGAATTCGTCGACCAAGCCGTCGGTGTGGTTGCCGTTCTCGATCCGGTGGTAGCGGTGCAGGTCGGTCCTACCCGACTCGGCGACCATCCGCGCGTAGACGTCGGAATCCCGGCTGATCGGCAGCAGCGTGTCGAGGGTGCCGTGCAGCGTGATCAGCGGCTTGCCGATCCGGCCGGTGAGCGCGATCCGCTCGACCGCGCGGTGCACTTCGGCAGGGCGTTCAGCGTATTCGTAATCAGCGTCGCAGCCCTCGGTTCCGCTGGCGCAGAACGGGATTCCGGCCAGCCGGTCGCCGTCGTATCCGGGATCGAGCTCTTCGCGGTAGATCCGCTGAGTCAGATCCCAGTAGACGCGGTAGTGGTAGTCCCACAGGAACTGCGAGTCCGGCGCGAACCCAGCTGCCGAGATCGCTGACTCGTCCCCGGCGGGGAAGGCGCGCAGTGCGGGTGGCAGGAAGGTCAGCAGGTTGTCCTGCTGGGTCCACAACGTTCCTTCCCAGTCGACTCCGCCGTCGTAGAGCCAAGGCCGGTTCTCCAGTTGCCAGCGCACCAGGTAGCCGCCGTTGGAAAGCCCCGCGGCGAGCGTCCGGGACGGGGGTCGACCGTAGTACCGCGCGGCGGTGAGCTTGGCGGCGATGGTCAGTTGGGTGACTCGCTGGTTCCACTCGACGAGCGCATCCCCAGGTCGGTCGCCGTCGGTGAAGAACTCCGCACCGGTGTTGCCCTTGTCGGTCGCGGCGAAGGCATAACCGGCCGCCAAGACCTGGTCGGCGATCGCGCGATCGTTGGCGTACTGCCTGCGGTTGCCGGGAGTTCCGGTGACGACCAAGCCACCGTTCCACTGCCGCGGCAGACGCAACACGAACTGGGCATCGTGGTTCCAGCCGTGATGGGTGTTGGTCGTGGAGGTGTCCGAGAAGTACCCGTCGATCTGGATGCCCGGCACCTCGCCGGGCGCGGGCAGGTCCTCGGCGGTCAGGCCCGCCCAATCGGCCTGCACCGTGTGCCTGGAGTTGAGCGTGCCGGTCGTGGTCAGGTCATCGAGGCAGGCCGATTCCTGATGCGCGGCACCGGGAACTCGCACTGCGGGGCGGCAATCGGCCGGTTGCGCGGTGGATTCGGCCGGAACGAGCAACGCGCTGGTGAGCAGCGCAGCGGACAGCGCGGCGATTCGGCTGGGCACGGGGCACCTCCTTGTGCTCGCCGTGACGGTAGGACATGTCAGGTCGATCGAATATGTGGATCCGACACACAAAATGGGTCCGAGGTGTATTGCTGTCCACTGTGGAAGTGGTTGCACCATGTCCCTACCTTGTGTGGCACAAGCCACAAGGAGGTGGTCTGAGTGCGAATCTTCTCGCTGGTCGCGGCCGTGCTGCTGGCCATGTTAGCCGTCGCCCCGGCGGCGTCGGCGGCCGAAATCCGCGAAGTGACCGGGTTCGGCACGAATCCGGGCGCGCTGCGGATGTTCGAGTACGTACCGGACGGTCTGCCACAAGGACGACCCGTTGTCGTCGCCATGCACGGCTGCACCCAGGACGCAGCTGGCTACGGAACCGGCGCGGGGTGGGTGGAGTTGGCCGAGCGCGCGGCGTTCACGCTCGTGCTGCCACAACAGGAATCGGTGAACAACGCCAGCCGGTGCTTCAACTGGTTCCAACCCGGCGACACCACGCGCGGCCAAGGTGAAGCCGCGTCGATCGCGCAAATGGTCCAACGCGCGATCACCGACACCGGGGCGGACCCGTCCAGGGTTTACGTCACCGGCCTGTCGGCGGGCGGCGCGATGACCTCGGTGCTGCTCGGTGCCTACCCGGAGATGTTCGCAGGCGGGGGCGTCGTGGCCGGCGTGCCGTTCGGCTGCGCGGCGAGCATGCTGGAGGCGTTCACGTGCATGAATCCCGGCAAGAACCTGACACCGGCGCAATGGGGCGACAAGGTGCGTGCCGCCGGTTCGCACCAGGGGCCCTGGCCGACGTTGAGCATCTGGCACGGCACTGCGGACTACACGGTGGCGTACGCGAACCAGCGCGAACTGGTCGAGCAGTGGACCAACGTGCACGGCATCCCGGACACCCCGTCGGCGACTGACACCGTCGCTGGCTACCCGCACGCGGTCTACCGCGACGGCACCGGACGAACCCTGGTCGAAACGTTCTCGATCACCGGAATGGGGCACGGTCAACCGATCGACCCGGGCACCGCCGACGGCCAGTGCGGCCGGGCAGGCGCATACCTGCTGGACGTCAACATCTGCGCCGCCTGGCACCTGACCCAATCCTGGTCCCTGGGCTCCGCCAGCAGTTGACAGGAAGGTTCCCCTCCACACTTCCAACGGCGCCGGAGTGACAGGAAGGTTCCCTTCCTCGCGGCAGGCGCAGTGCCTTCGGCCGGGTGGTGACAGGAAGGTTCCCTTCCTCGCGGTTCGGGAACACCTGGGCGTGGTGCGGTGACAGGAAGGTTCCCTTGCTCGCGCCGCCCGGCCTGTTGGGGCGCAGTTGGTGGGGGGTTCCGGCAGGATGGGGCCGTGCACTACATCGAATCGGGAGTCGGAACACCGCTGGTGCTGCTGCACGCGTTCCCGGTGGACGCGCGGATGTGGAACCCGGTGCGGGCCAGGTTGGACGAACAAGTGCGGGTGATCACCCCGGACCAGCGCGGGCTCGGCGAGAGCGCATTGGACGGCTCGTCGGCTCGCGGCCTGGCGGAGCCGGTTGACAGCCGCCCGGCGACCGAGCGCCCGAGCATCGATGTCGCCGCCGCCGACATCATCGCCCTGCTGGATCGGCTGGAACTGCCGCAGGTCGTCCTGGGCGGGTGCTCGATGGGCGGGTACGTCGCGATGGCGGTGTTGCGGGCGGCGCCCGAGCGGGTCGCGGGCCTGCTGCTCGTGGACACGAAGGCCGTCGCGGACAACGACGAGCAGCGTGCCAACCGCTTCAAAGTCGCGGATCGAGCTGAACGCGATGGCACGAGCGGTTGGCTCGCCGAGACCATGCTGCCCAATCTGCTCGGCCGCACAACGCACGAACGGCGCCCAGCGGTCGTCGCCGCGGTACGGGAGTTGATCGACGCGCAGCCGCCGGATGGTGTCGCATGGGCGCAACGGGCGATGGCGGGACGCCCCGACAGCACCGGCACACTGCGTTCCTTCCCCGGCCCAGCGCTGGTCGTCGTTGGTGCGGAGGACACCCTGACTCCGCCGGAGAACGCGCGCGATCTCGCGACTGCCCTGCCGGAGGCCGAACTCGTGACACTGCCCGACACCGGTCACCTTGCGTCGATGGAGTCGCCAGCTGCTTTCGCCGACGCCACCAGCTCCTGGCTTTCCCGCATCGGCTGACCGACTTGGCCGAGTGCCAGCAGCGGAGGCCGCAGAGGTGCGCGCGAGGACGCCGGTATCGCCGGTGACACGTTCAGAACTGCACTAGAACGAGACTTTCGCAACGAGCGCTACGGAATGCGAAGTCCTGCGGTTGACCACCAATGACCTGGACAACCGCGCAGTCTACGCATGCGGCACGGGGCCAACTTCCGTCCTGTTTGGACGCCTCCCGGCGCCACCTCCGGGACTACTCGTCGTCCTTCTCCTCGATGGCCCGCTCCGGGGACTTCTCCAGGTCTGCTTCGGTTCTTCTGAGCTCCTCGGCCAGCTCGCTGGGTAACACGAAGTACCGCCCGGTCTTCCGGTTGGTCCGCGACCTGTCGTCATCGCCGGTTGGATCCGCCATTGACCCGGTCCTTTCCGTAGGTGCGGGCGCGAAATGCCCGCGGTGACCCTGCCCGTAGGGACACGGAAAGCCCACGGCGATGACGACGACGTGCACTGGCCAGGCGGAACGTCAAGCGGTCGCGATGTACTCCTGGATCTCGGTCACCATCCCGGCCGGGTCTTCCGGACAGGCCAGGGTCACCTCGCGGTTGGCCCCGAGCGTGCGGTACCCGTTGTCCTCGATCCACCGCGCCAGCGCCTGGTACGTGGGCAAGCAGTCGTCCATCGAACCCCGATGCACGATCGTCGCTGCCTTCTCGACGGCGGGCAGATCCACCACTGCGAAGTCGAACGCGGCGTTCGGCTCGACGTTGACCGGCAACCCGGCGTGCACGATCACGCTCTCACCGTCACCGCTGTCCTCGTAGTACGCGGTCGCCGGGCCGACCGGCATCACCCCGGCGCGGTCCAACGCCGCGCAGAGATCTGCGTAGCAGCCGCGGACCACCGGGCCGATCGACTGCGGATCCATGATCTTGGCCGTACCGGTGAGCTCGGCGACCCGCAACGCCGGGATCGACTTGATCGTGACGTCTTCGCTGGGCATGGTTCCCTCGGTTTCGATCATCCGGAGCCGCGCCTGGACCTGCGCCAACCGAGCCGTGTCGGCCGCGATCTGGGTTTCCAGCTCCGCCTGCCGCAGTTTGAGCATGCCGCGCAGCTGCTCGGCGGTGACGTCCTCGTCGAGGATCCGCTGCACCTGGTACAGGGTGAAACCCAGCTCTTTCACCGCGACGATCCGGTTGAGCCGGGCGAACTGGGCCGCGGTGTAGGCGCGGTGCCCGGTCGACTGGTTGACGTGGGCTGGCCGCAGCAGTCCGATGGCGTCGTAGTGGCGCAACATTCGAACCGACACCCGACCGTGCCTGGCGAAGTCTCCGATGCTGAACATGACTCCTCCAGCTGTACGACCTCACACCGTGTCAGGTGCAACCGAGGTGTTCAGGCCCAGTGGTCGAGCGGCATGGGGCCGCGGTTGAGCACGGTGCGGATGGCGAAGGTGCTGCGGGCGTCGGTGACCGGTTCGATGGCGAGGATCTGGTCGAGCAGCAGTTGCTCGTAGGCGGCGAGGCTGGGCACCACGGCTTCGACCAGGAAATCGGCCTCGCCGGAGACGACGTAGCAGGCGACGACGGCCGGGATCGCGGTCAGCGCCGACTCGATCAGGCGCGAAGTCTCCCTGGAGTGCTGGACGACCTTGAGTGAGATGAAGACGGTCAGCCCCAGCCCGATGCGCTCCCGGTCGAGCTCGGCCCGGTACCCGGCGATGATGCCGTCGGCTTCCAACGTCTTGGTGCGCCGCAGGCAGGAGGAGGGGGAGAGCGAGACGGCCTCGGCGAGGTCGACGTTGGGGATCCGCCCGTTGTCCTGCAGCTTCCGCAGGATGGCTCGATCTGTCCTGTCCCAATTGTGTTCCGGCATTCTCAACACCTTAGCGGGGATTTGGGAGAATTATATTGCGCGATGCTGGACCACAGCGGCCACATTTGCCATCGCGTGCCGGTCCGATTCGCGCACTCTTGCGGCATGTCGAACGCATCCCCGCAAGCACTGTCGAGCACTCGCGGTGCGGCGATGTACATCGGAGCGCTCCTCGGCCCCAGCCTGTTGCTGCTTCCAGGGTTGGCCGCCGAAATCGCTGGACCAGCGTCGATCCTCGCCTGGGTCGGGCTGCTGGCCCTCTCCGGACTGCTGGCCTGGGTGTTCACCGCTTTCGGCACGCGCCTCGGCGGCGGAGCCGGAGTAGCTGGTTACGCCGCTGCCGGACTCGGCGCTCGCGCCGGGCGCGCGGTCGGTTGGTGCTTCCTCGCCGGAGTGATCTTGGGCGCCCCGGTCGTGTGCTTGATCGGCGGCACCTATGTCGCGGCGCTGCTCGGCGGCGGCCCAACCATGAGCCTGGTAGCCGCCGCAGTGCTGTTGGCCCTGGTCATCGCACTCACCTTGGGCGGTGCTCGGAGCACCACCGCTGTGCAGCTGGGACTGGTCGCGATCCTCGTCGTGCTGGTCGCGGTTGCTGTGATCGGCTCGGCACCGGCGGCTCGGGCCGCGAACTGGACGCCGTTCGCGCCGCACGGTTGGGCGTCGATCGGTTTGGCGGGTTCGGTGCTGATGCTGTCGTTCGTCGGTTGGGAAGCGATCGCGCCGCTGGTCGGTCGGCTGCGCAACCCGCGCACCCAACTGCCGCGCGTCATCGGTGTGGCGTTCGCGGTGACAGCGGTCATCTACCTCGCGTTGTCGACCGCTACGATCTCGGCCCTTGGTGCGCGGGCAGCCAGCAGTGTTCCGCTCGCCGACTTGCTGCGGGTGGCCGTCGGCGCGGCTGGACCAGTCGCCGCCACGATCGCTGCGGTGGCACTGACCCTCGCCGCCACCAACGCGTACCTGTCCGGCGCGGCGGCGCTGGCCGCTGAGCTGCGGATGTCCCGACGAGCCGCCGATCCGGGCCCGGCGTGGTGGTTGCAGCTGGCCATCATCGGTGCGGGAGTGCTGCTGCTCGGTGGTGCGGCGGCGGGTGTCGTGAACACCGCGCAATTGGTAGCGATCCCCACCACGTTGTTCCTGACCGTGTACCTCGGTTGCACCGCGGCGGGCGTGCGCGTCCTAAGTGGACCGGCGCGCATCGCGGCGGCGGTGGCCTGCTCGGCGGTACTCGGTGTGCTCGCGTTCAGCGGCTGGGCACTGCTGATCGCAATGCTGACCGCGCTCGGCGCGTATACCTGGCGCCCCGAGGTAACCCCACGACCCGCCACCGCCAGCAACGACAGTGCCGTCGACGCCCCGACACCGTGACCCCAGCGGATCCAGCGCCCATCCACCAGTCGTTTTCACGCATCGCGCACTTTCGGCACGCCGCTCGGCCCGTTGTGCACGTGCGCCCGAAACAAGTCCGATGCCAGCGGAACTCGCGCGACCGTCACCTGGCCGGTCGGCGGTCAGCGGCGTTGCTGCTGCTTGGCGATGTCGACGCGGGTTGCGCTGTGCGAGCGCTGCTGGCCCTTGTTGCTGCCCTTGTCGTCGGGTACCGGCAGCTGGATGCGGCGGGTCGGCTCGTCGAGCGAGCTGTGTCCGCGGGCCGCGTCGCGGTGGATCTGCTCCGTCGGACCGTCGTCGACGGCCCCGCCGTCTCCGCCCGGCCCCTTCGCCTGCTTCGCGGGCTGTCCGCCGTTCGGCTTCGCCTGCTTCGCGGCGGGCTTCGCCGCCGCCGCTTCGGGCTTCGCGGCCTGCGGCGACTTCGTCTCCTCGGCCGACGGCTCGTCTTCGGTGTCGCGACCGTCGCGGGCTAGGGCCGCTTCGGCGTCCTTGCGGGCTTGTTCGCGGGCTTCCACCGCCGCTTCGCGAAGTTTTTCCTCTTCGGCGTCTTCCTGGTCGAGGCGTTCCAGCAGCGGAGTGGTCTGGCCGAGCATTTCGGCGGCGTCGCGGAGTTTCTTGGCCACCGCATCGCGCAGTTCGGTCAGCGAGTGGACGTGCTCATCCGCCTTGCTCAGACGCCGCTGGACTTCTTCGGTGGTCGAATCGAGGCGGCGTCGGGAGTCCTCGCGGGCTGCCGCGAGCAGGCGCTTGCTCTCGCGGGTCGCGTCGTCGATGAGGCGGGTGGCCTCCTCGGTGCACTCGCGGATCATCCGGTCCGTCTTCTCGGTCGCTTCCCGGACCAGCCGGTCGGCTTCCTGCTTGCTCTCCCGCACCCGCAGTTCCGCGGCCTCGGTGCTCTCCCGTTCGCGCTGCTGGGCGGCTTCGGTGGATTCGCGGGTGAGCTGCTCGGCTTTCGTGGTGGCCTCGTTGACCAGCCGGTTCGTTTGTTCGGTGGCTTCGCGGACCCGGCGGTGCGCTTCGTTGGTGCCTTCCCGCAGGCGGCGGTTGGCTTCCTCGGTGGCCTCGCGGACGCGGCGCTCGGCGTCGGACTTGCTGGTGGCCTCCTGCTCGGCGAGGGTGCGCATGGCTTCGCTGCGGCGCGCGGCCATGGCGATCTCGAAGTCCTCTTCGACTTGGGCCCGGCGAGCCTCGGATTCCTGGTCGGCGCGTTTGCGGTTCTCCTCCGCTTCGCGGGTGATCCGCTCGGCTTCGGCCTTGGCCTTGTCCATCAGCGAGCGGTGTTCGGTTTCCATCTCGCTGCGCCGGGTGTCGACTTCGGAGATCAGCCGCTCGTAGCGGGTGCGCAGGTTGGTGGCCTCGACTTCGGAGCGCCTGCGGATCTGGGCCGCGTCGTTCTCGGCGCGAGCCCGGATGTCGTTGGCTTCGTCCTGGGCCAGACGGAGCATCCGCTGCAGGCGTTCGCTGAGTCCTTCCAATGTGGTCGGCGGCTTGGCCAGCCGGTCGACCTGGCCGCGCAGGTTCTCGATCTCGGAGCGGGCCGCCTCCAGTTGCTTGGACAGGTCGCCTGCCTGGGAGACCGCGGCATCGCGATCCGCGGTGAGGATGCGGATGTCTGCGTCGAGCCGCTCTAGGTGTTCATCGACCTGGGCGCGGTCGTAGCCGTTCTTGCGAGCGAGGTCGAATCCCGATCCCAATGGCAGCAAGTCGCGGTCGTCGGCAAGGCCCATGACCACCAAGCTACCTGGAAGACGACGTTGTTGTGGGAGGTGTGGCGCGTATCCGCCGGATTTTCCGCACCTGCGGCAACGTCGCCGATCGACAGCGGCCGGACGCCCGCGCCCGGCGTGTCGGCGGCTGCGACGAGCTGGACGAGGAGAGTGACGGACCGGACAGAAGTTCTCGGCGCCAAAACTTGACCGGCTGGCCAACCAAGAGTGAACATGTAAGTGTTCAAGTCGGGTTCAGTGGAGGTGATCGACGTGGCCGAGAGGTCGAGCGGTACGACTGCGAAACCGTGGATCCGCTGGCAGGACTGGGTTGCTGTGGTGCTGGGCGCGTACCTGATCCTCGCGACGTTGTGGACGTCGACGAATGGTGCGGCGATGTCGGCGATGATCGTGCTGGGTGCGCTGCTGGTGATCGCGAGCGTGTGGTCGCTGGCCATGCCGGGTTCGATGACCAGCGAATACAGCCACATGCTGCTCGGTGTGCTGCTGTTCATCTCGCCGTGGGTCCTCGGCTACACCGAGCTCATGGGCGCCTCGTGGACCTCGTGGGTCGTGGGCGTGCTGGCCGTGGTCGCCGGTGCCGCCGCGTTGCCCGAGGCCAACGCCGCCCATCGGGGGGTGGCTGGCCAGCACTGACGGGTGTGCGGGTCGGTTCGCGCAGGTGAGATCGCCCAGCGGAACCTCAGACGCCGCCTCGGCGGCGGGCAGTCCGCGCCAGACGACGTCTGAGCACCCGCGGTCATGAGCGGTGACACGACCAAAACCACTCACGAATGCGACATGAGCGCGGTCCGGCGGTAACGTCCGGGCCGCGCGCTTTTGGTCAACTCGCCCGGTGGAGCACACCGGCCGGACGTGGGAGGTCGGTTCAATGGCGCAGGCACCGGGGAAGCGCGGCGCCCGCAAGCGGCTGTCCACTTCGGAACTGGTCGTTGAGGCGGAGCCGGGCGATCCGGGCGCTTCCGCGCGGGAGCGCATCCTGGCCGCGGCCGGTGAGCTTTTCGCCGAGCACGGCTTCAACGCCACACCCACCTCCCGGATCGCCGAGCGGGCCGAGGTCCCCAAAGGGCTCATCCACTACTACTTCCGGCGCAAGCAGGACCTGCTGACCGCGCTGGTCGACGGGCTGCCGGACGAACGCGTGGCGTCCGATCGGATCGCCGTGCGCGGCGACGTCGCGGGCAGCCTGCGTCGGCTGGTCGGTGAACTCGACGCGCGGTTGGAGTCGTCGTTGCTGCTCAGCCACCTGCTGTGGCGGGAGGCCGACACGCACGTCGCGGTGCGGGAGGCGCTGCAACGGAGGTTCCGCGCGGTGGCGGAGCAGATTCGCCTGGTGATCGAACTGGCGCTGCCGCCGGGGCCGGTCAGCAGCGACATCGACACCGCGGCCCTGCTGCTGGCCCGGGTGGTCAACCACCGGCACTCGGTGGCCCGGCACGGCGCGCACGACGACGAACTCGACCGCGAGATCAGCTTCATCGCCCGTGCGCTGGAACTCGGCGTCGGCAAACCGCGAAAGGTCAAGCCAGCCTGACGGTCCGGCCGCGGTTTCGAAGCTGCTTCAGTCTTGTGAAAGATCGTTGCGCGCGCTAAAAACTCCTGCAGTCGGTCGATGCGGGAGGTCGTGGTGGGCATTGGGCGGGTGCGGTTTTCCAGACGGCAAGGATTGGTCGCAACAGCGGCAGGTATCGCCGGAGCGGGCGTGATGGCGTCCGCGACGCCTGATGCCGAGGCCACCGGCGACGTGAACTACCGGGTGCGGGGCCTGCGGGCCCCCGTGGAGTTGATCGAGGACCGCTACGGCGTCCCGCACCTCTACGCGCGCAACGAGGACGACGTCTTCCTCGCGCAGGGCTTCAACGCCGCGCGGGAGCGGCTGTTCCAGATCGACCTGTGGCGCCGCCGCGGCCTCGGGCAGCTCGCCGAGGTGCTCGGCCCCGACTACGTCGAGCAGGACCGAGCCACCCGGTTGTTCCTCTACCGGGGCGACATGGACGTCGAGTGGGCGCGCTACTCCGAGGACTCGCAGCGGATCGCGACGCAGTTCACCGCCGGGATCAACGCCTATCTGGACTGGCTCGACGAACACCCTGAACAGCTGCCCGCGGAGTTCGGCATCCTCGGCTACGCACCGGCCCGCTGGGAACCCGCGGACGTGGTGCGCATCCGCAGCCACGGCCTGACCCGCAATCTGACCAGCGAGGTCAGTCGCGCCAAGGTCGCGTGCGCGGCAGGGGTGGACGCCGACCTCGTCCGGCAGGGCCTGCAGCCAGATCGGCGGACGACCGTGCCGGAGGGATTCGACCCGTGCGCGATGCCGGATGACGTGCTCGCCGTTTTCGACCTGGCCACCCAGGAAGTCGAGTTCGCCGACGACAAGATCCGCACCAAGGCGGTCCGCGACCCGGCCACCGAGGGCAGCAACAACTGGGTGATCAGCGGGCAGCGGACCGCCACCGGGCGGCCCGTGCTGGCCAACGACCCGCACCGCGCCTACTCCGCGCCGTCGCTGCGCTACATCGCGCACCTGTCGACGCCGGGCCTGGACGTCATCGGCGCCGGTGAGCCAGCTCTGCCGGGCATCTCCATCGGGCACAACGGAACCATCGCCTTCGGGCTCACGATCTTCCCGCTGGACCAGGAAGACCTGTACGTCTACCAGCTGGACCCGGCCGACCGCACCCGCTACCGCTACCAGGACGGGTGGGAGTCGATGGCGATCCTGCGCGAGCAGGTCCACGTGCTGGGGGAGGCCGACCGCACCGTCGAGCTGGCTTTCACCAGGCACGGGCCGGTCATCCGCGTCGACGAGCAGCGGAACCTGGCGTACGCGGTGCGGACGGGATGGCTGGAACCGGGCATGTCGCCGTACTTCGGCAGCGTCGCCTACATGCGGGCCCGCAACTTCGGCGAGTTCACCGAATCCATGCGCAACTGGGGCGCGCCGACCGAGAACCAGGTCTACGCCGACGTGGCGGGCAACATCGGCTGGGTGCCCGGCGGCCTGGCACCCAAGCGGCTCGGCTACGACGGTCTGCTGCCGGTGCCCGGCGACGGCCGCTACGAGTGGGACGGCTTCTACTCCGGTGACGACCTGCCCCGCCAGTTCAACCCGGAGGAAGGTTTCATCGCCACCGCGAATCAGTTCAACCTGCCGCCGGAATATCAGGACATGGGCCTCGGCTTCGAGTGGACCAACCCGTTCCGGCACCAGCGGGCCGTCGAAGTCCTGTCGCAGCAGCGCAAGCACACCGTGGCCGACTCGGCGGCGTTGCAGAACGACCAGCTGTCCATCCCGGCCCGAAGGTTGATCGCCCTGCTGTCCAACCTGGACAGCGGCGAGTCCGACCTGCACCGCGCGCTGCGGCTGTTACGGGAGTGGGATGCCGTCGAGTCGGCCGACTCGAACGCCGCGGTGTTGTTCGAGGTGTGGCTGTCCAAGCACCTCGGGCCGGGCTTCGTGCGCGCCGCCGTCCCGAAGGCTGCGGAAATCATCGAGGACGCCGACACATTGGTGCTGCTCGGCGAGTTGGAGAAGCCGGGCAGGTGGCTGCCGGACGCGGCTGCCCGCGACCAGTTGCTGCTCGACACGCTGCGCTCGGCTTACGCCGAGGTGCAGGAGTTGTTGGGACGTGGCGAGCAGAACTGGAAGTGGGGCCAGTTGCACCACAGCTTCTTCCAACACCCGGCTTCGGGGGCGTTCAACGAGGTCGACCGGGCCCGGTTCGACGTGGGACCGCTGCCGCGCGGCGGCTCCCCGGACACCGTGAACCAGTCGTCCTACCGGACCAGCGACTTCCGGCAGACCAACGGCCCGTCGTTCCGGATGGTCCTAGACGTGGGCGACTGGGACTCCTCGGTCGCGGTCAACACGCCCGGCCAAACCGGCAACCCGGACGACCCGCACTACCGAGACCTGGCCGAATCGTGGCGCACCGGCGAGTACTTCCCGCTCGCCTACACCCGAGCCGCGGTCGAGCGCATCGCCGAACGCCGAATGCTCCTGCTGCCCGCGTAACCAAAACCCGTCGTGAGTGGTAATGGCCGCTATTGCGACCATTACCACTCACGACTCGGCGCGGGGGTGACTCCAATGACCATGAGCGCTCGTCGTCGCCAGTTGCTCGACGAAGTGGCATTCCGGGTTCCCCGCTCCGTTGGCGTGGATTGTGTCCGCGTGGCGGTCGACGGCGTCGATGGGTCGGGCAAGAGCATGTTCGCTGACGAACTGGCCGAACGACTTCGCCGCGCCAATCGGGATGTCGTCCGCGTCTCAGCCGACGACTTCCACCACGTCCGCGCGATTCGGCATCGCCGCGGGCGCGACTCGCCGGAGGGCTTCTGGCTGGACAGCTACGACTACGCCAGTTTGCGCCGCAGGGTGCTGGACCCGCTGGGCCCTGGCGGCTCACGCCGCTACCAGCCCGCAGCCCATGACCTCGCCACCGACCTGCGGGTGTCCCCACCGCATCGGCATGCCCCGCCTGGCGCGGTTCTGCTCCTGGACGGGCTTTTCTTGCACCGCGATGAGCTGGCCGATGTGTGGGACATGTCGATCTTCTTGCAGGTGCCGTTCCGCGTTTCCGTTGCGCGGATGGCAGCCCGAGACGGCGGCGTGTCCGATCCGGAGCACCCCGCTGTTGCCCGCTATGTCCAGGGCCAACGCCGCTACTTCGCCGCATGCGCGCCGTGGCGGCGAGCTGACCTCGTGATCGACAACACCGACTTGCGCGCACCGACGTTGGTCAGCGCCGTGTAGCTGGGGGACGCGCGGATGTCCACTGTGGAGGGCACAGCAGTTGCACGGTCACGGCCTGCCTTCGTGCTCCGAAGTCGGATCGTGCTGTGCCAGGGTGTTGTCGATGTCGGCGACCAACCTGGCCTTCGCTTTCGGCTCCAGGAAGCTGGCGTGCACACCGTTGCGGGCCAGGGCCGCCAGGGCGGCTCGGTCGAGCCCCCATCCGACCGGCGGTGCGGTATTCGCCGGTGAGGTCGGTGCCGAACATCGGCGGGTCGTCGGAGTTGAGGGTGACCAGCAGCCCCAGTTCGAGCATCCGGGGCAGCGGGTGTTCTTCGAGGCCCGGCACGGAGCGGGTGCACAGGTTGGAGGTCGGGGAGACGTCCACCGGGAGTTGGTGCTCGCGCAGGTAGTCGACCAGGGCGAGATCGCTCATGCTGCCGACGCCGTGGCCGATGCGGTCCGCACCGAGGGCGCGGATCGCCGACCACACGCGGTCGGGACCGCCGGTTTCACCAGCGTGCGGCAAGCTGCGCAGTCCTTCGGCTCGGGCGCGGGTGACGATGCCGCTGAAGGGCTCCCGGTCGACTTCGAGGCCGCCGACGCTGAAACCCACGACGCTGGCCGGACCGCATGCCAGCACCGCCTCCAGCGTGGCCTCTCCGGCGGCGACGCCGAAGTCGCCGGGAAAGTCCGGTACCCAGCGGATCGTGATGTCGTGTTCGGATTCCGCCTGGATGCGTCCCCGCTCCAGCCCGGCGAAGACGACCTCAGCGGGGATACCGGTGGCGACCTGGAAGCGCTCGTCGCCGTCCTCGCCCCGGATGTCGTGGCGCGCGCCAACAACGGGGCGCTGCGTCCGGGGCAGTTGCTGCGTGGTGCGGACGCGGTGGCGGGCGGGGCGACGACCTTCGCACGGGTCGGAGCGGACACTCGGCCGGTGCTCGTCAACGGAGCTGCGGGAGCGCTTGCGGTCGTGGCAGGTCAGCCGGTCTCGCTTGCGGCATTCACGATCGTGCGCGGCAAGGTGGCCGCGATCAACATCCTCGCCGACCCCGAACGCCTGCGCGGACTGGACCTGACGCCCTCGACTGAGGCTGTCCTCAGTGGACGTCGGCGGGCTCGACCAGCTCGACCAACACGCCGCCAGCGTCCTTCGGGTGCACGAAGTTGATGCGGCTGTTCGCAGTGCCGCGACGCGGTTCGTCGTAGAGCAGCCGCAGCCCCTTGGCCCGGACGGCGTCCATGGCTGCCTCGATGTCGGTGACCCGGAAGGCGAGCTGCTGCAGACCGGGACCGTTGCGGTCCAGGAACTTCGCGATGGCCGAATCGTCGCGCAGCGGCGCGAGCAGTTGGAGCTGCGTCGCGCCCGTGGCGTCACCGGGAGCACGCAACATCGCCTCGCGCACGCCCTGCTCCTCGTTGACCTCGGAGTGGGTGACTTCCAGACCGAAGACATCCCGCTGGAAAGCGATGGCCGCGTCCAGATCGGCGACCGCGATACCCACGTGATCCACGGCCGTGACCAGGCCGTTCAGTTCCGCTCGCATGGCCGCAGCCTAACCCGCGGAACGGCTTCGCAAAATGCTGGTAAAAGCGGCAAATCTCCGAAGATCGAATTGCCCCAACAGGCGGAGTCAGGTGACCTTGCTACCCACCAGCATGTGGCTGATTCACGTGGGAGGGGCAAGAATGGCCAGCAAGCAACGTGGACCGGTCCGCAACTTCGTAGCCTTGATCGCTTCGCTGGGATTCACCGCCGGACTCGGCATGCCCGACGCGCTGGCCGCAGGCGGCGACGGTGTGGTCAGCGGCGGGAGCGGCGAAAACCCGCGTGCAGACCAAATGCGTCGAGATCGGGCCTGGGTGCTGCCCGGACCGCTGGTGTTCGGAGCCGAACCGCTCGACGCGGTGCGCTCGGCGGCCAGCGATGCGGCCGGTCAAGCCGACTGCACGATCAGCGCAACCGACGCCACCCACCTGACCCTCGCCACGACCTGGCCCGAAGTAGCCGGTTCGGGGCAAGCGCCGTCGCCGATGACCCTCTCCCGCTACGACGACCAAACCTCGCTCGCAGACCCGGAACAACGCGCCGAAGGCTTGTTCTTCAACCCCGGGGTCGGCATCTGGCAACTCGACTCGGCCGGACTCGGCGCCCAGGAGACCGCCGCGACCGCCATCGACTCGGTCGGTGCTGCGCGGAAAATGGCGCCGTACATGGTCGGCAAGTACTGCGACGCGGTCAACGACGGATCGTCGGTCGCGCAAGCGCGCGGCGCCGCGTGGTCCGACTGGCACGCCTGCGATGCGGGCGCCTGCGAAGCGATCTACCAACGACTGGAATCCGAAGGCGTCACCGAGAACGCCACCGTCACCCGATACGGCGGTGCCGAGCCGCGCACCTGCACCTACGAGAGCGTCGAATACGACTGCCTCTACGTCGATCCGAGCGCCGCGCAAGGCGAGGACGCCTGGACCGCGCCCGACTTCGGCCCCGCACCGGTCCCGGCCCCGTTCTACGTGTTCACCTACGCCGAAGGCGGCACCGACTACGAGGTCCGCTACTGGCTGAAAGCCGACTCCGGAGCGGACACCGACGTGTCAGCGTCCCGCGAACTAGGCGTCAACGCCCGCACCGAACTCTTCTGGGCAGCGGAATCCACCCTCTGCGACACCACCACCGGCACCGGCAACTGCTGACCCGCAGCAAGGGAACCTTCCTGTCACCGACCGACCCGACAGCAACCGGCAGCCCACCGGGCAAGCGGGCGGAGGTCTGCGAGGAAGGGAACCTTCCTGTCACCTCACCGCGGAACGGAACCCACCGCTTGGCCTGGGTAGCGGTGGAAGGGAACCTTCCTGTCATTCGCGCCGTGGGTTATGGCGCGCGTCACAGGCGGCACTGGGTGTCATCGCGGGTATGGTCCGGTGGCGTTCGCGGGGTGATGATGGTGCTGCGACGCGTGGACGACGTGGTAGGTCGACGAACGTGGACCGGGAGGTAGTGGTGGCTAGGTCTGTGATCGTGGCGGGAGCGCGCACTCCGATGGGGCGGCTGCTCGGCTCGCTCAAGGACTTCTCCGGCGCCCAACTCGGCGGAATCGCCATCAAGGCCGCACTTCAGCGGGCCGGGGTGCGTCCGGACCAGGTCCAGTACACGATCATGGGCCAGGTGCTGACCGCAGGTGCCGGTCAGATCCCGGCCAGGCAGGCAGCCGTTGCCGCTGGCATCCCGATGGACGTGCCCGCGCTGACCATCAACAAGGTGTGCCTGTCCGGGCTGGATGCGGTGGCCTTGGCCGACCAGCTCATCCGTGCCGGTGAGTTCGACATCGTGGTGGCCGGTGGGCAGGAGTCGATGACCCAGGCCCCGCACCTGCTCACCGGGTCGCGGGAAGGGTTCAAGTACGGCGACGTGCAGATGCTCGACCACATGGCCCACGACGGCCTGTTCTGCGCGTTCGACCAGGTCGCGATGGGCGTGTCCACCGAGAAGCACAACGCGCGGCACGGCGTGACCCGCGAGGAGCAGGACGCCTTCGCCGCGCGCTCGCACCAGCGCGCCGCCGCTGCCTCGGCGAAGGGGATCTTCGCCGAGGAGATCACCCCGGTCGAGGTGCCGCAGCGCAAGGGCGACCCGTTGATCGCGGACACCGACGAAGGCATCCGCGCTGACACCACGGTCGAAGGGCTCGGCAAACTGCGCCCGGCCTTCGCCGCGGACGGCACGATCACCGCGGGTTCGTCCTCGCAGATTTCCGACGGCGCCGCAGCTGTCGTGGTGATGAGCAAGGCCAAGGCCGAGGAACTGGGCCTGACCTGGCTGGCCGAGATCGGTTCGCACGGCGTCGTCGCTGGACCCGACGCGAGCCTGCACGAACAACCGTCCAACGCGATCAAGGCCGCCTGCGCCAAGGAGCAGATCGACGTCGCGGAGCTGGACCTGGTGGAGATCAACGAGGCGTTCGCCTCAGTGGGCATCGTGTCCACCCGTGCGCTGGGCATCGACGAGGAAAAGGTCAACGTCAACGGCGGCGCGATCGCGCTCGGTCACCCGATCGGCATGTCCGGTGCGCGGCTGGCGCTGCACCTCGTGTTGGAGTTGCGGCGTCGTGGCGGCGGTGTCGGTGCGGCGGCCCTGTGCGGCGGCGGTGGCCAAGGTGATGCCTTGATCTTGCGGGTGCCCAAGGGCTGACCCCGAGGGCCCTGAGATCGACCCGGAGATCCAGCCATCACGGTGATCAACTAGATGTGCCTGACTACCCTGGTCGACATGAAGTGGCTTCCAGGGGGATGGCAGCGAGCCGACCGGGTCGAACGGGAATGGGCGACCGTGCCTGGTCGGCGCGCGAACCAACGCGACACCGCCCGCTACACCGCAGGGCGCGGCACGACGCCGGAGCGGGGGACGCGAGTGCAGCCGGGCGGCGGGCACCGTCCCACGCTGCTGGGTGCTGACGCGCAGGACGTCGACGTCAGCGCCAGCAGTTTCAAAGCACTGGTCATCGGTGGGGGTCTGAGCGGGCTGATCACCGTGCTGATCGCAGCGACGCTGGTGAACCAGGGCAGCACGGTCGGGATGTGGATCTGGCAGCTCGTCTTCGGCGTGATCTTCCTCTGGTTCATCTCGGCCTCCCGCGGCTTGTTCAGCAGCCGGGGTTTCCTGCTCGACCGCAGCGGCTTCTACGTCCGCACCCGCGGCGAGGTCTTCGGGGTCACCTGGGACGAGATCGCGGCGGTCGGCGTCGGCACGCTGCCGTGGATCCAGCACCGGCGCCCGGTCGCGCCGGAACGACGCCAGGCGCTGGAGGTCTACCCGGCGGATCCGGGGTTCGCGGCGCGGCATCCCGAGTTCGACCGCTGGCTGATCGACGAGCCACCGTCGATGCCAGGGCTGCCAGGGGAGCGGTACCGCTTCCACTTGCCGCCGTTCAGCCGACTGCCGAAGACGCTGGAAGGCGCGGTGCAGACGATCGCCCCGCACAAGTGGGTCGGGCAGTACCGCCGCCAGTCGCCGCCGCCGCAGGCATGAGCCTGACCTTGTTCCGCGGTTCGGTCGGCGGAACCTCGGAGCCCGTCCGCGAACTCGCGCTGTGTGCCGGTGCGCATGCGGCGAGAGGAGTTCGCCGTGGGACCGTCGCGCCCGCTACCAGCCGAGGCTGTCGGTCGGATCCGCCGATGTCAGCAGCGGGTCCTCGATGGCGAAGGTGCGCGCTACGCCACTCCCGGTGGTGGCAGTTTCGAACCGGACGGTGACCCGACCGTGCCCGGCCCCCTGCACCCAGCCATGACCGAACTCCGCATGCCGCACGTCGTCGCCTGCGCGCCAGCTCCGGACCGGCGGCATCGGGCTCGGTTCGTCGAGCCGCGGTTCGGCAGCTGTCGGGGCTTCGTCCTGATCGACTGGGTTGTCGAACAGCGGTTCTTGCTCGGAGGTGGCCAGCCCGGAATAGGAAACCCCGACCAGCCGCACCGGGGTGCCGGGTGGAACCGCGATGGGCAGCAGTCGCCGCGCTGCGGCGGACAGCGAACCCAGATCGCTGGTCGCCGAGGTGAACGTTTCCGCGCGGCTGATCGTGGTGAAGTCGGAATCCCGGACCTTGACGGTCACGGTCCGCGCAGCACGACCCGACGACACGAGCCGACGATGCGCCGACTCCGCCATGCCGACCACCTCGGACAACAGCTGCACGTGGTCGGTGATGTCAACGTCGAACGTCGTCTCGGCACTGACCTGCTTCGCCTCGGCGCGCTCGGCCACTGGATGCTCATCGATGCCGTGCGCGAGGCGGTGCAGTTCCGTTCCATGCGCCTGGCCCAGCAGTGACGTCGCGTCGTTGAGGTGCAAGGCGGCGAGCTCACCGATCGTGTAGACGCCGATGCGGTGCAGCTTCGCCTCCGTCACCGGGCCCACACCCCACATCTTGCGCACCGGTAGCCCGGACAGCAGTTCCAACTGCCTTTCCGGTGGCACCACGAGCATGCCGTCCGGCTTGGCCAAGTCGGACGCGATCTTGGCCAGCTGCTTGCCCGAACCCGCGCCGATCGACGCGGTCACCCCGACCTCGCGGAGCACCCGGGCGCGCAGCTGGGTGGCGAAGTGTTCCACCTGGGCCGTCGTCGCATCGGCGAGTTCGGTCGGTTCCAGGAACGCCTCGTCGACCGAAACCTGTTCGACGACGTCCGAAACCTCCCGAACGATGCCCAGCACCCGCTTGCTCACGACCTGGTACACGCGGAACCGCGGCGGCAGCACGACCGCGACCGGGCAGCGTCGACGTGCCTCGGCCATCGGCATCGCCGACCGCGCCCCGAACTCCCGAGCTTCGTAGCTGGCGCCTGCGACGGTGCCGCGCGGACCGAGCCCGCCGACGAGCACCGGTCGACCCCGCACGGTGGGCCGGGTCAGCTGCTCCACGGATGCGAAGAACGCATCCATGTCCATGTGCAGCACCCACCTCCGCATACCTGCCATTCAACGGGATGACACCGACACCAACCGCCACCCGACGCGCTGATGAGAGCAAGGGAACCTTCCTGTCACCCACCAGCCGAAGACGCCCGCGCGCCGTGACGTGAGCAAGGGAACCTTACTGTCACTCGTGCGCTCCGACTGGGAGGAAGGGAACCTTCCTGTCACCAAAACCCCGGCAAGGGAACCGTCCGGATGGCACCAGCCGAGTCCACTGACGCGGCCAGGTAGGAGGAAGGGAACCTTCCTGTCATGCCGCTGGAGGGAAGGTGCGGGTCAGCGCAGCCGTGCCCAGGCGTAGGTGGTCATCGCGTCGCGCAGGTAGGCGGCCATGCCCTTGGGCTTCTTGCGTTCGATGCGCCTGCGGAACTTCGGCTGGTTCACATACATCTCGGCGAGCCGCAGGTAGGACGCTCGATCCGGGGTCCAGAAGTGGCAGATCCAGCGGAAGTGCTCGTGGATCACCTGCTGGGTTCGGGGGTCGTTGCCGGGGACACCGGTCGCGAACAGCTCGGCGATGCTGGAACTGATCCGGTTCCAGTCCTGGCCGATCTTGTGCGCGATGGCCTGTCGCTGCTCGGGGGTGAGGGCGCCGTTGGATCCCGCGGGAGTGAGGTTTCCGATCAGCGCGGTGCCATCCTCGACGGCTTCGGCCTGGTCGAGACCAGGATTTCCAAACACCTTGTCCGGCTGCACGGCGTCCCTTCCTCCACTCACGCGCGCGGGCATGGCGCATGCCGAATGAGCACGCGCAGTGATCACTTGTCCATGAGTTCAGCGACAGTGTTCATCTGCCCGTGGCACATTAACGGAGCGAAGTAGACGCTGTGGGTGATTGTGGAGATCCGCTATCACCCTGTGATGACTTGTCGTCGATCTGTTGGGCGACGCCGACGATCAATCCTGCGGCGGACCAGCGGAGTCGTCGCGCTCGTCGGTCGCGGCCTGCTCGGGTGGGGCGAGGAACACCACACCCCGCTCCAGGTCCAGCGGCCCACCCGGATCGTGCTCACGCGAGATGCCGCCCTGATCACCCTCGTGCTTGAGCTTCCGGCCGGGAAGGAGTTCGCCATAGCTGGCCATACCTCCACGGTAACCGCAGTCCGGCTCATTCGGAGCGGTCCTGGTGACAGAAAGGTTCCCTTGCTCGCGCGACGTGGCCGGGAAATGACAGGAAGGTTCCCATGCTCTGGTGGGCGGCTCGGGATCCGGAAAGGACCGGGCGAAGACGCGAACCCGCCACGGCGCAGCAGGGCGCCGTGGCGGGTCAGGGCTCAGCAGTGCGACTTGTAGAAGTACTGGGCCTGCTGGTCCATGTTGTCGCGGGTGATGGCGATCATTTCGGTCTTGGTCTCCCGCTCGACCGGCTGGCCCTTGATCGACGCGATAGCGCGCTTCACGCCTTCCTGCCCGATCTTGCCGGGGTTCTGCGCGATCAACGCCTGAACGCGACCGTTGCGCAGGTCGTCGACCTGCTTGGGGCTGGCGTCGAAGCCGACCAGTTGCACCTGACCGGAGCGACCGGCGTTGGACAGCGCGGTCGCGGCACCCTCACCGGTGTTGAGGTTGGTGCCGAACACGCCGACCAGATCCGGGTTCGCGGCCAGCGTCGACGACACGATCTGGGCTGCGGTGGCCGGTTCGTTCTCGGTGTACTGGGTGGGCAGCAGCTTCAAGTTCGGGTGCTTGGCGATTTCCTCTTCGAAGCCCTTGGCCCGCTCGTCGGTGGTCGACGTGCCCGCCTTGGTGTTCAGCGCCAGCACCGAGCCCGTCCGGCCACCGACCAGTTGCACCAGGGTCTGCGCGGCGAGCTGGCCGCCCGCGTAGTTGTCGGAGGACAGCGAGGTGACCGCGATGGAGCGGTCCTCCAGCGCGGTGTCGACCTCGACGACCTTGATGCCGTTGTTCTTGGCCTGCTGCAACGGTGCGGCCAGTGCCTTGTCGTCGGTCGGGGCGATGATCAACGCACCCGGTTTGGTGCTGACGATGCCGCCCAGGATCTGCGACTGCTCGGCCTGCTCGAACTTCTCCGGCGCCTGCGCGTTGAGTTGGTAGCCCTGCGCGGCGGCTTCCTGCTGTGCCGCGCACTCCATCGACACGTAGAACGGTTCGCCGCGCATCCCGGTGATCAGGGCGAGGTTCTTGTTGTTGGGGTCGGTCTGCCCGCCGCCGGTGTCACCGATCTGCCCCGATCCGCAGCCCGCCAGCAGCAGCGCCGCGCCCAGGGCGAGCACGGTCTTGTGCATTCTCATCAATTACCTCCACACGCCGTTGTGCCTGAGCCGACGATCAGCGGTTGTTGCGTGCCCGCCGTCGGCGTTGGTCCATCCACACCGCGGCGACCAGGACTGCGCCGACCGCGATCGGTTGCCAGAAGGGGCGCACCCCGGCCATCACGAACCCGGCATCCAGCACTGCCGGGATGAAAATGCCGATGACGCTGCCGAGCACCGAACCGATGCCACCGAACAGGCTGGTCCCGCCCAGCACCACGGCCGCGATGGCATTGAGGTTGTCGTTGCTGTGCCCGCTGATCGTGGTGGTGCCGAAGTAGGCCAGCGACATGAACCCGGCCAGCCCCGCCAGCACACCGGTCAGGGTGTAGACGGCAACCAGGTGGCGGGTGACCCTGATGCCGCTGCGGCGGGCGGCTTCCGCGTTCGAACCGATCGCGTAGGTGTAGCGGCCGAAGGCGGTGGTGTGCAGCAGCCAGATGGCCAACAGCGTGACCACCGCCGCGAGGATCACCAGGTTCGGCACCACTACGAACGATGTTCCGGTGCCCAGGGTTTGCCGCAGTGCGCTGGGTACTGTGCGCACGTCAACGCCATTGGTGAGCAGCTGGGCGGCACCGAGTGCCGCCCCGAACGAGCCGAGCGTGACGATCAGCGCGGGGACTCGCGCGACTGCCACGAGCAATCCGTTCAGCACTCCCCAGACGGCACCGCCGATGAGCGCCACCACCAAGCCGATCGCGATCACGCCCCAACCGGCGTTCGTGGCGTCACCGCCGCTGAGCCATTCCATGGTCATCGCGGACACGACTCCGGCGAACACCAGGACCGAGCCCACCGACAGGTCGATTCCCGAGGTGATGATCACGAAGGTCATGCCGACCGCGAGCATCAGCAGCGGGGCCGCCTGCACCAACAGGTTCTGGATGTTGAACAGGGTGGGGAACGCGTCTGGGCGCAGCACGCTGAACAGTACGCACAAGCCGACGAGAACCAGGCCCGTCCAAAGCGTGTTGGAGCTGGTCAGCCGCGCGCCGAGGCCCTTGTTCGGCGCGTCGCCCTTTTTCTCCACAGTGGACTTCGGGGTTTCCTGCTGGGTGGACATCAGCTCGCGTCCTCCTGCGACAGTGCGCCAGTCATGGCGCCGACGAGGTCTTCCAGGGTCGCCTCGGCGGCGGTGAACCGCGCCACCCGGCTGCCGAGGCGCAGCACCTCGACCCGGTCGGCTACCGACAGCACCTCCGGCATGTTGTGGCTGATCAGCACTATCGCGATGCCGGTGTCGCGAACTCGGCGGATCACTTCCAGCACGCGTTCGCGCTGCACGACGCCCAATGCGGCGGTGGGTTCGTCCATGAACACGAGCTTGTTGGCCCATGCCACCGAACGCGCGACCGCGACGCTCTGCCGCTGCCCGCCGGACAGCGAGCCGATCGGCACCGACAGGTCCGGCAGCGACACCCCGAACTTGGCGAACTGCTCAGCAGCTTCGGTGCGCATTTTCGCCTTGTCCAGCATGCCGAGTCGGCCGAGCACGCCGGGACGTCGGATCTCCCGGCCAAGGAACAGATTCGCGGCCGGATCGAGGTCCGGCGCCACGGCGAGGTCCTGGTATGCGGTTTCGATGCCGTGGGCGCGCGCCGCCGCTGGTGAGTCGAGCATCACCGGTTCGCCGGAAACCAAGATCTGCCCCGAATCCGGCTGTTCCACTCCCGAAAGGCATTTGACCAGCGTTGACTTGCCCGCACCGTTGTCGCCGATGAGAGCGACGACCTCGCCTGCCTGGACGGTGAACGACGCGCCCCGCAGAGCCTCCACGCTCCCGTATCGTTTCACCAGGTCACGGGCTTCCAGCAATGGTTCGGTCATCTCCGGCTCCCAGCGGACGGCGGGCGGCAGTGCACCACGGTGAGATCGCCTTCGAGTTGCGCGGCCCCGGCGGAGTGCGGGACGACAGCGGTACTGCCGCGCCGCAGCGGCAGATCGGCCCCGTGGTCGGAGCGCAGTTTTCCGTTCCCGTCCAACACGACGAGAACCCCGAAGGACGGTTCGAGCTCGACAGCCCCGTGCAGGCGGTCGGCGCGGAAGAACGGTGCTGCATCGTCGGCGAGCAGCGGAACACGAGGGGCTGTCCGGTCTGCGGTGTGCTTGACCAGCGAAGTCAGCACCGCGTCGTCGAAGCCGGTGCGGTTGACGGTTTCGAGCGCGGTCTGCCGGTCCAAGCCGAGGAACGCGCTCTCCGCATCGGAGAGGAATCCCTGCCACTCCAACGTGATCGAGAAGTCCGTCGGCTGCTGCAATTCGACGATGAACACACCCGCACCGATCGCGTGCGGCGTGCCCGCCGGAACGTGCACGGTGTCACCGGGGCGCACCGGAATCTCGTTGAGCGACCGGAGCATCGCCGAGGAATCCTGGGTGGCCACCCACTCGGCAACCGTCTCCGGTGCGACATCGTCGCGGAAACCCAGGTACACCACCGGATTCGAGCCGGTCGTGCCGACCACGATCCACGCTTCGGTCTTGCCGAATCGGGAACCCAGGTGCTGCTGGGCGAAACCGTCCGACGGGTGGCAGTGCACCGGCAGCCGCTGTCCGGCGTCCAACAGCTTGACCAGCAACGCAGTGCTGTCGCCGAAGGCGGCCACGTGTTCGGCTCCCAGCCACCGTTCGGGCTCGGCCACCACCGCGTCGCGCAGCCAACGGCCGTCCGGCAGGCGGGACAGCCCCGACTCGGCCCGACCGAACTGCGTCGTGGTGGACGCGACCCAGTCCTCCGGGCCGAACTCCCGGTCGTCGTCGGCCCCGCGCAGCGCGGCGATCGACGCGCCACCCCGGTAGAACTGGCGGGGCTGGTTGGCGGGCAAGACGATCGCGGACACCGCGCTGGATTGCTCATCGTGGACAGAACTCAACGTGTTACCTCTCCGGAACCTCGGGCCAACAGCCGAGTGGGCACGACCGAACGGCGTGGCGGTGTTTTGTCGCCGTCCAGCCGCGCGAACAGCAACTCGGCCGCCGATCGTCCCAGCGCCCACGTGTCGTGGGTGACCACGCTGATCGGCGGGTCGAGGAGATCGGCGAGTTCGAAGTCGTCGAAGCCGACGAGCGCGGGGCGCCGCGGCTGACCGGCCAGCGCGCGCAAGGCGTGGATGGTGATCCGGTTGTTGCCCGTCACCAGTGCGGTCGCGCGTCGCAGCGAGGTGCGCAGCGCGTGCGCCACCGACTCGTCGGTGTGCGGGCCCATCAGAACGAGGCCGGGGTCGAAGGGCACGTCGGCTTGCGCACAACCCTCTCGAAAGCCCCGCAGCCGCTCGGCGGCCGTGTGGATCTCCGGGGCGTCACCCAGGAACGCGATCTCCCGGTGCCCGTACTCGGCCAGGTGCCGCGCGGCCAGCGCGGTGCCACCGGCGTTGTCGATCAACACGGTGTCCGCGTCGAGGTTGCCCGGCGGCCGGTCCACGAACACCACGGGTGTCCCGGCGTTGATCTCATGCGCGATGTAACCGTGCTGGTGACCAGCGGGAACGACGAGCAACCCGTCAACCCGGCGGGCGCAGAACTCCAGGACCAGCTCGCGTTCCCGCGCCGGATCCTCGTCGGAGGAACCGGTCAGCACCTGTTTGCCCTGGATCCGCGCGACTTCCTCGACCGCGCGGGTCAACACCGAGTAGAACGGGTTCGCCAAGTCCTCCAGGACCAGACCCAGCGTGCCGGTCCCGGTGCCCCGCCGGAGGTTGCGGGCACTGAGGTTGCGGCGGAACCCCAACTGGTCGATCGCGGCCAGCACCCGCTCCGCCGTCGCGGGATGAACGCCGCTCTCGGCGTTGACGACCCGCGAAACGGTCTTGATGCTCACGCCCGCGAGCCGCGCCACGTCGTTCATCGTGGCGCGGCGAACGTTTCCTGACTCAGACAACGTTGTCATGGCGACCGGCATTGGATCGCAGGCCAGGGCGGTTTGTCAATGGCATCGACCCAGCCACGAGCGCACCCGGTCCCCGGACAACCTCGAGTCGGCCCAACCACCCGAGCCGACCAAGAACCCGAACCCCACCCCAAACCACGCCCGGCCGGTGACAGGAAGGTTCCCTTCCTCGCGTCCACGGCAACGGAGCGTTGGGCCTGCGGTCTGGTGCGTTCGGTGGGTAGCCGGTGACAGGAAGGTTCCCTTGCTGCGGGTTTTGCCGGGGTTGCTGTGGCAGGAAGGTTCCCTTGCACCGGTCCGGTGGCTGATGAGTGACAGGAAGGTTCCCTTGCTCTCAGCGGAGGTGGTTGTTGGTGACGGCGTTGTCGATCACGGCGGTTGGTCAAGTCCTCGGACGGCGGCATTCCGCACGGCTGAACGGCACCGCCGCAATGTCGAAATCGGACAGGAACTGCGATCCGCATTGACCTGGATGTCACCGGGCGGCGACGGTAGCTGGCTTGACAAGGTTGTCTAACCGAGGAGGCGGCGATGCCCCGAGGCGTGCCCAGAAGAACCGCGCTGCGTCTGCTGGGTGGTGCGACAGTCGCAGGCGGACTCCTGGCGATGTCGTCGCCGGTGGCGTCGGCTCGTCGGGACTGGAAACCGGTCGCTGACGCGGTCCGGCGCGAGTACCTGTGGGCATGGCAGCACTACGCCGAGCGTGCTTTGGGCGCCGATCACATCAAGCCGATCTCCGGGGGTCGGGAGGACTTCTTCGTCGAAGGCCACTCCGTCGGGCTGAGCCTGGTGGAAGCGGTCGACACGCTGTGGCTGATGGAAGCCGACGCAGAAGTCCAGCAGGCCGTGCAGTGGATCAAGGACAACCTGAGCTTCGACGTCGACGCGCCCTTCCAGGTGTTCGAGACCAACATCCGCATGGTCGGCGGGCTCGCCTCGGCATACCACTGCACCGGTGATCAACGGTTGCTGGAGTTAGCCGTCGATGTTGCCGATCGACTGCTTCCGGCCTTCACCAAGTCCCCGACCGGCTTGCCCTATCGCTACGTGAACCTGGCAACCGGCGCGGTCAGCAACCCGGAGACGAACATCGTCGAGATCGGCACCTATGTCGCCGAATTCGGGATGCTGTCGGAGTGGACCGGCGACCGCCGCTACTTCGACCTCGCCAAACAGGCCATGCGAGTCGCCTACGACAAGCGCACCGACCTCGGGCTGTTGCCGCACGACATCCATGCGGAGACCGGCGAATGGCGCAACCGCCAGGCAACCGTCGGTCCGCCGGGAGACTCCTACTACGAGTACCTGTGGGACGGGTACGTGCTGTTCGGCGACGAGGAACTCCGGCAGTGGTACGACACGCTGACCGAAGCGATCCTGGCCCACCAGACCGAACGCCAGCAGAACCTGATGTGGTTCCCCCAAGTTGACGCTTTCACCGGCGAAGTCCTCAGCCGCGAGCAGAGCGTGCTCGCCTCGTTCTACGCCGGGCTGCTCGGCGAGTCCGGTCGAGTCGCCGAGGGCCGTGCCTACCACGATGCGTTCAACACCGTCCAGGACGAGTTCGGCGTCATTCCGACCTCAGTGGACTATTCGACGATGGCGGCCACCGACCCGAGCAACGCGCTGCGACCCGAGTTCGCGGATTCCGCGCTCATGCTGTGGTTGGCCACCGGCGACGAGATCTTCCGCGAGCGCGCGAACCGCCACTTCGAGAACATGCTGAGGACGTCCAAGACGACGTACGGGTTCGCCAGCCTCGCCGACGTGACGGCGAACCCACCGTCGCAAGAGGACACCTGTCCGGGCTACTGGTGGTCGGAGCAGATGAAGTACTACTGGCTGCTGTTCTCCGACACCCCGCGATTCGACTACCAGAATAACTACCTCACGACCGAAGCGAACCTGCTGCACGGCGCCCGCCGCTGACGGCGCGGTGACAGGAAGGTTCCCTTCCTTGCGCTTCGCGCCGGTTCTTGCCGAGCGAGGTGGCAGCAAGGTTCCCTTCCTCTCATCGGCCCCGGCGCTTTGCCTTGGCCTTCTCCCGAGCTATGCGGCGTTGGCGTTGGGCTTGTTCGGCTAGTCGGCGTTTGCGGGCAGCCTTGTTCTCGACGGCACGTTCCACCATCGATTCCTTCAGCGCCCGCTGGGCGGCCGTGCCCACCCCGGCTTCTTGCTGGAACTTGCTGGCACGTTTCGCCAAGCGACGATTGCTCGCCTCGGGTCGGTCACTCGCGGGCACAGCCGGTGCGTTTCGCGCCCGCTGAGCCAAGGTCGCGAAACCAGGCCCGGCAGCGAACTCCGCCAGCTCGGCGTTGGTGGGCTCCGCACCGAAGACATGTCTGGCCGCGCAGACGTGCCCGTCCTCGTGGATCTCGTAGATCCCGACCCAGAACTGCCCGTCGTGGAAAAGGGTGAACACCCCGCTCATGGAAACCTACCTCCAGGCATGACGAATCAGCCTGGCTGCACTGGTTTCCCTGCCTGTCCAGGGACAACGAGCCGAGATGGGCTAGCACCACCACCGGCCGCCCGGGCTACCTACCGGGCCGCGAGGTTCGTTCAGCCAAGTCACAGTTGACCGCGCCATGTTACGAGCCGAACGGTGCCACTGGAAAGGCTCGATCAGCCGCGCACGCGCGAGGCGTCGGCACCGAGGAGCGCGGCCAGCGCCGGATGTACTCGGCCGGGATCGATCGTCATGATCAGGTACTTCCCGACACCGCCCACAACGAACGGGTCCTGAGCAACGATCTTCTCGATCCCCGCCCGGTCAACGCCCCGAGCCAGGACCGCACCTCCGAGCTCCGAAGGAATCGTCTGCCCCGAGAGCACGAACGTGCCGTCGCCGTGGTGCTGCTCCAGAAACTCGACGTGGGCCGCGACGAACGGCGCTGCCTCCTGCTCAGAGGCCTTGTACCGCAACAACAACAGATGCAGTATGCCGTCCCTCGCGATCCTCGACACCAGCACGCACATCCTGGCACCCACCAACTTCCCCCACCGCGGATGCGGAGCAAGGGGAACCTTCCTGTCACCAATCGCCCCGGCAACGCGAGCAAGGGAACCTTCCTGTCACTGCCACAGCAGTGGCGCCGCAGCAAGGGAACCTTCCTGTCATCCGGCGCTTGGGTGTGAGGAAGGGAACCTTCCTGTCACCTTCGGCCCTCACAGCGGCGGGGTAGTTACGGTGGGTACATGGCTGATCATGTGCAGGTTGTGACGACCACCGACTCCGAGCAGTCCGCCGCCGAGTTGGCCCGCGGCGTCGTCGAGGCTCGGTTGGGGGCGTGCGTGCAGGTCGTGCCGATCCGCAGCTTCTACGTGTGGGAGGGCGCTGCGCAGGACGACGCCGAATGGCAGCTGCAGATCAAGACCTCGGCGGCGCGGCTGGCTGCGCTGGTCGAGCACCTCAAGGCCAACCACGGCTACGACGTACCGGAGATCATCGCTACCCCGATCGTCGGCGGTAACCCCGCGTACCTGTCCTGGGTCGACGACCAGACCCGTCCGTAGCCGACCGACATCGGTGTGACCGGCGACACCCGGCACACTCGCAGAGGAGTGCCGCTGCAACGGAAGTGGGTTTGACGTGCCGCGTACGTATGCCGGTTGGTTCCGGTTGGTGGCGATCGCCGAGGCGTTCTCGTGGGCCGGTCTGCTGGTGGCGATGGCGTTCAAGTACGGCCTCCAGCAGCCGCTCGGCGTGACGATCATGGGCTGGATCCACGGGCTGGTCTTCACCGCCTACGTGGTGACCAGCCTGGTCGTGTTCAGCCCGCTGCGCTGGCGGTTCCGGGTGCTGGTGCTGGCGTTGGTCGCGTCGATCCCGCCGTTGGCGTCGGTGTGGTTCGAGCGCTGGGCGAACCGGCGCGGCCTGCTGGTCGCATCCGACTCGGACGAGCCGACGTTCTGGGGGCGCGTCCGATATGTGCTGCGCGAGTTGAACTGACCGGTTCATTTGGTCAGAAATCGCCAGCCGCGTGCCGCACCTTGCCCAGCAGTTCGGTCAGCTGTTGGGTCTGCCGCTCGGTGATGCCGCGCAGCCCGAAATCGATCTCGGTTACCGACTCGGTCGCCTTCTTCATCAGGTCGCGGCCGTCGTCGGTGATCTCCACCAGGGTGGTGCGGCGGTCCGTGGGGTGCGGCACCCGCCGCACCAAGCCGTCCTGTTCCAGTCGGTCGACGATGTTGGTGACGCTGGTCGGGTGCAGCTGGAGCCGGTCGCCCATGACGCGCATCGGGAGGCTGCCGCGCCGCGAGAAGGTCAGCAGCACCAGCGCCTCGTACCGGGCGAACGTCAGGTTGTGGGGTCGCAGCGCGTTGTCGACCGCGGACTGCAGGATCTGCTGGACCCGCATCACGCTCGTCACCGCGGCCATTGTCGTGGACGGGCCTACCCGGTCGGCCCAGATCTCGGCCGCGCGAGCGATGGGATCGAAGGGCAGTGGACTACGGGCGCTCATGGTGTTCGACGCTAGCAGCGGTTACCCGGCCTGTTGATGGCTGTGGTGCTGCGGCGGGTGAAATCAGCGACAGTGGTGCCGTGCCGAGCATGATCGCATCGTCCGGCGGACGAAGTCGGACTGGAAGGTAGGGAGCAGACGTGCTGGTGGCGTTCAGCGTGGCCCCGAGCGGGGCCGGGATCAGCGACAGTGTCAGCGAAGCGGTGGCGGCCGCGGTGAAGGTGGTCCGGGAGTCCGGCCTGCCGCACGAGACGACCTCGATGTTCACCACCATCGAAGGCGACTGGGACGAGGTGATGGACGTGGTGAAACGCGCCACCGAGGCGGTGTCGGCGCACGCCCCGCGCACCAGCCTGGTGCTCAAGGCCGACATCCGACCCGGTCACACCGACCAACTGCACGAGAAGGTGAGCCGGGTGGAGGAGCACCTGCGGGAGACCTCCTGACGGGTGACCGGCGCTGCGGGCTCGCGAATGCGGCAAAAGGGGTGGCTTCGACATCGAAGCCACCCCTTGTCCACCGGTATGCCGTCAGCTGTCGGCCTTCGGGTGGTCCACGATCGGCGCGTTGACGCAATCGTTGGCCTGCGGCGACAGGATCGGCACGACGATGCCGATCAAGGCGCCGACGTTGTTGCCGCACAGCTGGACCGGAACGGCGCTGACGTTGTTGTCGTCGAGCGCGTTGATGCCGTCGTTGTCGGCGCTGTCCGCGAATGCGGCGGTGCCGAGGGTCATAACGCCGAGAGCGGCGGCACCGGCGACACCGGCAACACGGGTTGCAATACGCACTGTTCTGTACCTCTCGTCGAACTACTGGCTGAAGGTCCTCCAACTGGAGACCCCGCAGACCCGTGAGAAAACAACCGTCCCTCGCGGGCTCTGTTCTTCCTTCGGTGATCAAGGCCGCCGAACATGAGAGGTTGACCCGCGACGCCACCTGTTCGAGTGGCATGGGTTCATTGCTTCGAATTGATCTAGGGACGCCTCGGCATGTCGCTCTTGGCGGTCCGGCGCCAATGGCCGCGAAACATCCGACGCCCTGCCCGCACCCGGCTGCCGGGACGTGTCAGGATGGAGGTGTGACGAGGCCGGATCCACGCCAGAACGCAGCAGCGATGTCCGCCGCGATGGCGGGCGCAGTCGACCTGTCGGCCCTGAAGAGTCGGGCCGAGGCCACCGCTCGGGCAGCCAACCAGGCAACCGCCAACGGCGACGGCGGTGCGGGGTCCACGACCGCGCCGATCGTGGAGGTCACCGAGGCCACCTTCCAGGCCGAGGTGGTCGAGAAGTCCATGCAGGTGCCCGTGGTCATCGACCTGTGGGCGACCTGGTGCGGACCGTGCAAGCAGCTTTCGCCGGTGCTCGAACGCCTCGCCGGGGAGGCCAATGGCGCCTGGGTGTTGGCCAAGATCGACGTCGACGCGAACCCGCGGATCGCGCAGCTGTTCCAGGTGCAGTCGGTGCCCACGGTGATCGCGGTCGCTGGCGGGCAGCCGGTGGACGCCTTCGCGGGCGCGCAACCGGAACCGCAGATCCGGCAGTGGATCGACTCGCTGCTCAATGCCCTGCGTGACCAGCTGCCCGGAATCCGGGCTGCCGAACAGGGCACCGAGCCGGTCGAGGAGCCCGAGGACCCGCGGTTCACTGCTGCCGAGGAGGCGTTGGAGCGCGGCGACTACGCCGCTGCCGAGGCCGCCTACCAGAAGATCCTCGACAGCGAGCCGAACAACGAGCAGGCGAAGGCCGCGCTCGCGCAGGTCCGCTTCACCGCGCGTGCCGAGCAGGCCGACCCAGCCGCGATCGAACGGGCCGACGCGGCACCGGAGGACGTCGACGCGCAACTCGCTGCCGCCGATGCCGAGGTGGCCATCGGCCGCGTCGAGGCGGGTTTCGACCGGCTGGTTCGCGCGATCAAGCGCACCTCGGGGGACGAGCGGGACCGAGTTCGACGGCACTTGATCGAGATGTTCGAGGTCTTTCCCGACGGTGACGAGCGGGTCGTCGCGGCCCGCAGGGCGCTGGCGAGCGCTCTGTTCTGAGCGCCAGAACTGCCGATTTCGTGCGAAATCGGCATGTGCTCCCCACGGAAAGCGGCGATTCCGCGCGAAATCGCCTTACCGCGCCCGCACAGTCGGATGGCGTGCGGGCGTTTCGCGGAAAAGCTCAGAGCTAGTCGAGCAGCCGCTCGCGCAAGGCCGTCAGGTCCGCTTCGGAAAGGCCGCCGGAGCGCAGGTACGCCGCCATGTCGCGCGATGTCACGACTTCGTGGATGACTTGGTGTGCGGTGGTGCCGTGCTCGGCGATGAGCCGGTCGATGGCCGGGGTGTCGTCGCCCAGATCCAGCCGGGCGCACAGTTCGGCGCGGCGAAGGTGGCTCACGTGGTCATCGGCGATGTCCGCCAGGCTGACGCCCACCACGCGGCAGTGCCGACCAGCCTGCTTCCGCGAGAGCTGCGGGGTCATCGGAGCGGATCATCGCGCCCCAGCGGGTTTTCCGGTCTGCGCTGAGTCGAAGACCACCGCGATCGCGTGTGTTGAGACAACCGTCCCAAGCAAGAACGCGTTCGACTGTCATGGTCGTGGGACGCTTCGGTTTGCTCAGGCGGGTAAAGCAGAACTGCGGTGCCGCCTGGTTGTGAGACGACACCGCAGCGCGGTCAACTCACCCGCCGTACTTGTTGGTGCACGGGGCGAATCCCTCCTGGACGCCGACCCGGAAGGCCTCCACCCGGGCGAACCCGACGGGTACCTGGTCGCCGTTGACGTTCGCCGCGATCAGGCTGTCCTCGCCGAGCAGCGCGGACACTCCCTCGTCGATGTCCTCCGGCACGATGCGCAGATTGCCGACCGGGTTGCGCTGCCCGATCGGGTCCTCGACGAGCAGTCCGCTCCACGAACCGACCATGCAGGCGGTGCGCAGGCCAGCGGCTTCGTCGTCCAGCGGCAGGCCAGCGGCCTTTTGCACGGACAGCGCGTATCGGGACGCGACTTGGGCGTAGGCGGCGAAATCGCCGTAGCCGGTGGAACTGGCGTCCTTGCTGGGTGGGTTGGCGATCTTCTGCAACTCCGCGAGGTTCAGCGAGACGGTGTTGGTGTCCGCGCAGTAGGAAGCCGGTGAGGTGGGCTGCTGGCGGCCGCACGGCTTCGGCTCCGTGACGATCTTCGGCGGCTCGGCGCCGGTGTCGCGGAAGACCGCGCGCAGGCTCTGCTCCACCGCGTCGAGACTCTTCCTGTCGATCGGCAGATCGGTGTCCTGCTGGGCCTTCCAGGACTTGAACAGCGTGGTGCGCTGCTCGACGTCCTTGAGGTCCATCGTGGCGCACCGCTGCGGCCCCTCGCTGAAGCCGTACTGGAACGCCGTGACCCGGTCGAACGCGCTGCCGTGCGCGTTGTTGCCGCCGTAGTCGGAGGCTCCCGGAGAGTCGCGGATGAAGTTCAGCACGCCCATGACCTGGTTCAGGCCCTGGCCGGTGGAAACCTGGAAGTATTCGGAGGAACCCTCGGCGACGTGCCGGAAATACGCGCCGGTGAAGCAGTCGGCCTGCTGCTCCAGCACGATCACCTGGTCGTTCGCGCCCACCGTGCCAGCGCGGTGCTGCACGGCGTGCCCCATCTCATGCGCGAGGACCGTCACCACGGCCATCGGCCCGAAACTGTTGTTGAGCTGCGGAAGCAACGTGCCGCGATCCCAGGCGATGAAGTCTTCCGGCGGGCAGTAGAAGGCGTTGACCACGCCTGCGGTGTTCGAGCCGCACAACTGGATGCCGGGGCCCGCCGAGTCGTAGGAGACCAGGCGCTTGACCGGATCGAACTGCTTGCCGGGGAATGCCTTCGGGAAGGCCTCCGTCCAGTACGCCTCGACGTCCGCGACCGCGTTGCGCGCGAGCTTGTCCATCGCGCCGTTGTCCGTGCCTTCCACCGGCAGGGGCGAATCCGGTGCGCCGTCCTTCGGGCCGCTGGGACCGTTGGTGGCGGGCAGTCCCGCCACATCGGTGGTCGAATAGCCGCCGATCGTCGTGGGGGTGCCGCTGACCGCCTGCGAACATCCGCCGATCAGGGCGGCGCACGCGAGCACGGAGACCGCGGTGCCGAGGGTCCGCTTCCGCCGTCGGTTTCTCGTCGATACCGGTACCACTGACGCGCCCCATCCTGCTGAAGGTGCTGAAGTCCTCCTGCCACCGAACGCGCTTGAGCCGCTCGATGCCCGAAACAGCCTATCGGTTCGCTGATCAGCCTCACGGGCGATCTCGACCGATGCCCGCACCACCGGTGACAGGAAGGTTCCCTTGCTCGAACCGGGGGTGGTGTGGTGACAGGAAGGTTCCCTTCCTCGCATCCACGGCGACCGAGCGTTGGGCCTGCGGCCTGGTGCGCCCGGTGGGTAGCCGGTGACAGGAAGGTTCCCTTGCACCAGTCCGGTGGCTGATGAGTGACAGGAAGGTTCCCTTGCTTCTGGCGGTTGGGAGTTGGAGCGGGGCTGGTGTTGCGGATGCGGGGACTCCAGCGCGGTCCGGTGGTGCTGTTCACACACCGAGCACACCGCCGACGTGACCAGCAGTGCGCGACGGCGCCGCTCCGGGGGCGGGGCCGCGGGCGAACTGATCAGCCGCAGGCCGGTGTTCCGCCGAGAGCTCCGTTTCGGAAGGCGGCGATCCGGTCGAAACCGGTCAGCCAGTTGTTGCCGTGCGCGTTGCGGGAGATGCCGTCGGATTCGAGCACGATCTCGACAGCCTCGTCGAGATCGCCCGGTGACAGCGCGGGTTGCGCGGCGGTGTAGGCACCGGTGAGACACGTGATCTGCGCACCGGTGGCCGGTCGGCCGAGTTCGGTGAGCGCGGCCAGCGCGTACCGCGAGGCGAGCAGGGTGGTGACGGCTTGGTCGCCGATGCTGCCGTGCGGTTCGGCGAGCGCTGCGCGGTCGACGGCAACCGTTGGGGGCGGTGCGCAGAACGCCACTGGCCCGGTCGGTTCGGGACAGCCGACCGCATCGCGGCGCACCGGAGCCGTCCACCGCCCGCCGCGCTGCGTGACGAAATCCTCGAAGTAGTCGGACATACCGTCGGCACGCAGGACGTCGTCCAGCGGCATGTTCGGGTCGTCGGGCGTTGGCGCGGCCAGCGAGGTTTCCGTCACGTCCGCGCACTGTCGCGGGCCGTCGAGAAACCCGGTCTGGAAAGCCGAGGTGCGGTCGAAGGCCGTGCCGTGCGCGTCGGTGTTGGTGGTGCTGACCGGGTCGCGGAAGACGGTGATCGCCCGCATGGCGCTGTCCAGTTGTTCGGCGTTGATGCGCAGGTGTTCGGAACGGCCGTCGACGACCCAGCGGATGAACGCCCCCGAGTAGCAGTCGGCCATCGCTTCCAGGCGGATCGAGTGTTCTTCCGCACTGACGTCCATTCCAGCGCGCTGTTGCACCGCGTGGCCGAACTCGTGCGCGAGCACCACAGCGACCGATGCGTCGCCGTAGTGCTCCCGCAATACCGGTAGCAGCGCTGCGCGATCCCAAGCGATGGCATCGACAGTTCCGCAGTAGTACGCGTTGCCTTCGACTTCGTTGACATCGACCGCACAAGGTGGCGGGGCCCCGTTGCCGTTGGTGTCGACCGAGAAGAATCCGCCGTCAAGATCCCGCCAAGGCGCACCGAACACTGCCGGGTACTGCGCCGCCCAGTACTTCTGCACGTCGGTGACGACCGTAGCCGCGAGCCGGTCGGTGTCGCCGTGGTCGGTGCCATGCACGAACGACGGGTCGACGCTGTGTTCAGCCACCTGGGGCGGTTCGGGCGGTGCCGGGGCGCACCCGCCGATGATCAGCACGACCACCATCGCGACCAGTCCAAGCACACGCACGTCGCCCAGCTTCCCATCGGTGGGCCGGTCGGCGGCGCTGGCACGTCCGCACACGCCGGATCGGTCCGAGATATGGTCCGCTGCTGTGAGAGCCGTCCACCGTTTCACCGTGCGCGCCCATCTGCCCGAGCCGCTGAGCGCGCTCGGCACGCTGGCGACCAACCTCCGCTGGACCTGGCACCCGCCGACCCAGGACCTGTTCGCGGCGGTCGACCCGCGCGTGTGGTCGACGGTGAGCGGGGATCCGCTGCGGCTGCTCGCCGAGGTGCCCGCGCAACGGTTGCGGCAACTCGCCGCCGATCCGGACTTCCTGGCTCGGACCAGGGCTGTCGACGACGACCTGCGCCGGTATCTGACCATGCCGCGCTGGTACCAGCAGCGGCAGGACGAAGGCGCCGAGTTGCCCACGTCGATCGCCTACTTCTCGATGGAGTTCGGGCTCACCGAAGCCCTGCCGAACTACTCCGGCGGCCTCGGGGTGCTGGCCGGGGATCACTTGAAATCGGCCTCCGACCTGGGCTTGCCGATGATCGGAGTCGGGCTGCTGTACCGGTCGGGGTACTTCCGGCAGGCGCTGTCCACCGAGGGCTGGCAGGTCGAGCACTACCCGGTGCTGGATCCGCGTGGGCTGCCGTTGGAGATGCTGACCGGGCCGTCCGGGCGGCCGATCCTGGTGCGGGTCGCGATGCCCGCCGGGCGCACCCTGCACGCCCGGATCTGGAAGGCGCAGGTCGGCCGGGTTCCGCTGCTGCTGCTGGACAGCGACCTGCCGGAGAACGACGACGACCTGCGCAGCACCACCGACCGGCTCTACGGCGGCGACGGGGAGCACCGGATCCGCCAGGAGATCCTGGCCGGGATCGGCGGCATGCGCGCGGTTCGCGCCTACTGCGAGCTGACGGGCCACCCGCAGCCCGAGGTGTTCCACACCAACGAGGGCCACGCCGGTTTCCTTGGCCTGGAGCGGGCCCGAGAACTGCAGGACGATCCGGGACTGCAGTTCGACCAGGCGGTGGCCGCGGTGCGGGCCGGGACCGTGTTCACCACGCACACCCCGGTCCCGGCCGGGATCGACCGCTTCCCGGTGGATCTGGTGCGGCACTACTTCGGCGACGGTTCCGGACAGGCCCTGCTGCCGGGGATTCCCACGGACCGGGTGCTCGCGCTCGGGGCCGAGGACAACCCGGGGATGTTCAACATGGCGCACATGGGACTGCGGCTCGCGCAGCGCGCCAACGGTGTTTCCGAGCTGCACGGCAACGTCATCCGAAAGATGTTCCGCAACCTGTGGCCGGGTTTCGGCACCGAGGAGATCCCGATCCGCTCGGTCACCAACGGGGTGCACGGGCCCACCTGGTCGGCGCGGGAACTCGGCAAACTGCTCGGCGAGTCCGAAATGGACAGCGGAGCCGGACTGCGCGGCATGGAACCGGTCAGCGACTCGCTGTTGTGGGAGCTGCGCTGTTCGCTGCGGCAGCGGTTGGTCGAGGAGGTGCGCCGCAGGCTGCGGACCGCGTGGTTGCAGCGCGGCGCGTCTGATCTGGAACTCGGTTGGTGCGACTCGGTCTTCGACCCGGACGTGCTCACCATCGGATTCGCCCGCCGGGTCCCCACCTACAAGCGCGCGACGCTGATGCTGCGCGATACCGACCGGTTGCGGGAGCTGCTGCTCGACGCCGATCGTCCGGTGCAGATCGTGGTCGCCGGGAAGTCGCATCCGGCCGACGAGGGCGGCAAGGCGATGATCCAGAAGATCGTCCGGTTCGCCGACCAGGCCCATGTGCGGCATCGCATCGCGTTCCTACCGGACTACGACATGTCGCTGGCCAGGTACCTGGTGTCCGGTTGCGACGTGTGGCTGAACAACCCGGTGCGCCCGTTGGAGGCGTGCGGGACCTCGGGGATGAAGGCGGCGCTCAACGGCGGCCTGAACCTGTCGGTGCGGGACGGCTGGTGGGACGAGATGTTCGACGGCCACAACGGCTGGGCGATCCCCAACGCGGACGGGGTCAGCGACCCGAACCGGCGCGACGACCTGGAAGCCGCGGCGCTGTACGAGCTGATCTCCGAGCACGTCGCCCCGATGTTCTACCAGCGCAACACCGACGGGGTGCCGGGCAAGTGGATGTCGATGGTGCGGCACACTCTGGCCACCCTGGGCCCGCGCGTGCAGGCGTCGCGGATGGTGCGCGAATACGTCGACAACCACTACACACCGGCTGCGCGGTCGGTGCGGGCTGTCGCCGCGGACGGCTATCGCGGTGCGCGGGAGATCGCCGACTACCGCGCCCGCCTGCAGGCAGCGTGGACCTGGGTGCGGATCAGCGACACGGAGATGTCCGTCGCGGACGGCACTCCGCTGCTCGGCGGGCAGGTCGCGGTGCGGGCGCGGGTCGACCTGGCCGGGCTCGATCCGTCCGATGTGGACGTCGAGGTAGTGGTGGGGCGCGTAGACGATTCCGATGTGCTGCACGACTTCGTCACGGCATCCATGCACCCGGTGGAAGGTGACCGCTACGAGGCAGAGGTGACCCTCCCGCACGCCGGACCGGCCGGTTACACGGTCCGAGTCCTGCCGAGGCACCCACTGCTGTCCGGCCCGGCCGAACTGGGCAAAGTCGTCCTGGCGAGCTGACCGGCGAGCTTCGGCGCCGCGGCGAAGTGTCGGGCGGAAGACTCAAGTCCGTGGTGCCGGTGCGGTTTTCCCTGCGATCACCGCAGTGAGCGCGGCGCCACCGTCGAGCAGAGCTCTGGAGCGGGCGTCGATGCTCGCGTCTCGGGCGGCCAATGCGGTCATCACCTCTTCCCATCGCGAGCCGCGCAGCTGCGGCAGCAAGGCTTTGAGCGGGGCGATGCGGTAACCAGCCATTCGCAGCTGGTGGATGATGCGGGCGTCTCGGACCTGATCAGGTGAGTACCGTCGCGGTCCTCGTGCGGAGTCCCGGCCGGGCACGACGAGCCCTTCCGCGTCCCAGTGCCGCAAGGTCGACGGGCGCACGTCGAGCGCGGTGGCGAGCTCGGAGATGCTCATCGAGTCCGAAGGGCGTACGTCGTCGATGGGCTCCGCGGCGATGGCCTCGGCGGCTTCCCTGGCCAGTTTCAGCTCCCGACGCTCTGCGTCGAGTCGGGCGTGTGCGGCGTCCAAGAGGGCGAGGACGTCCGATGTCGGGTGTCCGTGCGCGGCGCGCAGGATCCGCTTGGCCTCGACCGGACCCGTGCCAGCTGCGAGAGCTCGATAGGCCAGCGCGGCGTGCAAGTGCGGCTCGGCGAAGATCCGGTAACCCGCCGGTGTGCGCGCTGCTGGCGGCAGCACGCCGTCTCGTTCGAGGTTGCGCACCTGCTGGACGGAGTACCCGGCCCGCCGTGCGATGTCGACGGCGCGCATTCCAGCCGACTTGCGACTTCTCACCCCGCTACCTCGACTCTTCCTGCCAAAGTCTCCACAAGCACTTCAATGAAACACTAGAACACATGGACGTTGGCGAGATCATCAAGTTCCTCGACGGCCTCGGTGGGGTCCTGACCCTCAGGCCAGCACCCGGCGACGGTTCGCCCGAGATCAGTTGGGGCGACGCGTTCTTCTACTACGCGCCCGACGGTGTCGTTCCGAAGACCCAACCGTTCGCGACGATCGTGACGAAGGACTATCCCGACGACGAGGGATCAAGGCTGAACCGGCCGGACACCTTCCGCCTGAACTTCTTCGCCGGGAAAGAAGCCTTCGTCAGCTGGACCGGCCACGAGCCGCGCCAACCAACGCGTGACGTCGACCCGAGCGTGACCGACACCGTGATCGCACACCCGCTCTACGGCAAGCTGGGCTGGCTCGCCGTCGTCAACCCGGGCACGCGAACAGAGCCAGCGATCCGCGAACTGCTTCGCACGGCCCACCACCTCGCACGCACCCGCCGCGAACGACGTGCGGATCGACAGCGCGCCGACTGACCGAAAACCGCCAAGCCACGCGCAGTCCTGTGCGGGAGCCAACTCCCCGTTGCGCATCGACGGTCGGCGACGGCTGGTTGAGCGATGCAAGACCCGCCCGGAGATGTCCATCTCGGCTGCCACATGGCCAATTGGGCGTGTCCGGGAGCGTTCCACGAGCCGCTTCCTGCCTTCAGGCGTCAGCGGGGCATTCTTGTGCACGGTCGTCGCGGGTCCCGCCTGTCGGGGTCGGTGTGACGCTTCGACGTTCAGGCGCCAGCGCTTTCACGGCAGTGGCTGGCCGCGCCAACGCGGTGAGCACGAGCGCGACCGCGGTCGCGGCGGCGCCGACGATCAGACAGGTGATGAACCCCTTACCGAGGTCATGTGTTGTCCCGAGGAGGGGGCCGAAGGTGGCGACGCCGATAGCAGCACCGACCTGGCGGGAGGTGTTGAACACGGCGGACGCCGCACCGTGCAGCGCGGGTTCGACGGCGGCGATGGACTGCGCGGTCATCGTCGACACCAGCATGCCCGAAGCGAGCCCGGCCGGTACCAGCGCGACAACCAGGGGCCACAGCACGGATGCGGTGCTGGCCCACGCCACCGCGAGAAATGTGAGGGCAAGGACCGTCTGACCGATCCCGAGGACTGCGCGACGGCCGACGCGTTGCCCGAACGGTGCTGCGCAAAGGCTGCCGACCGAGATGAGTCCGGTCAGGGGAAGGAATAACAGCCCACTGGTCAACGCGCTGAGTCCGCGGCCTTGCTGGAGCAGCAGGCTCATCGCGAACAGCAGCCCGTAGAACGCGAAGTTGAACAGCGCCCCTTGCGCAGCGGTACTCACGAACCTGCGGTCCGAATAGATCCCCACCGGGAGCAGCGGTGCCTGCACTGATCGTTCCGCCACCACGAAGCCGACGGCCCCTGCGATGGCCAGTCCGACTGCGGTGAGGGCCGCGGGACTGTTCCAGCCCTGGGCCGGGGCTTCGATGAGCGCGAACACCAGGCCGCCGATCAACACGGTCGCGGTGCCCATGCCAGTGATGTCGAGGCGACGATCCCGACGTGGCACGGACGGCATCGAGCGGAGACTCCAGACGATGGCCGGGATGCCGATCACCACGTTGACCGCGAACACAGCCCGCCAGTCCGCGAGCGAGACCAGCGCTCCGCCGAGCAGCGGCCCAGCAGCCATCCCCACGCCCCCGGCCGCGGCCCACCAACCCACCAGCCGATGCCGAGCCTGGTCGTCACGAGCGGTCGCCGTCGCCAAAACCAGCGCGCTGGGCAGCAGAAGTGCCGAGCCAACTCCTTGAACCAGCCGTGCGAGGTTGAGGACCAGCATCGACCCAGCCATCGCACAGACCGCCGAGGATGCGGTGAACACGAGCAGACCGGTGACGAAGACTCGCTTTGCTCCGAGGGTGTCCGTGATCGCGCCGCCGCCCAGCATCACAGCAGCGAAGGAGAGCGTGTAGGCGTTGATGGCCCATTCCAGTTCCGGCCGCGATGCCTGCAGGTGCGAAGTGAGTTGCGCAAGCGTGAGGTTCACGATCGTGCCGTCGACGAAGACCATGAAGGCCGCGATCAGCCCGAGCGCTACGACAGCCCGCCGGTGTTCGATAACCATGGAACAACCCTAAGCAGGGTTTCGATGATTGTCGAACACGCGCTAGGCTCGGAGCTGGGAGGTAATCATGACGTCGTCCACGCCGCAGACCCCTGCTCGACTCGAAGTGACCAGCGTCCTGCGCGCACTCGCGGACCCTGTGCGCCTGGACCTCGTCCGTCAGCTCAGCCAGTCGGACACGGCGATCGCATGCGGCCGGTTCGACACCTCGGTAGCCAAGAACACGCTCAGTCACCACTTCAAGATCCTCCGCGAAGCGGGCATCATCACCACCCACCGCGAAGGCGGCAAATCCCTCAACGTGCTCCGGGAAGACGAACTCGACGCCGCCTTCCCGGGCCTGCTGAAAGCGGTCCTCCCCGAGACAGAGCGCTAGAAATGCTCCGTTCCACTCGGCGTCCAGGTCTATCCCTGAGAGAGCGCACAGCTCGTCTTGCGTGGCGGTGCGGGTAGCGGAACCTCAGAGGCTTTCTCGACTCCGGGATCCCCGACATCGTGTATGCCGATACACCACGTCGGGGCTGTCCTCGCGGGGAGAACCCGAGAGGGGTGGGCCACCGTGAACCCGCGGCGGTGCAAGTGTCGTAGGTGGGCTAAGCGGCTTCGCCGCTTGCGACGGCTCGGGCACGGGGCCAGTTGAGCGTCGCGGCGGCGGTCTACCTCCGAAAGCGGCTGCCGCCGCTTGTTTGACGACCGCCCACGCCACGCCCAATCCGCGCACCCTCTGAGTCGACGTCCACTGTGGGTGTTTATGTCCATAGTGGATTATTCGGGTCCTGTTGTGTCGTTGCGGCAGTCTTTGCGGGGCTGTTGATCGGGACCCGCCTGGGCGGTGTCGCCAAGCGGTTTCGGGTCCTCGTGCTATCTCCGATGGCCGCGCGCAGGGAGCCGCAGCTTGCTCCGGCAAGTGCGCGCGGGTTGGTCAGGCGTTGGTTCTGGCCAGCGGGGTGTCCGCGCTGCTTGGGGTTCGGTGTTGGAGGTAGCCCGCGCACATCGCCGCGACGAGTCCTGCCGCGGCGAGTGCGGCGCCGACCCAGGCCACCGACGCGAAACCGAACCCGGCGCTGATCGCCACGCCGCCCAGCATCGGCGCGAGCGTGTTGCCGACGTTGAACGCCGCCGTGTTGGCTGCGCCGACCAGAGTTGGAGCCCCCGGCGCGAGCGCGAACACCCGAGACTGCAGGGCGGGGTTGGTGACGTATCCGGCCACGCCGAGGAAGAAAACCAGCGCGACCGTGACGAGCGCGCTGTGAGCGGCCACGGCGAGTGCCGCGGAGGCGAGCGCTAGGACGCCGAGCCCCACGGTGAGACTGCGGATCGGGTGCGACTGCGCGGCGCGTCCGCCGATCGTCATACCGGTCAGCCCGCCGACGCCGAACAGCGCCAGCACCGCGGGAACCCACTGCTCGGGCAATCCGCTCACGTCGGTCAACACCGAGGCGAGGTAGCTGAAGGTGACGATGACGGCACCGAAGGCGAACGCCGTGATCACGTACGAGAGCCACAGCTGCGGCCGGGCCATCGCGAGCAATTCGGCCCGGACCGTGGTCTTCTCGTCCCGCGTTCCCGCATCCTCGCGGATGGCCAACAGGGAACAGACCAAGCTCACCAGGGTCAGCGCGGCAACGGACCAGAACACCGCCCGCCAGCCGGAGAACTGGCTGAGCACGGTGCCCGCTGGTACGCCCACGATGGTGGCGAGGGTGAGTCCGCTCGCGACGATGGCGACCGCCCGGGTCCTCGCCGCTGGCGCGAGGCTCACCGCGGCGGCGACCGCGACACCCCAGAAACCGGCATACGCGAGGGCGCTCACGATGCGGGTCGCGAAAAGCAGTCCGTATCCGGGGGTCAGCGCGCCCACCACGTGCGCGCCGATGAACACCGCCTGCAACGCGACCAGCGCTCTCCGGCGCGGCCAGCTCAGGGTCGCGATGGCCAGCAGCGGAGCGCCGACCACCATGCCGATGGCGAACGCGGAGATCAGCAGGCCCGCGTCGGGGATGGACACGCCCAGGTCGGCAGCCATGCCGGGGAGCAGGCCCGAGAGCATGAACTCCGAAGTTCCCTGGGTGAAGATGCCCAGGCCGAGGACGTAGACGGCAAGGGGCATGGACGGCCCTCCAGTCGCTGGCGGTCACTACCGAACCGACGCTAGCAGCGTTTTGAAGCGAACGATTCAAAATGTGACGCAGGTTTCGATGCGATCGCTTCAAAACGACTAGAATGGGGTCATGGCCAGGCCGAGGAAGTTCGACGACGCCCGCGTGATCGACGCGGCGATGGACGTGTTCTGGCGCCGCGGCTACGAGGCAACCTCCACCCGAGACCTCAGCGTCCACACGGAACTGGGGCCGTCGAGCCTCTACAACGCGTTCGGCGACAAGCGGCAGCTGTACCTGAAAGCCCTGCGCCAGTACTACGAGACCGGCACCGTCGAACAGATCGAGATCCTGCGCGGTGCTGGGCCGGTCAAGGACCGATTGCGGCAACTGCTGGCCACTGCGATCGACATCGACCTCTCCGGCACCCAACGGCCGGGATGCTTCGCCATCAACGCGGCCATCGAGCGCGCCACGTCAGATCCCGACGTCAAGCGGGAGGTGCGCCGGAACTTCGCCGCCGTGGAGGAAGCACTGCGCGAAACCCTCGCGCAGGGGCAGCGTTCCGGCGAGGTCGATCCGACGCGCGACGTGGAAACGCTGGCCCGCCAAGTGCTCAGCACGTACTACGGCCTGCGGGTCCTGGCACGGGTCCAGGACGACCGGCAGGCGCTCTTGGACGTGGTGGAGAACCTGCTCGACGGACTGGAGCGGAATTCCTGAGCTGCCCCGGCTCCTGCCGGAGCATGGGCGGTTTCGCGCGAAACCGGCGCCTCCCGTACGGAGCCGTTGGCGATTTCGCGCGAAACCGCCAACGGGCCCGCCGCACCGAGAGCGGATCAGCGTTCGGGGCGACGGCCGAAGTGCACGGTCTTCGCGGTCAGCACGAACAAGTCCGCGCGTTGGTCGACACTCGCCGGGTCCGCCGGATCGAGCAACCGGTCCAGCGTCGCCACGTCTCCCGCGTCCAAGTGCTCGCCGAGCCCCGCGCGGTACCGCGCCAACGTCTGCCGCACCCACTCCCGCAACCCGTCGGACAGCGGTGCGGGATGGTCCACGAGGAAGGTCTTGCTGCGCGCCTCGGCGAGTCCAGCAGTGCGCAGCATGCCGGGCCAGTCCTCGACCACCGACACCGAACAAGGCAGCTCGGCGCGCATCTGGTTGAACCGGTCCGCCAGCACCGCATCCAGCCGGGCCTGCAGTCCGGGACGTCCGAAGCCCAGATCACCCGGCAGCCAGCGAGTCGGTAGACCACCCTCGACGATGGCCAGCACGCCGCCGGGCTCAAGCAACTCGGCCAGCTGGTCCAGCGCGCCCTGCTGGTCGCCGACGTGGTGCACGGCCTGCCCGGACCACACCAGATCCGCTGGCCCCAGGTCGGCGAGTCCCGCCGGGAACTCGGCCAACTGGGTCCGCAACCGGACGCCGAGCCGTTCGGCGCGTTGTTCGGCGCGGGCCAGCAGCTCCGGTGTGCCGTCCACCGCGGTGACCTCGGCCTGCGGGAAAACCGCCGCCAACCGGCAGGCCGCCACCCCAGGACCGCTGCCGATGTCCAGAACCCGGCGCGGGCGCAGGTGGTCCAGTTCCTCCAACGCCTGGCGCACGTAGGGGCTGTGCGCTTCGCCCTCGAACTCCAGCATGTCGGCCATCGCGGCCCAGTCGAAGTCGTTCATCCCACCCGCTCCAGCAGCTCTTCCTCGATCAGATCCATGTTCACCGCGACCGCCGCCTTCGCCCCGGCCGCGGCTGCGGTCACCACCTGGGCCGCGAAATCCGCCACGTTGCCGACCGCCCACAACCCCGGCACGCTGGTCCGTCCGCTCGGATCCACCCGAACCCAGCCGTCGTCATCCCGTTCGCAGCCCAAACCAGTGAGCAACGCGTCATTGGCTGCGGGCCGAGCGGGCACGAACAGCGCGGATCGCGCCACGACGGTTCCGTCGGCCAGCCGCACGCCCCGCAATTCGTCGTCCTCGACCACCAGGCCGCTGACCTCGCCGTCCACGATCCGCACGCCGCGCGCGGTCAGCTTGGCGCGACCTGTTTCGTCGAGCGCCTCGGCGAAGAACACCACGTCGTCCGACCACTGCCGGACCAACAACGCCTGGTGCACTGCGCCGGGCTGCCAACCGAGCACGCCGAGCGGCTGGTCCCGGATCTCCCACCCGTGGCAATACGGGCAGTGCAGCACGTCCCGCGCCCAGCGTTCGCGCAGACCAGGCACATCGGGCAGTTCGTCGCGCAGGCCGGTTGCCACGACCACCCGACGGGCCCGCACCGTGCGGTCGGCCAGCTCGACTTCGAAGCCGCTGCCGTCGCGCCGAACCGCGCGCACTTCGCCCGCGGCAACCCGCCCGCCGTAGCGCTCGACCTCCGCCCGGCCAGCAGCCAGCAGCTCCGCTGGTGGCGTGCCATCCCGCGAGATGAACCCGTGCACCTGCTGCGCGACCGCGTTCCGGGGTTCGCCCGAGTCGACCACCAGCACCCGGCGGCGAGCCCTGGACAGGATGAGCGCGGCGCTCAGCCCGCCAGCGCCACCCCCGATGACGAGTACGTCTTCCATGTTGAACACCTCCTGGCACCGACCATGCGCTCGAGCCGGTCGGGTTGACAAATCTTGTTGCTGTTTCTGCAATTGGGGAATGGAAGACGTCCTCGCCGCTGTTGGACCTCGGCTCAAGCGGATCCGCCAGCAGCGCAAATGCACTCTCGCGGCGCTGTCGGAGACCACCGGGATCTCGGTCAGCACGTTGTCCCGGCTGGAATCCGGCCTGCGGAGGCCGAGCCTGGAGCTGCTGCTGCCGATCGCGCACGCCCACCAGGTGCCCTTGGACGAACTGGTCGGCGCGCCGCCGGTCGGCGATCCGCGGGTGCGGTTGAAGCCGGTCAAGCACCGGGACATGACGGTGGTGGCGCTGACCCAGCAACCCGGCGGACTGCAGGCGTTCAAGATGGTCATGGGCACCGCTCGCAGCAAACCCGATCCACGCACGCACGAGGGCTACGAGTGGCTGTACGTGCTGAGCGGGAAGCTGCGGCTGGTGCTCGCGGAGCACGACGTCGTGCTCAAGGTGGGGGAGGCCGCCGAGTTCGACACCCGGCTGCCGCACTGGTTCGGCAGCACTGGCGAGGAGCCGGTCGAGATCCTCAGCCTGTTCGGACCGCAGGGTGAACGCATGCACGTCCGCGCGAAACCCCGCGCCAGTTCGTGAGTGCGAGCATTGGTGTTGGTGCGACGGCGAAAACTGACCAACAACGCGGGATTCCGGCTGGCCTAGCTGGTTGCGGCGTACAGTTTGGTTGTGCCCAGCAATGCCGAAGCCACCAAGGACCGGATCTTCCAGGCTGCGGTCGCCGAGTTCGCCGCCCACGGCATCGCTGGCGCGCGCGTCGACCGGATCGCCAAGCAGGCGCGGGCGAACAAGCAGCTGATCTACGCCTACTTCGGCAGCAAGGACGCGCTGTTCTCGGCAGTGCTGGAACGAACGATGGACGAGTTGGCCGTCAAGGTGCCGATCGAGGGCGACGACCTGCCGGGTTACGTCGACCGGCTCGCCGCGTACCACGTCGCGAACCCGCACGCGTTGCGGCTGTTGCTGTGGGAGTCCTTGGAACGCGGCGACTCCGGCGTTGTGCCCCAGTCCGACCGCAGCACGCGCTACCAGGAGGAGACCGCCGACATCCGCCGTGCCCAGGAGAGCGGCAAGGTCACCGACGAGATCGATCCGGGGATGCTCGCACTGCTGTCGAACGGAATGATCAGCTGGCCGCTGGCGGTGCCGCAGCTGCGCCGCATGATGTTCGGCGACGCGAAGCCGGAGGACCTGCGGACCACGGCCCGCAAAGCCGTCGAGCGCCTGACCGAGCTCCGCTGATCCCCGGCGCGGCCAGCGCCGGAAGGGCGCCGTGGTGGCTGGGGCTTTGGGATCTGGCGGGTCGACGGCGTTCTGGAAGTGGCCGACTTCGTTGCTGGACCTGCGATCGGGAGGGGTTTCGCTCCTTCGGCGAGAACGCGAACTTCGTCCACGCCAAGGCGCCACGATCCCGCGAGAAGTCAGCAGGGTCTGCGCCGGTGCGGCGACGATCTCATCCAATGTGGAGTGGATTTCGAGATCCAGTGACTCCCACACCCAGTCGAACTCGTTCGACTGCTGTCCGGGGGTGGAAACTTCGTCGCGGTCGAATTTTCGACGTAGGCGCGTTCAGGGCGTAGGCGCAACGTGCGGTTTGCTGCAGCACCTGTTGCTGCTCGGGGGCGCCGCAGCACATATGGGCTGAGTGGACTGCTGTCGTGGGGATCTTGGGGCTCAGGCGGGAAGTGCAGGGGCCGTCCAGGTGCTCACCGACGAGGAATTCCCGGAGATCGGTAGGGCTGAGTTCAGCCCTACCAGCCCGTGCGCGTCCACGGGTCCTCTGCTGATCGCCGCCCTGCAGGCCCAGAGCCGGTCACTTTCGCCAGAACAGGTGGTGGGTCACGCCGCTCGGGCTGGGCACGACGTCGAGGTGGAACCGGTCGAGCAGCTCATCGGGTGACTCCCAGAGTCGCGACCCGGATCCGAGCTCCACCTGCGAGACCGCCACGTGCATGGTGTCGACGAGGTCGGCGTCGAGGAACTGGCGGATGGTGGTAGCTCCGCCGCCGAGCCGGACGTCCTTGCCCTGCGCCGCGTCCCGCGCCTGATCGAGGACTGTGGCCGGATCGCCGTCGACGAAGTGGAACGTGGTGTCGGAGAGGGTGAACGAAGGACGCTCGTGGTGGGTCAGCACGAATACCGGCGTGCGGAACGGTGGCTCGTCGCCCCACCAGCCGAGCCAGTCGTGGTCCTGCCAGGGGCCGCGTTGCGGGCCGAACTTGTTGCGGCCCATGATCTCGGCGCCGATGTTGCGGTCGTAGTCGCGCGTCAGGTAGTCGTCGAGGCCGCGGCTTCCGCCGGGGTCGGTGCGCATGGGCCAGCTCGCCGTGGCGCCAGCCCACGCGAACATGTCACCAGGGTCTGCGTGGCCGAACGGCCTTTCGAGGCTCTGGTTTTCACCGGCACCGAATCCGTCCCGCGAGACGTTGAAGTTCTGGACTCTCAGCAGCTGTTCCACGCGGTTCCTCCTGCGCTCTTGATGACGGTAAGACCGCCTTGACGATGGTTGGACCGCGCGGGCCGGGCAAACTCATCGGCAGGACTGGCCAATCAGTGGAGACACCGATCACACCGAGAGATTCACCGCGATCTCGGTGAGCCGCCGCGAGGACACCAACAGCGGAACGCCGGGGAGAAGCCAGAAGCTCAGACTCCGGCTCGGAAGGTGCGGCGGTAGGCCAGCGGCGAGACTCCGATGGCGGCGTGCAGGTGTTGGCGCAGCGACGCGGCGGTGGCGAAGCCGACCTGGGTGGCGATCTGGTCGATCGACAGGTCGGTGGATTCGAGCAGGTGGCGGGCCCTGGCGACGCGTCGCTGGATGAGCCACCGGCCGGGGCTGACGCCCACCTCGTCGCGGAACCGGCGGGCGAACGTGCGGCCGCTCATCCGCGCGTGCTCAGCGAGATCGGTCAACGTCAGCGGCAGGTGGAGGTTCGCGGTGGCCCAATCGCGGGTCGGCGCGGTGCCGAGTTCCGACGGTTCCGGAAGCGGCTGCTCGATGTACTGCGCTTGACCGCCGTCCCGCCACGGAGGCACGACGCACCTGCGCGCCACCTGGTTGGCCACCTCGCTGCCGTGGTCGGTACGCACGATGTGCAAGCACACGTCGACACCCGAGGCCGCGCCAGCGGAAGTGAGCACGTCACCGTCGTCGACGAAGAGGACGTCCGGATCCAACCGCACATCGGGGAACAGTTGCCGGAACGGTTCGACCAGGCACCAGTGCGTGGTTGCCGGGCGGCCGTCGAGCAGTCCGGTCGCCGCCAGGATGAAGGCACCCGTGCAGATCGACACGATGCGCGTGCCAGGCCGGATCAGCGCCAGGGCATCGGCGACCGGCTGCGGGAGCTCAGCGGTGATCCGGTTCACGTCGTACGGCGGGATCACCACGGTGTCGGCGGTGCGCAACACTTCCGGGCCGTGCTCGGCGACGATCGCGAAGTCGGCGTCGCTGCGCACCGACCGCCCGTCGACAGTGCAGGTGAGCACCTCGTAGCGATCCCCGGCGCTGCCGAAAACCCGCCTGGGAATGCCGAGTTCGAACGGGTACACGCCGTCCAGCGCCAGTACGACCACCCGATGCATGGCGTGATTCTATCGAATGTTGGCAATCATGCCATTTCGCTGATCGCTGCGAGGCGGCAAGCTGGAGGCATGAGTAGCCCTGTGTCAACCTCGGTCCTCCGCTCAACCGCACCTCAGGGGACTGTGACGCAAGCCAGCTACAAGAAACCACGCAACGGGAGATTCGGGCTGCACGCAACCACCACTGTGAATCGCGGAGAGGCGGAATTGGAGGCGGACCAGCTATGAGTAGCCCTGTGTCAACCTCAGTCCTCCTCAACCGCACCTCAGGGGACTGTGACGCAAGCCAGCCACGAGAAACCACGCAACGGGAGAATTGGGCTGCACGCAACCACCACTGTGAATCGCGGAGAGGCGGAATTGGAGGCGGACCAGCTATGAGTAGCCCTGTGTCA